>CBDBVE010000016.1:0-154735 GCA_965212595.1 Flavobacteriaceae bacterium
GAGAATTTCCCATATCGCTCATTTGTTGTATTACTTTGGTCAACTATTTCCAGTTTATAATAACCATTATCCAGTATGGTCTCGTTCAACACTTGCCTTTCTGAAATTTTAAAAATAATTTTAAGGTTTACACTTTTGTTTTTTGCTTGTTCGAAATTTTCAGAAAAAAAGTCGCCTATCCTTTTTCTACCCTTATACGATTTAGGTTCAGAGTCGTTGTAAACATTTATCAGAATGGCATCTTTGGTATAAGAACTCCCTATCATTTCAGAATTTAAGCTTGCGTATCCCTGGCTAAAGGTTATATAGGGGGTGCTTAATTCACTTTTTATATTCTCTGCTTTTAGTATCTGTGTTTTTTCTTCATTCTGTTTGGGTATATCAGAACAACCTAACAAGAAAAAAAATGGCACTAGTAATAAAAATTTGTTTTGCATTTCAAGTTATTTAATCGGCTACAATGTGTTTCTATAAGACTGGTCGCATCGTTTAAGCAACTAATTCAGAAAAAAGTGGAGAAGGTAAGTCCACGAGAACCTTCATAAGCCCGCTTTTGCTGAGTAATTAATTTTAGATGTTATTTGCCCATAGTGCTTACCGCATTGATTCGTCAACAATTTTGCTATCAACAAACTGCTCAAAACTGATTATTCTCTCATTCTTTAGTTTCCAAATATGAGCAACTCTTGCTTCAAAATATTTAGTGGTTTGCTTATATGTGCCTGAATAAGTGCCAAAAGCAACCACTTTGTCTTCATTGGCAATATAGTCTTCGGGCGTAAATTTATAATCAATCCATTCCTTTTTCAATCGCTTAAAAACATTTTCATAAACACTTTCTATACCAATATAAGTTCCTGCATATGGGAAGCCTTTGGCTTCTGTCCAACTGATATTTTCGCCAGCGTATTTGGCTAAGTTTTGGTGTTTTTCCTCCGCAGTTTTACCTTCATAAGTGCTTTTTATTATTTCAAGATTCGTCATTGAAGTTTTGTTGTTATCTACTGCCTTTTAGAGTTTGTTTCATTAGACTTTGTTAGAATCAGTTGGCCTAATAATCGTGTGTTTTTTACTAATTCTGCTTGTCCTACTTCTTCCGCAATTTTTGCAATTTCCAGGTTTAAACTTTCTATTTCGGTTTGTCTTTTATTTAGGATATCCACATAGGTAGAAATTAATTGCCCATCCGACTTTTGGCTAATTAACATTAGGTTTTCCATTATTTCTTTTTTATCAAGAAAAATCCCTTCAACTTCAGCCAGCGAAACACATTCTCCAATAATTTCTTTTGCTAAATTCTTGGTATCTGAGTTTCGGTGAAAAATTCCATTGTCTATTTCCAATAAGGGGCAAATTGTATTAAAGACACAATTAATGATTGCTTTAGTCCAAACATATTTAATGATACTGGGTTCTTCACAGAATTCAAATTCAGGTGAACTGATTTGTCTAATCAAATTATCTAGTCCTTCGTTTTTCCCTTTTAAATTTCCTATTGGTGAAGCTGCCACAGTTTTAAACCTTACCTGGTTGTCACCTGTGACTTGGCTTGTTGAAAACAAAACACAGCGATAAACTTTACTGAAATTTTTAAACGGGCGCTCTATGTTGAGTCCATTCTGAAGCAGGACAATAGAAAAATCACCTTTTATACCACGAAGTTTTTGGGCAATTTGGGTATTTGCAAAAGTTTTGGTTGCGATAAGAACAATTCCATTAATGACTGAAAGATTACTAAATGTAGTGGTTGTAATCCTTTCCTGATAAGTGTTATCTTTTCCAATAACAGTAACCACACTTTCTTCATTCGGAAGTTTGTCAACACTTCCCCGGATAAGTTTCACTTGTTTGTTTTCTCGTTTCAGGAAAACGGCCAATGCTTTGCCAATGGCCCCGGAACCAACAATATATATATCGGTATTTCTCATCTGCTTTACTTGTTGCTAATGACCAGTGTAATGAGGCACAGGTCAAATTTTGATGTACTTCTGCGCCTATTCATCGGTGAATTCTTTTCCGAACCTCAATATTTCTTAAATGCTTCCCTCTTTTTCTATTACCAGTACACGGGTTTCACCAATAGGATGTGCCACATGTTCTGTCCCTATTGAGGCATAGAAAATCTCTCCGGTCACCAATCTTTCCATTAATTTTTTGCCATCACTTTTAAAATGCATCTCAACCTCGCCATCCAATACCACAAAAACCTCCTCTCCTTCATTGACGTGCCATTGATAAGGTGAATCAGTCCAATGCAATCTTATGGTAATCCCATTCATGTTTGCTATCTCCTGAGCATCCCAAGGGCGGGAGCCGGTAAAATCCTTTGGCTTGATAAATTTCATATTACGATTTTAGCCTCAAATTTATTTGATTATGTATTTCATAATATGACAATTATGGTTCTAATCGGGCCATGAATCTCTAATCTTGTTTGGTTGGCCAAGTCCGCGGCTTTGCAAATCAATGCGCAACTGTTTAGGTGATCGATAACCACTCATCTGCGCGATGGTCTCTACCTTAAGGGATGTGTTAGAAAGCAGTGTTAACACTCTCTCGATTCTGATCTTTCTTCTATAGGAACCGATTGTCGTACCGGTTACTTTCTTAAAAATTCTGGAAAGATTTCTAGGACTCATGAAAACCTTGTCTGCCAGTTCAGGAATGGTAAACGCAACATCTATGTTCTGGGAAATCAACTTTTGTACCTCGTGGATTTTTTCATGAACATGCTTCTTTCGTTCGTTGTAAACACTGAGTTGTGGTTCAGATCCAAATCTTTGCCTATATAATACAAGTTCTTTGGATATTGCCGTTGCGATATGAGCACCATACCGCTCTTCAATTTGGTGCAATGCCAAATCAATGCCAGCAGAGACCCCAGCTGTTGTATAGAGGTTATCAGCTTTAATGAATATGGCCTTGGAAACAACCTTAATTTTCGGGTATTCTGAACGAAGGGAATCAATATGATTCCAATGTGTAGTAGCTTCTCTTCCATCCAACAACCCAGTGTACGCTAATGTAAAAACTCCAGTACAAATTCCGCAAACTGTTGCCCCGCTAACATAAGATTTTTTCAACCATTCTCTGAAATCAGGGTTCCTTTCATATTTACCTGGTATTATAACGATATCGCCATCTGCAGGACTGTAGTCCCTGTATATTTTAAGATTGCATAGTTCAAATCCATTCACAACACTCTGATGGGAAACCTCAGAGACAAAAATTGCTTTATAATCCAGCCCCATTTCTATAGCTTCTTTAAATACTTGATAAATGCCCGTTACATCAAAGAGACTTGTTGTTCGTGGTATGAAGAAGAATATTTTGACCATTTGCTGAAACAATCTTATTGTCTTAATAAAGTAAAACCCTAGAAAATATCGCAATTTAATACTCGATAAACTTTAATAATAGGGCATAAAGTTATTCCCGGAATTTAACCATTCTAAAATATTTATTTGAGTTTTACCTATCTTTAACAGCATTGCATGGAGCAGTGTGCTAAGAATTGGGCGTATTGTTGATTTATACCTTGTTTACTTCCTAATTTTTCTCGTGTAATAAGATAAAACGTCCATGCCTTTTTTGCGATCATATTTATATTCCAGTCCGAGTTTCTGCAACAAATTGACTGACTTTTTGTTGTCCGCCATCGTGATTGCAATTATATTTTCATACTTGTTTAATTTCTCAATTTTTTCGAGATACGATTTACTTGCCTCAAAAGCATATCCTTTTTTTTCAAATTCAGGTAATAAAGCAAATCCGATATCGGGAAACTTTTCATCTTCTCGCTTAAGAAATGTCACTATTCCAACGGCCTTATTAGATTCTTTCAACTCGAAAACACTGTAGTAAAAATTCGTATTGTCAAGTATCGTTTGTATATAATTTTCGGCATCATTTTTATTAGAAACACTTCGGTTGCCAATAAATTTCAGCCATCCCTTTGAGTTGACTAAATCAAGGATGAATTCGGCATCCTTCAAATTAATAGGTCTAATTATTAATCTGTCTGTCTCAAGCCTTAGGTACACTTTAATTTGCGTTTTGTCAGTTTACAGACTACATCCAGACATAGGACGTCCCTCTCAACCGGTTTGATTCTTGCTAAAGTATCGGTTTTACACTTCAGTTTCAAGCATCTCTTTTGGGGATCTGCCATATCAGTAGTTACGGGTCGCTTTTTATATGGATTTTTGACTTCATTGCAGGGCCACACCCTGAGCATTTTCCGAACGAAGAGAGGAAAGAATCCCGGCCAGAGAAATTCCAAGTTTCATTTAATTCTAAACGGTTGGCCGGTACTTTGCAATACGGCAAACCAAAACTCACTTTCTAAATCTACTTTTTTGCGTTTTTTGGTCACCATTGATATGGGCAGATAAACAAGCTTGTTGTTCACTCTTCCGACAACAAATTTTGTCTTTCCCGCCATTGCTCCATGTACGGCCATGTAAGCCAAACCACTGCAGAAGATGCTATCGCCAGAGTTAGCGGCTGCACTACGTACAATATAACTTGGGTCAATATATTTTACAGTGACCGGAAAAACCTCTTTGAAATATTCCTTGATTTTATCCTTTAAGAAAATGCCTATATCGCCATGTTGTACATTCCCAGAGGCATCGGTCTGTACTTCTTCATTTTCAAATAAATGTTGCCCGGCCCCTTCTGCAACTACAATGACGGCATGATGTTTAGCCTCTAACCGCCTTTTTAGGGATTCTAAAAATCCATATTTTCCATAAAGATTAAAACTGAGTTCAGGAATTAGAACAAAGTTTACTACTGGCATTGACAAGGCAGCCGAGGCCGCAATAAAACCACTATCCCTGCCCATTAATTTTACAATGGAAACTCCATTATAGGCACCCTGCGCCTCGTTATGAGCATCCCGCAAAATAGGACTGGCAATATCGAAGGAAGTTTCAAATCCAAAAGACTTGTCGATAATATCAATATCGTTATCAATGGTCTTAGGAATACCAACAACGGCGATATCCAATCCTCGTTTTTGGATTTCCTTCCCAATGGCATCGCACCCCTTTAACGTGCCGTCACCACCAATTGCAAATAACATATTGATATTATTTGCAACCAAGGTATCAACCATTACCGAAACATCCTGGGCTCCCCTAGACGAACCGAGGATTGTACCACCAAACTGATGAATGTCCTTGACATTATCAGGGAAGAGTTCTATAAAACCGTGACCCATTTCAGGGTTTAGTCCCTCATACCCATAGGGCACGCCTAGAACTTTTTTTACACCATAAAAATAATGTAATGCCATGACCACCCCACGAATTACATTATTTATCCCCGGGCACAACCCGCCACAGGTTACAATAGCAGCAGTGGTTTTTTGGGGATCAAAGTAAATTTGCTGTCTTGGGCCTGCTTTCTCCAGGCAATTGGGTTCCTGTCCGTGTTTTAGGCAGTGCTTATAAGCGTCTAAGGATAGGTCAAACACCAGCTTGTCACTGTCATCAACAAAATTGAAGATGTTATCCCCCCTAACGGTACTTAATTGCAGGGGTGATTTGATGCTTGCCTTACCTAAATTTTCTACCTGGAACATTGAGAATTGATAGTTTACAGCTGTTCTTTCATTTTGTGGTGCGAATTAATTGTTAGGGTTTCAGGCAATTAATCCAGGGTCAGTACCGGAACTTTAGAGTGAAGTGTCAACAACTTGGTCAATCGGCCTTCTGACGGCTTTGTTTTTTGAGCATGGTTACGCGGAAGAATGGCTAAAAGGTCAATATTCTTATCTTCGATATACTTCAGAATTCCTTTCTCGATATCCTGATTTTTTGCGAAAGTGTGTTCTGCATAAAAATGTTCGAGATAATACTCCAAGGTTTCCTCATTGGCATTTACCATTACCTTTTCGCCATAAATAGATTCTTTGTAGATGGTAAGTACATGCACCCTGGCGTTAAAAGTCCGGGCAATATCCAACAACAATTCTAATACCTTTGGTTGTTCTATTTCTTCCTTTCCCAGCACCAAAGCGATTTCTTTGGGCACTTTAGATTCAGATCCAAAAGGAACGCTAATTACGGCACAATCAGCTTCAAGGACCAGGTCTGATGTATTGGTCACAT
The DNA here is from genome assembly GCA_965212595.1 of Flavobacteriaceae bacterium. GTDB lineage: Bacteria > Bacteroidota > Bacteroidia > Flavobacteriales > Flavobacteriaceae > Poritiphilus. The sequence goes on from CBDBVE010000016.1 coordinate 6,120, forward strand.
GCTCCTCTACGCCCACATCCCCAAGTGTTCCCATAATCACCAAATCTGCCTTCTGTGATCTTCTAAGTTCCAATACGGTATTGGCCAATGTTCCCTCCGAAATTAAAAGTTCTGGAGGAAAATGTGTCTTTCTATTCAATGCGCTAACGACACTCTCAAAACGTTCGGCTGCTTCCTTTCGCTCCGATTCACTAACTTCTATACCACTTACATAGAGCGCGACCACTTTAATTGGATTTTTCCATCCGACAAAACTTAAAGTATAATCCATAGCCGAAATGGCCGGTTCGGTAAAGTCAAAGGGAACCAAAATCTTTTTAATACTACTCATAGCTATGAAATTTAATTTGTTTTCAATTTCATTGCCAAAATAGAATCAGGGGAAGCCGTAAACCATGATAGATATCAGTTTTACCAGTCTTTGCCTAATATTAACATATGCTTTTAGGTATATAGTAGCTATCATTCTATTAAAATAGCTCCCCAGGGTAAGTGGATTGACATAATTATCCGTTTCCCGCATCACTCTTTTTTGGCCCGCAGTTCTTTGTGATCATGTGGCTTGATGGGAGCCTGCTATCTTAGAACTTCCTTTGCGGTTTTTGATGGCCAGAAAGGTATTTTTACTAAGGACACTCTTTCAAAGGATTCAATTAAAAATTGACTTTTATCATATTAATACACATAAAGCAAACGTATTTTCATATAAGAAATTCAAAAACATTCAAGCATGAAAAAACGTGTCCCTGTTTCAAAGATAATGACCACCAATGTGGTAACGCTGACCAAAAATGACGACTTGGTCACCGCAGAAGAACTCTTTAAAAAACACCGAATTCGGCACATTCCTGTGGTGAGCGGTGATACTATTCTGGGTATTCTGAGCTATACAGATTTAATGCGTATTAGTTTTGCGGATGCCGTTGATGAAAATGAAAATGAAGTAGATACTATGGTGTACAATATGTTTAGTATAGAACAGGTTATGGTGAAAAACGTCATCAGCGTGCCTCCAACTGCAACGGTGAAGGAGGTGGCTCAGTTTCTAGCCCAAAAGGAGTTCCATGCCCTACCTGTAGTAGATGAAAACAAATTAGTGGGAATAGTAACTACCACCGATTTGATACGTCATCTCCTGGATATGTATTAAAAAAGACATGACTGACTCTTGATCTAATTTGCTAACCTATGAGGTAAAGGATGTGCCAGGCCGGTTTCTGGTACGGAAACGGTTTTTTCGGGTGAAATACGGTATGTGTCATAAGGCGTACGAAATCCTCTAACTGATCAAATTTCCGTTTTCATCCCACTCAGCTACCTCATTACGTTTACTCTGATCTACGCACTTCGCGATCCATTCGGGGTCATAGGCCACCCCGTGTTGTTCAAGAACATCATCGGGCACCCCATCCCAAACATTGGGCATATTACCCTTGTAGCCAAGTTCTTCTACACCAATTTTCGTGGTATAAAAGCCACTCATGGTCATATTTCTTACCATGGCAAAGAAGTTGACCTCAAAGGGTCGTTCATTCTCAGGAATCTCCGGATCATAGAAAGCGATACTGTCTAAAATGGACTTTTGTTGAGCCTCTGAGGCTGATTTAAACTCTACTCCAAACTCGGTATTACTCTTGCGGTCTAGCCACATTAAACCTCCTTTTAGATCGGTCTGCATTTGCTCAGATTCTGTATCTCTGGCCATAAAATCTATAAAAGAGACTACATCGGCATCAGACGCTCCTTTGTATTGATCACCAGGTGGAAGAATCAAATCACAAAGTATTGTCATGGTTTCTTTTTGATGTGCATTGAAAAACGCTTCCCCGCTCTTGATTTCTTTTAAAGCCTCATTTTCGTATTCAGTACGCCATTTTACAGGTTCATGGGCGGTTTGCACCGCTTCCTTTGTTTGCTCCTCACCTGGTTTGCAACCACTTACGGCCAAACCTGTGGCCACCGAACCCAATACGATCGACTTTAAACTCTTTCTTCTATCCATGGCTTAAATATTTTGTTTTTTTAATTGATTGACAATATAATCCGAAGTCCTCCAGGAGAGCGCCAAAATGGTCCATGTGCAGTTCTTATCTGCTTGCGAGGTAAAAACCCCTGCGTCTACCACAAACACGTTATCAACATCATGCAATTGCTGGAACTTATTCGTCACTGAAGTCTTGGGGTCATCGCCCATTCTAGTGGTTCCTACTTCATGAATGATTCGTCCGGGAGTGTGCAGCCCGTAATTACGGTCTTTACCAGGTTTTTCACCCAGGAGCTCACCTCCCATATTGGTTAAAATCTCTTCGAAGGTATTATGCGCATGCCTTGCCTGATTGCGTTCCATATCAGACCATTTGTAATGGAATCGAAGTACCGGAATACCCCACTCATCAACCACCGAAGGATCTATTTCGCAGTAATTATCCTTTAGCGCAATAGACTCTCCGCGTGCAGATATGCCAACTACCGCACCATAGTATTTTTTGGCGTCACTTCGTAGCATATCACCATATCCGCCTACTTTTGTGCCAAAGAATTTATTGAAGTCGTTGACATTAAAACCAAAACCATAACCAGGCATACCCATACCCCCCCAAATTTCAAGGTGGTAACCCCTGGGAAAGTCCAGCTTTGAGTTATCGCCCCACCAAGGGGAATAGATATGCATCCCACCTACGCCATCTTCATTATAAGAGACCTTTCGGTTCATTAAGTCTGGAACAAAAGCGGCTCTATCTGCTCCGGTAGAATCATGTAGATACTTACCAACATGGTCACTACTGTTGCCCAAGCCATTAGGGTGCTGACTACTCTTGGAATTGAGTAAGATTCTGGCCGTACTACAGGCAGACGCCGCCAAAATCACCGTTTTGCCTTTAAGTTTGTATTCCTTCCTGTCATCTTTGCTTATGTAGGAAACTCCCGTTGCCTTTCCTTCTTCATTTGTAGTGACCTCACGAACTACAGAATTGACAAATAAGTCTACCTGTCCACGACTTTTCTGCGCTGGAAAGATCAAACAGGTACCAGCAGAAAAATCGGCATACACCTGGCATGCCCTACCGCATTGACCACAATAAAAGCAGACTCCCCTCTCATTATTAATTCGTTTGGTCAACATTGACATTCTGGACGGGTATACCGGAACACCAGATTTTTTAGCACCACGTATGTAAAACAGTTCGTGTAACCTCGGCTTTGGAGGAGGTAAAAAGAACCCATCGGGGTCGTTGGGAAGTCCTTCGTTGGTGCCGAATACTCCAATTAACTTATCAACTTTATCGTAATAGGGTTTTACATCATCGTAACCAATAGGCCAATCTTCACCATAGCCATCTATACTCTTGTGCTTAAAATCGTTGGGACCAAACCGCAGGGAAATTCTTCCCCAATGGTTGGTTCTACCACCTAACATATGTGATCTAAACCAGTCAAACTTGGTACCATCTTTATGCGTATAGGGCTCGCCTTCAATATCCCAACCACCGTAAGCGGCATCAAAATCACCAAAAGGTCTATATCTGGTACCCGCACCTCTCCGTTCTGACTCCCAGGGCCACCTAAGCTGCGTTTTCTGCTCAGGATTTGCCGGGTCAAAAAACGGCCCAGCCTCGACCACAGCCACTTTTAGGCCAGCATCGGCCAATACCTTGGTAGCCATTCCACCGCCGGCTCCAGATCCGACAATTATGGCATCGTATTCCTGGGGAGATTCTTTTATCTGCATTTTTTAGCTTTTTGGTTAATTATTTTTTTCTGTACTTTTTTTCCATTTAAATGATTGCAAAGCACCATTATTGTTGGCAACCAGTATAAGATCTGTTCCTTCTACTGAAATACCTGATACCCTCTTTGCATCTCCGGAGGCATAAAAGCCCGTGCTTACATTGGGTTGCCCCGTAAAATTGCCCTGGCCATCACCAAGCAACAAAAGCCCTGAGCCGGCGTCACTTTTTGGAGTCTCGATTTCCGATACAAAAAGATTGCCAACGCATAACACATCTAAGTTTCCATCATTGTTGAAATCGCCAGTCAAGATATCATTAATATTAGTCAATTGCGCTTCCATAGGCAATTCTTTGAGCCGAAACCGGCCTGATCCCAGATTCTCTACATAATATGATGCGAAAGTTTTTGCTTCGTAGTGCAGCGCATTTTCCAGGTCTGCTGCGCCGTAAACTTCACTGATCTCCATGGAGGCAAACAGGTCATATTTCTTAATTTTTTCTTTTAAGCCCGGCAACTGCTCCGAGGAGCATGAAAACCCTCTAAGTGGGTAATGTTTGTTGTTGTTATAGTATCCCAAAACAATATCATGATTGCCATCACCATCAAAATCATTTGCATAAATGTCGAAAGGAGCTTCTTCGGAGGTCTTGTATTTATAGTTGAGTCCCAGATTGCCTGCTATGAAGTCCAGGTCTCCATCTTTATCAAAATCGGCGGGAGTGATGCTAAACCACCAACCTGAAGTGTTTTCCAGATCTAAGATGGTCTGTTTTTTAAGCCTTCCTGATTCATTTGAAAATATGGTTATGGGCATCCATTCGCCAAGTAAGATCAAATCCTCATCTCCGTCCTTATCATAATCCACCCAGCTGGCATCTGTAACCATTCCTAAATTCTGAAGTTCCGGAGCCAGATCGGTAGTGACATTTTCCAACTGCCCATCGGTGTTGAGATAGAGGGTACTTGAAGTAGGATTGGGGTACTGATGTGGTAGGTGTCTTCCACCCACGAACACATCCATATCGCCATCCCCATCATAATCGCTGGTCGCTACCTTCCCGCCGCTTGATCTATCACCTTTAAGCAGGGCCGCTTTTTTAAAACCGCCAGATCCATCGTTTAGGTACAAGCGGTCTGCATAATGAAAATCATTGATTTTATACTCGTTTCCACCACTTACGACGAACAAATCTAGCGCTCCGTCGCCATTAATATCCACAAAGGTGGCATCTACATCCTCATAGGGCATTTCTTTTCTCCAAAAAGCTTCATCTTTTGGCGTAAAACCGCCTTTACCATCCTGTAAATAAAGGCTCGCAGAAAAACCTGTTGCTCCTCCAATGAACACATCTTCACGTCCATCGCCATTTATATCTCCTACTGCCAGAGCCGGCCCGAAATGCGACATTTTATGCGGTAACAGTACCTGCTTTTCAAAATCGTCAAAGGTATTTTCCTGGTGATGATGCCTTAGTTTTGAGTTGCCGGTGACCTCCTCAAAAAGAGTGCTTTCAAACTTTCGGGATTTTCCGGGATAGGGCTTCCCCTCACCCATTTCCAATTTCAGTATTTCATTTGCCGCTATGTCCTCAACCAAAGTCCTGGTACCATTTGGCCAAAGAACTTCAAGGCTATCAATTTTCTTTTGTTTTCCTATTCCGAAATGCACCAGGGGTTCGCTGGTCGAATAAATGCCCCTTACATTGGTGGTTTCTACGGTTTGAATGCCATTGGCATCGTATAATTTCAGCCTGCTTCCAAAGACAGGCTTATTGTCCTTATCGATGAGTTCAACTCTCAAAAAGTTATACCCAGGTAGATTTTCTGAATTATTCCTATAAACAAATGCCTCTTGATTGATGTTGTTCACAACAATATCAAGGTCTCCGTCATTATCTAGATCCCCATAGGCAGCACCGTTTGAAAACGATTCTTCATCCAATCCCCAATCTGCCATTACTTTTTTGAATTTTAGATCGCCTTGATTTTCAAAAGCGTAGTTCTTAAGAGGTTGGGAAGGCAAAAAACCTATGGCTTTGTCTAAATCAATGACTTCCATTGCGCTTTTAATATTTCCGCCATCAGGGTGGGTACGAAGCCAATCTATTCTGGCTTTATTAATGTATTCTGCTACCTTTTTATCAGCATCTGTATTGCGGATATCTCTAAGAAGACCGTTAGTCACGTAGACATCTTTATGGCCGTCATTGTTAAAATCGGCAACCAAATTAGACCAGCTCCAATCTGTGGCAGACATACCGGTATACTGTGCCACATCGCTAAATGTAGTATTTCCATTATTTAGTTGGACCGTATTGTACATGTATTGATAATATCCTCCATCCTCAAGAACCTGCCTAAACACATCGCGATCCATACCTCCCATATTTGACTTCAGCCTAAAGTTATCTTCGGCCACCATATCGAGAACAAAAATGTCGAGCAAGTCATCGTTGTTGAAGTCTACAATGTCTACACCCATGCTGTAATACGACATATGACCCAGGGAACGTTCAGCAACATTTTCAAAAGTTCCATCGGTCTTATTCAGAAAAAGAAAGTCTGGAGCATAGAAATCATTTGCTACATAGAGATCTGTCCAGCCGTCGTTATTAATATCACTGGCAGAAACACCATTCGGAAAACCGCTTAGGTTTAAGCCCGCCATTTCGGTGATATCTTCAAAACTTTCACCTGAGTTCCTGTAGAATTTCAAGGCATACTCCGGGAGCAGAAGTTCTGAGCCTTTAAATGGGGACAGACTCCCTGGGTTTGGGGGTTGTGTAAGCAAAAAAAGGTCTAACAGGCCATCTCTATCATAATCTAAAAAAGTAGCGTGTCTAGTTCGTCCGTTATCAGCAACCCCATAAGCCTTCGCCTTTTCGGTAAAGGTGGCATCACCATTGTTGATATATAAAAGATTAGCGCGCCATTCGGGCTTGTTATCATGCAGTTCTCTACTGATGTAAATATCGCTATAGCCATCATTATTTACATCGGCAATTGTTACTCCGGTAGACCATCCTCCGTCGTTGATTATTCCGGCTGCTTCGGTAACATCTTCAAATTGCATACCTCCTTTATTGAGGTACAACTTATCCCCCACCTGGTTCCCGGCAAAATATAAATCCTGAAGTCCGTCGTTGTTAAAATCACCAATACCAACACCACCGCCACCGTAGAAATTAGCGTACAAGAGAATGCTTTCTTCTTTGTTGTCTTTTATGTCATTTGAGAATTTAATTCCCGTCTCCGCGGCTGAAAGTAGGGTAAAACGACTATGAGGTTCAGGGTTCGTTTCCTTTTGACATGAAACGAATATCAAACAGGTCAGTAGACCTATACCTAAAGTAGTTTTCTTAGAAATCATTATAGACTGCTTCTAAGGGTTTACAGCCGCTTAAAGTTATAAAAACCGCTACTGTTTTGCGCAGTAACATTTGGTATTCTTAAAGCTTTCGCTGTATTTAGAAAAGTGCAAACTTGGTAAAAAGGATAAAGGAGAGCCTCCTCTCCTTTAACCAACTTACTCAATAATTAAAACTAACTTAAAATATAACCCTGAGAATCAAAGTTCTGTATGTTCTTTAATTTACATCCCACCATACTCTAGTGGTAAGTTCGTCTGGCCCTTGCCTGGAAATCGCCTCATTGTAGTTTGCAGCGTTATTTACCTGCTCACTTTCTGAATACGACATCCTTCTTGGGATAGTACCATTGGTAACATTACCCGGGTAATTTACAGGTACCAGAACTGGAAAGCCAGTTCTTCTCCAATTCGAAAATGACTCGTATTCATTTAAAAATGTAGCTGCCCAGTATTGCGTACTTATTTGCTCTAAAGCGTTACCGGCATCATAGGGATTATTTGTCAGATAGGTGTCTATATCGGCAGATGCTATAATTCCTCCGTCGCCATACATGGCCAACATTTCCATTGCGGCTCTTACACCAGCGTTATAGTGCGTTTCGGCATCGCCTCCAAGACCCCAACGTACATTGGCTTCGGCCAGCATAAACTGTACTTCAGCATAGGTCTGAAAAAACATGGGCGCATCTAAGCCAGTAATTATACTTCTGTTGGGTTCCGCATAAGCATCTGTATTTTCTTCACCGGTCATGTCCATTAATAACTGTGCATCCAGCCCGTTTGGAAAACCTATTAAGTCTGCCGGATTTGTGCTTCCATCGCCTCTTCTAGCGCCCAAAACCGGTAATCTTGGGTCATTGCCAGCCTGCATCCAATCTACGAAGGTCTTACTTAATCTAGGGTTGCCATCTACCTGAAAGACTTCTCCGTTTCCATTTTGGTTAACACCTTCAGGACCTACTGTATGTGGGACAAAAAAGATATCGGCATTAGACTCCATGACTCCACCACTTATAGCTTGTGTAGCCCAGGACTGTGCACCGGCCGGATCCACTTTGATCAGGCGTAATCCAAGTCGCAACATCAGCGAATAGGCTAGTCTTTGCCATTTGGCCTGGTCACCCTGATAAATGATGTCTGCATCTCCAAAACCAGAAGTACCAGTACCCAGGGCTGCGGCAGCTTCTGACAATTCGTTGAGCATATCCGCGTAAATTTCGCTTTGCGCGTCATATTTAGGGGTTAAAATTCCCTCTAATACTGCTTTTCCTGCCTCACTATAAGGTACATCACCATATAAATCGGTTAATCTGGAGAACACAAAAACACGCATGATTCTGGTAATTGCCTTCATTTCATCAGCTGCGCCTTCCTCATCGAGTTGCACCAACATATCCTCTAAAGTTTTTACGGCGTTGCCATAATATCTATCCATTAGAGAGGAGGCATAACCTCTGTTCCAGGTGTATTTATCTCCATCCCAGTATCCTGCCGTAGTGGCAATATGCTGCATCATGGTAGATTGATAAATCAGATTTGCACGCCAGTTGTCGTAACGCTCACTTGAAGCAAACAACTGTGCTGCTGTAAGTTTGTTCCCTACATTAACCTGAACTGGTTTTGTGGGGTCGACGTTCAATTCTTCAAAACCTTCATCGCAAGCGCCAAGTACCAACACCAACGACAATATGTATATAAATCTTTTCATAATTATTTTTTTTAAAACGAAACGTTAAGAGTCATACCATAGCTTCTTGTGGAAGGAAGACCGAAGTATTCCAATCCTTGAGAATTACTTACGTTATATGCACTTTCCGGGTCTACATTATCAATACTCCTGGAAATGTAGAACAGGTTATTTCCTATCAAATTTATGGAAACACTTTTCAAAAATGTTTTTTCCAGAATTTTACTTGGAAGTGTATACCCAATGCTTAACTGTCTGAACTTGATATAATCTGAGTCTTCAACAAACTCTTCTGCAATATCATTAACCCTGCCCCAATACGTTTGAAGATTCTCAGGAGCAACTGTTGTGGTAAAAGATGTACCCGATCCTGTTCCTTCATCGAAGGTAGAGCCGTCTATTCCGCTTACGGATAAACCGCTTTCTCTTCCTTCCAGAGTGTTCTTATGCAAACCAGTACCGTAGGCAACGGAGTTTGTTCCTGAGAACAACTGTCCACCGAATTTTCCGTCTATTAAGAAATTCATACTAAAATTCTTATAGCGAATGGTATTTACAAAACCTATATTCCATGGCGGAACACCTTCCCCTAAAATTTTGCGCTCTCCCTGACGTGCTATAGGCACTCCGTCTCCATCGAGATCATAAACAATATTTCCATTGTTATCTCTCACAAAAGAGGTTCCGAAAATTACACCATAGGGTTCTCCTACGATATGTTGGATCCTAACATTCCTGGTCCTTGGTTCATCCAAACTAATATCTGCGTCATCTGCATTAGTGGCTGTAACTTTACCCTCATTAAAAGAAGCGTTTACAGAAGTGGTCCACTCAAAGTTTGCCGTACGAACCGGCGTTCCGGAAAGGAGTACTTCTATACCCTTGTTTTCGATCTTACCAAGATTTGCCGTTGCATTACCAAATCCAGACCCTACCGAGGTCGTTACGTTAACGATGTCATTGGTGGTTTCATTTGCATATACTGCTAGATCTAGCGACAAGCGGTTCCCAAAGAGCCTGGTATCAAGTCCTATTTCTACTTCACTTTTATTCCATGGAACCAAATTAGAATTCGGAACGGTACCTCCGCTAATTCTTCCGAGCGGCTGACCTAAATGTCCCTGACCAAAAATCTCATAAGTAAGCGCCAGCTGGTATGCCTGATCAGCTCCTCCTGCGGTTTGGGCATAGCCCCCACGTAACTTAAGGAAGTCTATGCTGCTAGGCATATCTAACATATCAGAAAGAATCAAACTCGCGTTGATCGAAGAGTAGAAGTCGTTATTTGGTGTGGTCTTTCCAGGAAAAGAAAGGGTAGAGAACCAGTCATTCCTTCCTGTAAAAGTTAAATAAGCATAATCATTATAAGACAGTTCTATAGAACCGTATAGCGATCCTATTTCTCTTTCATTGAACTCTCTACGCCTACTTTGCTGTGACAAATTAGCGATATCTTCCAATCCTGGAACAATGAAATCGCGGCCACCCAGTTCTAAGAATTCAAACTCTATTTTATTGCGGTTGGCGCCAAAGAAAGCAGATACTCCGAAGGATTCGTTAATATCTTTTTCTACACCTAAAATAATATCAGAATCGAATTGAGAATAGCGCCTCTCATCTTCATTCATCGATCCGAGTGGGATGAATGCCGTACCAAAAGGTTCGACTCTTGTGGCCTTACGGGTGTAGTGATCCACACCAACCCGACCTGTAATATACAGCCAGTCTAAAATATCGTAGCGAAGCGAAGCAGAAGCAATAAGCCTGTTTCTGTTGTCTTCGTTCCTGAAATTGAAGGCGGCGAAATATGGATTTTGGGAAAAGACATTTGAAGAATATTGTCTTTCCGTTAAGTCAGCATTAGCGCCAGGATCCATGAACCTCACATCCACATTAGGAGAAAGCAATCCAACCGTAAAGTTGGCGTTCCCCGGAGCATCGGATAGTCTTGGACGGTTCTGTACGTCTTCAAGAATATACTTTGCATTTACCTGGACTGTAAGTTTTTCTGCCATGACAGCACCTGCATTCAAGGAAAATGATTGGCGGTCTAAGCCCGCATTAGGCATGATATCTTCATTAGCAAAATCTGAAATCGAAAACCTGAAATTTGAGTTTTCAGACCCGTGAGATATGGCCAGTGTATTTATAAAGGTAGTACCTGTTCTATAAAAATGTTTCTGGTTTTCACCCACATAAGTATAAGGCCTTTCCACACCATCCCATTGTACAACAGAGGTTCCATCAAGTCTTGGTCCCCAGGAGCTAAGGCCTAAATCAAAGGCTTCAGCCTGATTGACTGGTTTTCTGGCTTGTGTTCCCTGTCCATATTCTGTTTGAAAATCGAGCAAGGAGGTGTCAACCACATCAAAAGTAACTGATGAGCTAAAATCTACTCCGAGCCCGTCTCGTCCCTGTCCGTTTTTGGTTGTGATCAGAATAACTCCATTACCACCTCGAGACCCATACAATGCGGTAGCCGAGCCCCCTTTAAGAACGGAAATAGACTCAATGTCATCCGGGGTGATACTGGATATACCATCTCCCCCATCATTACCACCCCACAGGCTGGCCGCGCCATTGTTGTCATTTCCAATAGGGATCCCATCTACCACATAAAGTGGTTGGTTATTACCGGTCAAAGTACTATTACCCCTTATAATTACCCTACTAGAACCAGCAGCTCCCGTAGAGTTTTGGGTAATGTTCACCCCGGCAATCTTACCTTGCAGAGAGTTAATTGCATTTGGGGTTTTGATCGTCGCAATCTCCTCCCCACCTACTTCGGTTAAGGAATATCCAAGAGCTTTGGTTTCCTTTCTGATACCGAGAGCGGTAACAACAACCTCATCTAGTTGACTGGCGTCTTCTGCCAGACTAGCGTTTACGGTACTTTGACCTCCAATTGCGACTTCTCTTGTTGCAAACCCAAGGGAGGAAAACACCAAAGCACCCGACGTATTCGATACCGAAATTGAATAATTCCCATCGAAATCTGTCGAAGTCCCGTTGTTTGTTCCTTTTTCAACCACATTCACTCCGGGAAGTGGCGTTCCATTTTCATCAGTGACCGTCCCCGTAACGGTCGTGTTCTGTGCTAAAATACCCTGAAAACAGAGCATGACAACAAGAACCAAAAAATAGTGTAGTTTTTTGTTCATGTTGAAGTTTTTTAGTTAGTTCTTCAGTTTATTCATGTTTATGCCATTGGTAGGCACCTTCTTTACAAAAATTTAATATTACAGTTGAATTATCGTATAAAATTCGACAAACAACGAAACTGAAAAGCTAAAGAACGTGCTAACTACAACCTTAGAGTACTTATGAAAGTCCCAATTTAAGGGACTGCCCATTCTCTTGTTCGATATGTGGGGTAATGATCGAGAACTGAAGAGATGTTCACAAGACTAGTTCTCCCAGAAATACGGGGTTCTTATTCTGCCTTGCGAAATTCTATTATCGCTTCAAAATGTTCATCTTTAATGGCATTGCCATCGAAGAAAGCGACTCCTTTAGCCCCATTTTGCTTTGCATACCGAAGCGCTTCGGTTACATCCTGGGCAGACATGGTTGGGAGGTATAATCCTGTATGAAGTGCAATATTTTTATTTTGTAGATCTCTTACGCCCTGAGCTGTAGCGTATCCTACCCAATCTACTTCCTCATTATAAAAGTTGTAGTAGATCATTGGCAATACGTGGTCTATTTTCCATTTATCCCAGCGCTGACGAACCATATGATCTGCCATCTCAGGGTATGGAAAAACAGCGGCTGTGAGTTCTTTACCGTGCTCATGCGCAATATCGTACGCATCATCAACAATAGCCTTCACCTTATTTAAGCGAAATTGTTTCCATTCCATATCTATAGCAGGGTTCGAAAATTCCAGTGGATTCTTATGATGGGTTTTTTCAAATTCACGAACACAAACTTCACAATAGCAGAAATCGAATTCCGGTAGTTCTTCGTTCTGTACAAGGTCGTACTTGGGCAAAAGGCCAATAGGTAAAAATATATCAGAATAGCGGATATAATCAAGATGTACACTAGCCACATTCTCTACGCCTGCAAGGCCCTTGACTAAACTGAGGATATGATTTCTGGAGGCGGTTCTTGTTGGGCAAAGCCATTTGTAATAGCCCACATAAGGCGGATCATCGTAGCAGGACTTTCCTTCACGACTAACGGCATACCAGTCTGGATGCTGACTGGCAACCTCATCTCCGGGGCGATTTACTGTAAACATCCAGGCATGTACTTCCAGGCCGGCTTCTTTTGCCAGGGGCGTCAACCTTTCCAAAAGAACAGGATCTGCATTGGTATTGATTAAAACTGCATCAAGGCCATTTTTACTATACTTTGCAAACTCTTCTTCGTAAGATGCATCCGTTCTATCGGCATTGGCCGTGATCCAGGTCCAGAGTTTGAAATTGGTTTCCTGAATTTCTTCACTTTCCTCTGTTGATTCTGTTGTTTGATTTTGCCCGCATGAAACGAATAAAATCACTAAACACGCAAGTACCAGCTTGCCCGGAATGCTATTTCTCATCATAACTAATAAATTTTCCGTCACCTTTTATTGCTAAAGTCTTTTTTGAAAAAGGGCTTTTGGTATAAATTACAAAGCCTGTCTTATATTTTTCTAATATTGGAATGACCTGTTTTCCAAAAAACGATCTGGGCTCTCCAAAAATCTGTCCATCTGCCGTTTTCCAAACTATACTGTCTTTCTCCGCCTCGATAGTATGGCGATACAGTTTGTACAGATACCATTTAATATACTCCTCTTTTGGAATTTCAAAAGTATTTGAGGTAGCTTCCTCTTCATCAGAGAAATACACATAACCCCATTTTTCTGGCTCATGCATTGCAATAACACCCTGGGGAGACCAAACCCAATTGTATTCAGGCGAATATTTGCCATCTGCATTTTTCTTTCTTGAGTATTTGCCCCTATTGAGGTCGAAATCCCAATTGACGCGAGAAAAGTTTACCCGCCAAAAGTGATTTTCAGGAGGTTTTGTACTCCTGCTTGCCTCCGTAATTACGCTCCAGGGAATGGCTAATTCTACATTCCAGCCCTGGTCACTATCTGAGGCGTTGTTTAAAGTGCCATCGATAAATACCGCTGATTGCAAGCCCTGAATATCCCAGCTATCAATCACCGTGGTTTTGTTCCGATAGGGCTTGGTTAAAAACAGATCCCAGATCGTATTAAACGCATTGAGTTCTAACTCGTAATAATTATGCGTGTCTCCGTCAGGGTCGATAAAAACTTCAAAATCATTGTTGTAAAATATTACCGTATCACGTTGTTTTAGACTGGCCCAAACATGTGGTTCTTCCAATTCTGCGAAGATGTAAAAGTAGCGGTCGTCCCAAAGCATTTTCACCCTGGTCCTGTATGTAGGTTTCTCAATGCCTTCTATATCAATAAAATCAGCTGTCCAGGTGGCCCTCTGCCATGATGCTTCAACTGCCTTTCCATCAATAAGCAGAGAATCACCTGTTTTAAAGGCGATATATGACCTGGGACTGTTCTGGCCATAAAGCAGAATACAACCCAGGTAGATCAAAAAAAGTATTAAACTGAATATTTTTTTCCCTTTAAGATCCTTGAACATCCTAATAATTATATGCGATTATCTTTTGTAAATCTTATTATTTCAGATAAATGACCGAAAGCAAGACAGATCACAGTATCTGCCCCACCGTAGTAAATGGCTACTTTATCTTCTTCAATACTATGAAGTGCGGCACAAGGAAACACGACATTGGGCACATCTCCTACGCATTCATATAGGGTTTGAGGCGATAGCAAATACGGCCCAGACCTGGCTATGACCTTCCAGGGCTCTTCAAGATCCAACAAGGCACTGCCCATACTATAGACGAAGCCATTACAGGACTGCAGTACACCATGGTAAAGCAATAACCATCCTTCTTCGGTTTCTATAGGTGGTGGCCCGGCTCCAATCTTTTTACTCTGCCATCCACTTTCTTCAAAGGATGCAATTGACATCACATGACGGTGTTCTCCCCAATAAATAAGGTCTGGGCTCTGGCTAAGAAAAATATCTCCAAAGGGGGTATGCCCTGTATCACTGGGCCTGCTTAATAAAACGTACTTTCCATTGATCTTCCTGGGAAACAGCACTCCGTTTCTATTATAGGGGAGCAAAGCGTTTTCCATTTGATGAAAAGTTTCGAAATCATCTGTATAGCCCATACCAATCGTAGGGCCGTAATAACCATTGCACCATTGAATATAATAGCGGCCTTCAATAGGAACTACTCTGGGATCATATTTGTATGCAGACTGTGCATCCACGCCATCAGGAGCTTTGAAATTCAATGTTTCGTTTTCAATCTTCCAATCAATTCCATTAACGCTTGTACCCATACGCAGGTTCATTCTTCGATGGGTGTCATCGCATCTAAAGACTCCTTTAAAACCATCTTTAAAGGGTACCACTGCACTATTAAATATACTGTTGGTATTTGCGGCCGCATCACGGTTTACAATAGGATTTTCTGAATACCTCCAAATGATCTCATTGCTGTCTGAAGGTCTGGACTGCCAGGGTATTTTATTTGTCATTATGTTTTTTTCTTTTAACGACATGCATTTTATTTTAGTCAGGAATTCGGTTTACCTTATCCAACCAGCTGAATTTCAATATTACCGAAGTTACTAAAAGAACGGCAAGTGCAATCAGTGCCTTGGGATAGTCTCGAATGACAAAGTAGATAGGTAAAACAATCATGCTAGATTGCCAGACAATACCTATGAGGCAATTAAACATGTCTTTCCAAAAATCAGAATTTTTAACTACGGTCTCACCGCTATTTTTTATTTCGTCAATGACGGGTTGCCACCAGCCCCAGGGTCTGACACTGCTATAAAAAGATTTGAGCACTTTCATATCCGTAGGCTGGCTAAGGTAGGTGCCAAGAAAGGAGCCAAGCAGTGAAAACCCGAATATAAGCGGGAAGATATAAATGGCAGACAAATGGGCCAGATCGTATAGCATTGAACCCTCAGAAATGGCATGCCTGTTCTGGTCCATTACAAACTGAAGGGTAGCTACCAAAAGGCCCGCTAGCATTCCCCAAAAATATCCCCAACCATTAAATCGCCACCAGATCCATTTTAAAAAATTAGCGGCCACATATCCTCCAAATAAGGCGCTGGTGATCCATAGGGTTAGAGAGTTAATAGATTCAGCAAAAAAGCCCATAAAAACACCTAAAATTACAACGAGTAGAGACGCCCAGTGGCTCGCGCGTATTAATTGCTTGTTTGTGGCATCGGGCCTGACATATTTTTTATAAATATCATTAACTATATAGGCCGGCCCCGCATTTACAAATGCTGAAAATGTAGACATAAAGGCCGCTAGCAAACCGGCCAGCAGTAATCCTTTGATCCCCACCGGGATGTGAAAGTTTATGACTTTTGGAAGCAGTAGTTCCATATCCGTGCCTTGCAAACCGCTTTCATTGATCATCTGTGGAGCCAGGAAAACCAGAGCAATTACAACCACTCCTGTAATGAGTAGATACCTTGGAATAAACAAAATAAGATTGGTAAAACCGCTCATATAGGCCGCCTCCTTTACCGACTTCGTGGAGAGAATTCGTTGCATGTCAAAGCCCGGAGTGGGTCCGGCAATACTTGCGAAAAACCCCTTGAAGAGCGTCATCCCAATAAAGGCTCCAAACATTTTATAGCCCTCCTGATCAATGAGCTTATTGAAGGCATCAAAATTCTCGCCCCAGTGAGTTTCTAATTCCCAGCCAAAAAAAATATTTTTCCATTCGGGGGTTATTACGGCGTTAATTTCGGTATCACTTATTGTATAAAAGGCGAAGACAGCTACCATTATGCCCGCAACCACCATGATAAGATACTGCAGTACTTCGGTAGCGACTACAGAAAACATTCCTCCCTTTACAGTATATAGTGTGGTGAGGCCAATAATGAGTATGGCATAAGACTGGGCCGAAGTTAAAATCATTAGATCACCCATGTGCAGTGCTAAATCCCAGGGAAGAATAATGGTGAGGAACTTCCCTACTCCCTCAAAAAAGTAAGCGATAAAACCTACCGCGGCAACAATAGCAAATATGGCCACAATACTATGCGAGGCTCTTCCTGCTCTTTCATCTCCAAAACGCGTTAAAATCCATTCGGAACCCGTCATAATATTCGACCTTCGTATCCAAACAGCAAGAAACATCATGACGAATATCTGATTCCATATGGGCCATAACCACATGAACATAAAACTTTTAAGTCCATAAAGAAAAAGAATGCCAACCATCCAAGCCGTACCGGATACGTCGAACATTCCAGAGCCATTACTCAGGCCAAGATAATACCACTTTATGTCGTTGCCTCCCAGAAAATAGGAGCGGAGGCCTTTGGAAGCTTTTTTGGAGACCCATATACCAATGGAAATTGTAAGCAGTATATAAATCGCTATAATGACTACATCAAGAATTTCCATACGGATTCGATGTTCTTTGTTTCAAAAACTTCCTAGTGGAGCAAGTAATCCGGAACGCAGTTCCGAATGAATTTGAATTGCCATAAGGAAATTTAATTGCACATTAAAGCTTCAGAATCTGTCCTTCAGACTCTAATTAATAAAGGAAAACCTCTTTCCGTTTCCCTATAAGGATAGATTGGTCTCGAGAAGTGTTAATGCTATTTCCGTTTTTTTTAATATACCTTAGTACCGCAATGAAAGGCCGAAAACCAGCCTTAATGCAAAGGCAACTAAATATTTGTAAATTAATTTTGAAGCTGAACAAAATTAGACCAACAACCCCTTACTAAAGCTAAACGTCATTAAACACCAAAGGAATTCATGTATATCAGTGACAAATTGGGTGAGTTTATTAAGGAGACCACATCCAACAAATATCGAATAAACTACAAGCATCATATTATTTTCTGGGCTATCTACTTCACATTCAACGTATTGAGATGGGGTAGTTTGCACAATGATTTTGAATACTCCTTGAAAACCAATTTAATTGGTTTTCCCATACATATGGCCCTTGCCTACTTCAATATTTACTATTTAATGCCAAAATACGTGCATACCAGGAAGTATTTCATCTATACCCTATATGTCTTGCTAAGTTTATTCGTAATGCTCCTTGTAAAATTTAACCTTACCTATTATCTGGTAGACCCTAATGTGATGCCTGAGGGAGGTGAAATTGTAGATACTATAACGCTTAATTACGCTATAGTTACAATGCTTGGAGAGCTTTACGTAGTTTCATTTGTCACGGCAATTAAGGTAACCGTAGACTGGCTTAGGGAACATAGCAAATTGCACGACCTGGAAAAAAGGCAATTGACAACCGAGCTTAAGTTTCTTCGCTCACAGGTTTCACCGCATTTCTTTTTCAATACACTCAATAACATTTATTCGCTTACACTGGAGAAATCAAATAAAGCGCCCGAAGTGGTCCTTAAACTATCCGAATTAATGCGATATCTTCTATATGCCACACATCGAAGAAAGCAAGATTTGAAAAGTGAAATAGACTGCATACAAAACTACATAGATCTGGAGCGAATTAGATTCGATGACTCCCTACAGATAGACATGAGTATTTCGGGGAACTTAGAAAATTGCGAAATAGCACCTATGCTTCTGGTCCCTTTGATTGAGAATTGTTTTAAACACGGAGCCAATAAGAACATTGGTGACATGAATATATCTATAGATATTAAAGTTGAAGATGGCTTTATGCATTTTAAAGTTTCAAATACGATTCCCCAGGATAATTCGGAAAGTAAGGTCCCAACCAGGAGCAGCGGAATAGGCCTTTCTAATGTTAAAAAAAGATTGGAATTGGGGTATGACGAAGAAGATTATGAACTCTCCATTTTTGAGAGAGACAATATATTCCACGTAATTCTTAAATTGAAAGTGATATGACAAACCTTCGTGCCATCATAATAGACGACGAACCATTAGCCATAAATGTCCTCAGGAAGTACGCAGATCAGTTGAGCACTTTAGAGGTCATAAAAACCTTCCTGAATGCTGTGGAAGCCGTTGATTTTCTACAGGAAAACGACGTAGACCTCATATTTCTAGACATTAATATGCCCATCCTGGATGGCCTTAATTTCCTAAAAAACCTGCAACCACACCCTATGGTGATCATTACAACGGCACACCAGGAGCACGCCTTAAAGAGCTTTGAACTTGAGGTTATTGATTATCTGGTAAAGCCTATCCCCTTTCCTAGGTTTTTAAAGGCAGTAAATAGGGTAATCAACCTAAAACAGCCTGCTGTGATGAAAAGTGATGAACATCCCAGTATTTTTGTCAAGGTTGACAAAAAAAGATTGCAGAAAATTTATCTCGATGAAATTCTGGTCGTAGAAAGCCTGAAAGATTATGTAAGAATTAAAACCTCTTCCTCAAAGTATATCATACATAAAACTTTAAGCAGCTTTACAGACGAATTGCCTTCTGATAAATTCGTAAGAATCCACAGATCGTTTACCATAGCCATAGACAAGGTAGAAGTTGTGGAGGGGAATAGTGTTGAAGTAGACGGAATTAGGTATACTATTGGTAGGAGTTATTTAAGCCAGGCCAAAGATCGTATTCTCAAAAACTCTATTTCTTAGGGAGAAAATATGGGTAAATCGCAAATGCGGGACCTTTACTGATTAATCCCATTAATTTTAATATTTAGCTTTGTAAACAAGTTATTAGTCGAATTTTCTTGCCAAATTTCGGGAATCAACTAAACTTTAGTATCCTCCAAACGGGCTCAAAATAGCAAGTAATGACTAAAATCACCATAATGACGGCTATCCGGCCAAAGGCAATTATTCTTTGGTGCGTCGCTATTTTATTTGCTTTTGGTTACGGATGCAAAAACAAAAATGCTTCCCCAAAAACCCAAGAAACCACTATAAACATTTCAAAGATTCCCGAAAAAATAGATTTCACTTTTCATGTCAAACCTATTCTTTCCGATCGTTGTTTTACATGTCATGGGCCAGATAAAAATGCTGTTGAGGCTGGTCTTTCATTAAACGCATCTGAAAGCGCCTATGCCGGCTTGGGAGACAATAAGGACCGTTTTGCAATTGTACCTGGCGATGTTGAAAACAGCGAATTGGTAAAACGTATTTTCGCCCAGGACCCAGGGAATGTTATGCCACCTCCGGAATCTAATTTGACACTTACAGATTTTGAAAAAGAGGTTCTTAAAAAATGGATAGAGCAAGGCGCTGAATACAAACCACATTGGGCATTTACCCCTCCTAAAGAACAAGCAGTACCAAAACCTGCGCAAGCTTCCTGGGGCCAGAACGAAATTGATAAATTTACACTTGCCAAGATGGAAGAAAGGGGTTTTGCTCCATCAGACCCGGCAAGTAATGAAAAGCTGATTCGAAGAGTGTTTTTCGACCTTAGCGGGTTACCGCCAAGCCCGGAACAAGTAGAGGCTTTTTTGAATGACCCCTCCCCTGAGCACTACGAGACGTTGGTAGATACGCTTTTGAATAGCGTGGATTGCGCGGAACACTTGGCGGCAGAATGGATGGATATTGCCCGCTATGCTGATACTCATGGCTATCAAGACGATTTTGAACGCACCATGTGGCCATGGCGTGATTGGGTCATCCATGCCTTTAAGAAAAATATTCCCTACGACGAATTTGTTACCTATCAACTGGCGGGAGATTTACTTCCAAATCCCACCATAGAACAGATTCTCGCTACCGGTTTTAATAGAAATCACAAGATCACGGCAGAGGGTGGTGTTATACCCGAAGAATATAGAATTGAATACGTGGAAGACAGAGCACAGACTTTTGGAACAGCTTTTTTGGGCCTTACTTTAGAGTGCGCGCGTTGCCATGATCACAAATACGATCCGATAAGTCAGAAAGAACATTTTGAAATGTTCAGCTTTTTCAACAATATTGATGAAAAAGGCCTAATGGCTAATGCCCAGGAAATTCCTGAACCTTCCATTCGCATCACTGAAAAGGAAATTAATAGTGTACTGGAATTCGTCAACCTTCAAAAAAGTGATCTAAAAGAAGTGGATGTTATGGTTATGAGAGAGATGCCAAAGCCAAGACCAGCATACATTCTTAACCGCGGTGTATACGATCAACCCACTACCGAAGTATTTCCGGCGACTCCATCGGCCATTTTACCATTCCCTGAAGAGCTTCCAAAAAACAGACTTGGGCTTGCAAAATGGCTATTTCACGAAGATAACCCACTTACATCCCGGGTTGTGGTTAATAGATTGTGGCAACGTATGTTTGGGAATGGTCTTGTAAGTAGCTCTTTCGATTTTGGCAACCAGGGATCTTTACCTTCGCATCCCGAATTACTGGATTTTTTAGCCATCAAGTTTAGAGAAGAGGGCTGGGACCTAAAAAACATGCTCAAATATATCGCTCAATCTGCGACCTATCAGCAAAGTTCAAGGACCACTGCCGAATTGCTGGAAAGGGATCCTGAAAATGTATATTTGGCCCGCGCTCCACGATTGAGGCTCTCTGCCGAAGTGATCCGCGATCAGGCCTTGAAGCTTAGCGGACTTTTAAACCCAGAGGTTGGCGGACCTAGTGTTAAACCATATCAACCCGAAGGTATTTGGGAAGAAACCACAGGAGGTGGAGGAGGAAGTACTGCGTCTTATATCCAGAGTAGTGGAGAGGATCTCTATAGAAAAAGTTTGTATACTTTTTGGAAAAGAACCGTTCCACCCCCTAGCATGATGACTTTCGATGCCTCATCCAGAGATTTGTGTATGGTTAAAAGACAAAAGACTAATACCCCTTTGCAGGCCCTTGTATTACTAAACGATCCGCAAATCATAGAAGCTTCACGGGTTATGGCCGCAAAGGTTATGCTAGCTGGTAAAGCCAATGTTTCAGAATATATTAGAACACTATTCCAGAAGACCACCTCGCGAGTGCCGTCTGAAGAGGAAGAGCAAATGCTCCAGAATTATTACAACGAGATGCTTGCCAAGGTAGAAAACGGTCAGGTAGTGCCAGAAGAATACTTGTCAATAGGTGCAACAGCGGTTGAACCCGATCTGCCCAAAGATCAACTCGCAGCATTAGCCCTTACTGCGCATGCAATCTTGAATCTAGATGAATCCATAACAAGAGGGTAAGCATGAGTGAAAAAAAAATAATCGAAGAACGGTCATTGATATTAAACAGGAGGTCTTTCCTTGGAAAAACCGCCCTGGGGGTTGGGGGTGTTGCCCTAGCCTCTTTATTAGGTGTTAATCTTTTCAGGAAAGACGAAAATGGCCTTTTGACCAGCGATTCTGGACCCACTGGAGTTAAGGGTATTCTAAACGCCCTACACCACCCCGCTAAGGCCAAGCGCGTTATTTATCTTTTTCAAAGCGGAGGGCCATCACAACTCGAACTTTTTGATTACAAACCGCTATTGAACCAAAGACGTGGTGAAGACCTGCCAGAATCTATAAGAGACGGACAGCGCCTCACCGGAATGACATCGGGCCAGGATAGTTTCCCCCTTGTTGGCTCGCTTTTTCCCTTTCAGCAGCACGGAAAAAATGGAGTGTGGGTAAGCGACTTACTACCCTATACTGCCAAGATGGTTGATGAACTTTGCATTGTTAAATCCATGTTTACCGAAGCCATTAATCACGACCCAGCCGTTACTTTTTTTCAGACCGGATCGCAACAACCGGGAAGACCAAGTATAGGGTCCTGGTTGAGTTATGGACTGGGCAGCGAAAATGAAAACCTACCGGCATTTACCGTTTTGCTGTCAAGGGGTTCAGGAAGACCCAACGGCCAACCCTTATATACAAGGCTTTGGGGAAATGGTTTCTTGCATTCCTTACATCAAGGAGTTCAGTTCAGAGCGGCAAAAGACCCCGTACTATACCTAAACGATCCTAAAGGAATAAGTAAGGAAGCCAAGCGTACCATGTTGGATAATTTAGCAGCACTAAACGACCAACATTACCAGAAATATAACGATCCGGAAATTCAAAGCAGAATAGCCCAGTACGAAATGGCCTATAGGATGCAAACCTCCGTACCCGATGTGATTAACACCGATAACGAGCCTGATTATATTTATAAAATGTACGGTGCAGATGCAAAGATACCAGGAACTTATGCAGCCAATTGCCTCCTGGCCCGCAGACTGGCCGAACAAGATGTACGTTTTATACAATTGTATCATATGGGATGGGATCAGCACGATAACCTTCCAGGGGCTATTGAAAGGCAAGCCAAGGATGTGGACCAGGCTTCCGCGGCCTTAATCGCAGACTTAAAACAAAGAGGTATGCTTGAAGATACTCTGGTCATCTGGGGAGGCGAGTTTGGCAGAACCAATTATTCGCAAGGGCTTTTAACAGATACCAATTACGGAAGAGATCATCATCCCAGATGCTTTACGATGTGGATGGCCGGTGGCGGAATAAAGCCCGGAGTTGTCTATGGCGAAACCGACGAGTTTGGTTATAATATTGCAAAAGATCCGGTCCATGTTCACGATTTTCAGGCTACCATGCTTCATCTGCTCGGCATAGACCACAAAAAGCTAACTTACAAATACCAGGGAAGGAGATTCCGTTTAACGGATGTAGAGGGCCATTTGGTAAAGGATATCCTTGTGTAATGCAGCGAAGGAAATTCATAAGAAATACAGGCCTTTTGACTGCGGGCATGCTTGCCGGGCCGTCTATTCTAAGGGCAATGGCAGACTATAAGGACGCCATAATCGGCCACAATTCGCACCAGTATAAAATTGATTTGAGCTGGGGAGCGCTGCACTCCGGATTTTACCCTGTAAATGATTGCCATGAAATGGTTCAGGATTCTAAGGGCAGGATCGTCTTGCTAACTAATCACACTAAAAACAATGTTATTATTTATGATAAATCTGGCAGGCTGCTAGAAGTATGGGGTACCGAGTTTCCAGGAGCGCACGGATTGACTTTAAATGTTGAGAACGGGGAAGATTTCCTCTATATCTGTGATACCCTTAGGCATGAGCTTATTAAAACAACCATTTCCGGACAAGTAGTTCAGGTTTTTAAATACCCTAAGGAATCTGGAAAATACAATTCAAAAGACCAGTATGTCCCTACGGAAACGGCAATAGCAGATAATGGCGATGTATTTGTGGCAGATGGTTACGGCATACAATACATCATGCATTACAACGCAAAAGGGGAGCTCCTAAATACCTTTGGCGGAAAAGGGGATGAAGATCACCTATTCCTCAATGCACATGGTATTTGCATTGACAGAAGAGATCCCGAAAACCATACCCTATTGATTACCGCCAGACAGCAAAACAAGTTAAAGCGATTTAGTCTTGAGGGTGAAATTGAAGAAATTATTGACTTGCCGGGAGCTTTTATCTGCAGGCCAGTCATTCATGGAGATTATGTGTATTTAGCTACCATTTGGTCTGGTGAAGGAAACGAAGGCAGTGGCTTTGTATCCATTTTGGATAAAGACAATAAGTTGGTTTCAGCGCCCGGAGGCTGTAGGCCAGAATACCACAATGGAAAATTGACTGCAATGTATCAAGCATTAAAGGTGTTTCATCATCCTCATGATGTTTGTGTGGATGAAGATGAGAACTTATATGTAGCCCAATGGAATTCTGGTAAAACATATCCCTTAAAACTTTATAGAGTGTAATATATGAGGTGGTTCTTTGGCGGTTTTTTGTTCTTGATTTTATGGCCTTGCCCAGCGCAGGATCAGAAATACGAAGCATCTCAACAGTTCCAGTTGGCGGCACCTAGGGTTTTTGTAGATTCCACTTTCTTTTCGAACTCCGCCACGGTTACCCTCCTTTTCAGATTTGAGGGATCGCAGATTCGCTACACTAGCAATGGGGAGGACGTTACCAAAAGTTCCCCCCTTTATTCAAATGCTATTGAAATAAAGCAGTCTGGCTCGCTTAGGTTTAAGGTTTTCCACAAAGACTACCAGCCAAGTGCTACTGCCGAAGTGCATCTTAAAAAGCTGGCACATCGTATTGACAAGGCAGAAATTGGCTTAGATCCAGAACCAAACAGTGAATATGAGGGTAATGGAAGCAAAAGCCTGGTTGACGGGCAAAAAGGAATGCTGCAATTTCGAAATGGGAAGAATTGGCTGGGATTTAAGTCGGATACAGTTTCCATGGCCCTGAAATTCAAGCAGCCCCTAGCACTCTCGCGAATAAGCCTGAGCCTATTGGCAGACCAGGCTTCGTGGATCTTTACTCCGGAAATGATTCTGGTTACCTTAGAAGAGGAAGTCGTAGGCAAATGGAATATGAAAGACGAGATAAGTAGAACGGCAAAACTTACTTATATAGATATTGACATTGAGAAAAAAACATACGAAAGGCTGAGCATTCTTATAAAACCCTTGGAACAAATCCCCGATTGGCATCCAGGCAAAGGAACGACACCCTGGTTATTCATTGATGAAATTTTGGTTGAATGATTATTTATGCGATTCATATAGGACGTTTGCATCCGCTTTTGGTGCATTTGCCAATTGGAATTCTGGTAGTGGCATTTTTGCTAGAACTTATTCATTTCAGACGGCAAACCGATGCTCATAATAAAACAATTCAGCTGGTCCTTGGAATAGGTGGTGTTTCGGCATTGGTTTCTCTTGCCACCGGCTGGCTGTTGGCCTCTGATGGCAGCTATGACGAAACCCTGGTTTCCCAGCATAGGTGGGTGGCGGTGGCTATGACCGTAGGCATGATCCTCCTATATCTCATTAAGAGGGCGGCCGCAGTCTGGACCAACAAACTTTATTTCCCCTTTTTCGTTACCGTACTGGTTCTATTAGGCATCACGGGGCATTTGGGCGGAAGCCTGACTCATGGAGAGGATTACCTCTTTGAAGATACAGAAGAGGTGGTGATTACCGATGTGGAAGAAGCCGCTGTTTATACAGACATTATTCAACCTATCCTCAACAAAAAATGTGTCAGTTGCCATAATGCAAAAAAGATCAAAGGAGGTCTTATAATGACTTCAAAAGAAAGCCTTCTAGCGGGAGGTGATTCTGGAAGTATTCTAGATTCTGTCCCGGATGGCGAACCCAAGATATTGGAGTTGGTGCACTTACCTATCGCACACAAAGAACATATGCCACCAAAAGGGAAATTGCAGTTGACATCAGAGGAGATCGCGCTTTTAGAATGGTGGATCTCTCATGAAAATTGTTTTGATTGCGTTGTCAAAAACCTTGAAACCTCAGAGAAACTATCAGCTATCCTTAGTGATTTGGAAGAAGATACCTCGCCAAGGGCTTTGATGGCGAAAGAGGTAGATCAGGTTTCTCCTAAATGGCTTGCTACTCTTGAAACATTGGGAGTTTCTGTCTATCCCTTATATAAGGATAATCCATTGTACATCATAAACATGTCTGGGATGAAAAATATAGACAGGAAAAAGCTGGGAGAATTAAAGAGATATGCCGAAAATATTGTGGAGCTGAACCTAGCTAACTCCAATTTTAACGATTCGCTTGCAAATCTAATACTGCCCTTAAAAAACCTTACAAAGCTTCAATTACAAGGAACCCAAATCACGGATAAAACAATCTCTGAGCTCAAAGGCTTGAAGTTCATGGAATCCTTGAATCTTTACGGCACATCGGTCACTGATAATTCCCTTGACGCGCTAGATAAGCTGGAAAGCCTGAAAACGGTCTATCTATGGCAAACCGATATCAGCAGAGATCGCTTAAAACAATTTACAGCAGATAACCCCCAAATTGCAGCCGATCATATCCGGGAAGATACTTTTGCCGCTGCGCAGCTAGAGCCCCCCGCTATTATTTCGGAGACTGATTTTTTTAAGGATACCCTCGAAGTAAGTTTGGCAAACGTTTTTGAAGATGCCAGGCTGTTTTATACCCTTGATGGCTCCGAACCCGATACTACTTCGCTGATCTATACAAAACCTTTGGTCCTTAGTAAGTCAACCAATTTGAAGGCTTTCACCTATAAAAAAGGCTGGCAGCCAAGTGGTGTCGCTTTTGCGAACTTCAAGAAAAGTGATATGGAGTATGAAACGGTCTTGTTGAATAAGCCGCCTCACGAAAAGTACTCGGGTCAGGGTGGTAAGACTCTGGTAGATTTAAAACGAGGTACCAACAACTTTGTAGACGGAAATTGGTTGGGTTATGAGTCGAGTCATTTCACCACTACCCTCTCATTAAAGCAACCCGAAAAAATTTCTACGGTGTCTGTTGGCGCTCTTTCCGCTCCGGCAAGCTGGATATTCTTTCCAACTGGCTTTACCATCTGGACTTCAGAAGATGGTAAAAATTACCGTCATATAAGTACTGTTAACCTTCCTAAACAAGAGCCATCGATCGCTGTTGAACGTTACTTTTTTGATCTGCCAATCACTCCTACTACGGCCAAG
This sequence comes from Flavobacteriaceae bacterium, assembly GCA_965212595.1. GTDB lineage: Bacteria > Bacteroidota > Bacteroidia > Flavobacteriales > Flavobacteriaceae > Poritiphilus. Next base: position 33,380 of record CBDBVE010000016.1, read on the forward strand.
TATGTCAGGGTAAAAATAAACAGCCCCCTTAAGAATCCGCCATGGCATCCTGTACCTGGGGGAGCGAGCTTTATTTTTATTGATGAAGTGGTGTTGAATTAAATTATCGGTTCGGGATCTCCTTAAACTCTACGTATATTTTTATTATTCTACAGGCTCAAGGACTAAAGTAACCTTATTAAAATCAGCCGCACTGTTGATCACTTCTCTGTAATCCTCGAAAAAGTCTGTTGTAATCGTATTAATGCTATAGTGTTCATCTGCCTTTATGGTAAGCACATCTCCTTCAAGTGTATAATCTGACTTAAATGCCAAAAGTTCCTGATCGTCTCTGACATAAGAGTTATCAATCTTAATATCATCCAAATTAGCAATTCTATAGCCCTTTGGCAGGTTTAGTGTAATTGTCCTGTAATAGGTTCTTTCAAATTCATTCTCCAGCGGAAGCACCCGTTCTTTTTCCTGATACATCTGCATTTGTTCTCCGATCAACTCCCCTAATTTGAAAAGATATTTCCTCCCCGCTTTTTCGGTAAAGGCTTCTGATTCTAAATCCAGGACAAATTGTATAGGTTCGATCCCAAAAAGTGCAGGATCATCATTTACGAGTTTTTTGTCGAGAATGGTTGCACTCTGGTCCATACTTTGCATAAACCCTTTGAATAACTCCTCTTTGTCATTCTCCTTTAACAGGTGTACATAGGGGTGAATGTACATGCCGTAATAGCCTGTGAAAGAGCGGTCTAAACTGATTCTGTTTTTAGAGATGTCATTTTCGTCAAAATGCACATCAATGACCATCCTATCAACCGTTTCTTCAGACTTAACAGGCTTTATATACTTTACTTTTCCCAGTCCAGATTTAAAAGCCCCTACACTCACTTCTTTTATAAACAGTCCGTAGTTGTCTGTTAGGTAGGCAGGAGGAAATCCGTAGCGAGACTCAATTTTGGTAGGAGATAAATATCCCTTGGTTTCCGGGAAGTAGTAAAGAAAACTAGACAAAAAGATGCTAGCCTCAAATTCCTTGTCAAACCTCAGGTTCTGGCGGTCTGAAGTAATGACCATTTCATGTTTAATTCCCAGAGTTTTCAATACCGCGGCGTACAACTTTACCATTCCGGTTTTGTTAGCGACTTTCTTTGTGATTACACTGTTTAAATCTTCCAGTTCGTCACTAACCCCTGAAGTGACATAAAAATTAGACTTGATGTAGTTCTCCAAATTTTTGATAGTCTCCTCATTGTTTGCTCCTGTGCTAATATTATCTGAAACAAATTCTTCAAGTAACCCCATCGTCTTTTTGGGATGTTCCGGATAATAGATTTCATACACGTTCTGAGCTGTTTTTGAGTAGGCCGAAATTCCTGTTGTGTTGTTCTTTAAGTTTCTGTCTAGTTTATAGATAAGAAAACCTCGAGAAGCATCGTAAGGCGCTTGTTGCTCGTCTTCCAAACCTTTGAGCTTGTCAACATTTAAGCCCCAATGCTGCCTGTCTGTAGTCAATGAATCTTTAGTTACCTCAGCCAATTCGTTATAACTTTTAAACTTAAAGACCAGGTTAATAGGCGCGTATAAATCAAAGGAAACATTTTTCTTATCATAACTAGACTGAAGCCAAAAACGCGAACCTCTGTATTGTGGGTATTTTTTCTCAACATAGTAATACTCTATAAAGCTTCCTTTTTCTATCCCTTCAAAGGCAAAGTACTTATATTGCTTTCCGGTTTCCTCATCTTCGGCCGTAAGTATCTTAGATTCGTCTAGAACGATGACCCGTCCATCTTGGGTTACAACCCGCGCCTTGCTTACCTTTAATTCTGTAGAGGCATTATAAGGGAGATAGACCTTATTGTAATCTTCTATTTTGTCGTCAGAATTCAGCCAAAGCACCTTGTGCTCCAGATAGTATTCTGTTAGTGCTCTCTGCTCGGTATAGAAAAACTCAACAACATAGTTTTCCTTTAAGGACTGTATGTCCTGAGTGCCTTCAGCCGCTGCTATATATTTGGGGTTTTCATCCCATTCATAACTTAAATAGTAGGGTTCTAGCTGTGCTGTGACGCTAGTAGCCACTAAAATAAATAACAAAAGAATTTGTTTTTTCGACATCTGTCTTAGTTGTTTTTTTTCAGTACTATGACCTCCTTGTATTCCTTTTCAATTTGAGAAATCAACTTGTTTACCTTCTTCTGGTCATCTAAACTGAGACTTAGAAAATTGGCCTTCAAAGTATGCTCGTACACCACTTTACGCTCCTCTGTTCTATAATTAATAGTACTGGAAAAGAATTCGTTCTTAAGGTCTACAGAGCTGGGCAAATAATCCACCTTATAACCTTCCGGGAGCTCTAAGACCGTTTCATAGTGGTAAAAATCTTTATAGTCAAACTCAATGACATTCTTCCGGTCTTCCTCGCTCTTAAAGTCTGAGGCCCGTTTATTCATATTTAAGTTCACATAAATTTCGTCGCCCAGAACCTTAGCATGATTGTCAATCTCAAAGGTATATTCAACAATCAAATTACGATCATAATCATACTTGTTCTGCTCCGTAAATCCTTTTATCAGAAAACTATTATTGCCTTTTTCGAAGGCTCTGTTATAAAAATCATTGATCTTGAGCGCCGTATTCTTCTTTTCCAAACTATAGAAGTAGTCTACTTTCTTATAACCTGATATTTCGCTGGTAGCCTTGCCTTTTATATTACCATTTTCCAGCTGAATGTTGGCGATCTCTACTAACCCATTTTTTTCGGCCGGAATAACGGGTACTTCTATGATCTGAAAATCATTTTCATCTACGGCGACAAGTGCTTCTTTACCTTGAATGAAGGAGGTAGGCAATTCTAAAGAGGCGTATCTCCCCGTAGCATCCAAAAAATAAGTGCCTTCCGCTGTGCGATAAGCCAAAATCATGTGATTATCTACTAAAGGAGTAGGAACTTCATTGTAGCGATACGGAATCTCTCTGGTGCCTATCCAGGTAAGGTTGCCCTTGAGGCCGGCAATCTCCATCATTTTATAGAGCAAGCTGGAATTGTCTTTGCAATCCCCGTATTTCTTTTGAAAAACGGCATTGGCCTCTCTCGGTACAAAACCTCCAAGCGCATATTCAAAGGCTATATATTTGATATTCTCCTGGGTCCAGTAGTAAATTGCCCTTGCCTTTTCCAGGTCACTTTCTTTACCCGAAGTAATACGTTCTACCACCTTAACCAATTGTTCATCAGCCTCATCTTTGTTAATGTCTTTTACCAAAGAATAGTACCAATCATAAAGGTCTGAAACATCTTTCAAAACTGTCTCCTGGCCATTTTTCGTGGTATAGGACCGTATGATTGGTATAATGTGTGGCAGAAAAGACCTATGTGAAGGCGTATTTGCCTCCGACTCAAACTCCTCAATATCGTTGAATTTCCAGCTGTACTCAATGTTTCTCCGGCCTTCTTTTTTGCTAAAGCTAACTGGAATACTATCTGTATTAAATTCCATAAACTCCAAAACGATATTTTTATCTGCTACAATGGTCAGCTTACCACTTACGATGGGATAGAAGTTACCAAAGTAAAAAGCGTTTAAAAAACGAGGATTCTTAATGCGATGCCGGTACTTTAATTTAGTCTTTGATCCCTGATTTAAGTTCGGATAAATAAAATTAACCGACTTGGTGTCGTCATAGAAAGAATCTGTAAGTTCGTCTTTCTGCTTAAAGTCGGTAACCTCAGATTCTTTATAGTTATCCTTGTCAAGAATATAAGCTGATGCCTCTATTTCTTCAAGTTCATAAAAGGTTGAAAAGCTTAGTGATTGCTTTGAGTTAAACGTAGCGCTTTCGTCTAGATAAAGGTCTTCTTCCAGCGTCTCTTGAGTAATCTCGAAGTTATTGTCATTAAGACGAATAGAAACCCTGGTCTCCTGATTTAGCCTAACCGAATGCGCATTGGGATACACATTCTTATACTCTTTATATTCAGCAGTGTTTTGAGCGGTAGCGACTACCGATACAAATAGAAATATACCCCATAGCCTAATCAAATTAGTCCTTGCTACTACCAACGATATATCCATTAAAATACGCTTCCTCAACTTGCAATTTTCCATTTTGATCATAGGTTTTGGTAAGTCCGTTCCTCAAGTCATTCGCATATGAAATTTCCTTTTTTAACTGTCCGTTTTCATGATATTCCATGAGGAGGCCATGAAGGCTTCCCATAAGGTATTCCTCTTTTTTCTTCAGCTTCCCGGAAGAAAAATACTCTGTAGCGGTACCGTGATATTCGTCAGACTTATACGGGGTTTCATTTGCCAATTGACCAGAATAATAGTAGTCCTTGTATGCATTTACCAAATCTCCATTCTTATACTCCATTTCCCTTGAAACTTTCCCGTTATCATAGTAAGCAATCACTTTTCCGGTTTCGTTCTGCAGGGTAATCATTGGTAGTTCTTTGGCATTCTTATCAAGGTAACTATATCCAATTAAACGACCATTATCATAAATTCTGATAAGCTGCAATTTTCCTGATGGACTATAAAACTCTTTTCTTCCGTGATTTTGGTCGTTTCTGTATTCAGTAGAAGTATATACATTTCCATTCTCATGATACGAAAGCCAGGTGCCTTCAGCTAATCCCAGTTGATAGTGATATTTGTTTTCTAACTGTCCTTCTTTATAGTAACTCAAATACTCGCCATCAATTTTACCCATAATATAGTTGGCCGTGCTTTCCAAACTACCATTGTCATAAAACCATTCCCATTTCCCATGCTGTTTTCCGTTCAAATATTGACCGTTAGTCTTTTTTATACCGTAATAATTGAAATGGATATAAGAACCGTGTTTTACGCCGTTAACATAGGTTATTTTAGTTTTTGGCTTTCCATTGGCATGTTTTGTTTCAAGAGAATACCGGCCTTTCTTTTCTGAATATTGCAGCTTGGCGTACGCTTTCTGATTTTTATCAAAATACGTATCAGCTACAATCTCGTCATAATCGTAATAACTGGTCAGCGATAGCTTCCCATTTCCGGCAAAGTACTTTTGTTCTCCGTGCAGTTGTCCTTTGTGAAAAAAGTTTATGATGTCTATAGTACCATCAATATTGTAGGTTTCCCATACTCCATGATGATTATTGTCTTTATACCAGCCATGCGTTTTTATTTGGCCGTTTTTATGATAGTCAACGTAGTATCCTACAAGGGTATCATTTTGGTAGGGTGATATGGACTCTATCTGCCCGTCATTATAGTAGGTAGTATAAGGCCCTTCTACCTTGTTATTTACGTAATTCCCATCTGCGGTAAGCACACCATTGTTCGAAAAGAATTTCCACCTGCCCTCTTTACCTCCTTTAATATCGTATTTACCTTCGGAAGTAAGGACACCATTTGGAGAATACCCCTTATAGTAAAACTCGCCCCCTTTTTTCCGATCTTCGATAATGAGCTTTCCCTCCTTGTCAAAGAACTTATAGGCAATAACCTCATCCTTTCTGTATTCATACTCATAGTGGATTTTGCCATCCGTATCAAAAAATTTATAGTTCCCGTCAATTTTATCTTTGTTGTAGTTAAACTCACTCTGCACCGTACTATCCCGATAAAAGGTTTTGCCAGGTCCGTGATATGCTCCATCAAGTGTTTCACCTATTTCTTTTAGGCTTCCATTGGTGTAGAATGTTTTGTATGTGCCATTTAAAGCGTCTTCTATATAATTATACTCCGAGGCTAATTTGTTATTCTCGTGAAAACTGGTCTCCTTACCTTGTCTGTTACCATTTACAAAGTTCATTTCTGTTTGCAATTCCCCATTGGGATAAAACTGTTTGGCTTGCTCAGAGATTTTTCCGCTCTTATAAGGAATAATATACTCGGCCAATTCTTCTCCTATGCCGAAATAAGATCTATAGATGCTATCCAGTTCTCCATTATTAAAGTACTTTCTTTGCGTTAGGGCACCTTTTTGGTTATAGTACTCATAACTGCCATCTAGCTCGTCGTTTTCATAAACAGCAATGATCTTTGATCTCCCATTCTCATAATATTGATGGTTGATCCCGTTTAGCTCCCCATTCTTATATATCGCTGTCTCACTTAGCTTACCAAACTCGTTGTACCATTTCCATTCTCCATCCCTTTTCCCCTCAGCATTAAAGTTGCCTGTTCCGGTTAGGCGCCCATTTTCATTATAAAACTCCCAATACCCTAAAGTCTTGTTTCCCTTGAGTACACCAACTCCATTTACATAGCCATTGTTACGATAATAGGTAATCTCCTGGCTCTGGCCCTGCCATTGCATTTTGTTCTTTTGAACAAGCTCGGACCATTTGGCTTTATAAAGCCCAATGAATGTGGAAATTTCTTTTACCTGCTTATCAACAATCTTCTTCAGGGCTTCATTCTGAATAGAATAGGCCAGGGTATAGCTAAAAACATTAAAGTGGTCGTTATTGTGTATCCACTTATAGAAGGGAACAAATTTAGTGTCCCAGAACCCACCATTACCCTCAAAGTCTTTCAGCTGCTCAAATAAAGCATGATTTTGCTTTACGATAGCAATGTCAATTTCATTATCAATAGTGTAGTCATCATTTAGGGCAATCCCGGCTTCAAGGATCAGATCTATTTCTTCGAATGCCTCATCATCCTCGGAAATCTGTATACTGGAATCTCTGGTATTCTCATTCTTGGTTTTGGCAAGATTGTTTAGCGATTTTAGCACATTGAAGGCGTTATCCGCTTCGGGGTCCAGTAACATGTACATATTAAAACACATTAACGCCTGACTGAGCCTTCGCTGTTTGTAACAAATATTGCCCAGTTGTAAATAAGCTTTTCGGTAGTAGGGATCTAAAACTATCGTATGCATATATGCCTTGGCCGCATCTTCAATTTTACCGAGATTTTCTAAAGCAACTCCTTTGTTATACCACAGGGTGCTCTTGCTTGGATAGATTTTTAGGGCTTCATCGAATACCCCAACTGCTTCCGAATAACTTTCATTATTAATTAAGGCGACACTTTTATTGACATAGAGCGAGCTCCTGGTATCTCCGCAATTCTTGATTAATCCTTCATCGGCCAGCTCAATGGCCTGGTCATATTTTTTAAGGGCCATTAGGTAATAGGCCTTAGAGACCAGGACTGAACAATAGGTAGAATCGTTTTTACTTAGTCTATCGAGAATCTCAAGCGTCTCTTCATAATTTCCTTCTTGAGCGCTTTCTGTAGCTAACAGGGCAATTTCGGAATAATCTATGTAAGGGATCTTATCTTGGGAATAACCCGTAAGGAAAACGAGAATGAAGGGGAGAACCAGAATTTTTTTCATCAGCCAAATATAGGAAAGAAGACAATTATTGTACAATAGGTGTAGGGAATTTCGATAATACCAAAGTTAACATCGTTAAAAACGGAGTAGCCTTATTCTTATTGTAGGCAAAGCCTTAATTACTACTGAACAGTTTAGATGTCAAACTTTATGGACATGACAATGTCAAAATCGCATAAGATTAGGTCATAGAGCGTAAAAAATTGACTGTTTGTCGTCGATTTTAACATAAAATCACCCTAAATGACTTAAAACCTATGAATTTTTCATAATAGAAGTTTGGAACAAATCTGGAACTTTGATCTCATAAATGCCCAAAATCTTATCCTATGAAAAATTATACTACTTATAAATTGGCGCTTGGATGCATTTTTACGCTCTTTTGCTTTACGATGGTAGCGCAGCATCCAAGGACATCATATGCCGACAAGAAGGGTATGATAGAAGCCAACAAAAGGATTGACGACTATCTAAAACTATTGAAACTAGGTTATTCGGAAAGGGAAATTTTTGAAGACCTGGGGAACGTCAATTTTCTATCAGAAAACTACGAGACGGCTGCCTTTTGGTATCAAAAGCTGTTAGATATCAGCGAAGATGAAACCGTAAATACCAGCTACAAAGAACGCTATGAGATTGCCCTTAAAAAGGCAGTAAACTATGATCTGGCCAGCTCTGCCGAGAACAAAGATTGGTTTGCCAGTGTCAAAGAAGATTACCAAATGAGGCAGCGTCCCGTAGTAAATAATGATCAAGAGTTTGAACTCTACAAAGACTATCAGACCCGGGCTTTGCATAAGCTAGCGGAAAGAGAAATCCCTGAGGTTGCAGATGAGCGTACACTTAAAAGCAAGGAACTCGCTTATCAACCCCCAGTAGCCTTAACCCCCGACGGAAAGACCGCTTATTTTAGTAAAGCAGTATATGTAAAGCCTTTATACGGTGTTTTTTCCAAAAAGCAAGTAGTGCACAAAATATTTAAGGCAGAAAAGGTTAATGGCGAGTGGAAGAACATTAAAGAAGTGTCTGTCTGCCCAAAATATGCCTCAGCAACTCATCCCACCCTATCGGCTAATGGCAAGCGATTGTTTTTCGCTTCAGATATGCCGGGCACCTTTGGAGAATACGACATTTATGTATCAGAGTTGAATACTAATGGTACAGCCGGAATTGCCAAGAACTTAGGGCAAAAGGTGAATACCAAAAAGAATGATCTTTACCCTAATGTCGTTGCTGGCAATGCCCTGCTATTTGCCTCGGAAGGACGAAAAGGTAAAGGAGGCTTAGACATCTATGCTGTGACCGTTGCCGGTAAAAAAGTAGGGAAATCCATTAATTTGGGCAGCCCTATAAACAGCCAAGAAGATGATTTTTCTATTGCGCTTACCGGAGAAGGTATGGGCTACGTAATGTCTAACCGCGGAAAAAACAGCAATACTGTAGATCAGGTAGTATTTTCGTACACCAGTTCAAAGAAAGATAATTTACCCGATGCTAAGGAGTATAACCTGCTAGAGGTTTTGAATAGCGATTCTAAAACCGATTACTCCTCTACAATTTTTGAAGATCAATAATACACCCTGCTTATTTATAGATTATTGATCCAGACCCCAAGCATGAACCTGAGATAGTTCATGAAGATATACCCCAACAATTAACATGGTTTGACTAAAATAATGCGCTAAAACCTTTAAGTTTTTAGAAAAGAATATAACCCAGTCTTACTTAAAATCCCCAAAAAGATGAACTGTAACGTTAACATACTCAAAAAGGCAATCCCTGCTATACTAGTTTGCCTTGTCCTAGGTAGCCACGTTACGTACGGACAGGAGGAAACCGCCCCAGCTGATATCAGCTTTAGCACCCCTTTCCATAACCAGTTATTTTTCAACCGGTTTTTGATCAACCCTACATTTTCTTTAGTACGGGAAAATAAATCGTATCTGAATATACTACATAGAAACCAGTATGCTTCTTTCGAAGACAATACCCAAAACTATTACCTAGGGTTTAGCAATAGAATGAACGAAAAAACCGCCCTCGGGATCGGAGTTTATGGTCAGTGGGAAGGAATTATGCAAGAATTTGGTTTCAATGCCAATTATGCTACTTCAGTTCGTTTAAGTACCAATAGTAAATTAACCTTTGGTACAAATATTACCTATTTAAGTCGAGGGATTAACAAGAACAATGTCATTGTCGCGGAGAACGACCCAACATTGCAAGAGTCGAGAAAAGAAAATCAAATTGCCGTTCAACCGGGTATCGCTCTTTCTTTGGGTAAGTTTGATGTAGGACTATATGCCACAGATCTTATCAAATACAACCAGACTACCAATAATCTGGTTACAAATTTGAATGACAAAAGCGTAAAGGCTGCTCTTCAATACACGCATACCTTCTCGGCTACAAGAGGTTTGTTTGCCGATGCCCGACTTATGCCATTATTACAAGTTGGTAAGAACCAGGATGAAAGCCTGTCTTATATTGGTTCTGTAGTGCTCGACCTGCCAAACTACGGATGGTTGCAAACCACCTATGACGATACCTATGGCATGTCTTTAGGAGTAGGATTCAACATCAACCAGCAACTGTCTTTAGGGTATTTGCTTGAAAAAAATCTTACAGAAGAAGGAGCCAACCTGGGTTGGAACCACGAGCTGTCTCTTGCCTATACCTTTAAAGATAACCTCCTGGATTCAAGTGGTACTTACGTCGGTAATTCTGCTAAGCAATCTGCAGACAAAAGAGTAGACGAAGTGGTTCGCAATTACGAAGAACAAATTCTGCAATTGAAATCAGAAAATGCTAAGGCTATGGCTGGTAACAACACTAGCAATGACACGGATCAAAACGCTTTGGCCTATGAAAACCGCTTAATCCTTGACGAGCTAATCCTTAGGCAAGATTCTATAGATAAAGCAAGGAATAGCATGCTTGAGAAAAAGTTCGAGACCATGGTACGACTTTTAAGAAATGAGGTAAGGCAAAACGGGAACCCTAAAATTCAAAAGGAACCTATTAGCACTCAGTACGAAACTGCCGTTGCGAGTGTAGAATTTGATGAAGACAAACTAAACAGCTATATAAAAAGAGCTGAACCAAAAGAGTATATTAAAATACCAATAAAATCTCAGAATCGGTCAGATATCATTGGGGTAGAATCTGGTTATTATTTAATTGTGAACGTTTATAAAAACAAAAGGTACTTGAACGCTTTTATAGACAGTTTAAACGAGCAGGGTTTAAATGCAAAGCAATTTTATAATAAAGAAAATGGGTTGTATTATGTTTATCTGGCCGATTTTAAAATGAAAACAGAAGCGGAAACTGCGATCGTTTCTAACCTAAATGGTAAATATCAGGAAGAGAAGTGGATTATGCAGGTATACAACGATACTGCTACGGCCGAAGTAGTTTTTGAAGACTAATCGGTCGGTTTTGTTAAAGTCTTTAAATAGGCATGCATTTGAACGAAAAGACGTACAAAAACTATGCAAGCATACCAAAAATGCGTAAATTTATATTATTCAAGTACAACTAACTTTTACTAAAGTCTCAAATCCCCCCATTTTATGAAAACTTACTTATACCCCGAGAAAAATGGAAAAGACAGCCCAAATTTTAAACCGAAAAAAGGAACCCAACTAGGTGTTCCTACGAACCAGGTCATAGTGCATAAGCACTATCCCGACCACATGTTTTCAAGCCCCTGCCGGCGTAACATTGAAACATACAGATCCTGTTAAGTTAAAGAAAGGATTGGTACCTGCTCTACCCGTGCTTCTAAAACTTTAAAAGGTAAAACACCTTTAAGTTTCCACATCAAATTAGTTTTCTGCTTAAGAGCTAGATGATTAGCATCAGTAGTTAGGGTTCTCCTGCCTTTGCCTAATTGTTAAGGGAATTGTACTGCACAATTCTCTAGGAATAGACTACCCCAATGCCAACATGTTAAATCTTTAAAGATTAGACTCTTAAGAGATACAACCCAAATTCTAATTGATATGAAAACTAATGTTCTCAAGATTATCGTGATCGATACAGAAAAACAATTTCATGAAGCCTACAAGTACAATTTTGAAACCTATCTTGATTATTCTTTAGAAGCCATTTACCCTTCTGTAGAAGAGGCCCTGGCCGAATATGACCAGATTATGCCGGATATCGTTGTCTCGGAAATTTCGCTGCCCGGAATCTCAGGCATAGAAGGAATTCAACTTTTCAAAGCAAAAGACCCAGAAGTAAAGATGATTATTAATAGCGCTCAAAGCGATTTTGAAACCATCAAAAAAGCCTTTAAAAACGGCGCCAATGGGTTTCTAAGCAAGCCTGTGAGTAAAAAGCGATTATACAGAGCCCTAAACTCTGTAAAGTATGAAGGAGCTGCTATGAGCAATGACATTGCCAAAAAGGTTATCGCAATGTTCCAAAGAAAATCGTACAAAACCTTCTCTGAAAGAGAAAACCAGATCATTGATTATCTGGGCCAGGGAGCAACGTATAAGACCATTGCTGATAAATTATTTGTAACCCCAAGTACTATAAATTTTCATATTCAAAACATCTACTTAAAACTCAATGTTAACTCAAAGTCTGAGGCCCTTACCAAACTGAGGGAATTAGACCTTGCTATGGCTTTCTGATTACACTTACCATAGCCCCAGCTTCCAGATCAGCCTGCTGTGCCATGTGGCTTTTATGGAATGCTATGCGAGTATACTCGTGAATTTGAAAATGCAATCCGGAAAATCCGTGCAACAAGGGTTTTGAGAATTGGTTCACTCTATATCCGGATTGCGACAAGCCCTGACGATTCTGTCAGGGCTTTTTGATCAATATAGGGCGTAGAAATTTATTATCTTAGATGGTACACACCTTATTAAGTAATCAAATGAACAAAACGAAAAAGACTATAGGATTTTGCGTTTTGCTCTTAGCCGCTTTTATTTCCGAGCAATTTGCATATGGACAAAAGCATATTGATTATTCCCGAACTATTGAACTTCCTGATAAGGTAGAAGTCTTCGAAATTATCCAGGACAGCCAAGGCTTCTTTTGGTACGGAACTTCTAACGGACTTTTTCGCTTTGATGGTTTAAACTTTACAAGCTATAAGAATCATCATGGTGACAGCAACTCTTTAATAGATGATATCGTTTATGCTCTTCTGGAAGATAGTCAGGGAAATATTTGGATTGGGACGAAATCTGGTGGAATAAGTGTGCTAAATCCTAAGACCCATAAGTTCAAGCATTTTGTACATGATCCTAAAATTCCACCCCACAATACGCATTATTTTATTTCAGACATCTTTGAAGATACAACCGGAAACATTTGGGTGGCTAGTCAGGGAGCAGGAATCGGTAAATATAGCCTTGATTCAGGCGAATTTCAGTACTATAGACCGGACGCCCAAAATGAAAGAAGTATAGGTCAGCGCTATGTGAACAAAATAATAGAGGGTGATGACGGTCATTTATGGATTGGATTAAACGGAAGAGGAGTTGACAAATTTGATCCCAGGACGGGTTTCTTTGAGCACTATCCATTGGTGGTTTCAAACGATCCTACTTTAAACTTTAGAAATAATGTAATACGAGATTTATGGGATGACGATAAAGGAAACATTTGGACTGCAACCTATGGAGGGTTTAATAAATTAGAAAAATCTTCAGGAACATACTCTCATTATGACAGTGACAATAGCATCTTAAAAACCAATTCGCTTAATTCAATTCATTTCTGGGAGGATCAGATATACCTGACTTCTTATGACGGCTACCTTTACACCTTCGATCCCGATGAGGAGCAATTTTTGGATTTGCAGACCTACGATAAGAACATCCGTTCTGCATATCGCAATAACAAGGGTAATCTCCTTCTGGGCTTTACAACCGGGGAGGTTGCTATGCAATTCCCAAACAGAAATTTTCCATTTTATGCGTTTTCAGAAGATGATGCACAGATCACTTCTGTAAGTGGGGATAACAAAAGGCTTGTTTTTGGTACGCTTTCTTCTGGTATTTTCGGCAGCACACCTTCTGAGGTAGAAAGAATAATTCATTCCAAAGAGCTTGAAATCTCGGACATCGCCATCCTAAGAGATGGTTCCTTTTGGTTTGGAACCTATAATGCGGGACTGTGGTATTTCGACTCAAAATCAGGGAAGCTAGAAACCTATCGCTATGTGCCAGATGATCCTGATAGCATTTGGCACGACACAGTACTTGATCTCTACCTGGATCCTAATGGCGATCTGTGGATAGGCACTCTGGTCGGGTTGTGTAAATGGGCAAATAGCACAAAAAAATTTAGCAGAATAATACAAACGTCGTCCAGAGATCATATTAGAATTACAGCAGCAGAGCTATGGGCTGCAACCCAGCATGGTGTAGCGGTGATTAATCCGCAGTCGAATTCCTTCAAAATGATACAGGCCGATGCTTTTCAGAGCCGCGATAGCTTGTTGCATAATGAAGTTAACACTTTGTATACCCCAGATAGAGACAGTATTCTAATTGGCAGTAAAAAAGGCTTGAATTTATACCTGAGATCCAAGAAAAAAATGCTCAACCTTCACAATGAAATTGGGCTACCTTATCAGGACATAAAGGGTATTGCCAAAGACCAGAACAGCAATTATTTGTTACTATCAGATAAAGGGCTTTGTCGGCTGAATTTAAGTGCAAAATCATTCAAGTTTTTTAATCATTCAGATGGCCTCAAACTAGATACAAGGTTTGGAAAAGAGTTTTTTTTCGAGGAAAAAAGCCAGACTTTGATTATCGGAACAAAGGGAGGCTATTACAGGTTTGCGCCGGAAAAGTTACATAGGCCAAGTGAAGTGGTTCCAGTGGTGATTGACGAAATCCGCTTATTTAATTCGAAGCTAGATACTTCAAAAATAGGCAGGATTGATACTTCCGGTATTCTGGAGCTTCCCTACGACCAAAATATGGTATCGTTTTCCTTTTTAGGTTTAGATTTTAAGAATCCCTCAACTGTACGATACGCGTATAAAATGCAAGGTCTAGACGATCGCTGGATCTATTCAGATGACCGCCTTGCAAGTTTTACCAATTTAGATCCTGGCAAGTATACTTTTATAGTAAAAGCGGCCAAAACTGATGGAGATTGGATTTCTGAAGAACAATCAATAGACTTAAAGATATTACCTCCTCCCTGGGCTACCTATTGGGCCTATACTTTTTATTTATTATGTTTTGCAATAATCACCTACTTCGTTCTGAGAAACATAAAGATCAAACAAAATCTTAAGGAAAAGCTGCTTTTTGAACAACTAGAAGTTGAAAAAGCACAGGAAATTCACAGAATGAAATCTCGGTTTTTTGCCAACATTTCTCATGAATTCAGAACTCCACTAACACTAATTACTGGGCCTGTTGAAGATCTTTTAGAAAGAGATTTAGATAAAAAAACCAAAAAAAGCCTATCCTTAATTCAAAAAAACAGTACCCGCTTAAAGCGACTCATCAATCAGTTGCTGGACTACTCGAGCTTAGAGGAAAACAAAACGCAGTTGCGCCCTACTAAACAGGATTTATTTAGCTTTCTAAGAGCTTTGGCTTCTTCATTTCGTTCCTTTGCAGAGAAAAAGGAAATTGAATACATTCTCCAAATTCCCTTAGACCAGAGCACTGCCCTTTTTGACCAGGAGAAGTTAGAGGTTATTGTTTACAATCTTATCTCTAATGCCCTCAAGTTTACACCAGTCAAGGGAAAAGTCATTGTAAGTGCTTTAGTGGAAAAGGAGAATGAGAACGCTTCTTTCAAATTTAAAGTAACCGACTCTGGCCCAGGGCTTACGGCTTTAGAAAAGCACCAAGTGTTTCAACGTTTTCAACGCCTGGGCGAAACTAATGCAGAAGGTACAGGTATTGGGTTGGCTTTGACCAGGGAGCTCGTACATTTTATGGATGGGCAAATCCGGGTGTTTGGTGAAAAAGGCAAAGGAGCATCTTTTGAAGTGGATCTCCCCATTGAACTGTTGGCAGAAGGTATAGACCCGCAACAAAACAGAGGGGATAACCTGGGTAAAATACCTCTGGCGCCAGAAAACTTAAAGAAAAAAAAGGAAGCTTCTGGCAGCATTCTAGTAGTTGAAGATCATGAAGATCTCCGTTCTTATATTTTGCAAATTTTGGAAGGAGATTGGAGGTTAATCTCAGGGAAAAATGGAAGGGAAGGATTTAGTATAGCCAAAGATCAGGTCCCCGATCTTATCATTAGTGATCTGATGATGCCTGAAATGAATGGAGAAGAGTTCTGCAGGCGAGTGCGCCAGGATGAAGTCACAGCGCATATCCCATTTATCATGCTAACTGCCCGCGCCGGTAATAAAGACAAAATAAAAAGTCTTGGATCTGGGGCTAATGATTATCTCATCAAACCTTTTGACAAACAAGAGCTACGCCTGAAAGTGACCAACTTGCTAAAACAGAGAGCTGAAATGCAAAAAAGGTTAAGAAAAGAAATACGTTTATTTCCTGAAGCGGAAACACCTCAGTCTGCCGAAGATCAATTTATCTTTAAGCTGAGAAAAATGATCTTTAAGCATCTAAGCGACCCTGACCTGAATGTACGCCTATTAGGCAGGAAAATGGGCTTAAGCAGAGTACAGCTTTACCGTAAGGTACTTGCGCTGACCGGGCTTTCAACTTCCGATTTTATCCGCAATGTGCGTATTAGAAGGGCAGCCGAATTACTCGAGGCCAAATGGGGTACGGTTTCAGAAGTTGCCTATGAGGTAGGGTTCAATAATCTTTCTTATTTCACAAAGTGTTTCAAGGAAATTTACAAACAAACGCCTTCTGCCTTTCTCAAAACTAAAGTGCTTTCATAGCGTCTAAAACTTCGTGGAAATAAAAACACCCAAAGTAAACGCATTGCCGACTCTTCTTTCCATTTTTAAAAAGATCCATCACTAATTTGAAACTTGGGTGCTAAGAATTGAAACCTCACTGGCAAAACCTCTTAAAACCCTCCAATACCTTTATAAATGGCTAAAAGACCATTTTTATCACTAAAAATATACTATTATGAAAAAGGCTATTAAGAAAAAATTACTTTGTATCCCCTTAACTTTAGCACTTGTTTTAGGCTTTTCTTGTGGGGGAGATGACGAGGAGGATTTCAATATAGATTCTTGCTCCTTAAACGGACCCAATTTTTCCATTTCTGAAGTTTCAGGAAGTTGGGTTGCCACAAGAGCGGTTTTCGATATTCCGGGCACTAGTGTAGTATTTGATGTAATTGCCGAAGGTGGTGGTGTATCTTTAGACGTAGAGCCTGATGGTAATTTCATTATTAACATTTTCCAACCTGGAGAGCGCACAGAGGCTATTTCGGGAACAATGGGGTTTTGTAACAATGTCTTTACCGTACTCTACAGCGATGCTCCTGATGAGCCTGAAGCCTTCGCTGCTTCCCTAAATGCCGGTACATTCTCTATCAATGGAGCTACTTTTTATGATGTTGACGGAAATGGCACGGAAGACGATGCCTTTGTCGTCCTTCAATTTGTACGACCTTAGTAGGTTCTATTGACAGGAGAGAAAAATTAAAAATAGCAAACAACCATTTACAACTACCAATAAATAAAGGGTAAACAAAAGGGACTCTTGTTTCAAAAAAACCCGAACCTAAGCTTTTGGTTTAGATAATACTATGTTAACCCTGAGAGAAAAATCAAACCCGAATTTTGGGGCGAGACTTTTCTCTTATTGGTCTTAGTTTGAGTTAGTTTAGTTTGGTAAAACCGCTAGTTATCCCTGTACTATAAACTCTTCGCCATTATATTTACAACAAACCCTTTTATATCAGCCCAATTAAGGTCAGGGAATTCAGTCTTTTTTTGGCAATAAAGGTTTGTAATCTTTTGCAATAATTGTATCTTAAAACTCACCCCGTGAGATTGGCAAATATATATTTCTTTCCCCTCTAATGCTTTCTTAGGTTAGAAAAAATTTGAAAGTAATACTTGTTTTATCCTTAAACATAAGTTCATGTCATTGACGAACCTAGATAAGGAATTCATAAGTCCAATAAGAAAGTTATTTCTGTCCTTAGTTAATTCCGGGCTCACTAAAAAAGAGTGGCTTGATATCGATAAAAATACGGGGCTTTTCTTCTATTCCAGAAACTCGATGACCATTTCACTACCATCATCCAATTTCTTCATCAATTGTTTGGTAATTCCTGAACCAGAGGAACTATTAGCTCTAGTTCCATGTTTTTCCATAAGGTTCATTAGCCATTTTTTAATATTTGGATTGCCCTGAACAAATCCGTCCATTGCCCATTTGAACATACGGACCTCAAAAGCGGCCTGGAATCGGTTAATACCAAGATCTAAACGGTGACCAGCGGCTATCTTATCTAGATCTTCACCGGCCTCTCTCAACAGTTTTCTCCAGATCTTTCTGTACACTTCATCTACCTGGCCCACGGTATAGTAATTTCTTCTCCAGGTAATTCCCATATTGCGTAGGGCATCTGCCGTTTCTTTACTCAGTGATAGTAAGGGAACCGTATTTCCCATTATTTCACTTATCTCGGTTTCCCTTCCTTTTTTAAGTACCTCAGCGACCGGATGAAACTTTTCCAAATCGGCCATTACCTGGGGATCTGATTTTAACGCTTTGGTAGGCTTAACCATAATGTGAGCTACTTTTCCAGGATTGCTAGGAACTCTGGTCATAGCATTTCTAGCCTTATCAATACTATTCCCTACTTTAAGGTTTCGAGTATGTTGCACTCTCAAGGCACCCACTGCACTCATAGGGGCGGCTAAGCCCAAATAATCAAAAAAGCTTGCTTTCCCAGAACGGATATTCTCCACTGATCTTGAGAAGGTAAGCACATCTGAAGTGACGGTAAGCAACATTGCAGATCTTGCTGCATTGGAGGCTTGTGCTGCCCTTAAAGGGGCAGCGGCAAAAGACAAATAGATAGAAATTACCGTCCCTGTTATCTGCCCTGCTATGTAGGTCATCGGGTTGCGAATCCCTGCCAGGTCCTGATCGTGGTCATATATCGCATTGCGCCATTCGGAGGCATAGCCCGCTGTCAATGCATCACCTATCCCTCTAAAAAGATCTAAGGTACTGTGGTAAATCAGGTTTGCATAAGAAGGAACCTCCGCTTCATAGCCAAAGGGGGCAAGTGTAGTTCCATAGGCATTCGAAGTTCGCGGTGGATTTTCCAGGTCGGCGGCCCTAAGCAACATCTGTTCGTTCCTCTGCAATAGAGAAACGACCTGGCTTACGGCCATATCAAAACTCATCGGAGCGTTTTCATGCAATTCCCATGCATTGAGGTCCCGGGTGTTGTTCTTGAACATCCTGGAAAACACCTGTGGCTCTCTGGCTGGGTCAAAATTTTCTCCAAATAGGTCAGATTCGTTTTGGGCTGTGGCAAAGCGAAAGTCTGCCGCCACACGGCCTTGAGTATCTGTTAGATAGGTCAGCGCTCCATTGTGGTTCCAATGATAGTAGCACTCGCCCCAGAACTCATGATCGTGATCGCTTTGTGTAAACTTCCCCAAAGTTGTTCCAAGGCGAACTCCTGCACCAGGCAGCGTATCGTGAATTTTAAAGGTATTTCTAAATACATCCTGCTCTGCTAAAGTCGTTCCGCCATCATTGATAAAGATCAACAGCTGATTTGGGACTCCTGTAGCCGCGGTCACGCCAAATTGTGCCATAAGAGCGCCATCGGGTTCGTAGAAAAACAAGTTGTAGTTCTTAAGGCTGTGGCCCGTATTGGAAATATTAGATCTAAAAGTTCGATCCGACGGTTCACGTTTGAGCATTTGGTAAGAAGCTGCGACCAACTGGCCCGCCGCGTTATGTTCAAAACCTTTGTGGATCTCACCTCTTCCTGGCTTGGGCGTAGTCTCATCATGAGCAGAAGATTCCGAGATCATTATAGAGTTTACAGGGAAATCAGCTCCATGGGGTATACCCCGAGTCTCAGAGAAAGCCAGCTTTCTTTTTTGCGGCTTTAACAACTGAGGTCTACCAAATTCAGAGTTAAAAGGGCCATGGGTAACTGGCATCCCGGTGGCTAGAAGCAGTCCTCCAAACCCACTAAGCTGAGTATTGTAAATGTAGTTGTACTTCTCTACTGCAGCAGAAGGGGAGGTGGCCTTAGCAAAGCGCCGATAGGAGGTTATAAATCTCGGATCTGCCGAATTCTTGTCATTAGAACGCCAATCCTCCTTTCTCATTCCATTTATCCCGGTATAAGAAGTCACCTGAGTTTCAATGCCACCTAGACCATCATACATATAATCTTGAGCATACTGCCTATTTCTACCGTAGTATTTAAAGTTATAGGTAACCCCTTTTAGGGCATTCCTTGGGCTTAGATCCTTTTTAGCTACAAGATAGTTACCTGAGATATATTGACGTTGAGGATTGCTGTAGTGAAGCTCTAGCAATACGCTCTCAAATTGTGGGGGAAGAAGGCCTTCTCGGATCCTGAGGAGTTTTCCGTGAACATCGTGTTCATATAGGCTTTGTATGCCCATTCCGGAATAGTCTCCAGAACGAGGACTCCAGTCCGGTCTTTCATATTTTTTAAGAAAACCGCCATGATTGTATTGAAATTTATATGCCTTCCACTTGTTAGATCTCGCCGCAATATCCGTGCGAGTTTCAATTTTTGTAAGATGTTGATTGCCATCATATGCAAACTTTTTTTGTTGCTTTATGGTTTTGCTATCCAGGCTGGTGATACTCACATCTTGTTCTCGGAGTATTCCGATCCCATTTTGCCTATAATCAATCTTCCCATAAGAGGCACCCCCTAATCCCGGCCTGAGATAAATCTTGCTCTTCAGGTCTCCAAGGTCGTCGTATTCATATTTTAAAGAGACGGGAGCATCCTGATATCCCCTATGAACATCCATCCCTACCTTATTTTGGTCTATAGTATAGTCGGTGATCTGCCCGGACCAGTTCAACTGGGTTGTAGCCCTAAAGATGGCAGTAGACAAGCGCCATTCTGCTTCTATTTTTCGTTCTCCATCGTTATGCTTATAGGTCTGCACGCCTAAATTGAGGCGCACTCTTCGCTTCACACGATCTAGCCCATCATACGTTACTTCTTCGTATACCTGAGCTGGGCCACTTTCCAACTGTTCTTTTCTTTTTTGCAGCCTTCCATGCTTATCATATTCAAAATGTGTAGTGACTGCTCCTTGTTTTTGGGTAGCCATCCTACCGTGCCAGGCATAAGTGCATTCCTGAAGCACTGTTTCAACCTCTTGCAAGCTGTCTGGCCAGTCCTTATTTAAATAAGACAGACTTACCCCAGGATTTCTAACGGTAGCTTTCCTCATAATTTTAGTGGCGCGACCCAGTGCATCCAGGGTAAACTTGAGTTCGGTCTTCTTGGACTCCATACCACTGGAAGTACTTCTATCCATACCGGGTTCAATTTCCATCACCAGTCGCCCCATCTTGTCGTATCGCTTTTCCCGTTCCATGCCGGCCGCTTCTTCTAAAACCACCAGGCCACGTCTGTTATAAGTAAATACCTGGGAATCAATGGTCCGTTCTGTACCGGGAGCGGCACTAGGATCCTGACTGGTTTCAGTGATCTTAGAAACCGCGTTAGCTTCCGGGTCGTTGCCAAAATCCTGGTATTTCAGGCTTTGTAAAGTGATATTATTTTTGTCTTTTACCGTTAGTAGGCGACCCAGCTTGTCATAGGTAAAGTGAGATTCAGGTTGATTTCCGGAAGTACCCGTAGGTTCATGAGACCTTTTTTTCAGCTTTCCATCGTGGTAATACGTAATGAAAGTACTTCTCTTGATACTGCGAGCCCGGTTGGCATGAGTTTGTTTTATATCCCTTCCCCAATCGTCTCTTTCCTGGATCATTCGTTTTTTGAGCTGATCTCCGTCAAACCATTGCACTTCCTTAGCCAAACCCCATCTATCGTAAGTGTACTGTATTTTTTCAAAGGCAGGCCCGCCTCCTGTCTTTGTGGTCTGAGTGAAAACATCTCCATCCCTAAAAATATCAACATTCTCTACCAATACGCCCCCAGGGTTGTTGCCATTTAATTTATGTCTTCTGGCGATGGTTTTCTTTTCATCATCCTTATATTCTAAGACCACCGTAAAGCGGTCCGAACGTTTAGCTCCGGTTCTGTTATCCGGGTGTGGATATTTTTTCCTTAAGATCCTGTCAATTTCGTCCAGGAAGTAAAGTGTAGATCCACCTCCGGGATTTGTTTTCTTAGACAGCGCTCCAGACGGATAGTACTCATAAACAGTTCGATTATTTGCATAATCGATATGCATTGCGGTTTGGCTGTGTTCATCAGGGATCCAAACCTCAGTTCCTAACGGAGTTGCTTGGAATACATGACTTCCCATAGCGTTGTAAGTATTCATAATTTCGGCCTCTTCAACGGATCCTTTCTCCGTTTTTATAGGCTGTAAAATTTCCCGTTCGAGTAATCCGAGTTTTTGAAAGGTGTATTTGGTAATAGTCCCAAACCTTGGATCGTATTTCAAGGTTTGTCGGCCATAACTGTCGTAACCCATTTGGGTGATCAGTTTTAGGTTGTTGTCCATATGTACTGTAACGCTGGTGGGTAGATCTACCCCTTGTGCATCGCGTATCTCTTCTCGGTAACCAAAGGTCCTTTTTGTATTGTTGACATCGGTGTACGACTCAAGTCTACCAGTACTATCCTGAAATACCCAGCTTTCTTTTATTCCGTTTTCCTCTCCGGATGCCATCCTTAGGCTGGGTTTGATCACTTCGGTAACTTGGAGATTGGCATTGTAGCGGTATTCTGTAAAGGGTTTAGTTCCGGTCTGCGAGCTGCCTTTGCTCGGAGTATAGATCTTATTCGGCAAAGCAGTTCCTGCTTGATATTCCAACTTCGTTTTTGTTTTGTTGGGATAAGTAATTTCCTCTAATAGGTATCGGCCTTCCTCTACTTTGAAATAAGTGCGTTTGGTTTTCTCTCCATGCAGGTCTGTGGATTCACTGACCAGTTTGGTGTTTTTATAGTACTGATAGCGAGATATCATTTTTGGAGCCATTTGGGCACTATTCTGACTTCTCGGATCGTAATTCGGGCTACCCATCATTATTTTTTGAGTAGTATCGCGTTGCTTTTGAATATAGCTCAAGGAGTTCAGTGCCAACCGCTTAGGATCGATAATGTTTACAAAATCAACACCTACAGCGTTCTTAAAGACCAGGACCTGATTGTCTGTGTCAAAACCTTCATAGAACCAGTGCATTTCTCGAACCTGTCTGGTGCCTTTTTTGAATTTGCCTAGCTTACCCCAAAAATTTCTGGCCACCTCGAGGGGTACTCCTTTGAAGGGCTCTCCAATGTAGTAGTCGTAGGTCGCTTCAGTCTCAATTGGATCTTTAAGTGTCTTCAGTACTGCGCAGGTATCTCCTTGCCCAATATTGTCATGGTAACTCATAATCCAGGCCTGTATTGAAGAACGGTTTAAATTTGTGATACATGACTCTGCGAGGAACAACTTCGTCTCCTCTCCATCTGGAAGTTTTATTTTGAGCAGCCCTGAAAACTGTGACTGCATTTCTGGGATCAGCTCGATTTCGGTTTTCCTTCCCGAGGAATCTTCGATTGTAGTTTTATTTGAAGTATTGGTGACCTTAAGGTTTGAGGTAGTCGTATTCCTGGTAAGCGGTTCTGAGATTTCCGTAAGTAACCCAAACCGATCAAAGGTCCAATGTACCTGGTTGATATCTTTTAGAACACTCTCATTGCCAGATCTTTGCAGGATAAGTGTATGTCCCAATTCTGTGCTTCTCATCCAATAATCACTTCCGAAAAACGGCCGGTATTCTCCATCGAAAACGGTAGAGGAAGAAGTGGTCGTGGTTGCAGAATCTGAATCATTGCCGGAAGGTGTTTCTCCTCTTTGTTTGAATTGTATCCTATTCCCATCCGGAGCCACCACTTCAGCAAATAGTTCCTTTACTCTCCCATCAATGGATAAGGGCACAACGTAATACCGAACTGTAAGATGATAACTGCTGAGCCAGCCCTTACCAATAAAATTGCGGCACCAATGACGATTGATAATATCCTGGGAAATACCATTCAATCTCTTATAGAGTTCCAGGCTATCCTGATAAGTGGACTGTAGGCTGTTATAAGAGATATTGAGCATCTGGTTTATTCCATGACCCATGGTTTCAAAAAGGTTCAACTCGAAAAAGAGATTGCCATTTGCAGCATTATGTGCATCGCCAACATTACTCAAGGTAGTAAAGGCATTAGAGGTTTGTCCATCACCTAGGTCCCTGTTAAAAATGATCAGATTTACCAGAGGAGGATTTTCTCGCCTCCAGCCATCATCTCCTTGCCCAAACATAAAGACCTCCTCATGAGGACAGATCTCATCTTCGGGAAGGCGGTAAGCAAAATTGATAGGTACCGCCTGGCCCTTAAGTCGTTGAACGTGACGATACCGAATATTTAACAAATGAATAGCGTGAATTTCTTTTTCCGCTTTAATATCAACGGTCAATTGGTACGGTGCCCCCGGAGTCACATTTACCGACGGGGAACCTACAAAATCTTCAAAATCATCGCTTCCCAGAGAAGGTGAATAAGGTTTAAAATAGGCACGTACGCGGATCTCCTCTTCAAATGCGAGCTCCTTTGGAATCAAAAAGGCCCCTTCAAAACTCATGCCCATAGTATTATCTGGTGCTATCGTCACTCCAGTTCCCAGGGGAATTGGGCTACCTCCTGCCAAGATGAAGGTCCCACCGCTACGCACAGGTTTAATATACATATCCGCGGCTTTAACAGCCTCGTCTTTTCGCTCCTGATATAAGGGTAAAGACTGATGTTCCTCCAGATCACCTCCGTAGCCCCCTGCCCTTTTTAGCTCCCATTGTAAAGTGAAATCGCTGTTCTTGATGACTTTGACATCAGTGACGGCAAAGGTAAGTCCGGAGGCCCGGCCAAGGCGATATTCTACTTTAACTGTATAACGCCCTGCCGTATCTACCTGGAGCTGAGCCGTCCTAGAGGGCGTCCAGGTATTTGGAACAATATTGACGACTGCATCCTCATTGGGTTTGGCAATGACGCTCCAACGATATTGCCCCACATTATTGAACCTAGGGGATACGACTGGTAGGCCATTGGCCTTTAACATTACGGTCTCGTTGAAACTTTGTAGCTCTACGCAATCTGGCACTTCAGGCTCTACGCCAAAAACAGGATCAGGTCGCTCACAGCAAACGAACTTAGAAGTTATATCTTCATCAACTATTCCCCGGATCATACCGTCGTTGGGCCAATCGTACTCCCTACCGTTATAATGGGCTTTGGTTACCCAGTAGTTCTTAACGGGTTGTTGATTAAGATATAATTGGGGCAATTCTTCTTTGGTCTCCAGATCATTATGAGTCTCCACAAGAGTGCGTACTTCTGCAGGGATCATATCTGGCCCGTTTTCTTCAGAGTATTTTCCTTGGGTACGAGTCTTTTCATTGTCTGGCAATGCAAAGACAGGGGATTCCTGATGGTTGTGGGATACCGTAATACACGGGTTAGAGAGCCCTCGAATAAAGGCCTGTTCTATGGCGATCTGAGTATTGGCAATGCGTTGCGCATGTGCTGCCAATTGTGAAGAAGAGGGAACCTGACTCATCAAGTCAGCCAGATGCCTACGGCGATCTGCCACTTCCTTTTTCGCGTCTTCGTTAAGATCTATCTCCAGGTCTATCCAATCGGTTCCTGGCCGCTCAATGGCATTGTAGCCAATGATGCGCACCTCGTGCTTGCCCAGACCTTTCAAAAGGACGACATAGGAAGGAGCCTGATTACCTCCAGGTATTTTAGTTTCGAAAGTAGAATCGGTGAAGTCTTGAGGTTTTCTGAGCCACCCGCCATCCGTAGAATGTACTCTTTTACTGATTACCTTCCATTCGCAGCGATTCATTTCCTTAAAAAAGTCCAGAAATATGCCACTTACTTTTAGTTGAACTTCCAGGTGTTCTTTTCCCAATTCTTCAAGACTGATACGTTGATTAGGATCTGAATGATGTAAGAGGTTTACCGCACTTTGGATCTTCCCCTCGTGAACGAGAAAATCACTCCCCTTGTTCAAACACTCATCGTCCTCCGTCTCTTCCGGTTTTTCGATCTCAACATGCGGATGAGGTTGTACCATTGGTATGGCATCAGTTTCAGCATCTGAAGAATCCCCAAAAACATGGGCAACTCCAATGGCCTCTATTCTTTTTTGAAGCTCAAAAGCAATTTCTTCACCTTTATAAAGGAAATAGGCTTTAAGAACGAAAATACCATTGCTTAGGATGAGTACCCGAGCTATCTTGTCATCCTCATAAACGATCTTTGCAACGTTCGATGGATCTCCATTTTCATCCTCAATAAGCCAGTCTATTACTTGTCCCTCGCAATTTGAGATCACTTTGTATTGATATACTCCATCTACACAAGTACAGTCCGGGCCTACTATCATCGCTACACACTCCACAGGAGGTGGAGGTGGTGGGGGTGGGGTAGTTGGGGTGTCCTCTTCTTCCGGGGGATGAGTAACCGTAGTCCCTCCTTCACCTTCCTCTTCTTCACCTTCCCCAATGGTGGTCCCCCCAACATTGATCCCAGTATCATCTTCTTGCATCTCGCAAAGTTCTACTCTAAAACAAAGCTCAAAACAGCCCACCAGTTCACCCTCTCCTCCTACAGTGAAAACCGGAATCTCGATCTTTTGAATTCCTTCGAGATAGGTGTCTATAAATCCGCCTCCTTTTCCCCTGTCTGATTTGCTCGGGTCTAACTCTTTGATGTTGATGGAAAAGCCAAGGCGAGCGTCAAAACCCTCTTCAAAAACTTCGTTAAAAACAGGAATATTAAGTTCTACTCCACCATTTTCTAAGGTGGTCTCTATTGTACTGGTCTGGTCATAGGAATTCACAGCGATCTCAACAACAAGTTCTGAACCAATAGGTTCACCCTTGCTTTGAATTCCTATCAATGTAACCTTGGACCCCATCGGGGCAGATTTCGAGCGCTCTAAAAAATGATTGGCAGCAGTTAGTTCTGTACTGACAGGGAGTTGTGAGTCCTGAAAATCATAGCGGATAAGTGAGTTTTTTGATTTTTTAGGCCTTCTTAGGAATTCATTTTCCTTTAGTTCTTCCGATTTGAAGAGGAAGGTCAACTTTGCCTTTTTTTTCTCCTCATTCCCAGCTTTTCCTTCAACCGTCATAGAGAACTCCTGAAGACCTTCTCCATCAAGATTGATCGACCAGGGTTTTCCTGCCTCACCTTTATCCGAATTTCCACCGCTATCTATCTCGATCGCGGTGATTTGAATCGAGGTTTCTCTGCCTAAATCGCTTTCAATTGGAAAATTCCGGCTAAGCAAAATATGGTTCAATGGGGTTATTTTTCTATGAGCCAATTTGGCTCGGATAATTGCTTTGGAAGTTTCGGTTTTTACTTCGATATACCATTGAGAACCCAAATTCTCTCCGTTGTACTTGATTCCTGATAAGGTCAGTTTGCTTGTTTTGTATGCTTTCATTGGCTTAAGGTGATCACATTAGGTTTTCGGGCAAGTAAATTTTACCCAGGATAAGCTTGCGCTCGTATAGCCTAGACAGTTTAAGATCTTTGAAAAATTAGGGTGAGGGAAGTGTTAGTAATTTACAAAATAATCGTGCAAAGTAAAAGGGTTTTTCTGATATTAATAAAAGCTGTTTCAGAAGCGGTATAAGCATTCAAAAGGCCACTTGGGTTCAAACTTTTAAAAAGGAAGGGGCCCAGCGTTCTAATGCTCTTACAATCTGCTGCTGGGTATCAAAGTCGTTATAGACTAGTGCGAAACACCGCTAGTCTTTATGTGTTGTTGTTTTGGCTCCCTAATAATTTTAGATTGTACATAAGGCACAAAACCGTATTTGCTATGACCTTCATCTGTGCTAAGCTATATACAACCACTTTAAAGCTAAAGCTTTTTGAAAGTGATTCTTACACCAAAAAACCCAAACCTAAACTTGAGGTTTAGATAATACTATGTTAACCCTGAAAGAAAAATTAAACCCGAATTTTGGGGCGAGACTTTTCTCTTATTGGTCTTAGTTTGAGTTAGTTTAGTTTGGTAAAACCGGGATGCCCCGCTGCATGCCGGTTTTTTTATTTCTTCTAAAAACGCGAGCCACTAAATCTTGAAATACACTTTCTTCTTATCTAAAAAATACGTGAGATACCAGAAAATAAAAAGCACAAAAAGCGCATTGACTACCATAATTACCTTTTCTGTAACTCCTATAGGACCCAGTATTCCTTTCGTAAAAATTTCCCCGAATCCACGGAACCATTGATGCCCAACTGTTTCGGCAAAGAGGTAAATAAAAATCGAATTCGTCCCAACTACGGAAAAGATCTTAAGCCACTTTTTGTGGTTTCCCTTGATATCAATCCACCAGTAAAACAAGGCTAGGGTAAGTATGGTCCAACCCCCTGAAGCCAGGGTAAAAGAAGTGGTTGCAATACGTTTTATTATTGGTGTTATGCTCAGCCAATCCATGGCGTAACCCAGCACAAGTATAATAGAACCCCAGACGAGAAAAGGCTTGATCTTTTCCGATGGCTTTCTGGTTGAAATCAATATTTGTCCGCACACCACTCCCCAAATAGTGTGGGCAGCCGTAGGGATGAAGTTGATAAATACCCATCCTCCGTCATTGATCTGGCCCATAAAGATCATATCGGTAAAAGATCCAAAACTCTCCCCCTGGTTGAAAGGGTCTGCCGGATTATAAACCCTATATAAGATCTCGGTAAGAAGCAAGAGTCCAATAGACACCACAATTTGGGTTCTATGAGAGCTATTCATGAGCGCGTATGCGATTAGGATAGTAAAGGCCAGTTGAACCAAGACATTCCACAACTCCCACACCAGCGCATGACTATAAACGCAATGTAATAGCACCCCAAAGGCAAAAAGCAGAAAACACCTTTGAATAATGTGCCTGGTTGCAGCTTTTCGGCTCCCGGAGGCTAGCCTCTTTCTCAGTGAAAAAGGCATAGCAACGCCAACGATAAACATGAAAAAAGGCTGTATAAGATCCCAGAACCGAAGTCCGTTCCAGGGGTGGTGAATCAGTTGTTCGGACATTGACGCTAAAAAAGCATTTCCTTTGGCAAATTCATGGAAATTGTGGTGGAAACCCGCTGCTTCAGCGATTAAAAGAAACATGGTTAAGCCTCTAAAAACATCTAAAGAAAAAAGCCGTTTAGATACATTGGTTTTTGTGTTTGTCATTGGTTATGAATTGGTTATCACTTTTTAAGATACAAATAAATTATGGCTCCAAACCATTTCAAGACTTCAGGTTTTTGAGCATTCCTGAGAATTCAGGATCTTCTTCCTTCAAGGGATCATATTCTGGATTAACACATCGATCTCCCCAGATACCATACATCACTTTTAGACCTTCGGTACCTTCCCGGTATTGGCCTTTATCATCAGTTTTGAAAATCCAATTTTCCAGAAGGTCCCGGTGCAATTGTAGTGCATCAACGTAGGTGGGATCAGAGGCAAGATTGATCAGTTCATGAGGGTCGTTTTTCAGGTCGTAGAGTTCTTCCTGAGGTCTTTCCGGTTTCCAAAACCTGGCCTGAATTTCATTTAACTGGCCCTCTTCATACGCCTTTCGAATAGTCTTAGTTATCTCCCAATCATCCCTATAATTTGGTTGCATATAGGGCCTATCAGTCATAAAATTCCTGATATACTTAAAGTCTTTCGTCCGAACAGAACGGATTCGGTCAATGGTAAAGTCGCATCGATCCCGAACTGAAATCACATGATCTCTTGGGATGTAGTCATCTGCCAAAAAATCTTTTCCTTGGATATACTCTGGTGGTGTAATTTTAGCTAGTCCTATTGAAGTGGCACCAATATCAAGTCCATTTATGAGCTCATCACTAAGCCCATCATTCCTGCCTTTAAAATTTTCTAAATTTCCATTTTTATCAAAATAACTCAATATTAACGGTACTTTAATCCCTCCTTCGTACAAGAATTGCTTGTGTCTCCATAGTCGCATGCCGTGGTCTGAAAAAAAGAAAACATAGGTATTTTTTAGAAGTCCCTTCTCTTTCAAATCGGCCAGAGTTTCACCGACCGCTTTATCTGTAAGCTCAATAGATTCGAGGTAAGAAGCCCATTCTTCTCGCATATAAGAAGTCTGTGGATAATAGGGTGGCAATTTCAACTTATCCGAACGTATTTGCCGCACTAGCTTTTCTTGAAAATCCGCGTGATAGATGTACTTATTACCAGAAAATTGAATTTGGCCAAAATAGGGTTGATTGCCTCCTTTTTGGCTCCAATCAACCTCCTCTCCAACCAGTCCGTACAACCCATTATCCCTATATTTTCCAGTGTAAAGACTATCTCTGGTATATTGAAAGTTATAATCGTCTTTTCCCTGATTGAAGGTAAAATAACCTTCTCTTTTGAAAAGTTCTGGTAGTGTTTTTACACCTTCTGGTAAACGAATGGCAGAGGCTTCAGTTCTGGAACTGTGGTGATTATGAAGACCAAAAGTGGTGGGCATGGTTCCTGTAATGATTGCTGAACGCAGAGGTGAACACACTGGTGCGGGCATAATGGCATTTGCAAACCTCAGCCCATTATTGGCCAGGCGATCTATATTTGGTGTGTTTACATTTTTATCACCATAGCAGCCTAAATTGGGAGAAATATCCTCTACATAAAGCCACAGAATATTAGGCGGTTCAGCTCGCTGTTTCTCCTCAGAACACGAAAATCCTATAAATCCAAGACACAGAATAAGAAGAAAACGAGTTACATCGCTCCGTTCTTTAATCCACAATTTATTTAAGCGTGTCTTTCCGTCTAGGTCGTAGTTCTTTGTTTTTTTCATAACCAAAGTCTAATTAACCACTCCAAAAGTGACGGCTATTATGAAGGAGCATCTGATTAATATTCCTATTGCTAGCCTTACCCGGTTGGAAATTGCCGTAGCACTATACCTTCTTAAGCGGACAAATTTACCTTAAGCCTATTCTCTGGTGCCAAGTTCAATGTTCTTCACAATGAATTTTCCAACCGCTTTACCTTGCTCTACTCCTTTTTCTATAGCCGGCATATAATGTATTCCTCCGTACAGTCTGCTAATTGCAGCCTCCTCTGAGGCTTCAAAAAAAGACCCATAACTTCTTTTGGGAAGCCCGTATGGCACCTCTGTTGAGTCTATAAATGCAAAACCATCACCAAAAAGTTCGGTAAGCACTGTTGCTGCCGCCGAAGAGGCAACGCTATGCCCGGAGGTATGCTCTGGGAAAGCGGGAGTTTGCAGTATTGGTGTCCAATCTGGATCTATGTATTTGTTGATAAAAGTTTCTGGCCTGGTAAGGCTGCTCTTGTATTTTTGGTCCCAACAACTTATAAAAGCATCGGCCAGTGCCACACTCACCTGGGCCATTACCGCCGTTTCTTGTACAACACCTGGCTTTTGATCATCAAGGACCTGAGCGCTGATATGAATCCAATGTCCTCCGGGAGATATCTGCTGCTGAAAGTACATCACATGCCCTTTGGTATATGAAATATTAGGGTTGCAATCCCAAAATTTGGCAATTTCTAATTGTTCCGGACTCAGTTGTAACACCGTGCCATATACATGCATTGCTTCTTCATAAAAGGTAGAGTTTTCCGCAATATCGAAGGTGGTAGGCAGGCCGGGATCAAATTGCCCTGCGGAGTCTAAGACAAAGGGGCGCAATGTATTCCAATGAGGTTCTATGGCCTCCATATAGTCAGGAGGAGTAGGGCGCCAACGCCCGGGATTATCATTGACACTGTACCTGGGCAATGCCGTTCTTCTGTTGTAGCCGTCTTTATGGGTCCAATTCAAAATCTTTTCCGCAATTTCTCTCCCAAAGGACACTGAGTTCTCATAAATTTCTTCATCAATCCCAATTTCCTGAACTTCGTCTAAGAGCGCCTGTTGCATTAATTGAATTCTCTCCAGGTCGTAAACGAGGGATTGAGCTACCTCTGTAAAGGCAACAGCAGATGCCAAGGGGTAGAAGTACTCCTTAGACTGTTCCGGGACCGGTAGATCTTCAAGCCCGTTTAATTGTCCTCCAAACGACGGTCGTTTGGCGTCTATAAAACGCACTGCTTCGTAAGCCGCAACATTTGGATAGGCATAAATACGACTTGCGACCGGGGGTGTAAAAATGTCTGCAACGATCACATCGGTAAGATTGCGATTTAGTTTCATGGTAAGCCCTTCAAAATAGGCATCTAACTCTTCCTGATTGTGTGGTTTCTTACAAGCTGAAATGATCACTAAAATTCCCAGAACGACTACTGTGCACTTACTTATTCTCATAAACTTTTTTTGCTTCTCCATCAAAATTCACAATGCTAATTTCACTTATCTCGGGTGATAAGGATAAACTTCTTGTACTTTGAGACAAGTACCCGGAGCCATAGTAAAATTCAAACTTCATTTGCCTCCCATCTTTAAAAGTAAAAACTGCGGATTGTGCTTCCTTTCCAATTTGGATATTTTTGCCTCCAGGAGTTTCAAAGATCTTTAAAGGCCCATCGCTATTGGCTACGATTATACTAATATTTCCCTGCTTATTTCGCATTAGTGCCAAACCACTCCCGTCGTCGTCATTTAAAAATCCCGTGTCACTTAGTGCCGGAACCTTAAAATTCCCCTTGCCATCCCCTACCAAAACAACACCTTTCAAGGCATCATATCTACCAGAGGCCACTTCTGTGGCATATGAATTACCAGTAAGTAGGGCGTCCAGGTTTCCATCTTTATTAAAATCTTCCACCACTATGCCCTCTACCGGACCCAACTGACAATCTAATGGCAAAGGCCTCAATTTAAATTCTCCTCCACCCAGATTTTCCATATAGCTACTCGCAAAATTATGGCTTTTTACCACATGAGCTCCTTCCAGTTCTTCGGGTAGGAACGATTTTTCAAAAACGGTCTCCGCATAAGACTGATAGGTTTTAAATCGCCCTCGCATGGCACTTATCTGGCTAATAATCTCATCTCTGGAATGGGCCAGGTAATTCTGGCCGTCTTTATAATAGTAGCACATTACCGGATCTACACGGCCGTCCTTGTCATAGTCTTTGGCATAAATACACAAAGGTTCTTCAGCACTGGCTTTAAATCTACTATTTAGACCCAAGTTCCCCAGGATATAATCAATATCACCGTCGCTGTCAAAATCTCCTCCTGTAATGCTGTTCCACCAGCCCTCAGATTTTAATAAGCCTGGGCTTTCGGGAATAAGTTTCAAGGTTCCTTTTTCATTCTTAAAGATGGTAATCGGCATAAATTCACCGCATACAATTAAATCTGACCAGCCGTCATTATCGTAGTCAGACCAAATCGCCGAGCTCACCATACTGAGCTTTTCCCATTGGGAAACCTTACCGCTTACATCTACGAACTCTACACCTTTTCCATTTTGGTAAGATCTATTTTCAAGCAGGTAGCTTTGGGTGGGCATAGGATATGCCCCAGGGCTAACCCGGCCTCCTATAAACAGATCTAAATCCCCATCCTTATCAAAATCAGTAGCCGTAACCGTGGAGCCACTCGTACTCATATCTGGAAGGGCATTTGAAATGCTAAAATTGCCTTGCCCATCATTCAAATACAACCTGTCTTGATAACTTTTATTAGCAGCTATGGCTAAAACTCCTCCACTAACTACGTAGAGGTCATCATCGCCATCGGCATCGGCATCAAAAAAAAGCGCTCCCATATCTTCATAAGCTTCGCTATTCTCTAGTGGTACCTGATCATAAGATCCACTTTTATTCTGAAAATACAAGCTCCCCGCTTGTCTGAAAGCCCCCCCTATGTAGAAGTCTTCCAAACCATCACCATTGATGTCCGAGACTGCAATACCAGGGCCATTTCGGGAGTGCATATGGGGTAATATTGGTTGTAATTTAAAATCGACCATAAGGTCTTCTTTATGCTTAAATGCAATCCCCAGGGAATCCGTGATATCCACAAAAAGCTGCGCCTTTTTAGATTTAGAAGAAGGCAAAGGAGCTTCGGCAGCATCTTCCTGAGAAAGTTCGAGAAGCTGATTAGCGGATACCTCGGTTTTCAATTGATAGCTGCCATCAGGCCACCAGATTTCAAGGCTGTCTACAGTGTTGTGGCTACCAAGCCCAAAATGGATGATTGGATCAACACTAGATTCATAACCTCGGCTGGTGTAATTCTCGTAGTACTGCCTATGTCCATCTACAGTTATTTTTATCTTACTCCCCACCCCGTTAAGGTTACCTGTTTCTCCTCTAGTTTTTATTTTGAGGTAGTTGTTTTGTTGGAGTTTGTTGCTTTGGTTTTCGTAAACAAATGCAGACTGACTGACATTGTTTACCACCAAATCCAGGTCTCCGTCGTTATCAAAATCGGCATAGGCAGCGCCATTTGAGCAGCTTTTTTCTTTTATGCCCCATTCTTGGGTACTATTTGCAAAACTTGCTCCTCCTTCGTTTCTATAAAAATAATTTAGAAGATCTGCCCTTGGAAGCGCTTCAATAGATGCCCTTTTTTGGGCAATTTTAGTTTGTGGATCACCCAGTGGATTATCATAGATATTCTGATAATGGATATAGTCTAAATTTCCAAGATCCCTAAAAAACCCGTTGGTAATATAAAGGTCTTTATTTCCATCGTTGTCATAGTCGGCAAAAAGAGCGCTCCAGCTCCAGTCTGTGCTGCTGACACCTGCCAGGAAGCCGATCTCGCTAAATTCTCCCTCTCCCTGATTCAACTGTAGCGTGTTACGACTGTATTGAGGATCATAACCCGTTTGTAACATCATTTGAAAACGGTCGTATCCTGTCGAAGAAATAATTAATTTCTGCCGCTCATTATCTTCTGGCCTCATATCGAGTACCATGATATCCGGTCTTCCATTGTTATCAATATCAGCAACATCGTTGCCCATCCCGGCATATGACGTATGATTTATATATTCGCTGATTTCATCTTTAAAGGTACCATCGCCCTGGTTAATGTATAGAATATCATTTCCGATGAAGTCATTAGATATGTAAATATCCGGCCAATGGTCCTGGTTGATGTCAGAAATGCCAATTCCCAAACCGTAACCTTCAACCAAAATACCGGCATCCAGGGTAATATCGCTAAAAGAGCCATCACCATTATTGCGGTACAGTCGGTCGTTGCTCACCGATTCGCCATTCAACTTCCTGGGAAGGCTACTATTCACCATATGATCATAAGCGGCCGGGTTTACCAGGAGATACATATCCAGATCGTTGTCCCGGTCATAATCAAAAAAAGCGGCCTGCATAGATTGGCGCGTATCGGCCAGACCGTAAGCACTGGCCTGCTCGGTAAAAGTTACCTGCCCAGTGTCAGTTGAGGCTCCATTGTTAATATAAAGCATATTAGCCCTGTCTGGTTCACTTGCGTTACCCGAAACGCAAACATAAAGATCTAACCAACCGTCTTGATTGATATCTACCATGGTTACTCCAGTGCCCCAGCGATTATTTATAAGGCCTGCCTCTTCGCTAATATCTTCAAACTTCATATTGCCTTTGTTGAGATACAATTTGCCAGAAACCATATTTCCGCTAAAATAAACATCTGTTAGTCCGTCATTATTGATATCTCCTACGGCCACGCC
The DNA here is from genome assembly GCA_965212595.1 of Flavobacteriaceae bacterium. Taxonomy (GTDB): domain Bacteria; phylum Bacteroidota; class Bacteroidia; order Flavobacteriales; family Flavobacteriaceae; genus Poritiphilus. The sequence goes on from CBDBVE010000016.1 coordinate 68,489, forward strand.
TGCCCCTGTATATATGTTCATAAATTGAAAAACATTAAGGCTGTCGTTTTCCCTTATCAGGTTATTAAAGTCGATCCCGGTGTCAGAGGCACTTAACAACTTAAAGCGAGTAGGCTCCTTGTCTTCACAAGAATAGAAAAGAACAACGCAGGAGATTGCAAGTATGGTGCTCAATAATTTTCTCATTGCTCTGCTTCAAGATTTGTTTGATTTCCCTGATCATCGATGATGGAAACAGTGACCACACCGGATGGAATTAAAAAGCTGCGGCTCGATTGCGATAAATACCCTGATCCCCGATAAAACTCCACCTTTTGAATGCTCCCGTCCGCGAAGGTTAAAAGGGCGCCAATTTCATTTTCTTTAGGGGTATACCTAGTGCTGTTCTTACCGTTATAGGAATGCACCTTTAAAGGACCGTTGTTCGTTGTAGTAAGCAATAGTTCACGGTCTTGCAAAAACATTTTGGCCATCCCTTTGGCGTCTCCTTCCACAAAAAAGCCACTTTCTTCAACGTGAACAGGGATGAAATTACCCTTACCATCTCCCTGGAGAACCCAGCCAATGGAAGCATCGTAACGGCCTGAAAACACCTCGCCGCTGTAGAAATTTCCAACGGCTACCAAATCTAAATTTCCATCATCATTGTAGTCTCCCGCAACAGCCCCATAAAGCGGCGCGATTTGCGCAGTAGTAGGCAAAGCGGATAAAACAAATTTACCGTTTCCCAGATTTTCGAGATAACTATTAGCAAAAGTTTCGCTTTTTACTACCAGAGCATCGCTTAGTTCTTCCTCCAGGAAAGATTCTTCAAAAGTGGTTTTCGCGTAATCTGAGTAGCTCCTAAAACGTACCCTCATGGCGTTAATCTGTTCAATAAGGTCGTTTCTGGAATGAGCAATGTAGTTTTCTCCATCAATATAATGACACATTACCGGATCTATTTGGCCATTCTTATCGTAGTCTTTCGCATAGATGCAAAGCGGTTCTTCGGGCTTTGCTTTGTATCTGCTATTTAAACCTAAATTTCCCAAAACATAATCACTATCTCCATCATTGTCAAAATCCCCAGCCGTAATGCTATTCCACCAACCATTTGTATGTTTTAATCCTGTCTCTTCCGTAAGCTCACGGAGGAGACCTTCTTCGTTCTGAAAAAATCTGATGGACATAAACTCGCCCACAACAATAAGATCGGGCCAGGTATCATTGTTAAAATCAGTCCAGAGCGCTGCAGTAACCATTCCCAGTTGCTTGAAAGAAGCTGGAGTATTCTGATCTTTCCTGAAATCGATATTCTCCGCATCACTATGATTCTGTAATAATAAACTAGTGGCAGGTAGCGGATACGCACCAGGTTTAACCCTTCCGCCTATAAAAAGATCCTGTTTTCCATCTTTATTGTAGTCAGCCGCTGTGACAACAGAGGTACTCTCCTTAAATTCAGGCAAACCCCTGGTTCTTTCAAAACTACCGTTACCATCATTCGTATATAAGCGATCCTGGTACTTATCGTCTTCTAGTTGAAAGCTACTGCCTCCACTGGCTACAAACAAATCCTGGTCACCATCACCATCTGCATCAAAAAATAATATCCCCATATCCTCAAAATCGGCGTCGGGAAATTCTTCTTCGCTAAAGGTTCCGTTTTTGTTCTGTATCATAAGCCTGGCAGACTGACCTGCAGCCCCGCCCACAAAGACATCCTCTAAAGCGTCACCATTGACATCCGCGACCGCGACACCCGGCCCGTTTCGCGAATGCATATGCGGCAGTAAAGGCTGTATTTTAAAGTCTACGAAGTCATCTTCTTTATGTTGGTAAGACAGCCCAATGCTATCTATTTCCCTGAAAATGGTTTTAACCGGGGTCTTTTGGATAGGTTCCCCTTCTATTGCCTCTTGATGGGAGAGTAGCAATTCCTGATTTACGCTTATATTTCTTAGCACTTGCTGGTTACCATCTGGCCAGGTGATTTTAAGGCTATCTATTTTCTTATGGTCTCCCAGGCCAAAGTGAAGGCCTGCCTCTACCGTAGACAAATACCCTCTATAGGGGGTAAAATATTTGCTTTGTGTCTGTGCAGCATAATACAATTGCACCGTGCTTCCCAGGCCCTCCAGATTGGGCCTTTGTCCTTTAAACTTAAGCTTTAAGTAGTTGTTGTTTTCTTCGGTTTTGGTTGTGTTTTCATAGAGGTTCGCAGGGTCATCAATATTGTTCATTACCAAATCTAGATCACCATCTAAATCAAAATCGGCATAGGCCATACCATTGGAATAGGTTGGTTTTGTAAATCCGGATTCTTGCGATAGTTCTTCAAATTGAAGATTTCCGTTATTTTTAAAAAAGTAATTGTTGAGTTTAATGCCCGGTAGTTTGTTAAGTTCTTCCAGGCGTTGTTTTCTATTGGCCTCTTCGGTTCCCATGGTGAGCACCCTGTTGCCGTACACCATAAAATCTAGATTGGTAATATCCTGGCGATATCCATTGGTAACGCATAGGTCGTTAAGGCCATCCTGATCATAATCGGCCAGAAGCGCACTCCAACTCCATTCCGTAGCAGAAACTCCAGCGATCTGTCCTATTTCGCTAAAAGACCCATTGCCATTGTTAAGCTGGAGGGTATTTCTGATGTATTGTGGCTGGTATCCGTAAGATAATCCGGTTTGAAATTCATCATAATTGTTCCCCATCATGGTAAGTTTCCAGCGCTGATTGTCTTCGGGTAACATATCTAAAACTACGATATCCATAAGCCCATCATTATTGATATCAGCAATGTCATTACCCATCCCATTAAAAGTAAGATGCTTAAAATAGCTTCCTATTTCATTTGAAAAGCTACCGTCTTTTTGGTTGATATAGAGGAGGTCATCGGTTAGAAAATCGTTAGATACGTAAATATCGGGCCAGCCATCAGTATTGATATCGCAGATCTCAACTCCTAAGCCAAAACCTTCAACTAAAATTCCTGCTTCGGCTGAAACATCTGAAAAGGTTTGATCTCCGTTATTTCTGAAGAATTTGTCTACCGAAGGAGCTTTCCCGCTTCTATCAATGGGCCTGGAGGTATTTCTATTGAAATCTACAAGGGCATTGCTTAAGAGGTACATATCAAGGTCTCCATCCGCGTCATAATCAAAAAATGCCGCTTGAACGGAATATCCTTCATCTGCCAGGCCCCAGCTTTTGGCTTCCTCTGTAAACCTGAGTTTGCCAGCTTTGGTGCCCTGATTTACAAAAAGCAAATTGGCCCTGTCTTTTCCTTCAGAGCCCCTTGGCCCTCCTCTGCTTACATAAATATCGGGATAGCCATCTTGATTAATATCAACAATAGCAACGCCATTTGACCAATGTGTTGAACCTACTCCGGCAGATTCTGTCAGGTCTTCAAACTTCCAATTTCCCAAGTTCCGATAAAGCCGGTTGCTGACCATATTCCCGGTAAAGTAAATATCTTGCAGGCCGTCCAGGTCAAAGTCGGCCACTGCGACGCCTGCTCCGTTGTACATATATTCAAACTCTAGAACGGTAAGCTCATCGGTATAGGCTAAAGTATTGCTAAAATCCACAGCAGTGCTCTCTGGTGATCGCTCCTTAAAAAGTGCTTTGTTGTCGGCAGAGCAACTAAGGATAAATAGGGCTCCCAGCAAGGCCGTGAAACGACAAAGAATGAAAATTTTAGACTTTGAAAGCATATGCTAAAATAATAACAAACACCTGTATAAAAGAAATCCAACCTTAAAATTCAGATTGGATTTCTCAGGTCTAAACGACCGGTTTAATTTAGGTGGTTATTTAAATTAAGCCATCATTAATGGTGGTTTAGTATCCGGGATTTTGCTGTAACATTCCGTCAGATCGGTCAATTTCAGACAATGGAAATGGAAAAACATTAAACCTGTCGTCCCAAGTTGCTCCAAAGACCTGTGAGCCAATACCCCAGCGTGTAATATCGAACCAACGATGTGGCTCTGTAGCTAATTCAACTCTTCTTTCTTGTCTTACGGCGTCGGTTAAATTCGCTCCGGCCATTAGGGGAGCCAAGCCCGCCCTTGCCCTGACATCATTGATTTGCTGCTCTGCAATAGTTACGTCACCTCCTCCTTCAATAAGTGCTTCGGCGTATAGTAATTTCAACTCGGCAAATCTAAACCAACGTTCGTTGTTAAAATCGGCCTGGCCATTAGGCGAATGATTGCCAGAAACCGTATTTGCCGGACCTCTATATTTTTTTAAGGTAAAGTCTGTAGAAGACCAGGAGAGGTCATAGGACAATTCTTGTTGTCCACCAGAATCATAAGTATAATACATATCACCATCCTGATATAGTATAGATCCAAGTCTTGCATCTCCTGCCTCAAAAGAGTCAACTAAGTCTTGAGTGGGTGCCCACCAACCTAACTTACCTGCCGGAGCACCATTACCTGCATCCCAATACCAGCCTCTACCGGTTCCTTGAGAAGCCTTGAAGTCCTCTGAATGTGTATCGTCAAACACCCATAGGTTATCGTCTGAAAACGGTCCTCCATATTGAATTTCAAAAATGGATTCGGCGTTATTTTCAGAAGTGAAATTAAAATTATCTTCATAATTAGGCATTAGCGAATAGGGTCCGTTGGCAACAACATCTGCCAATGCAGTAGTTGCCGCTGCCCAATCTTGTCTCCAAACGTTTACCTTACCAACGTAAGATCTCGCTGCCCAGGCTGTTGCTCTTCCGGTATTTCCACTATCCCAAACTTCAGGGAGTCCTGAAGCCGCTGCGGCCAAATCAGCCAGAATAGCATTGTAAAGCTCATCTTGAGTAGCATTTGGCAATGCCTGATCATTAATTCCTGGTATAATTTCCATAGCCAGTGGAGGAGTGCCAAACAACTTTAAAGCCTGAAAATGGAACCAGGCCCTTAAAAATCTTGCCTCAGCATCTAATACGGTTCTATCCTCAGCCGTCAGGTCATTTTCTCCATCAAGGTTTGCGATCACCAGGTTTGCTCTGTAAATACCTTCGTAAATCTGGGTATATGCAGCCGCATAAGGTACATCCGCAGCCCTTATTAGAAGATTATCTACATCTCTTGATATCTGATCTGAAGTAACCGCATCTGCCGCTACATCATCTGTAATTACCATTGTTATTTTCCAAAATTCACCTCTTTCAGAAAGTGTTTCTGTACTTGTTCCCCAGAAGTCCTGAATGGAAGAGTATGAGGCAAATATGGCACCATCAAAGTCTGCTCTGTTCGTATAGAAGGTATCTACTGTAAGTCGATCTAACGGTTGTAAATCCAATTCATTATTACAGGAGAAAAGGCCCAAAACGAACATACTAACTAAAAATATACTGATCTTTTTCATGAGTATTATATTGTGCTTTTAGTTATAAAATTAATTAAAAGTGACGGACCACCCTAGTTGTACAATTCTTGGAAGTGGTGATGCTCCTCCGTCCTGACCGGTAGCCAGTGTAAAATCACCCTTCTGGAAACTCTGAGTTCGTCCAACTTCCGGGTCATACCCAGAGTAATTGGTAAAAGTAAACAGGTTTTGAGCCCCTACATAGAAGCGCATTCTGGAAACCAGATCACCTGTCCAGCTCTTCAACTTATCTGCAGGCAGGCTGTAACCCACTGATATATTCTGAATCCTCAGGTATCCTGCATCTTCAACCCAACGATCTGAAAAACGGTTGTTTCCATTGGGATCATTTGCCACAACTCTTGGACGCGAGCTAGAATTGGTTGACCCAGCTCCATTCCAACGGTTGAGTACCTGGGTGCTAAAATTACCTTGCCCGGTTAGTCCTTCCAGGGCTATTCTAGCTGAGTTATATATCTGTCTGTCACCAACTCCTCTAAGATTAACCGAAAAGTCGAATCCTTTGTATTCTGCGTTAAAATTAAAGCCGTAGAAGAATCCTGGGAACGGACTTCCAATGATGGTCCTGTCATCCGCATTAACTTGCCCATCACCATTAACATCGACGAAGCGGATATCACCAGGGGCAGCTCCGCCCGAGTTGGCATCTGTTAGGGCAGCATCTGCTTCCGCTTGAGTTTGGTATAGGCCATCTGTCTTGTATCCAAAGAAATGTCCAAGGCTTTCCCCTACAATGGTTCTATGTGTCTGAGCACCTCCAATACCAGAAATGATCTGGTTGATAGGCCCTAAATCGGTCACTTCGTTCTTAACTGTTGTAAGGTTTCCTCCAAAACTGTATCTGAAATCACCAATTTCATCTCCGTAGTTAAAAGAAAATTCAATTCCTGAATTTTTAATTTGTCCTACGTTAGCATCTGCCGGTAAGAAAAATCCGGATGCGAAAGGCAATGGCAGCCCCAGTAATACATCATCAGTGGTTTTATTATAGTAATCTATGGTGGTACTTAGTTTTCCATTAAGAAAGCTAGCGTCAACACCTATATCAAACTGCGAACTGGTTTCCCACTTCAGGTCCTGATTCGCAAAAGTGGTAGGTGCCGGAGCTACTACAGTTCCCTGCCCGTCACCAACAACATAACGAATGTTGTTATCAATAGCACTTAAGAACGCAAAATTAAGACCAGTGAATTGGTTTCCAGATTGTCCCCAACCTGCTCTAAGTTTAATATCATCTATTACATTACTTTCAGGAAAGAAGTCTTCATCTGTCATTCTCCAACCCACAGAGACTGATGGGAAAACCTGGTCTCTGTTATCTGGTGAAAACCTTGAGGTAGCATCTCGTCTTACATTAAAGGTAGCAAGATATTTACCCTTGTAATTATAGGTGAGACGTCCTAGCCATCCCTGTAAAGTCCACAAATCTGCCTCATTCGCTCCCGCAACCGCCGTACCTGTGGAGGCAAAATTTTCATTGAAGAGGTCACGCCCCTGTAATCTTAATTTGTCAAAGCGGAACTTGGTTTGCTCAAATCCGAAGAGTGCCCCGATATTGTGATCTCCATCACCGAAGGTTTTGTCGTATTGCAAAGTTGCCGCTGAGGTCAACGTTAATTCTATGGGTCTTGAAGACACTAAGAGTGAAGATCCGGTTTGGTTTTGTAGGGTTGCTCTACTGGTGAAGTATTCACCCACACCAACATTGTAATCGATTCCGAGAGAAGGCCTTAATTTTAGGCCTTCAATGATTTCCAATTCTCCGTAGAAATTGGCCAGCACCTTTCGGGTTTGAATGGTAGTAAAAGTAAACCTGTCGTCTGTATTAAATAAATAGTTCGTGGCTGAACCATTTCCTACAGTTGAAGGATCTATAAGGTTGTATCCAAAAGTTCCGTCTCCAAAAGGTTGATAGTACGGAGCATTTAATGCCGAATTGAATCCTGCAAAAATACCCTGCTCACTTTGTACCTGCCGGTCTGTCTGACTCAACAAAATGGATTCTCCAAACTTTAGTCGTTTCCCTACTTTGATATCAGAATTGGCTTTAAACGAATATCGTTCAAAACTCTGTGCTCTTTCAATACCTTCCTGATCCAGGTATCCCCCAGAAATGAAGTAAGTACCTTTTTCATTACCTCCGCTAACTGTTAGGTTATGATTTTGCACAAAACCAGTCTTAAAAATCAGGTCTTGCCAATCTACAAAAGGTGAGCCGCTAAATTGGGAAACATCCGTCCCTATTTGGCCTTGTATATCTATATACTGTTGTACATTAAGCACATCTATTCTATCTCTCGTGCTTGCAAATGAGGCATAACCATCGTAGGTGACTGTTGCATCTCCTGCCCTTCCGCGCTTCGTAGTCACAATGATCACACCATTCGCCGCTCGTGCTCCGTAAATTGCAGTTGAAGCTGCATCTTTCAAAATATCAATAGACTGAATATCGTTTGCGTTAAGTCCGGCTAAAGGGTTAGAATCTGTTGTTGATGAAGTATTCACCGTAATGTTCGTAGTTTGCACAATGGGAACTCCATCAATAACCCAAAGCGGGTCATTTACACCAGGAGTACCAATACCACGTATCCGCACACTGATAGGAGCACCGGGATCACCACTTCTATTGGTAATATTTACCCCAGAAATGGTTCCGGCCAGCACCTGGTCGGGGCTGGTAATAGGTTTAGAAACAATTTCGGTAGCTCCTATAGAGCCAACTGCTCCAGTAAGATCTGCTTTTCGTTGGGTACCGTAACCTACAACAACAACCTCTGTTAATGCCTGAGCATCCTCAGCCATGGTTACATTAATGACTGTTCTGCCATCAATAGCTACTTCCTGGGTTGTAAACCCAATGTAGGAAAACACCAGGACAGTTGCACCGTCTGGAGCTGTAATCGCGTAATTCCCGTCAAAATCTGTTGAGGCCCCTACACTGGTTCCCTGGACAACAACATTTACACCGGGAAGTGGACCGGACCCGTCTGAGACCGTACCAGTAATCTCGGTCTGGGCATGGCCAGATTGCATTCCCACTAACACCAGCATAACGAATGTCAGATAAAACAATCTGCTTCCAAAAAGTTTGGTAAAGTTTTGTTTCATAATCAAATAATGTTTAGAGTTAGTTATTAGCTTAAAAACTCATTCGCAATCTGAATGCTCAAACAAGTCTTCAATATGAATATGTACTATGATACACTATGCTACTCATACAAAAATATCATAAAAGTTGTGATATAAAAAAATAAATTGTAAAAAAATATTTATTTAACAAAATTGACGTCCGAAATTTAAAAACTCCTCAGCAAGGCTTGAAACAAGAAATTGTGCAAACCTTTCATTTTCACCATGATTAAAGGCTTTCTCACAGAATTACTACAACGTTGTAGTTGGCTTTTCTTTTATCGGAACTTTTTTAACTTTCTCTAAATTCTTAGAGGATTAGCCGTTTGTGTCCTCAATACCGCACTTCTTACTTCAGGAATCTTTTTTATATTTACGCCAATCCCGCTTTCTGCATAACAATCTTCCTTTCGCAATGACGCCCTCTTTTGTAACTGACTATTAAATGAGATTTCTTTATGTCTTTAATTAACAGGATACTTAAACTCAAAGAAAACCACAATCTTCTGAAGCACGAGCAATTGGTTCAAGGGGTGATGGAAGCCATAGATGAAGGTATTTTACAAAGAGGAGATCAACTGCCTTCAATTAACAATATGGTTAGTGAGCTGGGTTATGCCCGTAAGACCATTGTTAAAGCTTATGAAGAATTAAAAGATAGGGGGCTGGTTGAATCTAAAAAACTCAAAGGCTATTTCATTATAAGCGAGGAAACCAAGGTTACTTTAAGAATTGCCCTGCTGTTATATGCTTTCCAGAGATTTCAAGAAGAATTTTATAATACACTTAGAAAGGAATTGGGAAAACGGTTTCAAATTGATGTTTTTTTTCATCACAATAACCCTGATATATTCGAAACCATATTTTCTAACATTCAAGGGAAATATGGGAAATATGTCATCGCTCCTATTCCAAATGAAGCCAGCTTAAATTTACTCAAGACCATATCAGCCGAAAAATTGCTGATTATAGACCGCTATCTTCCTATTGGTGATGAATATTCTTATATATCGCAGGAATTTGAAAAAAGCACTTATATAAGACTTGTTGAACTGCTCCCGGAAATAAGAAAATACAAAAAATTCATTCTTCTTTTTGATCACTCAAGTGATGCGCCCGTAGAAATCCTCCATGCCTTTAACCGTTTTGTTACCGATTACAAAATACAGGGTGAGGTGGAAAAAAAGTACAATCATGGATCTATAAAGCGAGGAAGGCTTTACTTCTTTGTAAATGATACCTATATATGGAATGCCTTAAAAGACTGTAGAAATAATGAATATGTAGTAGGAAAAGATGTGGGGATATTATCTCATGACGATCATGTGGTAAAAGAAATTGTCTTTGGAGGTATCACTACAATTTCGACAAACTTTAAACATATGGCCAAAATGGCTGCTGAGCATATAAAGCAGGGAGAAAAAACCCAGATCATTATGCCAATGGATCTTATGAAGCGTAACTCGCTCTAATTCCTAATTGCCTTAGTTAAAACTGAAGCGAATTGGTTTTTTAAGATTAGAGGTCTTATTGAATACCTCTTTACCGGTACTATTATCAGTGATTTTAACTCTGGTAAGATTTCCTGCCCTGGACACTACTAAATTGAAATCCCGTCCGAAAGCTTTAATTTTTTTCAAAGCCATTTCATCCCATCCCTTTGGAAGCCTTGGGAGGCATTCGAAACTATTCAATCCTGTAGGTTTGATTCCGAAAAGACCTTCTACAAATACCCTGCAATAGAGTGCACTTTCAGCTGACAAGTGCGCCATATTGCCCTCGGGAAATGCCTCTACTACGTACGGAACCCGCTCTCCAAGCAGGCGTTCGTTTGAAAATTGCTCAAGCTTCTCCAAAGAACTATCTGTGGCACCTGCCAAAAATGTTCCCCTGAGTGCATATAGTGTTCCCCGGTCCCAAAAAATCTTAGAAATTGCCTCATTCTGGCTATTTTTTTCGACATGAACACCGTTTTTAGTCCAAAGCCTATTGAAAAGAGCTTCTATAGTTGCATCTTTTCTGTTGTGAATACCTACGACCAGAGGAAGGCAAATCCAGTGTCTCAAATAACGATGATCCTCGTAATATTTATAGGTAGAAAGCCCTTCAACCTCAGCGCCAAAATAATTTTCTATCGCTCTCGCCAATACTTTTGCCCTACGGTCAAATGTGCTCGCAGTGCTTTGAGGTTTGCCTAATGACCGCGCCAAATCCGCGGCATGTTCCAGCGCTCCGTAGTACAGGGTGGAAGTCGACAAATTGGCCGTGCCAGTTTCAATTCGCCCTTCCATTTCATCGGATTCTGAGGAAACTACCCCGTCCCCATTAAGCTGCCTTCTGCAGTATTCAAGGCACCAGTTTATTAGCGGCCATACTTCTTCGGCTATTTCCTTATCCCCCAAAGCGAGTGCATACTGACTTGCCCCATAGGCAATCATAGCTGCGTCTCCCCGATCTAACGGAAATGGAGGCACTGTCCCCTCAATTTCAAAGGCATATCGTATATTTTTATATTCCTCATTGGTCTCTTTTGCAAAGGCCTTGTATGTATTTAGTGCAGACTCGTTTCCCTCGCTATATCCCAGATATGGAAAAAAGGGGTTTATATATTCCGCCTGATCATTTGCCCAGATCCCTACATAGTAACGCCCTCCTCCAGGTGAATGAATCAAACCTAATTTAGATTCATAGATGCTCTCAGAAGCTCTGATTTTAGAAAACTGAAAAAGGGTGTTCAAGGTAGCATTGGGTGTTTCAAGAACTAAGGCGTTTCGCATAGCATTTAAAAATCCTTCGCGCTCCCGCAAAGCAACTTCCACTGATTGGCCTGGCAGCTTCTCATCATTTTTGTTAGCCGCGATCCGAACCGAATAAGACATGCTCTTACCTGGAGGCAGAACAATTTGGCCTGGAGCATCTGAAGTAACGACCATGGTATATTTTCCATCGGCTCCCTGTTCCTCAAAATGCAATTTCTGTGCGGAAATTTTTAGTGTTAAAAGACTATCAGTGCTATTCAAATAACTTAGTCGCTCTACAAACAGTCGCTCTGAAGGAGAGGGAAAAAGTGTTCTGGTCAAAACAATTCCCTGTTTGGATTTCCTGTGGCTAAAATTTAAAGTCCCATCAATACTCACTTTGTCTATGGGTCCGGGTGAGAATTCTTTGTCCTCAATGTATACCCCTGGTAAAATGTCATCGGCATGGACCCGGTCAAAATACGCTCTGTAAATGAACCAATCTGGGTCGTCACTTTTAATGAATGGATGAAGCTGAGGAAAAAAGACATGCCTTTTAACTGATAAGGCCTTCGTACTGTCAATGGCATAGGAAACAATAGCAGCCACACGCTTACCCGCCATCTCGATGTTGTCGGCATGCGGAATTCTATCATTCACATTCCATTGAATGGCATTCTCTGAGGAAATAAACCACCTGGCCTTATGGTTTTGGCTAAATCCCGTAGCAACCATAAAAATTGTAAAAACAAAGTAAATTTTCGAACAAGTTCTACCAATGCATAATTTCATATCAAGACATATTTACACGAGAACATCTAAATAATCATAGTGCCCCGTAGCAAAGCTCCAAAATATCATATACTTAAACAATTTATTTGAAAATTAAATAATTCAACAATTTTTTTATCATACATTTTTAATTTGTCAGTTTTTACTTTACATTTGTTTTGTAGCATAGTGTATCATAGTATACCAATTTAGCGGTTTTTATCCCCTGGCTTTTAATAGTGAACCCTGAATATTTGAAGTGCTGCACCAGAGTTGGCTTCAGTAAATTTAGTGATGAGACCACTCTGTTCAATTTCGAAGTTTAGTTAAGTTTGAGTTTTTCAGGTTAGTTGCATAAAAGCCAAGTAAGAGTCGTTTGCTTGGCTTTTATTAAAATTAGATGGGTAATCTGACTAAATTTCTCAGAGATCAGTCTGAACTACTACCATTGATCTCAAAAAGAGGAAGAAAATGAGTGTCGACGCTGAGGCGATGTATAGCAATGAAATTGAAGTCCTTGGAAACGAGGTTGGTGTGGAGTACCTTCTTACCAAGCTAAGCGAATCTGACGGACTGGCGGTTTACAACTTTGAAATGATCTCTGAGAAAGAGGTCTATCCAGATCCGGTTACTTTGCAATGGAAGTTCCCAGCTATTAACGTCAAAGGCATATGGAAGCCAACGTCCGACTTCTCTAAGCGGATTCAGGCCGACTGGGAACTTGAAAACATGGAATCTAGAATTTCGATCGATGCTCCGGTGATTACATTATTCGGACAGGACGACTCTAATATTCTCACCTTTGCCTGCTCTAATGCGATCAATAAATTAGAAATGAATGCCCGTCTAAGGGAAGAAGACAACTGCTTTTATTGTCACCTCACTTTTTTCTCAGAATGCGGTTACCCAATGACCAATTTCAAGGCGCAGCTGTATTTGGATTACCGAAAACTTCATTTCTCCAGAGCGCTTAACGACCTTTCTAAATGGTGGGAATCTTTCTCGGAACTAAAGCCGGCCCACGTTCCTGAAATTGCAAAAAAACCGCTCTATTCTACCTGGTATCAATTTCATCAGAGTCTGGAACCGGAAGCCCTTTTGGAAGAGTGTAGACTGGCTTCTAATTTGGGGTATGAAGTCATAATTATCGATGATGGTTGGCAAACTAATGATTCTAACAGAGGGTATGACTTTACTGGTGACTGGAGGCCTGAAAGGATCAAGGATATGGCGGCATACGTTGAAAAAATCCATCATATCGGAATGAAAGTAGCCTTGTGGTATGCGGTCCCTTTTTGTGGAAAGAAATCAGAAGCCTATACCCGCTTTAAAGGTAAGTTCCTTACCGAAAATCATCGTTGGGCTCCGGTTTTCGATCCCAGATTTCCCGAAGTAAGAGCCTATATGATCGACATCTACACCAAGGCCCTGAAAGATTGGAAACTTGACGGATTTAAGCTCGACTTTATTGACGATTTTAAACTTTATCCTGATACACCACTAAACCAGGAAGGGGGCCGAGATTACGCCTCAATTAATAAAGCGGTTGACCGATTGCTTACAGATCTTATGAAGACCTTACAGGCTATTAACTCCGAAGTATTCATTGAATTCAGACAAAAATATACGGGGCCAGCCATGCGGAAATACGGAAATATGTTTCGTGCTTTTGACTGTCCCGGGGATGCCGTTATGAATAGGGTGAGAATAGCCGATATTAAAATGTTATGTGGGGACAGTGCCGTTCATTCAGATATGGTCATATGGCACCGCGAAGAATCCCTGGAAAGAGCTGCCTTACATTTCATGAATACCCTATTTGGGGTTCCGCAATTATCCATCATGTTGCAAGAGGCAAAAGCATCGCACATAGAAATGATCTCATTTTATACCCAGTATTGGAAGACATATTCTCATATTCTCTTAGGCGGGGACTTTAGGCCATCAAAACCCCTGGCCAACTATCCTTTAAAAAAAGTGACCAAAAACGACCATACAATTTTTGGGCTTTACGAGGAGTGTGTGATCACACTCAACGAAAAAAGTTCGCAAATTCATATTCTAAATGCGCAACTCTCCGATTCTCTGGTAGTAGACTGCAGCAATGATTTTGGCGTTTATTCGATTATAGTAAAAGATTGCAGGGGAAAAGTAATCTCAGAAGATACCATTACGCTTAATTCAGGAATACAAAAGCTGATGGTGCCTCCTTGCGGACTAATTCAACTAAACCAAAACTAGTATACCAACTTAGCAAACCAATCATTTTATGGGAGAAGCAATAAGTAACATAGATCTTACCGTCATTGGGATCTATTTTGTGGTCGTCTTGCTTATCGGCCTTTATGTTGCCAGAGGCACTAAAACGGGAGAAGATCTTTTTCTAGGTGGAAGAACCTTTGGTTGGGGATTAATTGGATTGTCGCTCTTTGCATCAAATATATCTACATCAACGATAATCGGCCTATCAGGTGCGGCTTATAGTTCGGGCATAGTACAATCTGTTTACGAATGGATGACAGGAATACCGCTAATAATTGCAGCGCTTATTTTTATTCCACTCTACCTAAAATCTAAAATTACTACGATCCCAGAATTTTTAGAATTGAGGTTCGACCGAAGGTCCAGAAAATTCTTTTCTGCGGTTACAATATTTACGAGTATTGTAGTAGATACCGCCGGAGGACTCTATGCCGGAGCTATTGTTTTAAAGGCCTTTTTTCCTGATTTGGTCATTTGGCAAACCACGCTGGTATTGGCTCTTGTGGCCGGAATATACACCGCCTTTGGGGGACTAAAAGCGGTTGTATATACAGACGCAATACAAGCGATAATTCTCATAGTAGGCTGTTCTGTTCTGGCTTTTATGATGTTTGAAAAACTCGATTTTTCCTGGAGCAATTTGATTGCTTCTGCACCCGAGGGGCATTTGTCTATTGTACGGCCCGCAGATGATGAATCATTACCCTGGCCAGGTCTCATTATGGCCGTTCCTATTTTGGGTTTCTGGTACTGGACTACCAATCAGTATATCGTTCAAAGAATACTTGGAGCACGTAACATAAATAATGCAAGATGGGGGGTAATCTTAGCCAGTTTTTTAAAAATTGTACCCTTGTTCATCATGGTAATTCCAGGGACCATGGCTATAGCGCTTTTCCCTGGCTTAACCAATGCAGATCAGGTATTCCCTACCGCCGTTATGAATATTTTACCGGTTGGTTTAATAGGTTTGGTGCTTGCCGGGCTAATCTCAGCTATCATGAGTAGTGTGGATTCCACACTGAACTCTGCATCTACCTTGTTGGTCGTTGATTTTGTAAAGACAAAAAATCCGAATATCACTGACAAGCAAACCGTGAAGTACGGACGGATGACCACCTTGATCCTGATGGTTTTGGCGGCAGTCTGGGCTCCTATGATAGAGAACTTTGGAGGCATTTGGGCTTATTTGCAACAAATGTTCTCCATTATTGTTCCTCCGATTGCTGTGCTATTCCTGGTTGGGGTATTTTACAAAAGAGGAAATAAAGAAGGTGCCTTTTGGACACTTATCTTAGGAACACTAGGCGGTGTCATCCTTTTTGTCCTCGGGCAGCTTGGAGCTTGGCCACTTCATTACACCTACAATGTGGGTATTATGGTAGTGGTAAGTAGTGTTATTTTCGTTCTGATTAGCAGGAACACTGCAGCACCAAGTCCGGAGAAAATTGCGGAATTCACCTACCGTAAGGAATTGATTTTGATGGGGACAGAAAACATGGTCTGGTACAAGGATTATCGTTACCAGATCATAGTCTTGTTGGTTACTATTGGTATTTTAACGGGAATCTTTTGGTAGAAATAGCATTTCGTTTAATTTTCGCCTTGCTTTAAAAAAGATATCCGGCCTAAGAAATTTTGAATTGCTTTATGAAGGATTTTACTCCTGAACTAACAATAACCTCTCCCGGTCGTATAAACCTTATCGGAGAACATACCGATTACAATATGGGTTATGTGCTCCCGACTGCGATCGACAAAAAAATCACACTGCAATTCAGGAAAAATGGCACCGCTCACGATTGCCATATTAACAGTCTAAATTACAGCACTTCATTTACCGTAGATTTAAGGCAAATTGCGCCAAGTAAGATAGAGTGGGAGAACTACGTCTTAGGGGTTCTTCATGAAATATCTAAAAGAACAAACCAGCTTCGCGGGTTCGATTGTCAAATATCCAGCAATTTACCAGCAGGTTCTGGATTAAGCTCCTCTGCCGCCCTGGAATGTGGTCTGGCGCTTGGGTTAAATAAGCTTTTTGGCCTAGGCCTTTCTAAACAGGAAATTATTTCTCTTTCGGTTGAGGCAGAGCATAATTACGTAGGAACACAATGCGGTATCATGGATCAGTTCGCATCCGTAATGAGCAGAGAAGGTTTTGTGATCTTACTGGATTGTCAAAGCCTGGAGCACAGCTATATCCCTATAGACCTTTCACCATACAAACTGCTATTGCTCAATAGCAATGTGTCTCACAATCTAGCCACCAGCGAATACAATACGCGTAGAAAGGAATGTGAGGAAGGCATTGTTATTTTAAAGAGGAGAACGCCGTCTCTTAGCTCGCTTAGAGAGGTAAGTTTAGATCTTCTAAGCGCTTCCAAGAAGGAAATGAATGACATCATTTACCGCCGTTGTAAATTTATCATTGAAGAAAATGCCCGTGTTTTGGAGGTAGTAAAAGCCTTGCAACAAAACAATCTTTCCCGCCTTGGCGAACTGCTTTACGAAGGGCACGAGGGGCTAAGCAAGCTTTATGAGATTAGTTGCCCTGAAACCGATTTTTTAGTTGATTTTTCTAAAGATATTGAAGGGGTATTAGGTGCTCGCCAGATGGGAGGAGGTTTTGGGGGTTGTACAATAAATCTGGTACATCAGGATGCAGTTCAGGACTATGTAGCCGCTGTTACAGAGGCTTACAAGGGCGCCTTTGGTATTGCCTTGAGTTCTTTTGAGGGGTCTCCCAGTAACGGAACCAGTATACTATAAAACTTTGAAATTACTGTATACAACTTCCCGGAGTTCTCTTTTAACATAAATTTCCCTTCACTTCCCTTAATTTTACTGCTAATCCAATATAGCTGGCTTTAGGTTTCCAGTAGTCCAACTTAGCTCATAAACAAGTGGAGTACAAAAATTTTAGATTTAACGATAAGGCTACGTGGTATGGCTTTGGCATTTTTCTTTTGCTTCTGGCTTTATCTATGGGACTGTCTATTTACTTTAAAGAAAGATCCGTTGCTCCCGGGGTTTCTGTAATTCATGTTGTCCTTTGGCAAATGGCCGTATGGCTCCCGTTAATCTTTGTGATATCATCAATTACATTATTATTGAGAAACGCTCGTAACTTCTCAAAAAATACCCAAAAGCTATACTTAGTTGCCGGTATTTGTGTTCTTATCCTTTGCCACTATGGTTGGTTTTTTCTGATAAGCAGTACAATTAGTCCTTATTTAGGTATCCCAAAAACTAAATTTGGCGTTTTTCCTTTCTTTTTTATAGCATGGGTGACCTTAGACTTTGTTGTAGTATCAGCTTTACTGGCCTACGCCCTTGTTTTAAATACCAGAAATAATACGACGCCTTCAAAATTGCCTGATACCGTAGTATTAAAAAAGGGGAACAAGCACTTTTTGCTTAAACCTGAGGAAATTTATTGGATTGGCGCGGAAAATTATTATATCAGTATCCACACTGAGCAAGGAATCTTCTTGGAAAGAAGATCTCTTAAGGCATTTTTAGAACTCCTCCCAAATTCTCAATTCTTAAGAATTCATCGTTCTACGGTAGTTAACGTTCTTGCAATTCGGACGCTGATCAGCTCTACCGGAAAGAAATTAGAGGTACAGCTCCTGGACGGGAACACCAGAACGGTTAGCAGACCTTATATCCGAACACTTAAGGAGGTACTTTCCGGCGCCACTTTACCACTCTAGCCTTTTCACTCACATAATAGGGTCTATTCACTGCATTTATCCAAAGTGTGTTTACATTCTTCATAGTTTCAAGCTCATCAATCTTACATTTTCCTTATGAAGAGGTTTTTTTTATTCACTGTTTTGATTACATGTATGGCCTTGTTAAATGCAACGATAATATGGGCTCAAAAGGCAGATACCCTTTACGGAATAACGCTTGTACATGACGAATATCCAAGTTGGTCTCCCGACGGCAAAAAAATCGTTTTTCAATCGAATCGTCTCGATGGGAATTTCGAACTATACAGCATGAACGCCGATGGAAACAACATTGAACGTCTGACCTTTAATACAAAGGAGGACGAAACGCCGGTCTGGTCTCCAAGTGGTAAAGAAATCCTTTTTTCAAGGTATTTGGAGGGTGAAAACAACGAACTTTTTACGATAGCTCCTAATGGCTCTAAAGAGAAAAGACTTACAAATCATCCGCTTAGGGATGGTCATGCCAAATACAATGCCGACGGATCAAAGATCATCTTTAACTCTCAAAGAGATGACGAAGGCAAGCTTGAGCTGAAAAACTACGAGATCTACGAGGCCAATTCGGAAGGATCATTGATAAAGCGCCTTACCAATTATTTTGAATGGGATACCTACCCCTCGTATTCCCCCGATGGAAAAAAAATATTGTGGAGGCGAATTTTAGCCGATACGACTGCGCCAAGGGGTTATAATTCAGAAATATTTTTGATGAACGCGGACGGCTCAGAATTGCGGAATTTAAGCAATCACCCATCTTTTGATGGCTACCCTGAATGGTCCTCAGATGGAGAACATATTGTATTTGCATCGAGCAGGCATGGAAAAACAACACAGAATCTACAGTTATTTATCATGAAAAATGATGGTACAGATATTCGTCAGATCAGCTGGAATAATCGCGATGAGGAAGATGTAAGGCCAGATTGGTCTCCTGTGGATAATCGTGTCGTTTTTAATCGCGTCACACCCAATGGAACTCGAATTCACATACTGCGAATAAATGAAACTGAATCTCGCTTCTTTTTTGATGAGGAAAAGCAGACCATCCTAAACGAAGGCCATACAGCATCTAGAGGACTTGCCTGGGGAGACCTTGACCAAGATGGCTATTCAGATCTCGTGATCGCCAATACCATGAACAATTCTAATTACTTATACCTTGGAAGAGCACTGCCAGATTTTAAACAGCTAACCGAAGGCCCGGAAACTACTTCAGCCGGATGGACAGAGGGGGTAAATCTAATTGATTATGACAATGATGGAGATCTGGACATCTTTTATACTACTCAATTGGGAGAACCCAATAAGCTGTTTCAAAATAATGGAAAGGCAGTTTTTAAGCTGGCAGAAGCCGGGGATCTTACGAAAAAGAAATCGAATTCAACCACGGCCTGTTGGTGCGATTATGATCTTGATGGAGATCTGGATGTCTATGTGATTGAACGCGATGGAAATATCGATACCCTATTCGAAAATCTAGGTAACGGGGCGTTCTCGGCCATTGTGCCTTCCCGGTTTCCGTATAAGGCGGGAGATGGAAGGAGCTGTGCCTGGGCAGATACCAACGGCGACGGGTTCCCTGAACTTTATGTGGGAAACTTTTTAGACCTCGCCGAAGAAGGCGAGAGAAAGAAAGCACGGAACTTCTACTATTTAAACCTGGGTGAGGGTAACTTTACATTTGAGGAAGGCCAGGTAATCACTTCAGAGCGAAACCTGACTTATGGCGTATCTTTTATCGATTTTGATCAGGATGATGATTTAGATCTTTTTATCACCAATATCGCCCGTTCGGATCATAACAGGCTTTATGCGAACGATGGGAAAGGAAACTTTACCGAAGTGAACTCTGCAATAGACTCCGTTGCCGGAAAGCCATCTAAGGGCCATACCTGGGGTGATTTTGACAATGATACAGATCTGGATCTTTTCATCGCCAATGGCACTGAAGGTACAAGCCCTGAAATGGTTGAGAACGACTTTTTTATGCAGGAGGCTCCTGGAGAATTTAAAAAAGTGGGTTCCGGGTCGGCTACCTCAACTTCAAGAATTTCTGCTGGTACTGCCTGGGCAGACTATGACAGAGATGGGGATCTGGATCTTTTTCTTAGCAATTGGGGCTCCAATACAGCACCTAATCAGTTCTACAGAAATAATGTATACGGTTCAAATTGGCTTGAAATTCGACTAAAAGGAAAGAGTGAAAACCGTTTCGGAATAGGCGCCAAGGTGAGGATACTAATTACATTGAAAGGAGAAAAGAAATGGTTGTCAAGGTGGTTGTGGCCTCAAACGGGTTATGCAAGTCAGAATGAACCCTTATTGCATTTTGGGTTAGCAACTGCCTCACTGGTTGAAGAACTGATCATTTCCTGGCCTTCCGGAAAAACACAAACTCTTGAAAATATTAAAGCCAATCAGTTCATCACAATTGAAGAAAACTAAGTTGGTTAGAATATTAATTAGGACGAGCTGAGTTTGTTTTCTGAGGATGCTTTTTCTCTGGGTTTCATTAAGAGGGTACTGGTCTTCATCTCTGCATACCTTGGATCCTGGATGTAATCTTGCTTCTGCATCTTAATGACTTCAATACTCAGAAACCCGAATTCACTGACCACTTTCCCGTAAAACCTGTAAATGCCTTTCCCTCTGAAGTAGTATTTGGCAGCCACCGGCGGAAAGAGTACTGTGTCAAAAACTTCTCCATACTGGTCTACCAGGGTGGCAAAGTGCATTCTGTCTCCTCTGTGGGTATCCGTATTTTTAACGGTGACCAAATAGCCATAAATATCAATGTATTTCCCCAGGTACTGCTTTAGGTTTTTACACCCGTTCTTGTTTACAGGAGGTGAAACCAGCAATTGAAAGGGACTGCACAAACAAAAGCCCAACAGCTCTAATTGTGTAAAGGCAGTTTCAAGATTTGTGGTGTACAGTTCCGGGATCTTAAAATTTCGCCGCTCTGGTGGAAACAATTTGGGATGATCCGATATCGTTCCTTTAGAGAGAAACAAATGAGCCTGCCACAATAATCGGTGTTTATTCACTCCGCTAAACCTAAATGCATCAATACGAATGAGAATACTCAATTGCTCTGCAGAGATAGGAACCCGATCTAAAAAATCTTCCAAAGAAGGAAA
This sequence comes from Flavobacteriaceae bacterium, assembly GCA_965212595.1. Classification (GTDB taxonomy): domain Bacteria; phylum Bacteroidota; class Bacteroidia; order Flavobacteriales; family Flavobacteriaceae; genus Poritiphilus. Next base: position 89,651 of record CBDBVE010000016.1, read on the forward strand.
AGATCCTCCTTTTTGCCTTGCGATAAGGATGCGTTCTATTACCCGGGATTCCAGCTCCTTCAGGTACATATACCCTAAGTAAATGTCAGTCCCGTAAATGCAGTTCGCCCCTTCACTCTTATTGATGCAAGGAGCGTGAATGTTAGCTCCCAGCATGCGCGCCTCATGGACATAGAACTCAGAACGGTAAAATCCGCCGCCATTGTTTAGTACTGCCACCATATATTCTAAAGGGTGGTATGCTCGTAAAAAAAGGCTTTGATAGCTCTCTACAGCGTAAGAAGCAGAATGCCCTTTGGCAAACGCATAGCCGGCAAAACTGGCTACCTGGTTCCATATCTCAAAAATAAGCGTGTCTTTATATCCTTTCTTGCGGCAATTGTCTACAAACTTATCCTTGACTTTTTGAAATTCTTCGCGAGACCGAAACTTTCCGCTCATCCCTCTTCGCAAGACATCGGCTTCTCCCAGAGTAAGATCGGCAAAATAATGTGCTACTTTGATCACATCTTCCTGATAAACCATCACACCATAGGTATCGGGCATAATATCGAGCATTACCGGATGTGCTTCTCTTTCCGCCCTTCCTTCATTCCTGTGACGAAGAATATATTCGCGCATCATGCCACTTTTTGCGACCCCAGGGCGGATAATAGAGCTGGCTGCCACCAGGCCCAGATAATTATCTACCTCAAGTTTTTTTAAGAGCATTCGCATCGCCGGTGATTCTACATAAAAACACCCCATACACTGTGCTGTTTTTATCAGATTATTGATGTAAGCGTCTTCTTTAAATTTCCGGATATCGTGAATGTCGATCTTTGCAAAGGCTTCAGGATTGTTATAGTTCAGGATCTGAAGCGCTTCTTTAATTTTTGCTAGTCCTCTTTGGCCCAGAATATCAAACTTGTATAAACCAACATCTTCGGCAATGACCATATCAAACTGGGTAGTGGGAAATCCTTTAGGAGGCAAGTGTGTGGTCGAAAAATACTGCAATGGTTTTTCACTGATCAGGATCCCACCGGCATGAATACTAAGATAATTGGGCATGTTTTTAATGAGCTTCCCGTATTTTAAAACAAGCCGGGAAACCTCATCAAGTTTTGCATAGCTGTATCGGCTCTCACACAGAAAATCAATTTCGGACTTTGGCAAGCCAAACACTTTTCCCAGTTCCCGGATAATGCCGCGCTCTTTAAAAGTAACATATGTCCCCAGAAGCGCTACATGTTTAAACCGTTTAAAAATATAGGTCGTGATCTCTTCCCGGTCTCTCCACGAAAAATCGATATCAAAATCAGGAGGATTGGCCCTGAAAAGATTGATAAAGCGCTCAAAGTACAAATCGAGTTCAATGGGGTCAACATCGGTAATCCGTAGCAAATAAGCTACAATGCTGTTGGCCCCACTACCTCTACCTACATAATAAAACCCACGCTTTCGGGCCTCCTTAGCAATATCCCAATTGATCAAAAAATAGGAGACAAAACCTTTTTCTTTAATAAGATCCAGTTCTTTTTTTAACCGCTTAAAAATAGTTTCATCCGGATCTTCATAACGATACGGCATCCCTTCATCGCACAAACGCTCTATCATTTGCTCATCCTCTTCTTTGGTATCGTTATAGCATTGCAAATTCTGAGGCTCCCGGTTTTTAGAGAAATCATAATGGATGCTACAAGCATTCATCAGCCGTTCTGTATTTTCCAGAATAAAAGGGTATTCTGAAAAAGCCGCAGCCAGATTTTGTACAGGAAACATTTTCTCTTCTTCGCTGGCCTCTTCTTCTTTGGGAAGCTTGCTCAGCAACACATTATTGTCAATGGCCCGCAATAAACGATGGGCATTAAAATCGCGCTTGCTTCTAAAAGTTACCGGCTGCTGCACCACCAGTTTATCTTTGTACGCGATTAATCTGGAAAAAGGTAGTCTTCTTAAATCTGCAATAGATACACCAATAAACTCATGATCCAGAAACGCTGTCTGTTCGTTGAGCACTACCTTTTCAAAAGGGTACACTACATAGGCATCTCCAAAACAAGGAGCCCGTTCAGGGATTTCTTTTTCTTCATGTAGATGTGCAGATAAAAATGTATTCAGTTCCTGGTAGCCTTCATTATTTTTAGCGATTCCTATAAAACAGGGCGAAACCCCATTTCTAAAATCAATCCCCAGAATAGGCTTAATATCGTATTCAGCAGCTTTTCGTACAAAATTGAGTCCGGCCGAAGTATTGTTGATATCGGTAAGCGCCAACTGAGCAACATGATTCTCTTTGGCCAATTGCAAGAGCGCTATTTCGGAAAAGGTCCCGTAACGCATGCTGTAATATGTGTGACAGTTGAGATACAAGGATGAATTGCTAATTCTTAATTATTGATTATTGCTTATTGTTGATTGTTTATTGTTGATTGCCTACTGTTTCCGATGTGCAAGCACAATCGGTGGTTGCCCGTTAAAGGGGTTATGCATTCTGCCGATAGTTCTTGCTCCCATTCCTGAAGCTCGTAAAATACTTTTATCGCCAAAACGCTCCCGTATATGATCCATGGCTGCATAGAGGTTTAGGGCTTCCTCAGTATCGTCAAAGAGGTCGATCTGGTAATTTCCCGGCACCAAATGACTAAATTTTACTCCTATTAATCGCACCAGTAACCTTCTGTTATAGAGCATTCGAAACAGTTCTAAAATTTTAGGAATCAGGATATGATCTGCGCTGGTATAGGGGATCCTGATTTGTTTTGAATAGGTATTAAAATCTGAATACCGGATCTTTACCGCAATACAGGCGGTTAGCTTTTCTCCTCTACGTAATTGAAAAGCCAGGTTCTCTGTCATCGCGATAAGGATACCTTTTAGCTTTGTTACATCTATAGTATCCCTGTCGAAAGTGCGTTCATTGGAAATCGACTTCCGTTCACAAAAAGGAATCACAGGAGTATTGTCTACTCCATTTGAACGTTTCCAGATCACAATGCCATTTTTTCCCAGTACTCGTTGCATAAGGTCTACTGGCATTTCTTGAATAGTCCTTATTTTCCTAAGTCCCAGGTTTCGGAGTGTTTGGTAGGTTTTGTCACCTACCATAGGGATCTTTTTAATAGACAGTGGGGCCAAAAAAGTCTTTTCGTATCCAAAATCTACCTTTAACTGGTTGTTGGGCTTGGCCTCATTAGTGGCCACTTTGGAAACTACTTTATTTACAGACATCCCAAAAGATATGGGCAAACCTGTTTCTCTGATAATTCTATGCCGCAATTCTAGCGCGTATTTATAGCAGCCAAAAAAGCGATCCATCCCAGAGAGATCAGCGTAGAATTCATCAATGCTCGATTTCTCAAATAAAGGCACTTCTTCTTTAATGATTTCCGTGACCTCATCGGAATGCTTGCTGTAGGTCCCTGCATTGCCTTTTATTACTGTAGCCTCAGGGCAGAGTTCCCTGGCCATTTTCATGGGCATCCCTGAATGAATCCCAAAACCACGCGTCTCATAGCTACAGGCGGCCACCACACCCCTGTCGGTTAAACCGCCTACAAGAATGGGTTTGTTCTTTAAACGACTGTCTAAACGGCGTTCTACAGACACAAAAAAAGTGTCCAGATCCAGATGGAGAATGGTTTTTTGCATAGCGATCTAACAGGAAAGCTAATATATGGAATATTTCCATTTATTTGGAATATTTCCAAATAAAATCACAAAAAACCCTTGAGGTACTATAGTAGCTTACCAAAAGGATCTTAGCTTAGAAACGCCCAAGAAGTAGCAAGAACTCTTATGCAGTACATTTTTATATGCTTCCGTGGTTCTCCTGGCGAACTTTAACCCAGCCTAGTACAGGTATAGGTATAGAAACACCAGAGTTGCCATCACGTAGAGCAAGGTAAAAAGCCGGTCATAAGGTATAGCCATGAGGCTCCCTATTTGTTTTAGGCGCTCAAACATAGTGCGTAAATTTTTAGCGTAATTTGTATCCTGACTGTAACGGTTTTACGGTTTCTTAATCAAAAGCAAAACCAGTATACACTCTGAATATAAAAGCGTAAAGGGTTATAAAAAATAGCGCGAAACTAAACCAGGCAAATACCTTCATGTAGTTCTTAACAAGGTAATGTCCCAGGTTCTTAAACCCATCCAAATAAATCTCTTTAACAAGTAATAAAGTATTCATAATCCCAAATCTTTGAATTCCATAAGTTAGATTACAAAATTCGGGCTACGTTTAATTTTTTGCCCGAATTTTAGATCAACGCTATAGAAATATTGATGAAATACAGCATTTGAATGCTTCAGCCCGATAATTGGTATTTGATAGAAATTATTTGCTTTTAGTGGGCTTTGCCCGAAATAATCGAAAGCATCTCATAGTAAGCATTTTACATAAAAACCTCCCAAAAAAGAAAAATCTACCATTGACCAACGGTAGATTTTTCAATACAAATGCAATACTTAAGTTTTTCATGTCTTTCCGGATGAATTCTCCATAGAGTTCCCGGAATGAGAATCACCTTCTAAAAGACATCAAAGGCCGCAATGATCAGGAATACAATAAAAGATACGAACATGCATCCTAAGACCACAAACACATCGATAAAGTCTGGTTTTCTTTTTTTCATCTTAAAAAACTAAGTTCAGGGGAAGCCTTAATCGAAGGCAAAACCGGTGAATACTCTAAAAACAAATGCATAGAGTACCACAAAGAACATTAGAAAGCTAAACCAGGCAAAAGCCTTAAAATAATTTTTAACCAGGTAATGTCCTATATTTTTAAATCCCGCTATATAAATTTCCTTAAATAGTAAAATTGTCTTCATAGTTTTCGTTTAGTATTTATGATGACAAAATTCGTACTACGTTTAATTTTTTGCCCGGATTTTAGATCAACGCTATAGAATTATTGATGAAATACAGCATTTGCATTAGATATCTGAAATAGGTTGCATTTTGTAGAAATTATTTGATTGCAATCATCTGCAAGTAGACGGTTGTTTCCTTCAAGTCCTCGATTCTCAAAGGTGTTATCGATTAAGTGCTCGGCGCTTTTAGAGTGCTTAATTAAAAAAAGCCCCACATTTCTGTGAGGCTTTTCAGAATTCTTCCCAAAACTGTCGTTTTGAAAACCACAAAAGGAAACAAAAACCCACATTAACACCCCGCAGTGAGATGATGGTGGGAATGAATTCTTTCCAGAATTCTTCCCAAAACTGTCGTTTTGAAAACCACAAAAGGAAACACGGCGCTTCACACCAAAAAAGAAGCGAGCTCCTTTTTTGAAGCTCGCTTGTGTTTCCACTTTTTTGTGGTTTATTCGTACCTCGGGTGGGAATCGAACCCACACGGTATTGCTACCACTGGATTTTGAATCCAGCGCGTCTACCAATTCCGCCACCGAGGCATATTGTCAAAGTGTAGTCAGAACCTGACCTTCCTTCTTATATCTAAAAAGATCCAACAAAGTGCACCGTACCAAAATGTACTACTTCTACCATGAGATCGGCATCTGGCGTAAGCGTCTCAAAAGTAAAGCTGATTCTTTGCCGCTGAACATCTACATCAAAACTCCCAAAAGGGGTAATTTCATTGCCAGCCTGATCTAAAAAAACAACCCTTCCCAAAGTATTCAACTTCCAAAAGAAGGTACTGGGAATATTATCAAAACCAGTTTCCGTACCTCTCCCGTCTGCCATGAATTCTATGACAACGTCTTTAAAAGTATCCGTAACCGCCGCTATGAGCTCAGCATCCGTTAAATCGGAACCGGCTCGATCTCTGACCTCTCGCAGTTCGTACCTTTCAAAAGTCCAGGGACTGCCATCAATCACCAGAACACCTTCCGCATCGTTAATCATGGAAGGTTCATTACCTTCAGATTCCTCACTATTGCTACAAGAACTTATCCCACAGAAAATAAACAAGAATGTAATTCCGATCACATAAAACCTCATCATCATCATTTTTTTGACGTCCTTGGTTATTGCGGGACTGCAAAGCTAAACAATACTTACTATTTCCAAAACTAAAATTTCACATTTATCCTTTAGCAACCCAAATAAATGTTTAAATTTGCACCGCCTTTAGAAGAGGGTATCCAGAAACCTGGATTACAATTAACTAGTTATGTCCTATACCGTTCCGGAACCTAAAATTTTCGCCTGTACACAGAGTGCCCTTTTGGGAAAGGAAATTGCTAAAGCCTATGGGGCCGAACTGGGCAATGTGATTTTTTCAAGATATAGTGACGGGGAGTTTCAACCTTCTTTTGAAGAATCTGTTCGCGGGGCGCGGATCTTTATTATCGGATCTACTAACCCCGGGCCTGAAAATTTGATGGAAATGTTGTTAATGCTCGATGCAGCCAAAAGAGCTTCGGCACGACACATTACAGCTGTTATGCCCTATTTTGGTTGGGCAAGGCAGGACAGAAAGGACAAACCAAGAGTCCCAATCGCGGCCAAGTTAGTGGCTAAAATGCTGGAGGCAGCAGGGGCCACAAGAATTATTACAATGGACCTGCATGCAGATCAGATTCAGGGGTTCTTTGAAAAACCGGTAGACCATCTTTATGCTTCTACTCTATTTCTGCCTTACCTCAAAAATCTGAGCTTAGACAATCTAACGATCGCCTCACCAGATATGGGAGGGTCTAAAAGAGCTTATGCCTATTCTAAGGCATTGGAAAGTCATGTGGTCATCTGTTATAAGCAACGGGCAAAAGCCAATGTCATTTCGCATATGGAATTGATAGGGGATGTAGAAGGAAAAAATGTTGTATTGGTAGATGACATGGTAGATACGGCAGGAACCCTTACAAAGGCTGCCGATCTAATGATGGAGCGAGGAGCAATCAGTGTGCGGGCAATAACCACCCACGGACTTTTATCCGGGGATGCTTATGAGAAAATAGAGAATTCGCAATTAAGAGAGTTGATCATTACCGATTCTATTCCAATTCAAAGTAAGAGCGATAAGATAAAGGTTTTAAGCTGTGCAGAATTGTTTGCCGATGTGATGCAAAGAGTACATCATAATACTTCCATTGCGTCTAAATTTTTAATGTAAATTTTAATTTTTATATACTTTAATGAAGTCAATTACAATCAAAGGATCAGAAAGAGAAAGCGTGGGCAAGAAGTCAACAAAAGCCCTACGTAATGCTGGAAAGATCCCTTGCGTGGTATACGGAGGGGAAAAACCATTACACTTTTCAGCAGATGAACTAGCGTTCAAAAATTTAGTGTACACCCCTAGTGCCCACACCGTTGTGGTTGATTTGGAGAGTGGAGAAAAAGTGAACGCCGTAATGCAGGATATTCAGTTTCATCCGGTAACGGATAAAATCTTGCATATAGATTTTTACCAATTGTTCTCAGACAAACCGGTAACAATGAACATCCCGGTTCGTTTGGAGGGGAATTCTCCAGGTGTTAGAAATGGAGGGCGTTTGCTGTTCAGAAAAAGAAAGCTTGTTATTAAAGCCTTGCCAGACAACTTACCAGATTTCTTCAATATAGACATCTCTGAATTGAAAATTGGTGATAACATAACAGTAGAATCATTGTTAAACGACGATTTTACCATTCTTCACCCGGATACTACAGTGGTAGTACAAGTGAAAACCGCTCGTGCTGCAATTGTCGTTGAAGAGGAAGAGGAAGAAGAAGGAGTTGAAGGAGCAGAAGGAGCAGAAGGTGCTGCTGAAGGTGCTGAAGGTGCTGAAGCGACACCAGCTGCCGAAGGTGGTGATGCCTCCGGAGGAGAATAACATTCGTTTAAGATTTGTCAAAAGCATCCGGTTCCCGTCTACGGGGGTTTAGGATGCTTTTGTATTTTTACGTCTTTGAACAAAGCATTATGTTTCGATTGTTTCATTTCCTTTTTGGCCAAAAGAAAAACATCTTAGAAGAAACAGAGCCCATGAAAAAATTCTTGGTTGTAGGTTTAGGAAATATCGGATCCGAGTATCAGGGGAGCCGGCATAATATTGGGTTTCAAATTCTCGATAAACTTGCCGAAAAACAGCAATTCACTTTTGAAACAGAGAAGCTGGGAGATATTGGGGTATACAAGATCAAAGGGCGAAGCGTATTGTGCTTAAAACCTTCTACTTACATGAACCGAAGTGGCAAAGCCTTGAGATACTGGATGGATAAAGAGAAAATCTCCCTGGAAAACGTCCTTGTTATCACAGATGATATTAATATTCCCTTCGGAACCCTCAGACTCAAAACAAAAGGAAGTGATGGTGGCCACAATGGTTTAAAAGATATTCAGACCATTCTTCAAACCACTCAGTATCCCAGATTTAGGTTTGGGGTAGGCTCTGATTTTTCTAAAGGACGACAGGTAGATTATGTTCTGGGAAAATGGACTGAGGAAGAAAAGGAAGGCTTAAAAGAAAGGCTCGATAAAGCTGTAGACCTTGTAAATTCTTTTGTTCTGGCCGGCGTCAAGTTAACCATGAATCAATTTAATGGTACCTAGAGTGCTTTAAATGAAAAAACGCCAGAATCTGAACTGTTCCCTTCTTCATCCCTGGTAACAATTTTCCAATAGTATATCGTGTTAGAGGTAACACCAACCTTGAGATTAGTTATAGTAGCCACTGGGGAAGCCTCTAAGTTTGTAGGTGGGTTAACAGTTCCAAAATATACTTCAAATCCTGCAATATCGTCATCTATATCGGCAGCAGTCCATTCCAGTGTAATCTCATTATTGATGTCTCTTACCTTAGAAGACCCGGATTTAGGGTCTGATGCCTCTGCGGGAAATGGCGGATAAGTGGTTTGCGAGCCGGCATTGTAAAATTGCCAGGTGTTACTACTAGCCGTTTCCTGCGAATTAGAGCTTTTAGAAATCACCATCCAGGAGTAAGGCGCTCCTTTCTCTATAGTAAGTTTGGCTGCAGTGGTCTCGGTGGTTGCGGTTTGCAAAACATTAGAGATCATGTGCGTGACTCTCAGCTCATAACTTTTGGTACGCTTAGCAGCCTGCCAGCGAAATTCTACCTGACTGGTAGTTTCACTGACATCTACCCCGGTAGTACACTCAGAATTTTGTAACGGAAATTCTAAAGCGGCTGCCTCCGGGGGTTTCGGATCGTCTTTTTTGCACGCCAGAATCAGAAGAAAGGCGAACACTATTGCGGCACCTCGTTTCATCTTTTTATTAGTTTGTATGTTTCTCGTATCCCTTGTCCTCTAAGGCTTATATAGTACATCCCTGAGGCCATCCCGGTAAAATCTAATTGAACTTCATTGTTCCCATTGAGCGACCGTCTTTCAGTGCGAATCAAACGCCCGGTTCCATCGTGTATAATAACTTCCAAGAGTTCTGGAGAACCATTTAAAAATGCTGTTACTCTTTCCGTAAACGGGTTTGGAAACAGTATGGGTTTGTCTGAGACAAAGATCTCCTCCTCGAATGTTCCCTGACAGGGTAGGTCTGTAGATACTTTAAGTGTATTTACCCCTTTTGTCAAATCTAGAGTGATTTCGCTCTGCGTGGTTTGGGTAAGCACATCATTTAATGTTATAAAATAACGGTCAGACCCGTTTAAAGTCAGAGTAGCCTGTAAACCATCTGCCGATACTGCCGAGGATACACTAAGAGGCTGAGGTTCCGTAACGACGGCTTCTAAACACAGCGGTTCAAAATCATTGGTGCCATCGGTGCCTGTAATGCAAACAGAATAGGTTCCTGCTGAAAGGTTTTCGAGTTGATAGCTATCTGTAAAATCTGCGTTGGTATCTATTCCATTACCTGTAATAGAAACGGAATAATCCATGGTTTGAGCAGCAGTTATATCAATGCTACCATTATTATTGGCTAGACAGGATTCACTGGCAATGGCCACACTAAAATTATTTGCCGGAAACCGAAAAATAGGGCAGCCATCCACATCAACTTCAGTACCCGGAGGTGTGCCCAGGCACAGATCATCGCCATCATCGAAAACGCCATCTCCATCGTCATCTGGCCTTAGCTCTCCTTCTACACAAATTTCAAGTGAAAAACCGTTTAGAACGCCACCATCAGCCGGGGCAGTATCAACAACCGTCAATGTCCATTCACCAAAGGCAGATTCACCATTAAAAGAGGCCAAAGAACCCAAAGGTCTCACTGTACCATTTATGGCAGGGTTGCCCTGACAAATAAAATTGCTGGCACTATTGTTAAAAACGGCATTAATATCTCTGAGATCCCCACATGAATTTGAGGTCAGTACTATGGTCGTCCCTTCAGGCGAAGTAAGACTTATGATGAGATCAGACAGAAAGTTATGCTCTAAATCCAAGCTGAGATTGAGTTCAGAAATTGGCCGATCATCTACAAAATTTGCGGTTGCAGTTACTGTAGGCGTGCCGGTTGAAGAAATGGTTTTTGGCAATCCTATTGCAGTAATTGTCTTGCAATTCACAGAGATTGTAGCGAAGCTAAACGGACTTCCAAACGTACCTTCCCCGCAATTGTTCCTTGGCTTTACCCTCCAAAAATAAGTTGTTTCCTCCTCCAGGTTTACTGGTATATAGGAGGTGCCTAATACCGAAGCTGTCTCTATGACCGAATTAAAGGCGGCATCTGTGGCGATCTCTAAATCATAGGATGTAGCCAAACTACTGGCCTCCCATAGCAAGGGGATACTGAGGCTTACTTCCTCCGCAGTATCCACCGGACTGCTAAGCGACACATCGGAAAACGTGGCGCTAAGGAAAGCAAGCTGAAGGGTAATCTCTTTGGTAGCATTTATCGAAGTAGCGGTTATGGTTATAGGATAATTTCCTGGAGCAACGTCGTCAGTGTCCGCGAAGGTTATGGAGATGGGTGTATTATTGGCAGTGGCCGTAACCGGATTGAATGTTACCTCAAGTTCTGTTGGTACCCCGGAGGCGCTAAAAGTTACCTCCTCATTGAATCCTGAATAAGTTTCGTAAGTAAAGGGTACCACCAAATCATCTGGTTGGCAATCTTCATATTCAAGGCTTGAAAAGTTCAGTACTACTTCAGACTCTGTAATTGTAAAGTTGGTGGTATTTAACGCAAAAAAAATGTTGTTACTGGCTTTAACCATTACCCGAGCTATGGTTGTTGCCGTCCCAGGCATAATCACATCATGGCTACCATCGTTAGAGACTCCTTCTGCCAATGTAAAAGGAAAAGTAACTCCTCCATCGGTAGATAAAAAGATATCTACAGATTGAGCGTTTATTGGCAACTGGTTGGTATTAGCTACATCCCAGTTTATTGTTTGAATACTTCCTCCTGCATAGGACACGGCATTACTTTGAGAACTTACCAAAAAGGGTCCGGAATTGCTTCTAACGCTAACTTTCATTAAATCTGAGGCCACTTGCCCTCCCCCAGCTGAATTGTCACGTACTGTCAAGGCAAAATTCATATCCCTTTCTACATCAGACACCGTTTCCCAGGCCGAATTTGTCGGCGGATTGGTTTGTGTTAAATTTCCCAGTACTACCTCAGAAAGCGCCGGAAAATAGCGCTCCGGGGAAGTCGAGGGTTTCTGAGACCTAAAATTAGCCCCATTGGGCCTATCTGGCCCAAAAGTCGAGGTGGTCACCACGCCGTTGTCTATTTGCTCCCATGCATAGGTGAGTACATCCCCCGCATCCGCATCTGTAGCATCTGCTGTAAGGACAAAGGCTGTGGATTTCGGAATGATAAAGTCTGGCGTAGGGTTAATTACCGGAGGGACATTTGTAATCGCCATTTCCTGGGCACAACTTACTGTCTGCAGATAATCGCTAATTTGAAGGATACTGAAGTAGTGAAAGTAATCATCTCCATTCGGAGCCACATTGTTCCCATTTACAATCCCCGCATACCCCATAATAGTAGTGCCACTAGCCGGTTCAACCTGTACCTGGGTTCCTTCGGTTTCAAAGGACCAGGTATGGTTTGCCCCAAACTGATGCCCTAGTTCATGGGCTACAAAATCCAGATCGAAAATATCACCTTGCGGGCTAAGGCCTGATGAGAAAGCACTCCCTTTCTGATTGTCCTTACAAACAGAACCTATAAAGCCGGCATTGCCATTATTGTTGTCCTCGTGAAACAAATGGCCTACGTCATAATTGGCTTCGCCAATGGTAGCTGTGAGTGTATTTTGAACCTGTGTATTTAGGTTTCCACTGTAGGGGTCGGTTGCTTCATCCGTAAAAATCACCTGATCTGTATTGGCCACTAATTCTAGGGTAACCCCCAGGTCTGTTTCAAAGACTTCGTTAACACGGGTAAGTGTGGCATTAATAGCCGCTAAAGCGTCTGCTACAGTCCCTCCATGAAAAGTGGTGTACTCTCCAGTGGCAGAGACGGCAATTCTATATTTTCGTAAAATTTGATCGTCAACTAATTTAGCCGAAGTAGCTTTGATATCTTTCCGAGTCGTTGCTTCGGTATCGCAAATAAAATCATCTACCCCATGCACATGCTGGTCTCTTGAATAAACGATATAGGTGTTCTCACTATTCCCGGCTTTTTGCATAAAAGTGGTTGGGCGGCTATCCTGATGCGTAATCATAACCTGTATACCTTTATGCGACCTGCTAAAGCGTATTTTGTCTTTACCGTCAAAACTGAATCCTGTGTATGACTTAATATTTGGATACTTCTCCCCAAGCGCCTGTGCCATAATAGGGGTTTCTTTCACCCTGAATGCCACTAACTCTCCCTGATCATTAGGAAAATGAACAATATTGTGCTGGGTTGCCGAAGAGGAAAAAGAAGGTAGTACTTTTGCAAGATCTTGTTCTTTCAATGAGAAAAATTGCGCCTCTTTTAGGTCTAGTTTTTGCATAGACGAGGACTTAAGACCATTGGTAGAACTTTCCTTATTCCAATAGCTTGTCTGGGCAAATCCGCAAAAGGAAAGAAATAATATGGTTATTGATAAAACAAGACGTAATTTTGTATACATCGAGGGGATTTTAGTGCATTAAAAGTAAGCCTTTTTATTATCTTATCTTAGTGATTACAGTACAAAGCATTTCCGAATACCAGAAGGAAAATTTCACTGCCATAACTATTGGCACCTTTGACGGAGTCCATATCGGACACAGAAAGATACTTGAACGCCTCATAAACAATGCCAAAAAATTAAACCTCCGATCTACTGTACTTACGTTTTTTCCACATCCTCGGATGGTACTCCAAAAAGACACAGATCTAAAGCTTTTAAGTACTATCGAAGAAAAGGCCCAGATCATGGAGAAGATCGGTTTAGACTATCTCATCATTCATCCATTTACCAAGGAGTTCTCCCGCTTGTCTGCCACAGAATTTGTGCGGGATATTTTGGTCAATGAATTGAATATTAAAAAAGTGATTATAGGCTATGACCACAGATTTGGCCGAAATCGCAATGCTAATATCAATGATTTGATCGCTTTTGGTAGCGCTTTGGATTTTGAAGTTGAAGAAATCCCCGTCCAGGAAATAAATGATGTGTCTGTAAGCTCTACGAAAATAAGGAACGCCCTGGCTGAAGGAGATGTAAAAACGGCAAACAAATATCTGGGGTATCGCTATATGCTAACCGGAACGGTAAAAAAAGGCAAGGGATTGGGTAAGCAACTCAACTTTCCTACGGCTAATCTGCATATTGCAGAAGCTTATAAATTGATCCCTAAGAATGGGGTTTACGTGGTTCAGGGAGCCATTGACGAAAAAAACGTATTCGGAATGATGAATATAGGATACAATCCCACGGTCAACGGAACCCAAAGGAGTATTGAAATCCATTTTTTTGATTTCCAGGGCGATCTGTATGATAAGAAAATTCAAATTCAGATCTTAGACCGGATCCGTGATGAGCAAAAATTCAACTCTTTGGAAGCACTTAAAGATCAGTTATTTAAAGACCGGGTTACCTCTTTGTCTATAATAAATCAATAGATGTTAAATCGATTGCTCTTTTCGAAGGTGGACAACAGTCCGTTGCTCGTATTCAGGATCTTCTTTGGTATTCTGATAAGTCTGGAGTGTTATGGGGCAATCTCAACTGGCTGGGTGCGCCGTACCCTTGTAGAGCCTCAATTTACATTTTCCTTTATAAGTTTTGAATGGATACAACCCTTACCGGGCAATGGGATGTATATCTACTTTTTCGTAATGGGCACCCTTGGTTTGCTTATTGCTCTGGGTTACAAATATCGGTTTGGTATTATCGCCTTTACACTGTTGTGGACAGGGGTTTACCTCATGCAAAAATCGTCTTATAACAACCACTACTACCTTTTAATATTAATTTCACTTTTTATGTGCTTTTTCCCTGCCAATAGGGGTTATTCTTTGGATGCCAGATTAAATCCCGGCATCCGTTCGGAAAGCATGTATGGCTATGTGAAATGGATTATAGTGGCACAGTTGTTCCTGGTCTATACTTATGCCTCGATAGCCAAGCTTTATGGAGATTGGCTCGACTTCAGTTTTATTGAATTGCTGATGAGCAGCAAAAAAGATTATACCCTTATAGGCCCTTTTTTGCAATACCCTTGGATTCAGAAAATTATAGGAATCGCCGGAATTTTGTTCGACCTTCTGGTAGTTCCTGCCTTACTGTGGAAACCAAGCAGGAAATGGGCTTTTGGCTTTTCTATTTTCTTCCATTTGTTCAATTCTGTGGTCTTCCAAATAGGTATTTTTCCTTACCTCTCACTGGCCTTTACGGTATTCTTTTTTGACGCCGAAACCATTCGAAAGGTCTTTCTCAGGAAAAAACCCAGTTTTAAGGGTGTGCAGATGGTTGCCCCTACGTATAAAAAATGGTTCTTATTTGGCGTTGGCGCCTATTTCTTGCTTCAATTTGCGCTCCCTTTACGGCATCACTTTATAGAAGGGAATGTGCTATGGACAGAAGAAGGACATAGAATGAGTTGGAGAATGATGCTTAGAAGCAGGTCTGGATCCATTCAATTTCAACTAAAAAATAAAGAAACGGGAGAGCTGCAAACCGTTAAGTTAAGCGACTATCTTACAAAGAAACAACGAAGAAGAATCACAGCTTATCCAGATTTTATTTGGCAGTTTGCACAGCGTTTGAAAAAAATTTACGCGGCGAAAGGGCAGGATGTAGCAGTCTACGTGAGGTCTAGAGTTAAAATAAATAAAAGGCCGTATCAACCCTTTATAGACCCCAAGATAGACCTTGGCAGTGTACCCTGGGATCATTTTACACATCATGACTGGATTTTGCCCTGGGAACCAGAAGTCGTTGATAGGAAAACTAATTGATAACTGTTCATTGTTTATTGTTTATTGATCATTGAATATTGATCTATTACCCAATTAACCCTAAATTTGCGGCTCAAATAAAATGCAATGCTACAGCTACAGGCCATACGCGATTCTAAGGATGCTATTTCTAAGGCGCTTCGAAAGCGCAATATTGATCCAATTCCGCTATTGGATTCCGTTTTAAAGCTGGACGAAGATCGAAGGGCCCTACAGACCGAATTGGATGGTACTCTGGCCTCTTCCAATGCGCTGTCTAAAGAAATAGGGATGCTTTTTAAAAGTGGGAAGGCTAGTGAGGCCAATGCATTAAAAGAGCAAACTGCCGATTTAAAGGAAACCTCCAAAGAGCTTACGGAAAAGCTCAACAACGCAGCTACAGCCCTTCGGGAGGCGCTCTATCAAATTCCCAATGTACCTCATGAATCTGTTCCTGCAGGAAATACTGATGAGGATAATGAAGAAGTGTTTAGGGAGGGCCATATTCCTGAGCTGGAGAAAAACGCCCAACCCCACTGGGAACTCGCAAAAAAATACGATATCATTGATTTTGAGCTAGGTGTGAAAATCACCGGAGCTGGTTTCCCAGTTTACAAAGGCAAAGGGGCACGATTACAACGCGCCCTGATCTCGTATTTTCTGGATAAGAATACCGCCGCCGGATATCGTGAAATACAAGTACCGCATTTGGTTAATGAGGCCTCTGGCTATGGTACTGGGCAATTGCCTGACAAGGAAGGGCAAATGTACCATATTGGAGCAGACAATTTATACCTTATCCCAACTGCAGAGGTACCTGTTACGAATTTGTTGCGTGACACTATAGTGGATAGGGCCAACTTTCCAATCCGCTATACCGGCTATACGCCTTGTTTTAGAAGAGAGGCAGGCAGTTACGGAGCTCACGTACGCGGTTTAAACCGCTTGCATCAATTTGATAAAGTAGAAATTGTAAGAGTAGAACACCCTAAAAATTCTTATGCCGCCTTAGACGATATGGTGGAACATGTAAAAGGAATTTTAAAAGAGTTGAAGCTCCCTTATAGAATTCTCAGGCTTTGTGGTGGAGATTTGGGCTTTACCTCTGCACTTACCTATGATTTTGAGGTGTTTTCGACGGCGCAGGACCGCTGGCTGGAGATAAGTTCTGTTTCTAACTTTGAAGCCTATCAGGCGAATAGGTTGAAACTGCGTTTTAAGGATGAAAACAACAAAACACAATTAGCTCATACCTTAAACGGAAGTGCTCTGGCTTTACCAAGAGTACTTGCCGGCATCCTTGAAAACTACCAAACTGCTGACGGAATAGAAATCCCCGAGGTTTTGGTGCCCTATACCGGGTTTGACCGCATTGATTAAGCTATTTATACTTGGTGAAAACTTGGGCTAATCACATCGTGTTGTATTGACCGATTTCTTTGAATCAAAAGATTTTCAAATAACAACGCCTTAAATCTGGGGTTTCTAACCCCTCCCTATACTAAGTTAACAATACACCTTGCAATTTACATGCAGAATATAACCAAGAGGTATCATTCCTGGGAGTTCAGCCAATAGAATTTGGTTCGTTCGTAAACTTCTTAAAAACATATCTTGTCTTCAGAATCTCTAAGTCTAACAAGTCCTGACTCCTGCTAGGAAATTAAATATTCCCGGCAAAATTTATACCCAAACCTTGTAATCTCCTTAACACCTTCTTCGTTTTAACTGTAGTATATTTGTGTAAATAGATTTATGAGAGTCCTATTTCTTTTCTTCTTCCTATGCGCTAGCCTGGGTGCTTTGGCTCAGGACGATTTTCTCGCCAAGCAATATTTCAACGACGGAGATTTTGAAAAAGCCGTGGTTTTTTACGAAAAGCTGGCGGAAAAGCATCCCAGACGCACAGATTATGCAGAAGGCCTGGTAGCCTGTTATCAGCAGTTGGAAAAGTATAGCGAAGCAGAAAATTTTCTTCTAAAGAAAATTGAACTGGGAAATCCGTATCCCACAATCTTTATTGAACTGGGATACAATTATCGCTTACAAGACATCCCGGAAAAAGCACTGGAGTATTATCAAAAAGCCCTTGATGCTATTGAGGTAAACCCAAATTATGGCTATGGGATTGGATTCAGGTTTCAGCGGTATACGCTGCTCGATTATGCTTTAAAGGCATATTCCAGGGCTATGGAATTAAATCCGCAACTAGACTATAATTTTCAAATGGCCAGGATCTATGGTGAGCAGGGAGATATTGAAAAAATGTATAATTCTTACCTGGAGCTCATCAGAAACGGAAAATCTTCTAAATCTAATGTACTTAGGAATATAGACCATTTTATTACTTCAGACCCAGACAATGAAAACAATATAAAACTTAAAAGAATTTTGCTCAAAAAGGCTCAAAAAAGACCGGATATACTTTGGAATGAGATTTTGAGCTGGCTTTTTGTTCAACAGAGGCAATACAGCAATGCGTTTAGTCAGGAGAAGGCAATCTACAAAAGGGCCGCGGGTAGTACATTACAGCGGTTAGAAAGTCTTGGAAATCTGGCCTTGGAAGACAGGGCCCTGGATGATGCGCAAACCGTATTCAAATACATTGAACAAAACAGTAATGACCCTGTTGAAAAACTCAATGCACAGCTAAACCTGATAGATTTAGATCTTATTGAAGCGGATACGAAAACACTTCTTGCCGTGGAAGAAAAGTTTGAAGAGCTCCTTGGAATATATGGGTATCAAGGACAAACTATGCAGCTACAGATTGCCTATGCCAATTTTCTAACTTTCAAAAAAGAGAACCCTTCCGCCGGAACTGATATCCTTAAAAAGAGCCTCGAACTTCCCTTGGGCCGCTTCGCACAGGCCTACTTAAAAATGGCCCTGGGTGATATCCTAGTCTTCGACCAAAAATTCAATCAGGCTTTGATCTATTTTTCTCAGATTCAAAAAAGCCTTAAAAACGATGTCTTGGGCCAGAATGCCAGATTTAAAGTTGCGCAGACCAGTTTTTATAAGGGTGATTTTGATTGGGCCCTAACGCAGCTAAAAGTCCTGCGTGGTTCTACTTCCCAGCTTATCGCAAATGACGCTATGCAATTAAGTTTACTGATCTCTGACAATTCTTTAGAAGATTCTACCCAGACTGCGCTTAAAAAATATGCCCGGGCCGACCTGCTGGCTTATCAGAACAAAACACAAGAGGCTATTGCTGCCTTAAACGATATACTTCAAAATCACAAAGGGGAGAAAATCGAGGATGAAGCGTTATTAAAGCAAGGCTCTTTACTGGAAGGCCTAGGAGATTATGATGCGGCCAGATTTAATTATCAAAAAATTGTTGAATTTTACGGAAACGATATATTGGCGGATGATGCGCACTTTGCTTTAGCCGAATTATACCGTACGCAACTGAACGAAGCTGAAAAAGCCAAGCAGCATTACGAAAAAATCATTTACAATTATCAGGATAGTTACTTCTTTCCTCAAGCGAGAAAACGTTTCAGGATACTTAGAGGTGATGCTATAAACTGATAAAGTGGACGTTCAAACTCAACTTCATGTACATTTATAATGTAACCATTAACATCGACGAAGCCGTACACGACCAATGGCTTAAATGGATGCGAGATACACACATTCCTGATATGCTCAAAACCGGCAAGTTTGTTAAAGCCAAAATGTGCCGCGTGCTTGTGGAAGAGGAAACAGGCGGAATCACGTATTCCGTACAGTATACAACCAAGGACAAAGCAACACTGGAACAATATTATAAAGAGGACTCCGAAAGATTGCGAAAGGACGGGATGCAACGGTACGCGAATAAATTTGTGGCCTTCAGGACGGAATTAGAGGTTATTAGCGAACAAAGGCAAGCCGTTGCGAGCGCTACGGAATATTTGTTTACCTATGGCACCTTACAGGACCAGGCCGTACAAACGGCTGTTTTTTCAAGAACGCTTAAAGGCAGTAATGATCTGCTTTCAGGTCACAAGATAGCCACTGAGCAGGTGGCAGGCCTTTACCCTACCGTCATCACATCAAACAAAGCCACGGATAGTGTCAAGGGTCAGGTATATGCTGTCAGTAGTGCGGATCTTTTGAGTGCAGATGACTACGAAGGTGCCGCCTATAAACGAAAAGAGATCATTCTGGATTCTGGCATACAAGCCTGGGTATATTTCGAAAGATCTAACCATTCCTAATCATCAATTCTAAATGCCCAAACAGAAGAAAAATAAAAAGTCTTCCAGATTTAATAAAGGTTCCAGGTTTCGGGAAAGCAGCCCGGTTAAGGCGAAAAAATTTTTGGGGCAGCATTTCCTGAAAGATGAAAGCGTTGCAGACAAAATAGCCCAAACACTTTCTTTGGACGGTTATACAAATGTCCTCGAAATTGGCCCTGGTACAGGGGTGCTTACCAAATATCTTTTGCAACGAGATTTAGAGTTAATAGCTATGGAACTAGACAGGGATTCAGTAGCCTACTTAAGAAACAATTTCTCCCTCGAACATTCGGGTTTACTGGCAAAATCCAAGCTGTTTGAGGTAATTGAGGCCGATTTCCTTTCCTTCGATCTCAATACATTGTTTCCGGAAGAACCCTTTGCCATTGTCGGTAACTTCCCCTATAACATTTCAACTCAAATTGTCTTTAAACTCCTTAAACACCGCGACAGAATTCTAGAATTTTCAGGGATGTTTCAAAAAGAAGTTGCCGCCCGCATCTGTGAGAAAGAAGGAAGCAAAACGTATGGAATATTATCTGTACTTGTACAGGCCTTCTTTGAGGCAGAATATTTGTTTACTGTTCCTCCCGAAGTATTTGACCCCCCACCTAAAGTACACTCCGGAGTTTTGAGATTGAGAAGAAAGAAAAACTTTAAATTAGGCTGTGATGAGTCTTTCTTCTTCAAAGTGGTAAAAGCTGCTTTTAATCATCGAAGGAAGACTTTAAGAAACAGCCTAAAAACTTTTAAGCTTTCCGATAATCTAAAAGAAGATGCTATCTTTGACCGGCGTCCGGAACAAATGGCAGTGGCCGATTTTGTTGCGCTGACAAAGATGATAGCAGATGACACCGTTTAAACTAACCGACGAACTCATAGCTGAAATAGAGCAGCTAATAGAAACTCAAAATGGGACAGACCTCGTTGCCCTTTTGGAAGATGTGCATTATGCAGACGTCGCCGAGATCATCAATGAGCTTAACGAAGATGAAGCCACTTACCTCATTAAATTACTGGATAGCGATAAGACATCTGATGTTCTAACAGAGCTAGATGAGGATATCAGGGAAGCCATTCTAAACAATTTATCTTCCAAGGAAATAGCGGAAGAGATTGAAGAATTAGATACAGATGATGCCGCCGATATTATAGCAGAACTCCCGGAGGAGATTGTTCAGGAAGTTATCTCCGAGATAGAAGATCGCGAACACGCCCAGGATATTGTAGAACTCCTGCGCTATGACGAGAATTCAGCGGGTGGACTCATGGCGAAAGAATTGGTTAAAGTAAATGAAAACTGGAATGTGCTTACCTGTGTGAAGGAGATGAGGGCGCAGGCCTCGAACGTTACACGAGTGCATTCTATTTATGTAGTGGATGATGAAGAAGTTTTAAAGGGTAGGTTATCGCTCAAGGACCTTTTAACAACCTCTACAACAGCACAGATACGAGATGTATACATTCCCAAGGTAGACTCTGTAAACGTTAGTGAGAAACCTGAGGAGGTCGCCAAAATCATGTCTAAATACGACCTGGAAGCTATTCCGGTTATTGATGAGATGGGACGCCTCGTGGGGCGGATTACTATTGATGACATTGTAGACGTTATAAAAGAAGAAGCAGAAAAAGATTATCAATTGGCCGCAGGTATTTCCCAGACCGTAGAGGCGGATGATAACATTTGGGAACTTACACGAGCCCGATTACCATGGTTATTCCTTGGTCTCGTAGGCGGAGTGGGGGCGGCGGCAATCATGGGCGGCTTTGAAGCAATGATCAGTGAACACGCTATTCTTTTTTATTTCACACCGCTCATTGCCGCAATGGCAGGAAATGTGGGTGTACAGTCTAGCGCTATTATTGTACAGGGACTCGCAAATGACGATCTCAAAGGTAGTATTAGCAACAGGCTATTTAAGGAAACCTTGCTGGCCCTGCTTAACGGCCTTATTTTGGCCGCTATACTACTGCTGTTCACCTGGTTCTGGAAGGGTCATTTTTATACGGCCTTAGCCATATCGGCTTCATTGGTCACTGTAATTATTGTTGCCGGCATCATAGGTACTTTTATTCCGCTGTTTTTAAACCAACGCGGAATAGACCCTGCAATCGCGACCGGGCCTTTTATTACTACCAGTAATGATATTTTTGGAATCCTTATTTATTTTTGGATCGCAAAATTGATCCTCGGCATCTAAGTATACTTTCAGGTTCCGAAAAATAAAGTACATTCACCCTTGTAAATACTGAAGTAGTTTCAAAACTTTTTGTCATGCATGTTAAAGTTGGTGTAGTTCAGGAAAGTCCGGTTTTCTTTGATAAGAAGAAGACCCTGGAGAAACTCCAAAGGCTAGCGAAAAAGTATGCCGCTGAGGGTTGCGATTTGCTGGTTTTCCCGGAATCTTATATTCCTGGGTATCCCAGAGGTTTTTCCTTTGGTACAAAAGTTGGGAGCAGAACGGTGAAGGGCAGAAAACTGTATGCGGAATATTACGCGAATAGCATTGATATAGAAAGCGATGATCTTAAATTCATAGAAAAAGTAGCAAAGCTAAACAAGGTGTATCTCGTAGTGGGTATAACCGAAAAGGAAAGCATCAATGGAAGCCTGTACTGTGCTATGCTCTATATTTCACCTTCCAAAGGCTTGCTGGGAGTACATCGCAAAATTAAACCCACTGGAGCCGAGAGAGTCATTTGGAGTGAGGCTGATGGAGAGGCTCTGACTACCTTTAATACTGAAATAGGAAGACTTGGGGGCCTTATTTGTTGGGAAAACTACATGCCCCTTGCCCGCATGGCCATGTACAAAAAGGGAGTTGAGATCTACCTGGCCCCTACGGCCGATTCACGGGAGTCATGGACCACCACTATGAAACATATTGCAATGGAAGGTAGGTGCTTTGTAATTGGTTGCAATCAGTATTTTACCAAGTCCATGTACCCTGATAGATTTCGTGACCACCTTAAAGAAGAGCCAGAAGATCTGTGTAGAGGAGGGAGCATCATTGTATCTCCTCTTGGCGAAGTATTGGAAGGGCCACTTTTTGATAGGCCGGGAGTTTTGATTGCCAATTTAAACCTGAATGAGATAGCACAGAGCAAATTAGACTTTGATGTCGTTGGTCATTATGCAAGAGACGACATCTTTGAATTTAAAGCCAAGGGACAACCCGAAACAAAGAAGGAATAGTTTCAAAAAAAGTAAAAGTATATAGGCAGATACGGTCAATTGGGCCAAAATGCCTTTCTTATTTCAAACTACAAAAAAACTATATGTCAACACTGAACAAAATGCTCTTCTGCTTCTTAGGGCTACTAATCGCTTGTCAAAAACCAATAGAAGGGCCCAAATTAGAGCTTGGCAAAAGTCCAGATTCCCTAGAAATTTTTGGAGAGGGGGCTATCTCTACCTCACTTTATGAAAGAGATATTGCAATCTCGCCAGACGGTGGAGAAATTGTGTTTACACTTGGCAATTACAAGCAAACCAGGCGAAGTCTGGTAAGCATTAAAAAAGGCGCCAAAGGCTGGGGAGAGAAGCAAATACTCCCATTTTCTGGCCAGTATAACGATATTGAACCTTTTTTCTCCACTGACGGCATGCGACTTTTCTTTGCTTCTAACAGACCTATGGATAAGGATACTACCAGAACGGATTACAATATTTGGAAAGTTGACCGGAAGGAAACTGGATGGGGAGAAGCGGTAGCCCTTGATACGATTATCAATTCGATGAAGGATGAATTCTACCCCTCTGTGAGTGAAAACGGAAATTTATATTTTACAGCAACGAGGCCAGATGGTATAGGAAGAGAAGACATCTTTATGAGTTCGTTTAAAGATAAAAGTTACCAAAATCCAGTCGTCCTCGATAGTACAATCAACACCGCGGTTTATGAATTTAATGCTTATATTGATCCTAAAGAAGAGTTATTGATTTTTAGTTCTTTCGGAAGAAAAGACGGCTTGGGGGGCGGTGATCTGTACTACAGCAGAAAGAACGCTGACGGGAATTGGAGTGAGGCAAAAAACATGGGTGAACTTGTTAATTCCGAAAAGCTGGATTACTGCCCGTTTGTTGATCTAGAAAATGGCAATTTCTATTTTACCAGCGATAGAGATAAAGCAGTTGAAGGCAAAGTCAATACGGTATATGAATTAAAGGCTGAGGCGCACCAGGCGCTAAACGGAATGGGTAATATCTACCGCATAAGTACCAAACATCTAAATTTAAAGAACTAAGTAATATTCGAGAATGAAGCCTATCAACCTTAAAGAAAAGCATGCCGCTTTTAGCAAGCAATGGCACCCGCATCAAATTGCCATAGTGGATGATATGCAGGTAATCCTGGCCAAAATTCAGGGCGAGTTTGTCTGGCATTCACATGAAGAGGAAGATGAGCTGTTCCAGGTCTTAAAAGGGACACTTTATATGCAGTTTAGGGACCGTACAGAAATAGTAAAAGAAGGTGAGATTATTGTTGTTCCTAAAGGAGTGGAGCATTGCCCTGCAACCAGGGAAAACGAAGAGGTGCATTTATTGCTTTTCGAGAAGCAAAATACGGCTCACACTGGTGATGTAAAGCACGAAATGACCCAAACCACATATCCCAAAATTTAGAATAACTGTATAAGACACAGGGAATATGGGAAAACCAAGAGTCTTACATTTAGATACAAACCATCCTCTCCTTCTGGATCAATTGAAGGGATTAGGGTTTAAAAATCGTGAAGATTACACTTCTCCTAAGGAAAAAATAGCCAGAAAAATTCGTAAGTACGATGGCATAGTAATTCGTAGCCGCTTTTCTTTAGATAAGGCGTTTTTAGAAAATGCGACCAAACTCAAATTCATTGCCAGGGTGGGAGCAGGTCTCGAAAATATTGACGTTGCTTATGCAAGAGAACGTGGAATTTTTTTAGCCGCAGCGCCGGAAGGCAACAGAAATGCCGTCGGTGAACACGCCCTCGGCATGTTACTTTCGCTTTTCAACAAATTAAATAAAGGGCATAGAGAAATTCAAAGTGGCGTTTGGGATAGAGAAGGAAACCGTGGGCTGGAACTCGATGGTAAAACTGTTGGCATTATAGGATACGGAAATACGGGAAAAGCCTTCGCTAAGAAACTTGCAGGCTTCGACCTTGAAGTAATATGTTATGATATTATTGGAGGAGTTGGGGATGCCAATGCCAGACAGGTAGGGATTATGGAGCTGCGGCAGAAAAGCGATGTCATCAGTTTGCATGTCCCTCAAACACCCGAGACAAAGGGTATGATCAATAAAGCTTTTATTGGTGCTTTCCATAAACCCTTTTGGCTATTAAATACGGCCAGGGGCAAATGTGTAATCACCGAAGATCTGGTAGAAGCCCTAAAAACTGACCAAATCCTGGGAGCAGGGCTGGATGTACTCGAATACGAAAAAACTTCTTTCGAAAATATGTTTACAGAAACGCAATTTCCAGATGCTTTTAAATATCTTATTGAGGCTCCCAACGTACTGCTAAGTCCTCATGTGGCCGGTTGGACCATAGAAAGCAAAGAAAAACTTGCGCAAACCATTGTGGACAAAATCAAAGCCAGATTTTGTTAAATTTAAGGCGTGAAGCGTACTATTTTTATTTATGCAGCTTTTATTGTGGCTCTTTTGAGTCTTTTTCAGTTAAGTAAATACTCTTATGCGACACGGGATATTTCCATAGAGATTATTATTGCTGTTATCGCAGTCGTGTTCTTTTTTATCGGAATTTATATTAACAAAAGAAGTCTGAGGGCCAACTCGAATACTGGTAAAGAAGTAGATCATAAGAAAATTGAGCAGTTGGGCCTGAGCAAACGTGAATACGAAGTGCTACAGGAAATTTCCAATGGCCTGTCAAACAAGGAAATTGCAGTAAAACTCTTTTTGTCTGAAAGTACGGTTAAAACCCATGTATCTAATCTCTTGATTAAACTCGATGCCAAACGGCGGACCCAGGCAATTAGTAAAGCTAAAATGCTTCAGATTCTTCCGCAATAGGGCATTTTGGTACTTTAGTATAAGAGCTTTGGTACTTTAGTATGAGTGCTAAATGAAGGGTTCAGCCTAGTTTTGTCTAAAACCAATTAAATGTAATTCTTATGAAAAAAACCATCACCCGTTACGGAATTTACAGCGCGATTACAATTTCCCTATTGTTTATAATTGCCTTGTTCGCAGGAAAAAATTTAGACTTTGGCACCCAGGAAATAATAGGCTATGCCTCTATGGTGGTTTCTTTGTCATTCGTATTCTTTGGAATAAAACACTACCGCGATAAAGAAAACCATGGGGCAGTAAGCTTTAGTAAGGCGTTGGTAATTGGAATTCTCATTAGTTTATTCGCGGCGCTCGCTTTTGGTATTATAGATATTATATACAATTACTTAAACCCTGATTTTTTGACCGAGTATTATGACAAAACCGTTGAAGATATGGAAGCAAACCTGCCTCCTGCGGAGTTCCAGGAAAAGTTAAAGGAAATGGAGGCGCAAAAAGCGCTGTTCTCAAGCCCGGTTATGAGCTTTTTCATTATGTCAATGACGGTATTCGTGATTGGCTTTATCATGTCGCTCATCTCAGCACTGATTTTACAACGAAAAAGCTAATCTCACTAACCCACTATTTCAACAATCCACCCAAAATGAAATCAAACGCATCAACACCGGAAGCATATATAGCAGAGTTACCTGAAGAAAGAAAAAGAGCTATTTCACTTATACGCGAAACTATTTTACAGCACATTCCTAAAGGGTTCGAAGAAACCATAAACTATGGGATGATTGGTTATGTCGTCCCACATTCTATCTACCCGGATGGCTATCACTGCACTCCAGAGCTACCCTTGCCCTTTATCAATCTAGCTTCTCAAAAGAACTTCATTGCCTTATACCATGCAGGCATTTATGCAGATAAAAAGCTCTTAGACTGGTTTACGCAAGAATATCCAAAACATGTAAAAACCAAGTTAGATATGGGTAAAAGTTGTATTCGATTCAAAAAAATGGAAAACATCCCCTACGAACTTATCGGAACCTTATGTACTAAAATGAGTGTCCAACAATGGATTGATATTTATGAAAGCGCAATAAAAACAAGTAGAAAAAAATAAACAAAGATGAAAAACAGAGTAACAGGACTAGGCGGGTTCTTCTTTAAAACAAAAGACCCAAACAAAATCAAAGAATGGTATAATAAGCATTTAGGACTAAATACGGATCAATACGGCTGTACCTTCTGGTGGAAGGACAAAGAAGGGAATGATTGTAGCACGCAGTGGAGCCCTTTTAAAGATGACACCACTTACTTTGAACCCAGCCAGGCCTCCTTTATGATGAACTTTAGAGTAGAAAACCTGGTAGAACTTCTTGAAGCCTTAAAGTCTGAAGGAGTCACGGTAGTAGGCGAAATTGAAGAGTACGACTATGGTAAATTCGGATGGATTTTAGATCCGGAAGGCAACAAATTAGAGCTATGGGAACCTATTGACAAAGCATTTCTCTGATAAAGGAAAATTTGCTACATTTAATGTTTAGTAGTAACCAACAAAAAAACAACCATGTCAGACGAGAATAAGGATTTGGGAGATAAGGCAGAAGAGGCCTTTGAGAACGCCAAGGAAAAAGCAAGTGAGTTTGCGGAAGATGCTAAAGAAGCCGCAGGTGATTTTGCAGACGATACCAAAGAAGCCGCCAGCGAATTTGCCGATGAGGCGAAGAAAACTGCCAACGAATTCTCTGAAGGGCTTAAAAACGCCGCCGGAGGTGATAACAAAAAAATACTTGCCGGAATATTGGCAATCGTTTTAGGAGCCTTTGGAATTCATAAATTTATTTTAGGGTATCAAAAGGAAGGTATTATTCTTTTGGCGATTACACTCATAGGAATTGTACTATCATGTGTAGGTATTGGTATCTTTGTGGTATGGATCACAGGTCTTATTGGCTTGGTTGAAGGGATTATTTACCTTACTAAGTCTGACGAGGAGTTTTATAATACATACCAGGCGGGCAAAAAGCCCTGGTTCTAGAATAAAAAAGCCAGAAAATCTAAATCTGGCTTTTATTTTTAATTTTATTATCGTAATATTGCAATATATAAATATTAAAATGGGTGTAACAAAGACGCAGATATTTACAGCAAGACAAAACGAATTGGCTCTAATATTCCGGGTATTGGCCAATCCTGCCAGGATCGCCATTTTAGAGTATATCAGCAATCAAACTGCCTGTATTTGCAATGACATTGTTGACGAAATTGGCTTGGCCCAACCCACCATTTCCCAGCATTTAAAGGAACTAAAGAACATGGGGCTTATTGAGGGTGAAATTGAGGGAAAAAAGATTTGCTATTGTATTAACCTGGATAAATGGAAGAAAGTACAACAACAACTTAACACTTTCTTTAACCAAACTAAAAACAATTGTTGTTAATTAAATGACTGAAGTATGAAAACAAAAGAATTTTTGTCACTATTAAAAGAGCATGAAAATAAAAGTCTCCTTTTTCAATATAGTGAGGGTGCTTTGGTGGGTGCTAACTACCATATTACCGAGGTAAAGAACATTGATATAGAGTCTGTGGATTGCGGAGCAGGTACCGATTCATGGAAAGAAACCGTTATTCAACTCTGGGAAAGCCCTAAGGAAATAGGCAAAACAGAGTATATGACCAGCACCAAAGCCCTAAACATTTTAAACAAGGTTGATAAAATGAGACCTATGGAATTGGGGGCCGAGTTAAAATTTGAGTACAGTAATGCCAGCTTTCACACCGCACAGTTGTTTGTCGCTGATATATTTGTAAGCGACAGGCAGTTGCTGGTTCAACTGTCTGTAAAACAAACAGATTGCAAGGCAAAGGAAAACTGCGGAGTTCCGGCAGGATACACAACCAGCCAGGCTCAAGAAGCGGCATGTGCCCCCGGAAGCGGTTGTTGTTAAACAAATAGATGTGATTATGGGAAGTGTCATCCGAGAAATGAGTATTAACGACTGGGGTGAGGTAGCAAGAATTTATAAAGAAGGAATAGCCACAGGCTATGCGACATTTGAAAAGCAGATTCCTAGCTTCGAAGAATGGGATAAAAACCATATTAAGTCGTGCCGCCTGGTGGCCATCAGAGGTGCTGAACTATTAGGTTGGGCGGCACTCTCCCCGGTTTCAGGCAGATGCGTTTACGGCGGCGTAGCGGAAGTAAGTGTATATGTCGGTAAAAATGCCAGGGGTTTTGGCATTGGAAAGAAATTGATGGAAGTGCTTATCCTTAAAAGTGAAGCAGCAGGCCTTTGGACTTTACAAGCTGGAATCTTTCCAGAAAACATTGGTAGTATTAAACTACATGAAAAGGTCGGGTTTAGAATGATTGGGAAAAGAGAGCGTATTGGAAACCTTGATGGGGTGTGGAAAGACAATTTAATTTTTGAAAGACGAAGTACCGTAATTGGCATAGATTAAAAAATGAAAAACATACTAGTATTATGTACCGGCAACTCTTGTAGGAGTCAAATGGCACACGGTTATTTAAATAAAATGGCGGCAAATCAGGCCAGTGTCTATAGTGCAGGTATAGAAACGCACGGCCTAAATCCAGGAGCCCTGGCCATTATGAAAGAAGATGCGATTGATATCTCTCATCACAACTCAAATCATGTGGATGAATATCAGGGAATTCAATGGGATTATATCATAACCGTATGCGATCATGCGAAAGAGAACTGCCCTTTTATCGCCTCAAAGGATGCCAAGAGAATTCACCATAATTTCTATGATCCTTCAAAAGTAGAAGGTTCTGAAGCGGAAAAACACAGTGCTTTTCTAAAAGCCAGAAATGAGATCAGGAAATTTTGCAGCGATTTTGTGGCCAGTGAGCTCGCCTAAGAGTTTCCGTTGGTTTCCATAAACTTGCGCTCCAATTCGGCCTGAAATTCTTCCATAACCGGCTTTACGGTGCTTTCAGGAAGGTCAGAGATCTTTATGTACATTAGGCCGTCAACCGCATTGTTAAAGAGCGGGTCTACATTAAAAGCCACTACCTTGGCATTTTGCTTAATGTACTTTTTAATTAATACAGGCAAGCGGAGGTTACCCGGCTCTACTTCATCTATCAAACGGTCGAACTTGTTCAGGTCTGCTTCTGTCTCATCAAAGATGAATTCTTTATCTGCATCTTTCAGCTTAACCTTGAATTCCTTTTTAGGTCGAATATATTGGGCCACATATGGATCCCAATAATTCGATTTCATAAATTCGATCATAAGCGATTTGGAAAAATTTGAAAATTGGTTACTGATGCTTACTCCACCTATTAAGAACTTATGCTCAGGATATCTCAGTGTGGTATGAACAATTCCCTTCCACAACAGGAACAGGGGCATGGGTTTTTGTTGATATTCTTTTACAATATAAGCTCTGCCCATTTCGATTGAGCGACTCATCATACCATGTAATTCTGGCTCAAAACCAAAAAGATCCTGCAAGTAAAACCCATCAATACCGTATTTTTCAAAAATTTCCGATCCCATACCCATACGATAGGCACCTACAATGGCTTTTTTTTCCCCATCCCACAAAAAGAGATGGTGGTAATAGCTATCAAAGCGATCAAGGTCTACGGGGTTATTGGTCCCCTCACCTATCGCCCTAAAGGTAACTTCCCGTTGTCTCCCAATTTCCTTAAGTATAAAAGGCATATCCGCTTTCTTAGCCAGGAAAACCTCATAGTTCTTACTTTGCAACAAACGGCAGTCTTTTTCTCTTAGCTTATCAATTTCGCCCTCAATAACCTCGGTACGTACCGCAGAGGCAATTTTCCTGGCAGGTTTCGGGATTTTAAGGCTGGACGGGATTTGATCAATAAGCCGTTCTTTGGCATAAGGATTTGCCAGGATATACGTCTTTTTACGTAGCAATTCGGCGAAATCATCGAGAGACCTGTGTTCATTTTGGGTTTTGACAGAAATGGGCTGCCCTATTCTTACTTTAATTGCCCTATTGCGTTGGGTGGTAAGCTCTGAGGGAAGCTTGGCTGTTCTAAAAATATCATTGATCCTAGAAAGCCTATAAAAGAGCTTACTGTTTCGGGCATGGAAGTATATGGGAACTACTGGCACTTCAGCTTTGCGGATGAGCTTTAGAGCAGCCTCTTCCCAGGGTTTATCAACTATGAGTTTACCATCCTTATAAGTAGAAACTTCCCCGGCAGGAAAAATACCCAGGGGGTGCCCATCTCTTAGATGACTTATCGCATTTTTAAAGCCACTAATACTGCTCTTGGCATCCTTATGATTTTCAAAGGGGTTAACCGGCATTATGTAAGGCGCCAAAGGTTCAACCCTATGAAGTAAAAAGTTAGCGATTATCTTAAAATCAGCTCTGTGTTCCAGGAGTAGTTTTAAGAGAAGTACCCCATCAATACCTCCTAAAGGGTGATTACTAATGGTAATATAAGGCCCCTTTTTAGGCAATCTCCTAAAATCCTCCTCGGGTATCTCAAAATCTATTTCGTAATACTCTAAAATGGCATCGAGAAAATCTAAGCCCTCTAAATGCTTATGTTTAGCATAGAAACTATTAATGGTGGATATTTTGGTAACCTTCATCAAGACCCAGCCCATGAAGGTTCCTAAGAAACCATACCGTTGTAAGTTGATCGCCTTGGCAACCTCTTTTGCGGTTACTAAACCCATAGTTTATTAAAAAGTTGGAACGGTAAATATAGGAAAATCGCTTGGTGGCTACCTCATGCAAGAAGCATAAAAAAGATAATTATACTAACTACTTTACCACCAACTGTACTGTTTCCTTTCCGCGCTGCTCAAGAAGTACTTCTCTTCCGTTTTCTAAAGATTCTATAGCCTCGGTGTCAAAATGCCTGATCGTATATAGCGAAACGTCTTCATGACAAACTACCTTGAACTTTTTTTGTAGTTGTTGCAACAATTCCTGTAACCTTCCAAATTTGTTGTCAACACAGACCGAAAAACTGATGGCAGAGTTCTGGATGAGGTCCACTTTCATTTTATGATCGTGCAGCATTTTAAATAGTTCGCTAATATTGTCTTCAACGATAAAAGAAAAATCCAGGGAAGACAGTTTCATAAGTACCTGGTTTTTCTTTACGATAAAGCAAGGTATCTTAGGGTCAATTCTTATTCCTTTTCCTACCGTTGTCCCTGCATTCTTGGGTTTAAGAAAAGACTTTACATGTAGCGGAATTTCCTTTCTTTGAAGGGGCTGCAAAGTTTTTGGGTGTATTACCGAGGCGCCGTAAAAGGCCAATTCTATAGCCTCTCTATACGATATTTTATTCAAGAGGCTGGTCTCCTCAAAATACCTGGGATCTGCATTGAGCACTCCGGGAACATCTTTCCAAATGGTAACAGACCCCGCATTCAAGCAATAGGCTAAAATTGCCGCTGTATAGTCAGATCCTTCCCTTCCAAGCGTCGTGGTAAAATTATTCTCATCACTCCCCAAGAAGCCCTGAGTAATATATAATTTCCCTTTTTCTATCCCTTCCGAGATAAGCGATTGCGTCTGCTCCCAGTTTACCTTTGGATCGCGATAATCATTCGCGGTTTTTATAAATTCCCGTACATCTAACCAGGTGTTTTGAATGCCTACTTCGTTGAGATAGGCGCTTATAATGGTGGTAGAAACCAGCTCGCCGTAACCTACAACCTGATCGTAAACAAAATTGTAATTTGGAGATTTGTTCCAGGCCAAAAAACCCTTGACCTCATCAAACAATCCCTGGACTTCTCTAAAAATGGCATGTTCCTTATCAGAAAAGAGTCCGTCCAGAATAGCGGCATGGGTATTCATAACCTCTCGTAACGCCCCTGAAACCTTAGCCTTATCACTAAAATAAGCATCCACGACCAGCTCCATGGCGTTGGTGGTTTTACCCATAGCTGAAACTACCAAAAAGGTATTCTCATGCCCAGTCTCTTCCAGCACTTTCACCAGATTCTTAACACCCTCTGCGTCTTTGACAGATGCACCACCAAATTTGAATATTCTCATAATCTTTTCAATTTCCCTTAACTCAGCTGCGAAGCTAAGTTCATAACCTTGCTAAATAATCCTGGATCCCTCTTTCATCGAGCTGTACCACATCCCAATCTCGCATTACCCTGGCCCCTTTTTTCTCATAAAAAGCAATGGCAGGGTCATTCCAGTCAAGCACTTCCCAACTTATTCGTTTAACGCCTAATTCGTTTCCATATTTTACGACTTCATCAAGGAGAGCTGTTCCCAATCCACTACCTCTTACTTTCTCCGAAACAATAAGGTCTTCCAGATGAAGAACGGCACCTTTCCAGGTAGAGTACCTGGGATATACCAAAGCCATTCCTCCAATCTCCTTATCCTTAACAGCTACAAAGCATTGAAAAAGTTTGTTCTTACCAAAACCGTCCTTTATCAGATCGGAGGCCTTTACTTCTACGGCATCCGGCTCTTTTTCAAAATCGGCTAACTCCCGGATCAGAGCTAACACCTGTTGCATATCGGTTTCCCGTGCCTGACGAATATTATAATCCATAATTGTTACAAATAAAACACAAAGTTATAAATTTAAAAAATTAAGAAAAAACGAAAACGATGTAGTTTCACAAAATAAACGATATTTGTGCCTAAATAAATCTTCTTTCCATTCATGGACAAAAAAAACAGGACCCTTGGTGAGTTTATCATCGAAAATCAGTCCGAATTTCAGTATTCTTCCGGAGAACTTTCGAAATTAATCAACGCCATAAGGCTTGCGTGTAAGGTGGTTAATCACGAAGTGAATAAGGCTGGTTTAATAGATATTCTGGGAGCGGCCGGAGACACTAATGTTCAAGGCGAAGATCAGCAGAAACTAGATGTTCTCGCCAATGAAAAATTCATCCAGACACTTAAGAACAGGGAGATTGTCTGCGGAATTGCTTCTGAAGAGGAAGACGATTTTATCAGCATCAATAGCCAGGATGAAAAGCATCAGAACAAATATGTGGTTTTAATTGATCCACTTGACGGGTCTTCCAATATTGATGTTAATGTTTCTGTTGGTACCATCTTTTCTATTTACAGAAGGATCACCCCTGTAGGTACACCGGTTACTCTTGAGGATTTTCTACAACCCGGTATCAACCAGGTGGCCGCCGGCTACATTATTTACGGTACCTCTACGATGTTGGTGTATACCACTGGCCATGGCGTAAATGGTTTTACACTAAACCCAGCCATTGGCACCTTTTATCTTTCCCACCCCGAGATGCAATTCCCGGAAACCGGAAAAATTTACTCGGTTAATGAGGGTAATTATATTCACTTTCCGCAGGGTGTAAAGGACTATATCAAATATTGCCAGAGAGAAGAAGGAGACAGGCCTTACACTTCAAGATACATAGGTTCTCTGGTTTCAGATTTTCACCGTAATATGATAAAGGGCGGTATTTATCTATATCCAAAAAGCAGTGTTGCATCTAACGGAAAACTGCGATTGCTCTACGAATGCAATCCTATGGCCTTCCTGGCCGAACAGGCCAACGGAAAAGCCAGTGACGGTTTCCGCCGAATACTTGAAATACAGGCTACGGAGTTGCACCAAAGGGTTCCGTTCTTCTGCGGAAGTAAAAAGATGGTAGAAAAAGCTGAAGAGTTTATGGCAAAGCATCCTTAGTAAGCCTAACCATTTAAACGAATCTGCGTCTTACTTCTTTACCAGGTACAGGTAATCTTCAAAATCTATATTCCCGGTAAAGATATCGGTAGATCTTTTAATGATCATATCTGCATTTTCAACTGAGAATCCCAGTCCTATTGCATACCTGTTTAGAAGCACCTTCTCATCATCGTCTATCGCTCCATCTGTAAATACGATGCGGACAAGGTCGAAGAAACGCTCAAGTCGCTTTTCAAAACTTACCTGAGGAGTAATAGAATATTTATTCTCCTCTTTCATTACCTCTTTAAACTGGGCATCAGAGATTTGCAATCTATGAGCAAACCTTTTTAGTAATTTCATTTCTATTTCATCAATGTGTCCATCTAAAGCTGCAAGGCTTGCAATACTTGCAAAATGTGCCAAATTGTTGTTTGCAGAGTTGGAACTATATAAATCTTGAACAGACATAATGGTAAATTTAAGTGTGCAAATATAAATTTTTTAGAGGGCTTAATTCAATGCTTTCTCAACTTTATTTTACCCTTAAATTTGTACCTTCACTAGGCTGTGCAAAAACCACCTTTAACGTCCACCATGGCGTCCTTTTAGGAATACCCGTCTAAGTTTTAAGTCTAATATGACCAGAAACCAACTTTATGAAGTTGCAGAAAATTGGTTCCATCAACAAAATTGGAAGCCTTTCCCCTTTCAAAAAAAGACCTGGACTGCCTTTTTACAGGGAAAGCACGGCTTGCTAAATGCTCCCACCGGAAGTGGAAAGACCTATGCCCTTTGGTTTCCGATTGTTTTGGAATACATAAAAAGAAATCCGGATTATAAGAACAGGCATACCAAAGGCCTCAAAGCAATTTGGATTACGCCTCTAAGAGCGCTTTCCTTGGAAATCAAGCAATCAGCGGAACGCGTTACAAAAGATTTAGGCACCCCCCTTACGGTAGGAATTCGTACCGGAGACACCTCATCAGCGGAAAGGGCCAGGCAACGGAAAAGTATGCCCGACCTGCTGATCACAACTCCGGAAAGCTTGCACCTGCTGATGGCCACCAAGGGTTACGATCAGATTTTTAAGAACTGCCTTGCTATTGTCGTAGACGAATGGCATGAACTTTTGGGAACCAAAAGAGGGGTGCAAATGGAACTGGGCCTATCCAGGTTAAAAAGCCTTTCCAAAAATCTTCGAATTTGGGGAATTTCGGCAACTATAGGCAACCTGGAACAGGCACGTGAAGTTTTGTTAGGGCCAAACTCAGAGGCCCATCAGAACTCTGTATTGATAAGAGCAAAACTCAACAAAAAGATTACCGTAAAGAGCATTATCCCAGATGAAATGGAGGCCTTTCCCTGGCGCGGTCACCTGGGAATTCGACTGTTGGAAGCTGTCATTCCTATCATTAATAAGAGCAAAACTACACTGCTCTTTACCAACACCAGAAGCCAATGCGAGATCTGGTTTCAAAAAATACTTGAGAAACACCCAGAGTTTGCCGGTGAAATTGCCATGCATCACGGTAGCATTAACAAGGAAACAAGGATTTGGGTAGAGCAAGCCATACGAAATGAAAGCCTCAAAGCAGTAGTGTGCACCTCCAGTCTGGATCTTGGTGTAGACTTCGCTCCGGTTGAAACTGTCGTACAAATAGGTGGGCCCAAAGGAGTAGCCCGTTTTTTACAACGCGCAGGACGCAGTGGCCACCGCCCTGGAAAAGAAAGCGTCATATATTTCCTGCCTACTCACGCCATAGAGTTAGTAGAGGCCTCGGCCTTGCAACAGGCTGTAAAGACTATGGCCATGGAAGATAGAATTCCGTACCTGAACAGTTTTGATGTACTGGTACAATACCTGACAACCTTAGCGGTTTCTGATGGGTTTTTCCCGGATGAGATCTTCCCAGAAATAGCCCAAACCTTTTGTTTTCAAGGTATCACAAAAGAACAGTGGCAATGGCTCTTAAACTTTCTTGTTTTGGGTAGTCAAAGCCTGCAGTCTTATGACGAATACAAAAAAGTAGTTATTGAAGAAGATGGAAGGCTTAAGGTGAATAACAAAGGGGTGGCGATGCGGCACAGATTTCAGATTGGTACCATTGTAGGCGATGCGAATATAACAGTGAGGTATCAAAAAGGGGGCTATATAGGCACTATAGAAGAATCATTCATTTCAAAGCTTTCACCCGGTGACGTATTTACATTTGCGGGAAGAAATCTTGAATTTATAAGAGTAAAAGGGATGCAGGCGCAGGTTCGGAACTCCTCCAGGAAGACGAAAAAGGTACCTAGTTGGATGGGGGGCCGCCTTACGCTCTCATCAGAAATGTCGAAAATTTTAAGAGAAGAGTTATATACGGCCGGGATGAATACCAAAGAGCAATCTGAAGAGATTATCGCGCTTACTTCCTTGTTTGACAGGCAGCGCCTGGAAAGTATTGTCCCCAATCATAAGCAATTCCTTATAGAAACCTTTGAATCAAGAGATGGGTTCCATCATATCTTCTATCCTTTCGAAGGAAGATTTGTACATGAAGCCATGGGTAGTCTGCTAGGCTATCGGGTGAGCTTGTTAAGTCCTATCACTTTTTCACTGGCGTTTAACGACTATGGTTTTGAGCTTTTGTCAGACAAACAAATCGACATACAGCAGCTGCTTGACAACGATTTGTTTACACCCGACTTTCTTCTGGACGACTTGCAAAAAAGTCTGAATTCCACAGAAATGGCTAAGCGCAAATTCAGAGACATTGCTGTAATTAGTGGGTTGGTTTTTACCGGTTACCCTGAAAAAGGCATCAAGATGAAGCACCTACAAGGCAATTCTTCTCTTCTTTTCGATGTATTTAAAGACTACGAACCAGACAATATCCTATATCAGCAGGCATACAGGGAGACCTTTGAACATCAACTGGAAGAAGGTAGGCTGCGCCTTGCATTAGAGCGAATTTCACAGCAACAAATCGTATGGAAAGCCTGCCAGGAGCCCACCCCCTTCTCATTTCCAATAATAACAGATAGGCTTAGAGAAAAGCTTAGTAGCGAGAAGCTGGCCGACAGAATCAGGAAAATGACCGCTAAACTAATGAGAAGGTCATAAGCCAGCTTTATAGGTTTTGCCAGGCTAGATTAGTCTCACTATTTTTGGAATGTGACTGCAAAAGTTCAGATAAGAGATCAGAATTTTATACTTCATCCTAGCGGGGCTATGTTTTGGCAAGAACAGGCTACCTTGCTCATAAGCGATGTGCACTTAGGAAAGGTGACACATTTTAGAAAGTATGGTGCCGCAGTACCTAAGGGCGCAGCGAAAAGGAATTTCGAACTTCTTGATGAAGCCCTATCTTTTTTTGATGTTCAACGCATTTGTTTCCTGGGAGACCTATTCCATTCTTACCTGAATAAGGAATGGGACCTCTTTGAGCATTGGGTCCAGAAAACAGCTCTAAAAATGGTTTTGGTAGTAGGCAACCACGATCTTATCTCTCCGCATAAATACGAAGACCTGGGCATTGCCGTAATGGACGAGATGCAAATGGGTGGTTTTTTATTGACGCATCATCCGGAGCAGCGAGAAGGGTTTTTTAACTTCTCGGGGCATATACATCCTGCAATTAAACTTAGGGGCCGGGGTAAACAATCCTTAAGACTGCCTTGTTTTTTTAAAGCCAAACATCAAATGATCTTACCAGCATTTGGAGAGTTTACCGGAAGTCATTGTCTGGAAAAAGAAAAGGGAGACGAAGTCTATGCGATTGCCGATGCGACGGTAATAAAAATTTAGGGCCTTTCCTTGGGTGTGCATACCCCAGCGCTTATATTTGCAGAAAATAAAACAGTTGACCAAATCTACAATTCAACAGCTGTTTCACAAGTCTCCTCAGCTAAGGAAACTAGGGAATTCTATTGCCGTTCGCGAAAAAAACGTTCAACTTAAAGGTCTTACAGGGTCTGCCGTTTCTTTCCTGATTTCTGAAGCATTCAGAATAGCAGACAAGCCATTTTTAGTCATTTTCAATGACAAAGAGGAAGCAGCATATCATCTTAACGACCTGGAACAGCTTCTGGGCTCAAAAAACGTACTTTTCTATCCCGGCAGTTATCGCAGACCCTATCAAATAGAAGAAACAGATAATGCGAATGTTTTACTGCGCGCCGAGGTACTCAACCGAATTAACTCAAGGAAAAAGCCAGCTGCAATTATCACCTACCCGGATGCGCTTTTTGAAAAGGTAGTCACGCGAAAGGAACTCAATAAAAGCACTTTAAAAATAAGGCTTGGAGACACCCTGACTTTAGATTTCTTGAATGAAGTATTATTTGAATATCAATTTAAGCGTGTTGATTTTGTCACCGAACCGGGTGAATTTTCTGTTCGCGGCGGCATCGTTGACGTCTTTTCTTTTTCGCATAACGAGCCTTACAGAATAGAATTTTTCGGAGATGAAATTGAAAGTATTCGAACTTTTGATGTTGAAACACAACTGTCTACAGACAAGATTAAAAAAATCTCTTTAATCCCTAATGTAGAAAATAAGTTCTTGAATGAAACACGTGAGAGTTTTCTAAAATACATCTCAGCAGAAACCGTTATTTTTGTAAAGAACAGCGATTTGTTGCTGGGGAGGATCGACTCGTTTTTTGAAAAGGCTCAAGAAGCTTTTGCAGAACTTTCAAAAGAACTCAAACATGAGCAACCTGAGGAATTATTCAGCACTTCCGCATTACTCAGTAAGCAGTTAAAGGAATTTTGCCTGATTTCTATGGAATCAGACCAAGTTGCGCCCGGGCAGGAGGAGCAGACCCGGATTCAATTCCAAACGCTTCCGCAACCCTCATTTAATAAAAAGTTCAACCTGCTCATTAATAACCTTAACGAGAATCATAAAGCGGGTTACAAGAACTACATTTTCTGCGCGACTGAGCAACAAGCCAAGCGTTTCCAGGATATATTTGAAGAGGTTTCAGAGGAAGTACATTATAAAACCTTGGTGTTTCCTATATATAAGGGTTTCATAGACAGAGATCTCAAAATTGCCTGCTATACCGATCATCAGATCTTTGAAAGATATCATAAGTTTTCACTTAAAAACGGATACGCAAAGAAACAGGCTATTACGCTAAAAGAGCTCAACCGCCTTGAGGTTGGAGACTATGTAACCCATATAGATCACGGGATTGGAAAATTTGGAGGGCTTCAAAAAATTGATGTGGAAGGAAGTATGCAGGAAGCAATTAAATTGATGTATGGAGACCGCGATATTCTCTATGTAAGCATTCATTCTCTTCATAAAATATCTAAATACAACGGTAAGGACGGCGCTGTTCCCAAGATTTATAAGCTAGGTTCTGCCGCCTGGAAAAAACTAAAGCAAAAAACGAAGTCGAGAGTCAAAAAAATTGCGTTCGACCTCATCAAAGTATATGCAAAAAGGCGGCTTGAAAAAGGGTTTCAATACCAGCCAGATAGTTACTTACAGCACGAACTAGAGGCTTCTTTTATTTATGAAGATACTCCAGATCAAAGCACAGCGACCGCTGATATTAAAGCAGATATGGAAAGTGAAAGGCCAATGGACCGCCTGGTATGCGGAGACGTAGGCTTTGGGAAGACCGAAGTTGCCATCAGAGCCGCTTTTAAAGCAGTAGATAACGGCAAGCAGGTAGCGATCTTAGTACCCACAACAATTCTGGCCTTTCAGCACCAAAGGACATTTAAAGAACGGCTAAAAGAAATGCCGGTTATCATAGATTATCTAAACAGGTTTAGAACAGCTAAAGAAAAACGTGAAATTCTTGAAAACCTGGCCTCGGGCAAAATTGATATTATTATTGGAACCCATCAATTGGTCAACAAAAATGTAGTCTTTAAAGATCTTGGTTTACTTATTGTCGATGAGGAACAAAAATTTGGAGTTGCGGTTAAAGATAAACTGAAGTCTATTAAGGAAAATGTAGATGTACTCACCCTGACCGCCACCCCAATTCCCAGAACTTTGCAGTTTAGTTTAATGGCCGCAAGAGATTTATCTGTTATAAATACCCCTCCCCCGAACCGCTATCCTATAGAAAGCAGTGTAACTCGCTTTAACGAAGAAATCATTAGGGATGCCGTGATCTATGAGATACAACGTGGAGGACAGATATTCTTTATTCACAACAGGATTGAGAACATCCGCGAAGTGGCCGGACTAATTCAGCGCCTGGTCCCGGATGCCAAAATTAGAATTGGGCACGGCCAGATGGAGGGAAAGAAACTTGAACATTTGATGCTGTCCTTTATGAATGGAGAGTTCGATGTGCTCGTTTCAACAACCATCGTGGAAAGTGGATTGGATGTCACGAATGCCAACACTATTTTCATCAACAATGCCAATAATTTTGGACTAAGTGATCTACACCAAATGCGTGGACGGGTGGGCCGAAGCAATAAAAAAGCCTTTTGCTTTTTCATCACTCCACCATATGATGTGATGACTCCTGATGCTCGCAAGCGCATTCAGGCTTTAGAACAATTCACCGAACTTGGAAGTGGTTTTAATATCGCTATGAAGGATCTTGAAATACGAGGAGCTGGCGATATATTAGGCGGAGAGCAAAGTGGATTTATTAATGAGATAGGGTTTGAGGCCTACCAAAAGATCCTCTCGGAAGCCATCGAAGAGCTCAAAGAAAATGAATTCAAAGACCTCTACAAAGAGGTAGATACGGTACCAAAGGTCTTTGTAAAAGAAACGCAAATTGATTCTGATTTTGAATTGCTCTTCCCCGATGATTATGTCAACAATATTACAGAACGCCTCAATCTTTACACAGAGTTAAACACTATCAAAGAGGAAAAGGCATTAAATGAGTTTGAGTTGCGACTAATAGACAGATTCGGGGAAATTCCTTCCCAGGTAGAAGACTTAATAAATTCTGTACGCATCAAATGGATTGCTAAACAGATTGGGTTAGAAAAATTGGTGATGAAGAAAGGGAAGCTCATCGGGTATTTCATTTCGGATCAGCAGTCAGATTTTTATCAAAGTAGCGCTTTCACAAGCATACTTCAGTTTGTGCAGGCAAATCCGAAGCGTTGTGAGCTTAAGGAAAAACAAACGAGAAATGGGCTGCGCCTTTTACTCATTTTTGATTCGATTAATTCTGTGGATAAAGCGTTAAAAGTGTTAGCGCCTCTTGCAACTTCACCCGAGGCGGTAACCTAAGGTATTTCGATATGAGGACAGAAAAGTTATGAAGAAAGTTATTTTATTAGCAGGCTTGATTGCATTTCTAAAACTGGGAGCACAGCATAGCATCTCCGGAACCTTTAGACCTGCGGAAAACTTTAACTGGCTCATTGCCTATAAGTTGACGTCAACAGGTCAAAACTACATTGGAAATGCAGAAATTAAAGAAGGTGCATTTGTTCTCAATCTACCGAAGAATAGCGTTTCCGGATCATACCGATTGGTATATGCAGTACCTCAAGAGGACTTCTATTTTGATGTTCTCTATGACGGAAAAGAAGGCATTGAACTTTCTTTTGATGCTGTGACCGGATTGAAATTTTATAATTCTGAAGAGAACATTTTGCGATCCTCCTACTTTAGGGAAATTAGCAATTTGCAAGAGCAGCTAATGGCTTATTATGCCTTGAGATCTAAAGAGAACAAAAAGTTGAAGGAGATTGTAGATCAAATTGCAGAAACCCAGAAAGACTACGAGGAAC
Organism: Flavobacteriaceae bacterium; assembly: GCA_965212595.1. Classification (GTDB taxonomy): domain Bacteria; phylum Bacteroidota; class Bacteroidia; order Flavobacteriales; family Flavobacteriaceae; genus Poritiphilus. The sequence goes on from CBDBVE010000016.1 coordinate 131,510, forward strand.
GAGCCAAAGACTTGCTTGCGGAAGTTTTTATAAAGGCCAATACTCCTTATATTCCAGGCCAGCGAGAGCCTGTTGGAACCTACCTGGAAAATAGAAAGAAAAACTATTTTGACGCGCTTGATTTTGATCAACCACTTTTGAGAGCTTCAGATTTCTTGAAAAAGAAGATTATAGATTTTGCGCTGACGGTACATCCCCTGGAACTCAAATCCTCTAAAGGAACCGAGGAAACCATTAAGGAAAATATTAGAATTGTAGCCAAGGCAATTGCAGGTGTGGATGACGACTATTCAGCTGTAATTCTCTATGAACTTTGGAAAGAACTAATAGATCACGACTTGTTCGATGCCGCCGATTTCCTTTACCAGAAGGTTCTAAGAGCTGTGGTGGAGCGTACAGAAAAACTGGTGATCATTCAGGAAATTGAGCTTTATAACAGACTCCGCCTTGGGGCGAGAGCCCCTGAGCTTCATTGGCAAAAAGATGGGGTTTTCTATGGCCTTGACGATCTGGAAAAAAACGAACGGTATATTTTAGTTTTTTGGAGCAGTACTTGCTCACATTGCTTAAATGAGCTACCAAAACTTCATACCAAACTAAGCAGCTATAAAAACATTGGCATTATGGCCATTGGACTGGAAGACGAAGCAGAAAACTGGAAAAAAGAAGCTGCGAGATTCCCTAATTTTCAACATACCATAGCCCTTGGAAAATGGGAAAGCGATTATGCCTTACGCTACGGAATTATAAAAACTCCCACCTACTTCATCCTGGATGCCGATAAGAGAATTACTGCCAAACCTGAAGATTATGATGAATTACTGCAACTTCTGGATTAAACGGTAAAATAAGGCTAAACCGTTAGAAGTTATGCCTTTATAATGTCTTTAAGTCCTTTATGGTCTTAAATGCGCTATCAACCTGATCGTCGTTCACGAGAATCGTAAATTCATTAGTGGTTGATATCACTTCATATAAAATGATCCCTTCCCAGGCCAAACGCTGGAATATAAAATAGTAGATGCCGGGAACAGAGACATTTTCTGCAGGTAGCTTAACAGTTATAGATGAAAGGTTCCCCGCTTTCTGAGTGCATTTTTCCCCCTTAAATAGCTGCTCTACGGTATCATCCAAACTGTTGCTTACTACAATATTCAATTCATTGACTCCGCGCGAAGAGGTATAAAAGACATCTTTGTTTTTGTTGACCTTTTCTAATAGTAATCCTTGATTTTCAAGAATAGAATCGGAAACCAGGAAAGTAAAATCTGTAAGCGAGGACCTCACCGTGATTTCTCCAATATTCTTCAAGACCTTAATTATTCTGTGCGTTGCCCTAAACTCCATGTCATCAGACAATCGCTTTAGTGCCATAACAATGGCCCCGTTGCGGATCTCTTTCCCCAATTCTTCCTCAATCTCCGGTTTTACAATACGAGATAGTGAAGTGAGATTAATAATCCCCTGGGCTAGGGCGCTTTGCAAAAAAGGTTTCTTTTTGATGTAATGCTCAACTACGGCAGAAATAGTTTTCATTGGATCAGGCTATTTGTCAAAAATAACAATTTGTTATAAATAAAACAAATTAGTTTTTTTCAAAACAACCTTATAGTTCTTAAAAGTGGTAAAATGCATTTTCCAGATGTTCTATCTTGTAAGTGCTGCCCCGTTTTAAAATTGTAATAATATCAAAACGCACTTCTACTTCAAGATCGTTCTTAAGAACGTAGTGGTCAGTAGCCATAACCAAAAGCTTTATTTTCTTCTCAGTTACCATCTGCGCTACGCTTTCAAGGTGTTCCGAACTTCTTGATTTAACTTCTACAACAGCTAGAATATCCTCTTTTCTCGCAATGATATCAACCTCCGCTTTTAAATACCTGTAATTTCTTTGAACAATCTCATAACCCCTTGTTTTCAGGTAGTTAACGGCCAGTTGTTCTCCAATTTTACCAAATTCGCTTGAAGTTTGCATCGGTATTTTTAATTCTTAAAAAAATAGGTAATTCATCGAAAAATTAACATTTCGTTCCCAAATATCGATTCGAAGCTTGTATATTGGCCGCAGAATAACGAAAATAACTGGATTATAATAATATCCCTACAGTTTAAGCGTTAAGAATTAGCCCCTAAACACATGAACGTTCTTAAAGCCTACAAACTATGGAATATTTCGTTAATTGTAATACCTCTACATTAGCGCCATACACCACTCCTTTAGACAGTCTAAGGGCGGCGCACTTGTATAGAAGACTGGGGTTTAGCGCCTCGGTACAAACCATCAACCAGGCGGTGGGTCAGACGGCTGGCACTCTGGTAGATAATCTTATTAATGAGGCCATTAATATGGCCCCGACGGCTGCCCCAACCTGGGCGACCTGGAACAACAGTAATTATCCGGCAGACGATGATGCAGCAGGTCAGATGAGACGTGCTCAGCGCGACGAATGGCGCATTACGTACACCAACGGACTGCTAAACAACAACCTCAGGGAACGCCTAAGTTTTTTCTGGAGTAACCATTTTGTAACAGAGCTAGACATTTACGAATGCAACGCTTTCCTCTATGGTTATACGAATTGCCTGCAACGTAATGCCATTGGAAATTTCAAAACTTTTGTCAGTGAAATTGGTTTAACAGACGCCATGCTATATTATTTAGATGGTGTTTACAACAATGGTAACAACCCCAATGAAAACTATGCAAGAGAGTTGTATGAACTCTTCTCCCTAGGGGATGGAAACGGTTATACCGAAGAAGACATTATTGAAACCGCAAAGGCACTAACTGGTTATGTAGAGCGCGGAGAGATTGGTTGCGAGCCCGTAACTTTTAATCCGGAACGATTTGACGCCGGTTCCAAAACCATTTTTGGTCAGACCGGAAATTGGGATTACGACGATGTAATCGACATTCTCTTTCAGCAACGTCCTAACGAAATTGCGCAATTCATCTGTAAAAAACTTTACGAATTTTTCGTTCATCCAGATTCTGATGACGATGCCGGAAACGCGCAAACCATTATAGATGGAATGGCCAGCACATTCGTAGGAAGCAATTTTGAGATTGCTCCTGTGCTTTCTGAGCTCTTTAGGAGTCAACACTTCTTTGATGAAGATGCAATAGGCGTGATTATTAAAAGTCCGTTCGACATGTATCTAAATCTATTGAAAGAAACCGGTTTTACCTACGATGACAATACGGTTTTGAATATCACAGACAATAGTAACCTGCTTGGTCAAACTTTATTTGACCCGGTAGACGTTGCAGGTTGGGAAAGAGACCGGCAATGGATCAATACCAACTTTATTATTGGTAGATGGTTAACAGCCGAAGTATTCTTGCAACAGTTCTTTCAAAACAATGCTGAACAATTTAGAACGCTGGCAATGGACGCAGTTGGTCCAGGAGACAGTAATACCAGTAACCCAGAAACTGTAGTAAGGGCTATTGTAGATAAAATTACCCCAAAAGGACTGCTTACGGCTCAGGACTTTGAAAATGCCATGGATGTCTTTAAAATCGAAGATGTTCCCGAAAGCTACTACGGGCCAGACTATATCGATGGCGGACTATCACTTTGGATGCTGCAAATAAGCCCGGAAGTTCCTCAGCAGGTATTCTTGCTGCTTATGCACCTATCCAGACAACCTGAGTTTCAACTTAAATAAAACCTACGACTATGTGTAATAATCATATCCCTATAAATATTCACGATCATAACGAGCACGATCAGGAACATAAATATTGGAGCAGACGCTCCTTTTTACAGGCATTGGGCATCGCCGGGTCGGGATCAATGATGCTGGGAAGTAATCTTCTAACGGCATCTGCTCCATCCCCACTGACCGCGGCAATTGCCAATGCCGATACAGACTGTATCCTAATCCTTATTAGGCTATCTGGAGGTAATGATGGTTTAAGTACCGTTATTCCTATTGAACAATACGATAATTATGCCAATGCAAGGCCAAACATTTACATTCCGGAAAGTAAGATTCTAAAGCTTACCGATGAATTTGGTGTGCCAACCTATATGAATGCTCTGGAACCTATGTGGGGCGACGGGCAGTTTAAAGCAGTGCATGGTGTAGGTTATGAGAACCAGAGTCTTTCACACTTTACCGGTTCTGATATTTATGCGAATACAGATTTAACAACCACAGGCTTTGACGGTCTTGATACCGGATGGCTTGGACGTTACTTTGAAAATATTTACCCAGATTACCTTGTAAATCCGCCAGCGGCTCCGGCTGCGATTCAGATTGGCCAATACGGGAATCTAATTTTCCAGGGCGAGGAAACCAATTATGCATTTGTGGCCTCAAACATTGACCAATTAGAGGAAATTGCCGAGTCTGGTGAATTCTATTCGTTAGACGATACCCTATTCGGAGATTGTATGTATGGAGACCAGCTAAAATTTCTTAGAGGGGTTGCCAATACTACCTATGAATTTTCTGGTCTTATTCATGAAGCTTATGAAAGAGGTCAGAATCAGGTTGAATACCAGGAAAATGGTTTCGCAAGGCAATTGGCATTATTGGCAAGGTTGATTAAAGGTAATCTTGGAACTAAGGTTTATATGGTTTCTATGGGTGGCTTTGATACCCACGGAAATCAACCACAGGCTCACGAACGTTTAATGTCTAACCTGTCTATCGCTGTAAACAATTTCTATGAAGATCTAGGATTTACACAGCAAGATGACAAGGTACTAAGTATGACTTTCTCAGAGTTCGGTAGGCGGATCTTTGAGAACGGTTCTAACGGTACCGATCATGGAAAAGCAGCACCAACTTTATTCTTTGGGTCTGGTCTTAACGGAAGTGCTTTCGTAGGAGAGCACCCATCCCTGGACGCTCCTAACGGCCGGGGTAACCTGGAGTATACAATGGATTTCAGAGATCTGTATGCCACGGTACTGGCAGAATGGTTATGTGTACCCATTCCGTTAGTGGAACAGCATTTGCTCGGGCATGCGTACAACCCTATTAATTTAGGCTTTAATTGTAGTGGTGTGGAATTCCCGGATATCGTTTATAGCGATGAGCCACCAACGCCGCCAACACCAGATGATCCAGTGGCTGATAATCCAACACCTGAGTTGTTGAATGCCATTGAGCACAGACCATTTTATCCTACAGATGGAGCACCACATATTTACTTAGAAATGCCGCTTACGGCTCATGTAGATATTCAGCTCTATAATATTCTGGGACAAAATGTAGGTACGATCTATAATGAGATCATGGCCGAAGGTTCTGCTGAAATAAATATCAGGGAACGTTTACCAATGCATTTATCTACCGGAAAGTACATTTATAGAATACAGGTTTCCGACAGAAAAATGTCTAAATCGGTTATGGTATCTTAACATAAGCCAATACGAGGAACAATGCCCTCGGACACTGGACACTATAACAATGCTGTTTGTCCAGTGTCTTCGAGGGTTTTCTTTTTGTAAAATGCGTAGTGCCCAGCCTGAAAAAATGGTTATTTTTGTGCCTTAATTCGGCATTTTAATGGCTAAAGATCCTAAAAACCCGGCTCGGTATACGCTCACTGCGGCTCTACCATATACAAATGGACCCATACACATAGGGCATCTTGCAGGGGTCTATGTCCCGGCAGATATTTACGCACGTTATCTTAGAGGCATAGGCAAGGATGTAGCTTTTATCTGCGGAAGTGATGAACACGGCGTGGCCATACCCATGAAGGCCAAAAAGGAAGGTGTCTCTCCAAAGGAGATCATTGACAAGTACGATGCAATGATAAGGAAGGCTTTTGATGAATTTGGGATTTCTTTTGACAACTATTCCCGGACCTCAGAGCAGATCCACCATGAAACCGCTTCAGACTTTTTTAAAAAATTGTATGATCAAGGTGATTTTTTAGAAGAGACTTCGGCCCAGCTTTACGATGAGGAAGCAGAGCAGTTCCTTGCAGATAGATTCGTTATAGGTACGTGCCCCGTCTGCGGCAATGAGGAAGCCTATGGAGATCAATGTGAGAATTGCGGCTCGTCGTTAAATGCAACTGACCTTATCAAACCAAAATCAACGATTACCGGGGCCATTCCCACCCTCAGGGAAACAAGACATTGGTATTTGCCCTTAGATAAATATGAAGCTTTTTTAAAAGAATGGATTCTTGAAGGTCATAAAACCGATTGGAAACCTAATGTATATGGGCAATGCAAGTCCTGGATCGATGATGGTTTAAGGCCAAGGGCAGTCACCAGAGACCTGGATTGGGGCATTCCGGTACCTGTTAAAGGAGGGGAAGGCAAAGTACTATATGTTTGGTTCGACGCGCCTATCGGCTACATTTCCTCTACCAAAGAATGGGCAAAGCGAGAAGGTAAAGATTGGGAGATCTATTGGAAAGATGAACAAACAGAGTTGGTGCACTTTATCGGAAAAGACAATATAGTTTTTCACTGTATTATTTTTCCATGTATGTTAAAAGCACATGGTGATTACGTGCTTCCTGAAAATGTCCCTGCCAATGAATTCCTGAACCTTGAAGGTAATAAGCTATCTACTTCAAAAAACTGGGCAGTTTGGTTGCATGAATACCTGGAAGAGTTCAAAGACATGCAAGATGTGCTTCGCTATGCCTTAACGGCTAACGCTCCAGAAACCAAGGACAACGATTTTACCTGGAAGGATTTTCAGGCCAGGAACAACAACGAACTCGTTGCGATTTTTGGGAATTTCATTAATCGTGTGGTTGTCCTTACGAATAAATATTACAATGGAGTTGTGCCAGATCCGTCTGAACTCACAGCGGAAGATAATGAAGCTCTGAAAGCCCTGCGAAATTTTCCTGATCAGCTAGGGCAGTCCCTCAAAAGATATCGTTTCAGGGAGGCCAGCCAGGAATTGCTCAATCTGGCACGCCTGGGTAATAAATATCTTGCAGATGAAGAACCCTGGAAGGTCATTAAAGAGGATGAAGAAAGGGTAAAAACAATCATGTTTGTTGCGCTGCAGATTGCAGGAGGTTTGGCGGTCTTAAGCGAGCCTTTCTTACCATTTACTACGGCAAAGCTTAAAAACATCCTGAATATCAGGTCGAGTGCAATCGAAACCTCCTGGAATGAGATTTCATCAAAAGAAGTATTGCTTCCTTCAGGGCATCAAATTGGAAGGCAGGAACTCCTCTTTAGAAAAATTGAAGATGCCGAAATTCAGGCGCAGTTAGATAAGCTTCAGGCCACCAAGGAAGCAAACGAAACCGAAAACAAAGAAATTATGCCACAAAAAGACACCATAAGTTTTGATGACTTTTCTAAAATGGATATGCGCGTAGGAACCATTCTCGAGGCTGAAAAAATGCCTAAAACTAAAAAGCTGATGGTGCTTAAGGTAGATACCGGTCTGGATACCCGTACCATAGTTTCAGGTATCGCTGAGAATTTCTCAGCCGAAGAAATCATTGGAAAAAAAGTAACGGTTTTAGTCAATTTAGCGCCCAGGCCATTGCGGGGAATAGAAAGCGAGGGCATGATCTTAATGACTGAAAACTCAGAGGGCAAATTGGTTTTCCTCAATCCTGATGAAGAAGGTGTTGGAAATGGCGAAACTATAAGTTGATTTACGTTTTGCGATATTGCTTAACGCAATCATTCCAAAAAGTGTCGCGCTCAATTAATCGTATTTTTATAATCCAAATAACAAGAACACCCATATGAGATTAGTGTTTTTAGCCCTGCTTGGCAGTCTATGTATATGCCACGGACAACAAGATACCAATGATCAACAAAAAAACCTCTGGCAAGAATTTACCTATGATATGGGGAGTGTTTTTGAAGGTGTTGGCTATTCGTATAGTCGCCCCCTCCATTGGAAAGGCAAACAGTGGTCTCATTTTGGCGCTATTGCCGGAGGGACGACAGCCCTTTATTTTGTAGATGATGAATTTAACGGCTGGATAGGCGGTTGGCGAGAAGACGTCCCAGACTGGCTAATAGTTTACGGTAATGAATACGGTAGCGCCGAATACAATTATATGCTTACCGGCGCCGTATATCTTTCAGGGCTTTTTACACGTAATGAAAAGCTCCGTAGAACTGGTGTTTTGTTGATTTCTTCGGCTACCGCCGGAGGATTTTTCCAACAAGTTAGTAAACGGATTATCGGGAGATCACGGCCAAGAAGCGGAGATTCTTCAGATGTTTTCGATCCTTTTCACTTAGACAGGATACTCAACTATGATTCTTTTCCATCAGGCCACGCCATGTTAGCATTTACAAACGCCTATGCCATTGCCAAACAATTTAAAAACCCCTGGCTAAAGGGAGGAATCCTGGCCGTAGGTGCTATTCCCGGCTTTATCAGGGTTATCGATGAGTTTCATTGGATTTCCGATGTAGCCTTTAGTATGGCCATGGGAGCCTTTATTGTTGAAGCCATTGATAGGTTTTTAGATCGGAAATACGACCAGAAGTATAACGACACTCCTAAAGATCTGAGCTGGGATCTTACTTTTAGTCCTGGGAGATTAGGGGTAAGCGTACGCTTCTGATGCATTAACACTATGCTAAAAATTGCCTTCGACCCCATCTTTAGTCACCCACTACCTGAGGGGCATCGATTTCCCATGATCAAATACGACTTATTACCTCAACAGTTGCTTTATGAAGGCACTTGCAAGGCTGAGAATTTCTTTACCCCTACAATTCCGAACGACAAGTACATAGTAGCGGTACATGAGCCTGAATACTTTTACGATTTGCTAAACATTAAGATTCCACCGCGAGATGCCCGCAAAATTGGGTTTCCGTTGAGCGAGCAATTGGTGGAACGTGAGCGCCTGATTACCGGGGGTACATTAAAGGCCTGTGAATATGCCTATCAAAATGGAATTGCAATGAATATAGCAGGCGGAACGCATCATGCTTATACCAATCGAGGTGAAGCCTTTTGTATGCTTAACGATCAGGCCATCGGGGCCCGCTTTGTTCAAAACCAGGGCTGGGCGAAACAGGTGCTCATCATAGACCTGGATGTACATCAAGGCAATGGAACAGCCGAAATTTTTCGTGACGACCCCTCTGTATTTACATTTTCTATGCACGGTAAGGCCAATTATCCTTTCAAAAAGGAGGTCTCGGATTTGGATATCGAATTGATGAAGGGTACGAAGGGCAAAGAATATCTTGAAATCCTGAAACAGACCTTAGCAGAGCTACTAACAGATATAAGTCCTGATTTTGTTTTTTACCAAAGTGGGGTGGATGTTTTGGCCACAGATAAACTGGGAACTTTAGCCTTAAGTATGGAGGCCTGCCGGGAACGAGACCAATTCGTTTTAAGTAGCTGTAGAGACCGCCAAATTCCTGTGCAATGCAGTATGGGCGGAGGCTATTCACCTGATATTAGGCTAATTGTCGAAGCCCATGCAAATACTTACAGATTGGCCCAGAAGCTCTTTTTCTGATTGCGCCGCTTAAAAGCCTTTTGCTGTCTATCATACAAGTATGCTTATTTTGTATATTAGAAGGGCACAACCAATCTCTCTGCAATGCCAAAAAACAATTTTCATTTAAATCTTAGCCCCTTACTTGCCTTTTGTCTATTGTTTCTTATAGGAATCTTTCAGGGCTGTAAGGAACAAACAAAACCTAACAACGACCAAACTTCTTCGTCTAACCAGGAGGAAGATGCAAAAGGAAGTAAGATAAAAGTCATCTTCGATACAGATGCCAATAATGAGCTTGATGACCAACATGCTCTTGCCTATTTACTTTTTAACGGGCCTACATTTGATCTTAAGGCCGTAACGGTTAACGCCACCTATAACGGAGGAGATATTCAAGGGCATTATGACGAGGCCGAACGCGTTCTACAGCTGTGTAACTTAAAAGATTCTGTTCCCTTGCTTAAAGGGGCTAACGGGAATTTCGCTGATATTGCAGCCAATTTTAACCCTGAGGGCTATGATGGTCAGGAGGCTGTCGACTTTATCTTAGAAGCTACCAAAAAAGAGGATGTCCTTGTAGTTGCGGTGGGGAAACTTACCAATATAGCATTGGCACTAAAAAAAGACCCTTCATTTGCAAACCGAACCAAAATTGTATGGCTGGGATCTAATTATCCAGAACCGGGAGAATACAACCAGGATAACGACACTATTGCTATGAATTATGTGTTAGATAGCAGCATTCCGTTTGAAATGGTAACTGTACGCTATGGGCAGCCATCAGGAACTGATGCCGTCAAGGTTACCCAAAGCGAGATTAATAGCAATATGCCGGGACTGGGGCCCAAGGCCATCCAAGGCATTACCGGAAGGCACGGAGGTAGTTTTGAGACTTTCGGAGATTACTCTGTTAACCTCTTTAAATACATTGATTATCACGGGGATCCTCCTTCCCGCCCGCTTTTTGACATGGTTGCGGTAGCCCTATTAAAAAATAGTGCATGGGGCGAAAAAAAGACGATTCCTGCTCCTATACTTATTAACAATAGCTGGGTAGAAAGACCTGACAATTCCAGGAAAATTGTGCTGTGGGAGAATTTTAGCAGGGAAGAACTCATTGCAGATTTCTATGCCAGCATGAGGAATCCGGTGCTTATTTCAAATTCTAATTAAGATGGGAAAGATTCTGGTTGTAGGGAGTTCCAATACAGATATGGTGGTTAAAACTCCGCGTTTTCCTGATCCCGGCGAGACTATACTGGGAGGAGATTTTTTTATGTTTCCAGGGGGGAAGGGAGCTAATCAGGCCGTGGCGGCAGCCAGGGCAGGCGGAGAGGTGACCTTTATATGCAGTTTAGGGGATGACGTATTCGGAAAAAATGCTCTTGAAGGCTATAGAAAAGAAAAGATAAATACAAACCAAGTGCTGATCACAGCGGGGAAGCCTTCCGGTGTAGCTCTAATTACCGTTAACGGTTCTGGGGAAAACCAGATCGTGGTGGCTTCCGGTACCAATATGCTGCTATCCAAGGGTTATATAAAAGAACAAAGCCAACTTCTGGCCAATACCGAAGTGGTCCTTACCCAATTAGAAACACCGATTGCCACAGTTGAATATCTGGCCGAAGTTTGCCAGAGCCTTAATAAGGCATTGGTTATTAATCCGGCTCCCGCCCAACACTTGAAAGACAGTATTCTGAAAGACTTGTATCTTATCACGCCAAACGAAACAGAGACGAAAATTTTGACAGGCATTGATGTAAACAACTTAGAAGACGCCAAAAAAGCTTCGCTAAATCTGTTGAACAAAGGGGTAAAGAACGTAATCATTACTATGGGTAAAAAAGGGGCCTTTTTTATGAATAAAGAAGAAAGCTTCTTACTAGAGCCTCCAATCGTTAAGGCTGTAGATACCACGGCGGCCGGTGATGTATTTAACGGGGTTCTCTGTGTAAAGTTAGCAGAAAGAAAGCCCTGGCAATACTGTATTGAAATGGCAAATAAAGCAGCGGCCATTTCAGTGACCAGAATGGGAGCACAGGCTTCAGCACCTTACCTAGAAGAAATCAAATAACCATCTAGCTTATGTTCATCATAGAATCTTATCAACTCGCTGTTGTTTTTTGCATTGTCACCATGTTGGCCTGGGGATCTTGGGCTAATACTCAAAAGCTAGCTTCGTCAAAATGGCGTTTTGAATTATTCTATTGGGACTATGTGATAGGAATTGTTCTTTTTTCTTTACTTCTGGCATTGACTATAGGGAGTACTGGAGATGCGGGTAGGCCATTTTTGGAAGACCTTTCACAGGCAAGTCAGGGAAATATAGGATCTGCTATGCTTGGTGGTGTGCTCTTTAATGCCGCTAATATCCTACTTGTGGCATCGATTACCATAGCGGGTATGTCTGTTGCCTTCCCTGTAGGCATAGGTCTTGCCCTGGTGATAGGAGTGATTGTAAATTATATTGACAGCCCTTTGGGCAACTCCGGCTTGCTTTTTAGTGGGGTTGCGCTCATTGTAGTGGCTATGCTGTTGAATGCTAATGCCTACAAGAGATTATCAACCAACCTGGATAAAGTGCCTGGCAAGGGGTTAACTTTGGCGATAGTTGCGGGCTGCTTGATGGGTTTGTTTTACAAATATGTGGCTAATTCCATGTTCCCCAACTTTGAGCAGCCCCTGGATGGCAAGCTAAGTCCTTATACCGCAGTCTTCTTGTTCTCCCTGGGTATTTTGGCAAGTAACTTCATCTTTAATGTAATTCTCATGCGGAAACCCGTAGAAGGCACCCCTGTTAACTTTAAAGATTATTTCAAGGGAAGCTCCAAAGATCACATCATGGGAGTGATAGGAGGATTAATTTGGTGTTTAGGCATGTCTTTTAGCATTCTGGCTTCAGACAAGGCCGGGCCCGCTATATCATATGGCCTGGGACAAGGGGCAACTGTTGTCGCTGCATTATGGGGTATTTATGTTTGGAAAGAGTTTAAAGGAGCTCCCAAAGGAGTACCTGCCTTATTGAATATCATGCTTCTGGTTTATATACTTGGACTAGCGCTTATTGTACTAGCCCGTTAAGCTTACTTTTTTTGCTTAAAGAACATACAAATAGTTGGTTAGAGACCGCTTAGTTTTGATCTGAAGAATTTGTAACTTTGGTCAAAATTCTAATTTATGTTAACCGAACGTGTAGAAAAAGCCCTCAATGACCAAATAAGGGTAGAGGCAGAATCTTCTCAAGCATATTTATCTATGGCGTCCTGGGCCGAGGTAAAGGGCCTGGAGGGCATCTCCCTATTTATGTACAAACACTCAGATGAAGAGCGGATGCATATGCTCAAACTGGTGAAATATGTAAATGAGCGAGGTGGTCATGCTCATATTTCCGAATTAAAAGCCCCGAAAACGGAGTTCGGTTCTTTCCAGAAAATGTTTCAGGAGCTCTACGATCACGAAATTTTTGTTTCAAAAAGCATTAACGAGTTGGTACATGTAACGCTGGAGGAAAAAGACTATGCCACCCATAACTTTTTGCAGTGGTATGTGGCGGAGCAAATAGAAGAAGAAGCGCTTGCCCGGACTATTTTAGACAAGATCAACTTAATTGGGAACGATAAAGGAGGGCTATATCTTTTTGATCGCGATGTACAGCAGATTACTGTTGAAAGTGCAGCAGCCAGCAATCCTGAGGAATAGCTTTTAACACTTTTTGTTTATTTAGATTGAATAAAAATTACTAGCTTTGTCGCACTTCAAACAATCCGAAGTGGGCAAAAAGAAAAAAGACAAGGCTAAAAAGAAGCTAAAGAAGGCGCAAAAAAAGGAGCAGCAACTGCTGCTTAGTATGACTTTCTCAAAATCTTGCAAAACCAAATGTTGTAAGAAATACGAAAAAGGGGATCACAAGCGCTGCAGAAGATGTCCTTGTTTCGACCTTCTACAGAAGGTGGCTTAACGCTCAATGCTTCTTCTTGCTTACCGATGAAATACTTTCTGATTGGGTTTCCTTCGGGTCCAGATACATCGCATTAACAACACCATGCTGTTTATAGAAGGCGCTCATATTGTAGTAATAAACTCCGTGATTGCAGCTATCATTACATACGGTGGCATGCTCATCATAGGCATCTTTTTTGGCTGCCAAATAAGTTTGGTATGTAAGGTAGCTGAGTTTCTTTAGCGCTTTCTCAAAATTCCGTTGATCATTCCAGTAATCTCGTTCGTCTTCAAGATGCGTATATTGAAGGTTTTGCTCGTTCTTAGCATCTTGCCAGGCTCGATTTTTAAAGAAGGCAATACGATCCCCTTCTTGTGCCAACTCCTGAGAAATTAATCCCGATGGTACAGTCAGCAACAATAGCAAACAGGCGATATGTCCTACGCGCTTCATCATATGGGGCTTCAATGTAGTTTAGGGGAAACATGCTTTACAATGCTATATTAAGTTATCAAAAAGAAAAGGAGGTACAAAGAAAAGGGGGCAAAATACCCCCTTTCTCGTTGACTCGCAGTTCTTTACGCCTTTCCGAGCATCAAGAGCTCATTGCACTTCACCTCGGTGATATAGCGCTTCTCCCCTTCTTTGTTTTCATAAGAACGATGAATCAACTTCCCTTCAACAGCGACTTCACTCCCTTTGCCAAGGTAATTCTCTACTATTTCGGCTGTTTTACCCCAGGCAACTACATTATGCCATTGCGTATCCGTTATCTTTTCGCCTTTGCTATTGCGATAGGTTTCGTTTGTAGCGATAGAGAATTTGGCCAATTTACTTCCGCTTTCAAGATTTACAACCTCAGGGTCCTGCCCTAAATTTCCAATCAACTGTACTTTGTTTCTAAGTGCGTTCATGATTACTAAATTTTACGATTAAACAGTTAATACTATCGGGGTCCTTCCTCCGACATTGCAAACTTAGGATACGATAAAAGCAAGATTCGGTTGGAAAATATTTATTTTCGTTTGTAAACGTTTGTAGTCGTTTGTCTGTGCTACAGGTATACAGATGTCTTATATAGAAGCCTTAATGGAAGTCTTATAAAGTAATCTAGATCCTCTACAAAATTGCGTTTAGCGTAATTAGTTTATATGGTATATTTTTGATGCACAATTAAAGTAGTCATGCCAGGCCAGTCCAAACAACCCAAGTACCAGGAGATTGTAACTTTTGTTAAGCGGCGAATACAAATTGGCACCTACGCTGTAGATTCCTTTTTGCCCTCCGAGCACAGCTTGTGTGTAAAATTCAAAACAACCAGAACCACCGTTAGAAGGGCCCTGGAAGAGCTTTTAAAAGAAGGTTATATCGTAAAAGAACAAGGTAAGGGAAGCCGGGTTTTGGAACGAAGCAAATCCTTGGGTCTACTTACTGTAAAAGGCTTTTCAGGAGCTACAGACTATGAAGTGGATACAGTAATTTCGGTAACACCAAAACTTATTACCTGGCCTTCAATGGATGCTTTTGGGCTCACTGCTGCCGAATTGGCTTCTCCATGTGTTTATTTCCAGCGTATCCGTAAAATCAATAACAAACCGGTCGTAGTTGAAAATAACTGGTATGCTAATGATGCGCTTGAGTTGATTGATATCTCGGATTTTATCGACGGCTCCTTCTTTAAGACTTTAAGTCAAAAGTACTTTATAGAGATCATGGGAGCGGAGCAAGAAATACGTTCCATTCCGGCATCAAAAGAAATGGCTGGCCGACTTGATATTCCAGAGGGCAGTCCGATTCTTCATATCACCGTGCGTTTTCGTACCAGCAGAGCGGGCTTAAACCTCTATGGCGACCTCTATTGTACTACTCAGGAGTACCCTATTCGCAATAGTTATTTTATTTAGAGAATGCGTACAAATGCCGGGGATTGTCAAAAAAGAGGTTTTGGAAATACCGCTGCATACCCCTTGACTTCAGGAATTCAGGAATAGTTTCAAGCAAATAAGTTAGCCCGGGACTACCTCCGTAGCTTTTCCAGTATGCGCGTTTCGCCATATCCATGCCCAGGGTTATCTGTGTTGGAAATTCGGGTACTAGCGCTTCTAAGAGTTGCAGGGTGTAATTGGGCTGGTCTTCTTTCCATCGAAAAACACTGTCATATTCCACACGTACACCGGTTTCCAAAACCGCTCGGTTGTATTCAATTTCTTTGGCTCTATCTACATGAGAAAGAACCACATGCTCTAATCTGGCCCCTAGTTTATCAAACAATAAGGCCTGCTCCAATGCTTGTTTTCCAAAATTTGTATGGGTAAGAATAGGTACTCCGGTTTCCAGGTGCGTATTGACCACCGCCCTGAATATTAACTGCTGATGGCGACTAAACGCCTCATCACCCGTCGCAAGTTTGATGAGTCCGGCCTTATGCTCCGTACGCTGTACAATAGGCCCGGAGTAGTCAAATTGATCAATACCTTCTTCAATATCGGCGATAAATAGACGTGTAAGCTCATCTTCACTCAATGTATAACGCCAATGGTTTTCAGGATAGTAGACCTCCAGGTGTATCCCGGTAGGTACAACTATATTAACTCCACTTGCCCTACTGACTGCTGCCAGTTTTAAAACATTTCTTCCACTATTAGACGGCATGGTATCTACAACAGTTCGTCCTCCTTTACTATAGAACTCTGTCAGCTCTTCACTAATTTTATCCAGGTCGTTCAGTAAAAACTCCGGATGTTTGGCAGTTACATAGCTATCATCAATGATAATATGCTCATGACTGTAGGTCAGTCCCATTTCACTTACCGGTTTGTCTCCCAAAACGGTTCTAAAAAATGCCTTTGTCATAATTTAATTATTGCGCCATCCGTTTCTGGAAATATCTGCGATTTTCTTGGGCGTTTCTAAGATCGCACCGAACTCCATGAGCTGGTTCTGTAGTTGGGAAATAGAAAGCTGATTGGCCGCCTCATCGTTTTTCAGAGAAAGTACAGCCGCAACTCCCGCTGCTTGTCCCATACTCATAGTCTGGGCCATTGATCGGCACGAGGCATGTGCATCATGGGTGGCCGAAAAACACCTTCCCACCACCCAGGCATTCGCGGTTTCCTTAGGGACGATCGTCCTATAAGGCACTCCGTATACACCCCCTCCTGGCACATATTGCCAATAGGTTTCCGTTTGGCCATCAGGAGATTTTCTATGGTCTTCAATAGGCGCGCCGCATAAGAATATCTGGTCGTCAAACATTTTTGCTTTCATACAATCTTCTTTTGTAAGCCTGTATTCGCCATAAACCCTTCTGGTTTCACGTACCCCTATTTGGTGCGATAGTCCAATGATCTTTGAATTTTCATAACCGGGAACCTCGGCCCTAAAGAAGTCTTCGTAGGCAAAGGCCTGCTTGCGTCCCTCTATTTCTGCCCTGCTAAGCTCGTTTACACTAAGTGCGTCGTGGTCTACAACCTTAACAGCCACCGTTGAGATACATTTTGGTTGGCACATTTCATGAGCAGAACCTTCCTTACGTGGAAGTGCATAGCTGCCTTCGTCAAAAGCCTTTGACATTTTCTGTTTCAACATTCTTTTTCCACCGGCCCCTTCAAAAGCCTCCAGATCTACATTGGCCATCCTAAAGGTTGTTGTCATACTCTGGGCAGGCTCTTTCTCGCCTGCTTTTTCATAATCGATCCCGGCCCAGTGGCAATAGTCTGCATCTCCTGAAGCATCTATGATGCGCTTTGCGGTAATAGCAAAAAAGCCCATCCCCTTATGAAAAAAAATACAGCTTGTTTGCTCATCTACTTTTTCAACTGCAACGAGGGTAGTGTGATAAAGGATGGAAACCCCATTTTTGATCAGGGCATTATCCCAAACATGTTTGAGGCGTTCCGGATTATAATTTACTCCTGTTCCTGCACCATAAGTATTAGGTCTTAAAAAAACATCCCCGCTGCGATCCAGGGTGTTCACAATTTGATCTGGAATTCCTCCTACAATTTTTTTGGGGCTTTCCGAGGGCGTAAAGAACCCGTAGAAGGTGTCGAGCATTTGGGTTGAGGTGCCGCCAGGAAACCCATAGCGCTCAACCAAGGTTACCTTAAAGGGGCCCTGGGCCGCAGAGATAGCGGCTGTAGCGCCGGCGCTTCCACTGCCAATGACAAGGATATCGGTATGAAGTTCTTTTTTTAATGAGGATGTAAAATGCATCTTAGAATGAGTTTTGACCCAGGTTTGCATATAACTTAGCCATGAGTTGTGCGTGTTCGTCATAAGCAGATTCAAAGAGCTCAGCGGCACGCTGATCTCCCACAATTTTTCCACTGCTAAGTACTTTGGGTGATTTTCCGTTTTGGTGCAGGATATTGGCAACTTCTGCCTTGATAGCATTAACAAGCAAGACACCTCCAAGGGTAGAACCCGGCGCAACAGGTGTGTCTAGACCTTCCAAATAAATCATAGCATCTCCCAAGGGTGCCCCGGTATCTAGAACGTAATCGGAAAAATCGGTGAGCTTTCTTCCATCAGATTTTCTAGAAGTGCTTCCTTCCAGGTGTAATTTACTAACCAAGGCCACAACTTTGATGCTTCTTTTTTGGAATTCTTCCGCTATTTCAATGGGAACCACATTGCACCCACTGCTCGAAACGACCAGTGCGGTGTCATCCTCACTTATATCAAAATTTCGCAGGATACGCTCCGCTAAACCCGATACATTTTCCAGGAACATGGCCTGCCGCTGTCCGTTGGCCCCTACAACGAGGTTATGGAAGGAGAGGGATAATTCGACTATGGGATTAAAACCGGGGAATGAACCAAATCGCGGCCACATTTCCTCTACCATAATGCGACTATGGCCAGAACCGAACAAGTGCACCATCCGCCCTTTTAGGATGGAACTGGCAAATAAGTGTGCCACTTCTAAAATTTGATCTTGTTGCATCTCTATACTAGAAATAATGGACTTCCCTTTTTCCAGATACTGTTTTGTAATGCTCATATATTGTTTTTTTTCATAGAAAAAATAGCAGCCCCGAGCGCTCCAGCAAAGGCTCCGGATTTTGCCTGTTGAATTGTGATTTTTTGCCCTCCCGGACGCCATTCAAATTTTTCCATATACGTTTGGAGAGGTTGTAAAAGTGCATCCCCAGCCCCAGCTGAAATACCGCCTCCCAGTACAATTACCTCAGGTGCAAGAATATTGTTAAGGCTAGCCAGGCCTGCCGCCAATTTGGCAATGGAACCAAGCCAATATTCAGCAGCCTTTTCATTACCGGAAATATAGGCTTCCACCAACTCCTTTGTACTTTTAAAAGTGCCCTGGGTTCGTTCCTTAATGGAAAAATTTCCTATAGTATACTCTAAACTTCCCGGCATATTGGTCATGGTCTGTTCGCCCTCACTATCTAAGGTCATATGCCCTATATGGCCAGCACGCTGGCCAAAACCCTGATATAATTTACCATTGATAACAATTCCTCCTCCTACACCAGTGCCCAGGGTCAGCATCAAAAAATGTTGAATGCCCTTATGCCTGTAATGAGTCTCATATTCGGCCAGTGCCGCCGCATGGCCGTCATTGAGAACAGCAATGGTTTGATCACAGGCTTCAGACCAATTAAAATTCTCAATACCTCTAAGCCGCTCAGGCATATGAAGAATCATACGATTATCCTTATCAACGAGTCCAGGTGCCGAAAGGCCGCAGTGAAGCTTATCGGCGTTTTTTTGATAACGCGTTTTTTTGGTCTTGATCAACTCCAGAATCCTGGTTTTCCATTTTGTGGGACCTTCTGCGGTATCTGCCGTATCCATAACTCCCTGGTCCAGAAGCTTCACCTGATTATTGGCTACAACCCATTTGATTCGGGTTCCTCCAATATCAATTCCTAAATAGTGATCCGCCATTTTACATCCTATTTTAAAACTGTCCTTCACTAATAGACCACCCCCCATCAACGGCCAGGATCTGACCCGTAATAAACTGAGATTGGGGGTGTAGAAACATCAATACGGCATTGTTGATATCTTTCGGAAGACCTGGCCTGCCCCCATCTAAAGGTTGTTTGGTTTTTAGAAAATTAAGAATTGATTCGTCTTGAGTAGCTCGTTGAGCCATTGGGGTGATAAATAGACTTGGTGCCAGGACATTTACCCTAATGTTATTTGCTGCGTAATAGGCGGCAATGGATTTTGAAAAGCCAATTATGGCCGATTTGGCAGCGGCATAGGCATGGGTTGTAAAATACTTTGGGGATGGCGAAAATCCCAGAACAGAACCCATATTCAGAATACTTCCCGAGGTACCCTCCTTCAAGAAATAGTTGATCATGACCTTATTAGATAACATTATGGAAGTCAGATTGAGTTCCATGGTCTTATTCCATCCTTCAAGAGTGATCTCATGTAAGGGGCCATCTCCCCATTTCCTTCCGCTACCTCCGGCTACATGGAATAGTCCGCTTACGGGCCCAAAAGAGCTTGTTGCCGCTTCAAGGGCTTCTTCAATGGTAGCAGCCCTTGTGGCATCCCCTGAGATTGCTTTACAATTAGAGCCCAAAGCTTGTCCTGCCTTACGGCAACTATCTTCATTCCTTCCAACTACCACAACCTTTGCGCCTTGCTCAACCAAAGCGGTAGCAGACGAAAGGCCCATTCCCGTAGTACCTCCTATGATGATATAAACGGTGTTTCTGAAGTCCATTGGCTGAATTAGATTGTTTTCTAGTTTAGGATCATAGCGCCCAAACCTTATCTGTTTTGGTATAAGGCATACATGCCACAAATTGACCGGGTACCGGTAAGTAGGCGCGAGCCTGTGTCATACCAATCTCGGAGGTAAAGTATCCGGAGAGGGTCAGCCCTTTTAGAATATCAAAATAGTGTGGTACCAGATCCTCCTCTCCCTCGTGTTCCAAATTATAGGCGACCGCTTCGGCCTGAATCTCTGATAACAGTTGCTTCTTTTGCCCGGCCTCCGCATCACTAAATGAGCCAGAATATGATCTGGCTGACAATGAATCAAGGAAGTTAATACCTTCCAAGAGAATTTGTTGCTCTTCCTCGGGCATGCAGTCCTGGTACATCAACAAGATGTACTCGCCAATGTTGGTGGCTTTGGCTCCTGGCAGCTCATCTGTAGTTGGAATTATGGTTTCTCCAATTTCATCGAGCAAAGAAACGTCAGCCCGGGTCAGGGCTAATCTGTTCTGAGGTTTGTATTCACATCCATGCAAAACCCCCATGACAGGAAGTAACATAACTCCTCCTGAGCCCAGGCCAATTTGTTTTATAAATGTCTTTCGATTTATCATAAGGCGTTTACAGGTTCAGTTTTTTAAGTTCAGAAACGGCAAAATCAGCAGCTCTTGCAGTAATTGCCATATAGGTCAAAGATGGATTTTGGCAAGCACTTGAGGTCATACAAGCCCCATCGGTCACAAATACATTCTTTGCACCCCATACCTGATTGTTTTTATTAAGTACTGAGGTTTTAGGGTCACGGCCCATCCTGGCCGTTCCCATTTCATGTATATTCAGACCGATATTTCTGAATTCCTTTTTATCTGTAATATTTTTAAAATTCATTCGGTCTAGCATCTCCATTGCCGTTTGGACCATGTCCTTTGTCATTACCCGCTCATTTTCCTTGTATTCTGCATCGATTTCTAATAAAGGTATTCCCCATTCGTCTGTTTTATCTTGGCTAAGGCTTAGTTTATTTTCATGATAAGGAAGGCATTCTCCCATTCCGCTAAAACCAAACTTCCAGGGACCTGGTTGGGTCTGGTCTTTTTTTAGCTCTAAACCAATAGCCGTTTCACTAGTCTCACTAAAGGGCTCTCTAGAGCCCCCACAGGCGTAGGCGTAGCCTCGTTTAAAATCAGTTTGTTGGTCCTGGTCAAAGTTTCTGAACCTTGCCAGATAGGTTCCAGTCGGTCTTCGACCAGAATAGTATTTGTCTTCAAAGCCCTCAAATTCACCCTCCACTTTACAATTGTAGTTGTGGTCCATAAGGTTGTGTCCCAATTCACCTGAATCGTTGCCCATTCCATTTGGAAATCTGTTAGATTTTGAGTTAAGCAACAAGAGGGTGGAATTAAGTGTGGATGCATTTACAAAGATGATTTTGGCATGATACTCTATGACCTCTTTGGTATTGGTATCTACTATACGAACACCAGAAGCCTTGCCAGATTGTTCATCGTACATAATCGTCTGCACCACAGAAAAGGGCCTTAGGGTTAGGTTACCCGTAGCTTCAGCCGCAGGCAAAGTAGATGAATTACTACTGAAATACCCTCCAAAGGGGCAACCTCTACTACAAAGGCTTCTGTACTGGCAGGGCCCTCTATTATTATGACGGGCAGTAAGGTTGGCGGTTCTGGAAATGACCAGGTGACGATCGTCATATAGTTTGCCCAAAGTCTCCTTGACGTGTTTTTCTAAACAGTTCATTTCCATAGGGGGTAAAAAATCTCCATCGGGTATTTGGGAGAGTCCGTCTCTGTTCCCACTTATTCCGGCAAAACGCTCCACGTAAGCGTACCAGGGCTCGAGATCTTTATAGCGAATGGGCCAATCTGTAGCAATACCTTCTTTAGCATTGGCCTCAAAATCTAAATCACTCCAGCGTTGTGTCCAGCGTGCCCACATCAAAGATTTACCCCCTACCTGGTAGCCTCGAATCCAGTCGAACGGTTTTTTTTGCTCATAAGGATGTTCCTTGTCTTTAACAAAAAACTGTTCTGTAGCTTCGTTAAAGGCATAACAGCGACTTACAACCGGGTTCTCATCTATAACTTTTTGGGGAATGGCCCCGCGGTGCTTGAATTCCCATGGATGCATGGCGGCCGTTGTGTAGTCCTCAATGTGCTTTACCATCCTTCCTCGTTCCAAAACCAGGGTTTTGAGGCCTTTTTCGCATAATTCTTTAGCCGCCCAGCCCCCACTAATTCCAGAACCAATAACAATGGCGTCGTAAGTGTTGGCTTCTTTAACTTTGTTGTTGATATTCACGTGTTTGTCTTTACTCAGTTTAGGCCAGGGTTACTTTCTGTGTAACCTTACCCGTTTCTTTGTGTTTTAGAATTAGTTTCTTATCGCCATTTGGAAGTATCTCTTCTTTGATGATGTAGTGATCATCATCAAAAGAAGGCCAGTTTTTATTCTCATCTCCGGGTTCATCGCCGCGCCAATCTTCTAATACCACAGGTTCCCATTTCTTGCTTTCCGCCGATGCGTAGGCCGCGTCTAAAATAGCATTAACGACATAGCCATCATAAAAGCTTTCCAGAGGCTCTCTATTTTCCTCTATGGCATTGAACATATCGGTAAACATATGAGGATATCCCAGCTCGTGTGCTTCATCACCTACAGGAAACAACCACCCAGTATTGGACTCTGCTTTTTCGGCCACATAACCGTCACCTCCTTTTCCTGTGGTAAACATTTCGAACCCTGTTCTAAGGAAGCTATTCACCCAAATAGTACCTTCCGTACCCATGACCTCATCTCGGAGGTCCATACCACCTCGGAAAGTCCAGCTTACTTCAAATTGGCCAATGGCTCCATTAGCATATTTTACCAAACCAATGGCGTGATCTTCGGCATCGATGGGATGCACTTGGGTATCGGCCCAGCACATCACCTCCATTGGTTTTACATTTTTCCCTATGAAGTTACGGCCAATTTCCACACAGTGACAGCCCAGATCAATGATGGCCCCACCACCTGATTTTTCCTTGTCCCAAAACCAATCACTATGAGGTCCTGGATGAGTTTCCCGCGATTTGGCCCAAAGTACTTTTCCGATATCTCCACGCTTAATACTCTCCATAGATTTTAA
>CBDBVE010000017.1:0-19594 GCA_965212595.1 Flavobacteriaceae bacterium
TTTGGGAAACATTTTGATACATCAGCGTATTGTTCAATGCAAAATTACCAAGACGTATTTCCTTACTGTACTTTAACTTAAGATGGTTTACACTGTTGGATTCCTGTTTAGGAGTAATAAAAGCGGTTTCATTGCCGGCATCTATCTGTTCCTGGGTGGCGTCTGATGAAAAATAGGTATAGTTATCTATTGTGGCATACTTGGCCAGGAGGTTTCCCCATACCGGAGATGCTATGGTAAATTGTAAGCTGTTTACACTTTGATTATCGAAGTTGCTGTTGTTTTGCCAGTTATAATTCTCGTAGTCTGACTGGTACAGCAGAAAATTAAAGTTAGGCATACGTGAAGATGAGTGCAGACTAGCACCTAAGGTGTGCTTTTCATTTATTGTATAACTGGCGGATGCATCCAGGAAGGAGGTAGTAAGATCGCCGGAAACCGTCAACGCACCTCTTCCCTTCAGTTGAAACTCCCCAATTTTATTTTCATAAGCGGCACCTACCATGATTTCCTCTCCCTTTAATTGATTATCTATTTGCTGTTGGGTTGAAGTAACCAAAATACTGTTGAAGAAATAATTGTAGTTATATAGGCTGGCATATCCTTTAAGGCTCCCCAAAATTCGATTAGAAAAGGTAGCACTTAGCTCGTTATACATAGTTTTTAAACTTGCCTTATCATCTATCGGAGTAACGAGAACGTTCTCTCCAAAGAAGTCGTTCTGGTTGCTTTGTAAAAACTGATAAAACTTGGTCTCATAATGAAATTGATGGCCTATGGCCAATACCGTAGACGCCACTCTGCTAGTAGAGTCCCTGCTTTTTTTTATCAGCTTGTAATGATGATCGAGAAAGTAGCGTTTCCCCAGGATTCTATTATTAACATCGGACAAGACCACATCTATCCTTCCGCGATCTGAAAACTGATCATCTCCAGATTCGAACTGTGTTTCTTTATCAGACAGACCGCCGTTTTCCTGGGTATCTATATTTTGTGCCGCAATGTGTCCCCTGAGCGCATAGCGTTCGTTACGGGTCTGGTAATTAAAGGTGGTTCTGAAATTACCAGACTCAGCCTGGTTTAACTGATATTTGCCATCAGATCGAAATCCTTTATAGGCAATGGATATGTTTAGCCGTCTGGAGGTATTAAAGGTGAGCATAGCGTCCAGGAGCTGACCTTGCTCAAAAGTAGTCTTAAAAAAAAGGTCAGTCATGGGCGTGGCCACATTGTAATATTGCATATCCTCTATTTCGAGATAATTAAAGTGTTTTACCGTAGCACCTAAGGCGGGAAACAGTTGTACACGTTCAAAATCTACTCCAAGGTGGTTATAGGGTTGCCCAACATTTGCAAAGGGCATAAGCTCAAAATCATCTCTTCGCAAGTAATTGTACTTGTATTCTTTCTGTATGGTTAGCGTAGTATCCAGATAGGTAGTATCTCTGGCATGGGAAATTATTTTATAATCTTCTATGGTGATTTCAGGGCCTTCAGGTTTCTTCTTGGTCTTTTTAGTTCCTCCGGTAAATAAAGTGGAGTCCTTTACTCTGGATTTTGGAATAGAATCTTCTTGTGAAAACAGGGCGTGGCCTGAAAATACCACAAGCAGCAAAAGCAGATATTTCATCATACGGTCTTACTCGGACAAAGTTAATTTTTTTGTTGCTAATGAAATGTGAAAGTTTCCGCAATGTTTTACGAACAAACTATAGCAGACAAAGCTAATTCAAATAAAGTTTCAATGTTCAAATAACTGATGCATTTCAACAGAAAAAGTTGAATATTCCTAGTTTTTTCAGCATATTTACCAAATAGAAGACTAGGCTAATTCATTTATAATCACAATATTCAAATAACTGATGTAGTTCAACAGAAAAAGTTGAATGTTCCTAGTCTTTTCAACATATTTACCAAAATTCTATTGATGACTAAAAAAATACTATTCTGCTGCCTTTTTATAGGAGCAATTTCCTATGGCCAGTACAATGAGGCCGCTCCATGGATGGCAGAACTAGAAAAAAAGGATAATACTTCTTTTTCTAAGTCGACACAACAGATTCATTCCCTTGACGAAATATCGGAAGCCTTTCACAATTATTGGAAAGGAAAGGACCATTCGGTGAAAGGTAGCGGTTTTAAACCCTATATGCGTTGGGAAAACTATTGGAAGAACTATGCAGACCAAAACGGATACCTTCCTACACCAAAACAGTTGTGGGAAGCCTGGGAAAATAAACGTGACAGAACGGGTAAGGTTGTAAATCCGACCAGTAGTTGGACCTCCATAGGACCCAATACGCACGGTACACGCTCGGGCAGCTTACCTGGCCAGGGAAGGGTAAATGCCGTGGCGATAGATCCTAATGACAGCGATGTTTGGTATATTGGTGCTCCCGCAGGAGGTATTTGGAAATCTGAGGATGCTGGAAGTACATGGACCAATTTATTCGATGATTTTCCGCAAATAGGCGTCTCAGGAATTGCAATAGACCCTAACAACTCTAATATAGTTTACATTACAACCGGTGACGATGACGCGGCTGATTCCTATAGTGTGGGAGTATTTAAATCTACCAACGGTGGGACCACCTGGAGTGAAACTGGCTTAAATCCCTCTAATTCTACCATCAGTACTTTGATGAACGAAATTGTCATAGACCCTACGGATTCTGATGTGCTTTGGGTGGCGACCAACAGCGGTCTCTATAAATCTCTGGATGCAGGAGATAGCTGGGATAGAAAAAGAGCAGGAAATATTAAAGACTTTAAGTTAAAGCCAGGTGACCCTAATACGGTTTATGCGGTTAGCACTTCGGCCTATTATAAATCTACTAACGGAGAGGATTTTACACAAATAACGGATATTCTACCCACCACTTCAGGAAGGTTGGTCTTAGGCGTTTCTCCGGCAGATCCTACTGTAGTCTATATTTTAAGTGCGGATACCGGTGGCAATAGTTTTGCCTATCAAGGTCTGTACAGATCTGATGATAGCGGGGATACTTTTACTGAGAGCCCGAATACTGCAGACATCTTTGAATCAAATCAGGCCTGGTTTGATTTAGCACTGGAAGTCGCACCAGATGATGAAGACGAAGTATATATAGGTTGTCTGAATATTTGGAAAAGTCAGAATGGCGGGGATTCTTTCTCCCGGCTTAACCAATGGTTTGTAAACAATCAAGCCTATTCTCATGCCGATATTCATACACTTAGGTTCTTCAATAATAAATTATATGCCGGGACTGACGGAGGTATTTATGTTTCTGAAGACAGAGGCCTTTCCTTTACAGATTACACTATTAATGGCATCACCATAGGACAATTCTATAGAATTTCTGTAGCAGGAGACGATTCGGATAAGATGGTAGGCGGAACCCAGGACAATGCCGGTTTTGTGAGAAACAACAGTAGTTGGAATGTATACACCGGGGGAGACGGCATGGATTATGAGGTTGACCCTTCTAATAATAATATCGTTTACGGCTTTGCCCAGTTTGGCAACCCGCTTTTCATCTCTTCAGATTCAGGACAGTCTGTAGGGACAGTCGGGCCGCCGACAAATGGCGGCGGGAGTAATATCTCAGGAAATTGGATTACTCCGCTTACTGTAAGCAGCGAAGGAGACGTATATGCAGGTTATGATGCGGTTTACAAATTGGTAGGCAGCGCCTGGGAAAAGATTTCTGACGATATTGGAAATGGCAATATAGACGATTTGGAGGTTGACCCCACAGATCCTATGGTTATTTATGCGGCAGAGGGGAATACTGTATTTCGAAGTGAAGACGCAGGAGTTTCTTTTACCGCTTTTAATATTTTTGACTCAGACGTCTCGGATATTGCAGTTAATACGACTGATGGCTCTTTTATATATGTGACTACTTCTAATCGTGTAGGTATTCCTCAAAGTCAGCAGCAAAATTTACGAGGCATCTTCAGAGTGCCGGTAAACGCCAATGGTTCTGCAGGCCCGGAAGAAGACATTACGTTAAACCTTCCAACAGATCAGGCTTATTTTGCCATTGCCCACCAGGGAAGGCACACAGATAATCCTATTTATGTAGCCACAAGTTTGGGTGTTTACAGATTGGATGATACGCTAACGGAATGGGAAGACTATTTTACAAATCTACCAAGTGTTGCTGTCAGTGATTTAGACATTAGCCTGGATGATGAGATCCTAACCGCATCTACCTATGGGCGCGGGGTATGGCAATCACCTATTCCTGTACAGGTTCCTGACGATGATGTAAGGCTGGTTTCTATTGATCCTGGAGTGGACATTGTTTTATGCGGTGAAATAATGCCCGAAATTGAAGTCGAGAACAAGGGCCAAAACGAAATTACCGAAGTAGAAGTAACCTATAGTATTAACGGTGGTAGCGACCAGAATTTTACAGAATCCGTGACCATTGCCAGCGGAGCCACTGCTACAATAACCTTGCCTTCCTTGAACATAAACACTATAGGCGCATCTTCGATAAGCGTTACCGTAATGGTTACCAATGATGCTTTCGTTGACAATAACGAACTCATCAATAATTTCTTTGTAAATGACTTTGGAGTAGGTGACGATATCAACACATTTGAAAATGCCGATGACGATTTGATCGCCTACGATGAAGGCGGTAGTGGCAGTGTTTGGGAGAGAGGGGTGCCATCTGGCTCCGTATTAAACCAGGCAGCCTCTGGAACTCAGGTATACGCAACCAATTTAGATGGTAACCATCCAAATGCCACCAAGGGTATTTTGGTGAGTAATTGCTACGAATTATCTTCCATTTTGGCGCCCGTTCTTAAGTTTAGTATGGCTTATGACCTGGAAATTAATTTCGATATTGCCTATGTGCAGTATTCTTTGGACGACGGTGCTAGCTGGAGTGTTCTTGGAAATGTGAATAGTCAGCCTAATTGGTACAATAGTGATCGTACCAATGCGAGTTCTGGAGCTGATGATGACTGCCAGAACTGCCCTGGGGCACAATGGACGGGAACAAACGCAACCTTGACGGAGTACGCTTATGACTTTGTGGCCAACGCTGCCATGGGTGAAACTGACCTGACCAACGAATCTAATGTACTTTTTAGAATCGTCTTTCAGTCAGACCCCGCCGTAGTGCAGGAAGGCGTTGTGATTGATGACTTTGTTGTAGAAGGATTTCAGGACGATGATGATGATGACAATGATGGCATACTCGATGTAGACGACAATTGTCCTTTAATTGGTAACGCCAATCAATTGGATACGGATGGCGACATGATGGGTGATGCCTGCGATACGGATGACGATAATGATGGTATTCTGGATGCCGATGACAATTGCCCGCTTACAGCGAATGCAGACCAGGCGGATGCAGACGATGACGGAATTGGCGATGTTTGCGACAACGACGCGGATAACGATGGCGTGCCAAATGATATCGACCAATGTGCCGATACACCTCAGGGTACTACAGTAGATGTGACCGGTTGCCCCATATTTTCATTACCTGCTTCAAATTTCAGGGTATTAACTACAGGAGAATCCTGTATTTCTTCCAATGATGGGGGAATATCTGTTGAAGCGGCAGAGACGCTTAATTATACTGCGGAACTTTCTGGCGATGGCGTTATGGAATCTCAGGATTTTACTGAAAACGTTTCTTATACCGATTTAGCCGCCGGTGTTTATACGCTATGTATTACTGTTGAGGGGCAGGCAGATTATGAGAGCTGCTTTGAACTCACGATTACAGAACCTGAATCACTATCTGTTTCTTCGAAGATAAGTTCTTTGAATAATGAGGTAACATTAGATCTCTCCGGAGGTACACGATATACTATAAACCTGAATGGTCAGGTGTATACAACTACTGAGAAAGAAATTACCCTCCCATTATCTCAGGTCAAAAATCAATTGACGGTGAGAACAGACAAAGATTGCCAGGGGGTACACGAAGAGACCATCTTACTTAGTGATGAGTTCTTTATTTATCCCAACCCGGTTTCTAGCGGCGATCTCAGTGTTTTCCTGGGGAATGCAGAACTTGAGGAGGTAGACCTTTCGTTATACTCTATAAACGGCACTAAGGTCTTTACAAAGTCGTATCGCGTGATAGATAATGAAGTGAAATTCAATGTAGACGGACTCTCGAAAGGTATCTATCTATTGAATATCAGAACCGGAACCTCCTTAATGAACTTTAAAATTGTTAGAAGATGAAAATTGTAAAATATAGCTTACTTCTGGGTTGCGTATTCCTCATGTCATGTGGAGGCGGAGGTGATGATTCTGGCGGACCAGACCCCGACCCGGATCCGGTACCTGCACCTGCCGCAGCTACACTAGTATTTCCCGACGATGATACAGAATGTAATGAAGGCGAGATAGTCAATGATACTCAAAGTACTGTTACTTTTGAGTGGAACGCCTCTCAGAATACAGACAGCTATGAAGTGAATTTGAGGGATCTGAATACCAATAACACCTCCAGAACCATTTCGAACACTACAACTGCCGATATTACAATTGGCAGAGGAGTCCCCTATGAATGGTTCGTGGTTTCAAGGGCAAGTGGTACCAACGAAACAGCAAACAGCCCTACCTGGAGATTTTATAACCAAGGCCCAGGGGTAGAGAACTATGCTCCTTTTCCCGCAGAGGCGGTAAATCCGCCAAGGGGCGCAACAATTAATGATTCCGATACGGTTACCCTTGAATGGGAAGGAGGCGATGTTGACGATGACCTTAGCGAATTTGATGTGTTTTTTGGAACCGACGTGGATCCTACAAGCTTGTTAGAAACTACGGCAAATAATACTTCTGAGGCAACAATAAGTTCGGGGCAGGTCTTTTACTGGAAAGTAGTTTCCAAAGACAGCCAGGGGAACACTTCTCAATCGGAAATTTTTGAATTTAGGGTAGATTAACGATATCAAGAATAACCCATTATTTTTACCCAGAAAAGCCACTTTTTGGCTTAATTATTAATGAATTTTTTGAACTATTAACTACATATATTATAAAATGAAAACCATGAAAATAGTGAATCGCTTAATTTTAGCAGGGGTAGCCCTTTTTAGTGTTGGAATTATCCAGGCCCAGGGTGATGGGAGACTGATTATTCCAGCCGAATATGTACGACAAAATCTTATGGGCAACAATTTATTACCGTCGAACATTCAGGGCTCACCTTTTTTGTTTGATGAATTTATCCCTGGAAAAGTTGTGATAAAAAATGACAAGCCTTTTATGGCTTCTTTACGATATAACGCGTATCAGGACGAGATCCAAATGAAAGATCCTCAGAACAATACCATAGCCTTATTAAAACGCGATTATATAAAAGTGCAAATACGAAATGACCGCTTCCATGTAATGTCTTTTGAACTCGCCGACGGTTCTGCCAAACAAGGTTATCTAATCTCGCTTAATGAAGGAAAAGTTTCGTTATTCAAGCGTTATAAAAAGATATTTATAGAGGGGCAAGAAGCTACTTCGAGCTACGGCTCGGATAAACCGGCCAAGTTAGAAGAAGAGGTTACCTATTTCCTTAAAAAAGAAGATGGAGTTGCCAGGGAACTGAAACTAAAGAAGAAGGAACTTCTCAATATGCTTAGTGATAAGGAAAGTGATCTAAAAGCCTATATTTCCGAAAATAAACTAAAACTCAAAAGTGCTGAAGAGGTTGTTCAACTCCTCAACTATTACAATTCTATTTAGGCATTTAGCTTAATTACCAGATAAAAAAAACCCTCGTCTAAGACGAGGGTTTTTTAGTTCAATTATTTAAAGTTGAAAATGGCCTTACACTTTTGTAAGTGTAATTGAAGCTGCAACTTCTGCGCCACAACTAGCACCACCTTCATCATCTGCAAAGTCGATTACCAAAACAGAGTCGTCTCCGGCAGTATAACCTCCTGTGGCAGTACGTGGCCCAAGAGAGGTAGATGAACCTGCACATCCAACTCCTGTCACTTGTCCTCCGGCAACTACAACCGTACCACAAACCAGGGTAAAGTTAAAGTCTATGTTACCAAAGGTTCCTAAATCTGGATAGATCTGGGCATTGAATACCCGTGCATCCGGACTCGAAGCACCCTGAGAGATCGTAACCACTCCCTGGGGGAATACGGTGGTACCGAAAATCCCTACCGCGGTAGTAGCAAGCTCGTAGTCTCCAATAAAGAAATCTTCGGTTACAGGACAAACCTGGAACATGCTTATTACTAAGGGAGTTGTCTCAAGATTTGCACCAGCACCACCAGAGAAGTCAGTGATCTCTAAAGTCACTGTTTTGGTCTCTCCAATCTCGATTCCATCGTCAATTCCGGTAAAGGCAAGCATACCCTCATAAGAATTTGCTGGAATAGTGACTGAACCTCCCACGTTGAACTGGCCGGCAGAGGCCTCATTATCGCCTCCGGTACTTACAACGCCTACAGAAACGGTACGATCTGAAGAAGAAACAGTACTAACCTGAACTGGGATTTCAATATCCGCGCTGGAGTCAAAAACTACAGGCAGATCTATGGCAGATTGCGAGAACTTCACATACGTCTGCCCATTTTCGTTATCGTATACCAACAGATCCTCCTCGCATGAGGTAAGGCCGATCGTGGCAACTAAGAATAGAACTATATATTTTTTCATAATGATTTTCTTTTTAGTATCCTGGGTTTTGCTGAATTTCACTATTTGCATTCAATTCAACTAAAGGAATTGGCATTGTAAAGCGGAAGTCTGTAGGCTCGAGCGTACATGCTCCGTTTACCGCACAATCAATCGGATCTCTTTCTACCCGACGGTTTCCTCTGGATCCGAGACGCTTTATGTCTTTCCATCTGTGCCCTTCAAATACCAACTCAATTCTTCTTTCATCAAGAATGGCTCCGAAGGCTTCTTCCTGACTTGCGTAGGTAGGCAAAGGTTGATCTGCTCCAAATCTCGCATCGCGCAACTGCTTGATCAATGCCGCTGTAGAATTCGCTGCACCATTGATGTTTCCGGCATCAGCCAAAGCTTCTGCTCTAATAAGCAGCATCTCAGCAGACCTAAAGATCTTCAGGTCGTTCATCAATGGAATCCCATCAGAACCAGGATATTTTTGAATTACCAAAATATCAAGTGCCGGATCGTTATTCGCAACATAATCAGGATCTATTAAAGAACTAGGGTCGATGTTTACATCGAAACGAATATCCATAGGGTCAATCATATTAAAAACTGCCCTTCCCATTTCGTAGTAAGGAGAACCTGCAAGGGTACTGTTAACAAACGCGAAGTTTGCTCCAGCCCATCCTCCGGCAGTTCCGCTACCGGTAGCTCCCTGTCCATTGTACTGGTCTCCAGGAACTCGCTCTAACTTAAAGATGACCTCAGTATTATCCGTATCCAAATACATTGCCTGATATTGCGCACGGTTGGCAATAGGGTACTTTGCCAGCAAAGCAGAAGCAAAAGAATCTGCCTGGCTGTATTGCCCTCTATAGGCTGCCATTCTAGCTCTTAGGGCAGTAACGAAATCCTGACTTGCAAAGGTAGGACTTGCTTCATTCGCCAAGAGGCTGGCTGCACGATCTAAATCTGAATTAATCGAAGCATAGATCTCTCCGTTTGTATTTCTTGGAAGCTTTAGGTCTATGGAAGGAATAAAATTTACCAAAATCGTTGCTAAAGCACTATCGTCTGAATAGTCTGTCGAAAAATACGACAACAATTGAAAATGCGCGAAAGCTCTTAAGGCGTGGGCCTGCCCAATGATATCATTGTATTGAGCTTGCTCTCCGGCCTCAGGCGTAATCTCTGCCGCAGCTTCAATTACTCTGGTAGTGGCATTAAGCGCATCGTTGTAGTTGTTCCAGGCGGCAGCGGGTGCGTTCTGACCCGGGTTCAGAATAAATCCGTATTCCCCGTTTCCAAGACCCTGACCACCGTTGTCAAAGCCGATAGCTACCTCATCGGTAAATATCGCATTAAATTGTATTTCCGGGCTTGTATCGAACTCATCATAAGCCCCTAACAAACCAAGATTCAGGTCAGCCACGCTTTGGAAAGCCTGTTCAGCTCCCAGTCGCCCTGGCTGTTCAATGTCTATCGCGTCATTACACCCTACAAAGGTGATAACCGTCAATAAAGCGAAAAGTTTATATATATTTTTCATTGTCACAATTTTTATTAAAATCCAATTTCAAATCCAACTGAAAGTGTCTTAGGTGTTGGGTATAACCTAGACTGATCCACATTGGTTACGTTGATAGTTTCAGGATCGAATCCTCTCCACTCTGAAAAGGTGAATAGGTTTTCTCCATTGGCGAAAATTCGCAAAGTCGAGAAGCCTGTACCTTCCAGAAAGCGTTGAGGAAAGGTGTATCCGAAACTGGCAAAACGCAACCTTAGATAATCCGCACTTCTTAAATAGCGATCGGAACCTCCTCCCAAGGCACGGTTTCCAGCGTTCAATGCAGGAATATCAGTAACCCTATTATCTGGAGTCCATGCTCTCAATAGGTCTCTTGTATTTCTAAATTGTCCGATATTATCAGGATTTTGGAAACCTGAAAGGTCAAAATCATAACGGTCAACTCCTATGGCGTAGTTCCATTGTGTTGTAAGGAAGAAACCTTTGTAATCTGCATTGAAACCAAAACTTCCGTTGTACTCAGGATAGATATTTTTTCCAAGCCCTACCCTATCTGTATCTACATTTGGATTCTCAGTAACGTTTCCATCTGCATCAAGGAAGAGAAGATTACCGTTTGCCGGGTTAACACCAGCATAGCGATATACAAAATATTCATTCAAAATGTTTCCTTCCTTCAAACGAGTAGGATCTGTATTTGAAATTACTTCACCATTTTCGGTAGGCACATCGATAATCTTAGTCTCATTAAAGTTTCCTACCAAGGTCAATCCAAGATTGAGACCATCTGCACCTCCTCTGATGAGGTCGTAGTTAAGTGTTAAATCAACCCCTTTGTTTTCCAATTCTCCGATATTCGCTCTAAGCGTGTTTCTCGCTGTAATTGCAGAGATCGGTGAGTCCTGGAACAGATCTGTTGTTGTTCTTACATAACCATCTACAGAACCTCTCAACCTTCTGTTGAAAACCTCAAAATCGATACCAATGTTACTTGAAGTAACCTCTTCCCAACGCAGTGTAGAGTTTCCGATTTGCCCTAGGAACAATGCATTAGCACTACCATATCCGGCACCACTTGTGAATAAATCTCTCGTTAGATCGGGTGCATCGAAAAGGATACCAGGGGCATCAGCCGTTAATGCAATGTTTTGGTTACCTGCCGTACCGTAGGAACCACGAATTTTAAGGAGATCAAAAACAGAATTCTCCATCCAGGTTTCGTTGTGTACGTTCCACCTACCGGCTATAGAGTAGAAAGTACCCCAGCGGTTACTTTCTGAGAACCTAAAAGAGGCATCCCTCCTGATCGTTCCGGTGATTCCGTAACGTGCGTCGTAATCGTAATCTGCCTGACCGAAATAAGAAAATAAACCAGCATTTAGTAATTCTGCGTTTACCGTATCCACGAACAGGTCGTCATTATTATTATCTGTAATAAAGGCTGAACCATCTCCCGGATCAAAGTTGGCAGGATTCAAACCGTTTTCGAAAAACTCAATCAACTGGAAGTGCGCCTTGAAATATTCTGCATAGGCACCTACATCTACTGTATGCTTCCCAAAGCTCTTGTTATAATTAAGCGATGTTGTTTGGTTAAAACTAAACTGCCTGCGGTAATCCTGTTCCTGGAATCCTGAAGTAGGGTTCGCAGCGCCACCAAATAACAAAGCGTTGAAAGATTCAGGCCCTTCTGCTCTAAGCAAAACCTCATCCTGGTAGTCAGCACTTAAAACCACTCTCGCCGTGAGGTCTGGAGTAAGTTTATAGCTTGCATTTAAACTACCAATAATCTTAAGCTCGTCTTCAGTTCTGGTAAAAGTTTCCAGCCTGTCAATAAGGAATAAAGGAGTGTTTCTAAATAAGAGCGGAGACAAGAGCGTAGCACCGTCAACGTATTCGTCTGGAGATATATAAGGTACAGACTGATAAGCTCCTAAAATATAATTCCTGTTGATAGCTCCTCCACCAATCGCATTAGGTTCGGAAGATTCTGAATAGTTAACAGAAAGGTTTAAACCGTAGTTAAATTTGTCATTTTCTGTTTTACCAGTAACATTAGTTCTGATGTTAAACCTTTTCAGGTCACTATCTTGTAGTACCCCTTCCTGGTCAAAATATCCAAGCGAAACAAAAGAGCTCATATTCTCTCCACCAGTTGATAGAGTTAAGGTATGATTCTGAGTTAACCCAGTATCAAAGAAGAAATCTGCCCAGTCTGTTGTACTGAAGCCAGCAATTTCAGCTTCTGTTAAGGTTCCTCCAAGACCAAGGCCTTGTTGATTTTCAAGTGTTAACTGTTCCTGGGAATTCATCAGGTTATAATCATTGTCCTGAAGCGTAGAAAAGCTTAAAATTCCAGTATAGTTAATTTTAAGGGGCTGATTGAATCCACCTTGTTTGGTCTTGATCACAATCACACCATTCGCTCCTCTGTTTCCATAAATGGCAGTTGCACCGGCATCCTTAAGTACAGATATCGACGCAATTTCATTAGGGTTCAAACTCCTAAAGTTGTCCTGGTCAACCGGAGCCCCATCAATGATGAAAAGCGGTTCGGTATTACCGTTAATAGAAGTAACCCCACGAAGGTTTACGTTGGTGTTTGCACCGGGTTGCCCTGATTGTGCAAAAATGTTCAAACCGGCAACCTGACCGGAAAGTGTGTTTACAAAACTGGCATTAGGCCGGTCTGTAATTGTTTCGGCGCTAATAGTAACGGAAGCAATACTTGATTTTTCCCGAGTAGCGGTGCGGTATCCCTGTACAACCACTTCTTCCAGGGTTTCGGCATCTTCTTCCATTTGTACATCCATGGTATTAGAAGCGCCAATCCTGATAGTAACTGTTCTATACCCCAGGTAGCTGAACTGCAACTGCTGTCCTTCGCTCGCGGATATCGTATAGTTACCATCAAAATCTGTCTGTGTTCCTGTCGTAGTTCCAACAACTACCACTGAAACTCCGGGCAAGGGAAGTGCGTTCTCCTCTGTAACGTTACCCGAAATCGTTTTCTCCTGTCCATAGGAGAAGCTCATGTATAACACCAACAAAGGTGTTAACATCCAAGTTAACTTTGATCTCATTTAATTAGATTTTTGAATTAGTCAGCGGTAAAAGTCTTAATAATTAGTTAATTATGCAAGAGTATGGGGTATTAGGGACGTATTCTTGTTAAAAAAATGTGAGGATTTATCGATTCTGCAAGATTTAATTTCAATAATTAAAAGAACATTATAATTTTAACAGTTTTTTATCACGTTTAAACCTAATCCTGTGATATTGTAGGATCTTCCTGTCATTAAAATGTTAAAATCGTATTATAAAACTAAAAATGAGGCTGGCACGGATGAGGCCGGCAGGGGTTGCCTTGCCGGTCCTGTTACTGCTGCTGCCGTCATACTTCCGAAGGACTTCGGATCGGTGGATTTGAACGATTCAAAAAAGCTTTCAGAGACGAAAAGAAAATTGCTACGCCCCTTTATCGAAACCGAGGCACTTAGCTATGGGGTGGTTCATATAGAGCCTGAAATTATTGACAGCATAAATATTCTTAACGCCTCAATTCTGGCGATGCATCGGGCTCTTGATAAGCTGGCTAAGACCCCGCGGTTTATTCTGGTAGACGGCAATAGGTTTAAGCGCTACAAAGAAATCTCTCATGAGTGTATCATTAAAGGGGATGGAAAGTTTATGAGCATTGCCGCCGCTTCGGTTCTCGCCAAGACCTATCGCGATGCTTATATGGAAAGTATTCACCAGGAATTTCCACAGTATAACTGGAAGCAAAACAAAGGATACCCCACAAAAGAACACCGCGAAGCTATTCGCAAACATGGCCTTACCAAATACCATAGGAAAAGTTTTAGGCAGCTTCCTGAGCAGCTAAGGCTTAATCTATAAGGATGCTCCGCCCAATAAATTTAGCGGAAAGGATCGTTTTAAAACAGCAGTGAAATCGTTTAATATTCTAAATTTGTGCCAAAGGACAATTATGAAAAAGTGCATTGCTTGGACCATTATTACCCTAATTTTTGTAGGCTGCCAACACAAAAACGGAAAGACCAGCGCACTTACCGACTTTATACCGCAGAAGGCACATATAGTTATTAAGATAAATCACCTATCTCGTTTAAAGAGTGAACTAAAAAACAATACTTTCCTTAACAATCTATCCACTGCCGAGGCCTATAGGACCCTACTTGAAAAGCTAGATCCTTTAGAATATCTTCAAACAGAGTCTCCCAGTCTGCTCGTATTTGGAATTCCAGAGCGTGCATCTACCGAATTTTTATTCGTAACCCCATACCATGACAACCTTCTGGATCTTGAGAATCAAGAGAATAAAAAGATTGAATCTCAGACTCATAAGGATGGTGGTATTACCAAATACACACTTGATGATACTGTCTTTTTTTCATCGCTAAAAGAGGACTTTCTCCTTATTTCCTCAACGGAAGAAATGCTTACTCATAGTCTTAACAATTCTGAACAGACAGCTATAGACCCAACTTTAAAATCCTTATTAGCGGCTTCCGATCCTGAGAGGGCAGCTTCGGTTTTTATGAAAACCCAGGGGCACAACGCCCTGGGAAATACTATTTTAAATGTGGGGTCTGAATTGCATCCGGTAAATTTTTCACAATGGATATCTTTAGACCTCGACACTCGCCAAGACCATTTGGCCCTCAGTGGTATGAGCATTCCATCTGATACTTCTAAAAGCGTACTGCACTTATTCAAAGATATAGCGCCACTGTCTAGTAAAACTCCATTCTTTGCTCCAAAAGCTTCCGATGCCCTGCTGGCATACTCATTTGGAGATTACAGCCGTTTTTCAAAAAACAGGCGAGATCTACTTGGCAATTCTGTAGCTAGCGACTCTATCTTCAGAACCGTAGAAGAAGTTGGTCATATTTACCGGGACAGAAACAAAGCTGTACTTCTACATACCTATGGTGCCGAGGATATTGTAGATTTCCTTAAATCATTGCAAAACAGGACGCTTAACTATCAGGGCAATGAAATTGGTGTGTTGAACAAAAATGATTTTTTAAACGCTTTTTTTCATCCCATTATTCAAAATTTTGGGGCCAATTTTTATACTACGATTGAAAACACATTGATTTTTTCCTCAGAACTCAATTTCCTTGAATTTATACTGAGAAATTACAAGGGAGGCAACACCTTTAATAGCACGTCGGCCTACGAATCTATTGAGACCTCCCTGGCCGATGAAGCCAATGTTTTATTTATTGCCAGAGCGAAAGGTATGGAGGAGGTTCTTAAAGCAGACCTTTCGGATCAGTTTCTTAGTGACTTCAAAGCAGCTAGTCCTTCCTCCTTTGTTTTTGGCGCCCAGGCTGTGACCGACAGTGATTTTTATCACCTTAGTGTGATGGCGCAACAGATACGTAGTTCTACAAAAAACAGCAAAGCATCCCAGCTCTTTTCTGTAAAACTGGAGACAAATATGGCTACAACTCCGCAATTTGTCATCAATCATAGCACCAACAAGAAGGAAATTGTTGTGCAGGACGAAAACAATAATCTCTACCTTATTGCCACGGACGGGAAAGTACTTTGGAAGAAACAACTGAATGGCAGGATACAGGGCAGGATTTCACAGGTTGATCTTTATAAAAACGGCAGGTTACAATTGGCATTTACAACACATGAGCAGTTTATTATTCTGGATAGGAATGGCAAAGAGGTGCAGCCGTTTGTAAAAGACTATGCTGGGGGTAACCTTAATCCACTAGCCGTTTTTGACTATGACAACACTAAGAATTATCGCTTTGTGGTTACCCAGGGAACCAAAGTTTTCATGTATAATCCTAAAGGCGAGATTGTAAAGGGCTTTACCTATACCGAGGCCGAGAATCAAATCTTAACGGCGCCAAAGCATATCCGGATAGGGCAGAAAGACTATCTGGTATTTAAATTAGAGAATGGCAGGCTCAAAATCCTTAGCAGAACAGGTAAAGAGCGAGTTAAGGTAACTGAGAGAATAGATTTTTCTGAGAACGATATCTTTTTGTATAGAAACAAATTCATCACTACCAACAAAGAAGGGGTATTGTTTTCGATAGATCAGAAAGGGAACCTGGCTAAATCCAGACTTAAGCTTATTGCAGATCACGGTATTGATGCAACAGCCAAAACACTGGCTGTAATGAACGACAATGTCCTGACCATAAAAGGTAAAAAAGTGACCCTGGATCTCGGAGTCTATACCGCGCCACAAATCTTCTATTTGTACGATAAGATTTATGTCAGCGTTACCGATATTCAGAGTGAGCAGGTATATCTCTTTGACAGCCAAACCAAACCTATTGCCTCCTTTCCGGTTTTTGGGGCGTCGGAAATTGATCTAAACGACATGGACAACGATGGAAAACTTGAAATTGTCACAAAAGAGGACGAAAGCGCGATTCTCGTCTACGGATTAAACTAATACTTCATTCCAAGCCATTTATACATAATTCTTAACCAGGAATACAAATCTCTCATCCGCTCACCGGATTTTAATTATTTTCCATAGTTAGTTAAAAAGTACTGGGTTTTTGAAAGGTTTTTCCAACAAATATTGCTGCAATCAACTACGTCAATTATCCTTTAAATATCGTATTTTTAAATACACTTGAAACACACCATAATCATGAAAAAAACGCGCAATTTGCTCAGAATTTGCCTTCCTTTTTTCTTTTTAATTTTTGCTATGCCCGATGCTAATGGGCAAATCCTAAAAAAGTTAAAAAAAAGAGCTGAAAAATCCGCAGAAAGAACTGTTGAACGAAGGGTAGAAAAAGAGACCTCTAAAAAGACAGATGAAGTACTTGACAGTATTTTAGAGCCGGGCAAGAAAGGAAAGCAACCTACCAATAAGGATGGCACTCCAATTCCTCCCAACCAACCCGATACAAATGAACAGGAAGGGAACGCACCTATGACAGATGAAGGGGAGACTAAAAGCATAAAAGTATACAGCAAGTTCGACTTTGTTCCTGGAGATAAACTGCTTTTTTATGATGATTTCTCGAATGATTTTATTGGGGATTTTCCAGCCAAATGGAATACCAATGGAAGTGGCGAGGTAGTTACTGTAGATGAATTACCTCAAAGATGGTTAGAGCTCCTTCCAGGATATAATCTTGCCTATATCCCGGATGTACCTGCACTACCAGAAGAATATACCATTGAGTTTGATATCTTAACCTATGGTCTTGATAAAAAAACCTCTTCTACTGCAATTTTGCAGGTGCAGCTGAGTGACGATTCGCAATTTAGATCTGGTGACAATTATGCACATATAAACATTCCTTTTTGCCAATACAGTGCAATAGGTATACGCGTTAAGAATTACATTAACAGAGGATCTAAAGATGGTGCTATTAATAGCGTGGTAACTGCAGACCTGAGGGAAGCAGTCTTAAACAGACCCCACATCTCAATCGCTGTAAATAAACAGCGTGTGCGTATGTGGGTCAATGAAAAGAAATATGTAGATGTACCCCGCTTAATAGGTGCAAGTGGTAGCTTAAAGGCATTGAAATTCCACCTGAATAATTTTAAGGACGGAAAGGAAAGGTTATTTATTTCAAATGTCAAGGTAGCTGAAGGGGGAGTAGATCTTCGGAGGAAATTGCTTGCAGAGGGTCGCATTTCAACCAACGCCATACTTTTTGATTCTGGTTCGGCCAACATACAACCCCAATCTATGGGGGTTATCAGGCAAATCTCGCAAGTGCTTCAGCAAGACAGCAATATTAGTCTAAATATTATCGGTCATACAGATTCTGATGGGGACGATGCATCTAATTTAGCGCTCTCCAAAAAAAGGGCGGAGGCCGTTAAAAATGCCCTTATAAACATTTACAATGTTTCCTCAGATAGATTAACCTCTGAAGGGAAAGGTGAAACTGAACCGGTTAGCGATAACGGAACTTCGGATGGGAAATCTCAAAACCGAAGAGTAGAATTTATAAAAATGTAATAGAAAACTAAAGCCATTAAACACCAAACTCAGCGAAGATGAAAAAAACAATTATCACAACATGCCTGATCCTTTTTACATTCACCTCAGCTTTATCGCAAAATTGCAGCAAGTATTACCCAATGGAGGAAGGAGTCACCTTTCAATATACATCTTACAATAAAAAGGGCAAAGCCACTGGCAGTGTAGATTACTCCGTAGGAGATGTAACCACCGAAGGAGATGTTACTACAGCCACCATGAATATGAAATACAAGGACAAAAAAGGAGAGGATGTAATGGAATCAAGTTATAGTTTTTCCTGCAGCTCGAATGTCGTTAAAATAGACTTTCATTCCCTAATGAACAACCAAATGATGCAACAGTTCGAAGGTATGGAAGTAGATGTTACAGGAACAGATATTGAGTTACCCAACGATCTCAATGTAGGCCAGGAACTGGCAGATGCGAACGTAGCCGTTAATGTTAATATGAGTGGAGTTAATATGAAAATGGCCGTAGACATGACAAATAGGAAAGTAGAAAAAAAAGAAAGCATAACCACTTCTGCCGGAACTTTTGACTGTTACGTAATTTATAGTGATAACCAGACAAAAATGACTATGATGAATAGAACCTTTCCGACTAGAATGTGGCTGGCCGAGGGTGTTGGGATGGTGAAGCAGGAGAGTTATAATACTGGTGGTAAGCTTATGAATAGTTCTGTGCTTACAGCCTACAGCAACTAGCCTACCTACACATAAATACCGTCAGCAGGAGTGTCAAAATACCTAAGCCCCAATTTTTGAAGTAGCGTACATTTAAACTCGTCTCTGGAATGAGCCGTACAGGTCTTTTAATAGCATTTAGTTTAATTAGCCTTTCGGCTTATAGCCAGAATAGATATAATGTTGATTCCCTAAACCAGGTACTATCCACCACGGATAGTGATACTACTAAGATCCATACTCTTGAGTGGCTTTTTGACAATTACCTCTACTCCAAAAACGATTCGGCTGAAGTATACTATCAGCAAATGTTTAGGTTATCCCGTGAAAAAGAATTTGATTATGGCTACTACAAAGCCTATTTGTACAAAGCTACTTTTCATTGGGCACAATCTGATCTCGACAGTGTTTTAGTGGCCATGAATGATGCTCTTACCTATGCCAAAAAGTTGAAGGATGACACGAAGATTAGCAATTGCTATGTGCGGATGGCTATGGCCCAGTCTTATCTCGGAAATTATAATGAAGCAAAGACTCTGACCTATAAGGCCCTGGATATTGCGAAAAAGAACAACGACTGGGAAGGCCTTTATTTTGCCTATTACAGACTGGGAAATACCTTTTATTATGAGGATGATTATGATAATGCCCTAGAAAATTATTTAAAAGTTGACTCCATTTTTCAAGATCGCGAACAAAAAGAACCTGCTTTGGCTGCTTCCCTCGCTAACATTGGAAACATCTACATGGAACTAGACAACTTCGGG
>CBDBVE010000018.1:0-74941 GCA_965212595.1 Flavobacteriaceae bacterium
ATAATGTAATGAGCGTAGAACTCAGTGGTAATAGTGGTGCTAATTCACAGTGGGTAGTAACAGATGAAGAAGGAACCATTTTAGGACTTCCTCCAATGCCAAGTGCTGTAGATTTTGATGGTGCAGGCCCAGGGGTATGTTTGATCTGGCACCTTAGTTATGCAGACGGACTTACCGGACTTGAAGCAGGCAACAATGCGTTGACCGATCTGGATGGCTGTTACGATCTTTCCAATGAAATTAGAGTGGTAAGAACAGAAGCGGTCGCTGTAGACGGTGGAACCTTATCTGAAGATCCTTTCTTTTTCTGTGTAGGTGATGGCGAAGCAGATCATGTATCCTTAGTTAGTGTTGAAGGTGCTGAAGGCCCTAACTCGCAGTGGGTAGTGACTGATGAAGACGGAATGATCCTTGGTCTTCCCCCAACACCAGAGGCTGTAAACTTCGATGGCGCAGGACCTGGCCTATGTTTGATCTGGCATTTAAGTTATGCCGATGGTCTTGAAGGCCTGGAGCCTGGCAACAATGCCCTGACCGATCTTGTAGGTACCTACGATCTTTCCGATGACAATGTACGGGTATACCGCAGCCAGCCCGAGGGTGGAGAGCTTAGCGGTGGCCCTTATGAGTTTACCGTTGGTGATGGCGAGGCAGATAATGTTTCTAGTGTAGAACTCAGTGGTAATAGTGGTGCTAATTCACAGTGGGTAGTAACAGATGAAGGAGGTACTATTCTTGGTTTACCCCCAAACCCTGAGGCAGTAGATTTTGATGGTGCAGGTGTAGGTGTATGCCTTATCTGGCACCTTAGCTACGCAGACGGACTTACCGGGCTAGAGGCAGGGAATAATGCTCTGGAAGACCTTGAGGGATGCTATGATTTTTCAAATGCCATTAGGGTAGAACGCGTGGCGCCTCCACAAGCGGGAAGAAGTAGTGTTACTTTATACCCGCTTCCGGCTAGAGATGTATTGCATGTTTCGGCAGACAAATTAGACGGGAGCAAGGCGTCTTTTAGCCTGTTCGACCTCGGTGGAAATAATGTCAGTAGCAAATTAAGGCCAATGG
The DNA here is from genome assembly GCA_965212595.1 of Flavobacteriaceae bacterium. Lineage (GTDB taxonomy): Bacteria > Bacteroidota > Bacteroidia > Flavobacteriales > Flavobacteriaceae > Poritiphilus. The sequence goes on from CBDBVE010000018.1 coordinate 1,069, forward strand.
ATGAAAGTGGGACGGCCTTTGATATTCAGACACTGCCAAGTGGTCTATATTTCCTTAGGATACAAGATGAAAAAGGAAGATTATATACGAGGAAGATACTTAAACAATAACCATTAATAAGATTTTCCGCTGCAAAGGCCCTGAGATATTATCACTTCTCGGGGTTTTTGTTTTGAAGGCCCAAAAATTTAGAAAAGTATTAGGTTTTGTGAACTTGGCGTGATATTCTATTACGTTCTTAGCAGTGCAATTAGAAAACAGGATGGTGCAAATCCATACTTTTCAATTGTTAAGTTGTTGTTTGTTTTAAAAGGAAGAGACCTTGGAATGCACTCCAAGGTCTTTCCTTTGCCATAACATTGAGTGATCTGGCTTACTGCCAGGAATCAATATTCTCGTTAATATTGTCAAAATTGTAATCGCCCACCAGCTCTTTTCGGTGCACTATAGCAAGTGCGGTTAAAAGCAAAAGTAAAAGCTGCAAGGCGAATATGAGGATACCTATAGGCACAAAGGTGCCAGGCATTATATGGTTTTGGTAGTCTCCATAGCTCATTAGCACATAAAAAGTGTCTGAGGCTTTAAATACATATACCAAAAATATCGCGTATAACGCATACTCCAAATTTCGCATTGGAGCATCGGTAAATTCTTTTTCTCGGATTTTAAACCAGAGTACGTAGAGATAGGTAAAGTGCACTATGGTAAGCACTGGAAATATATAATTATCAAATTTTACCAGGTAGAACTTATTGGTGTATAAACCGTAGAAGTTAAATACTATTAGTAACAATAGAACACCAATAGAGAGTAACAGGCACCTGCTCCAGGTGAAAAGTCGTAAAATAAAGTTCATATAAGTAGGTTTCGAGGCTTTGGGACCTTTTTTACGAGTTTAGAACGCCATCCTGAAAAGGTTTATTTCAAAAAAATCGATGAAGCGCAACCAATGTTGAGTATTGCCCTAATCCTGTGGCGAAATGCCAAAAAAACGTGTTTTTATATCCTATGATGAACCGCTTACCGATAAGCGCTCTTGTTTCATAGGATACCACTTGAAATGCGTTAAACTTCGCCATAACCATTCCAGAGGGCCATATTTGAAACGTTTCAACCACAACTTGCTAAAAACTAATTGAATAATGATGATTGCGATTGCAAGCAGGAGCGCATAAACAATTCTTATCTCTCCCAAATACCCAAGCCCCCAACCATAGAAGATAAAGGTCCCGACCAGGCTTTGAGCAACATAATTTGTAAGTGCCATTCTACCATATGGAGCAAAGTTTGAAAACCAACGCGCAACTTTGGGCCGCCGGTAAAGCAGAATAAAGGAAGAAAGTATTATAAAGGTCATAGCAATGTTTGCCATATCTCCGGCCGATAAACCAAGCATTGTAAGCCAGTTATCAAATGTTATTTCCGGACCTAGGTTTGCAAAAACAGCAAACGCCAAGCCAATACATGCTACCAAAAGAATTAAGGATATATAGAGGATTTTTTTGGTGAGTTTTTTGTGTTCCATAAAATTTCTAAAAAACTGTAGTCTTCCGACATATAGGCCCAAAAGGAAAAAACCGAAAGTGAGATAAGCCCTCGAAAAGATGCCGAGCTGAAAATCCATCTTCATCAGATGCCCGTCTACCGCGTTTGACGCAAAAACTTCCGTGATACTACCATTTTTTTGGATATTGAAATAGGTGGCGACCTCCGGACTGTCAGGTGAAAAGTTTTCAATAAACAGGCCGTTTCCGCCAGTAATTGCAAAAACGACATAACGCCCTAACCCCAGAAAAAGCAAGGCGGTTATACTCAAAATCCATTTGTTTGGGATCTTGTAAAAAGGAATAAGGAAAATACCCAGAAGAGCATAAATTGTTAGGATATCGCCGCGATAGAAAAGATGGTGTACATAACCTATAGAAAGCAGCAGTATTAACCTCCATAGAAAGCGCCCACCAAACTGTTGGCCCCTGGCATGGGCAGAATCCATCTGAATAAAAAAACTGAGTCCGAATAAAAAAGAAAAAAGCGCGAAGAACTTGCCCTGTAAGAAAATCCCGTTAAAGCCAAGTACTACGTTATCTAAAATTCCTTGTCGTGTAGCCTCCATTGCCCCATCTGGTGTAGGAGCAGCCACATAATTCTCGATCATATGGACGATGACAATCCCGGCCAGTGAAAAGCCTCTTAAGGCATCGACGATTTCCATTCTTCGGGGAGAAGTAACAGTTGCCATTTTATGTATGTTTTTTGATTGATACCAATAAGATCTTTTTGGCGGGAAATTGTTACAGTAAAAATTAAAACTTTTGCCCGAATGATGGTTTTATAACAAAAAAAGCCTGTTGAAAGTAATTTTCAACAGGCCAGGTTAGTCTGCGGCTGGTCTATTTACCTTCTAAGATAACCATTGTTTTTCTTGGGCTTTTTTGGCAAAAAGTACCAGGACCACACCAATCGCAATTACGAATATCGGTATGATTACACCCTGCACTTGGCCGTAAACCTCAGAGGCGTTACTCATAAAGAAAGAGTAAGACATTTGGGCCAAAATCCCTAAGAGCGAAATTATCAAAACGGGTTTTGCCCATCTCTTTCTTAACAATAAGGCGATAGAGCCCAGCAATCCACCCCATACGGCAATTGCAAAAGCCGCTGTGACCCAAGCGGGAGTGTTTTCCATTAACTGCAGCTGTTCTGGCGGAAGCGCTGCTTTCATTTCGTCTGTCATCATGGCATTTCCCAAATAAGCCATACACCCCATAAGGTTCCAAAGAAGGGCTGCAACACTTACAACCCAAAACCAGACGGGTGGTTTTGTTTTTGCGTTTTCTGTCATTTTTAGTTTGTTTTTGGTTAATTCGTCTTTTCCCAAAGTACAAAAAAATGTTAAATTCAATATTTAATTAGCAGTTTTGCGAGAATACAGGGGTTCGTCACTTACTGTCTCCATACCAGGGATATTCCTCTTAGCTTCTCCTTAAGGTTGCACAAGAAAAGTTAGAATGCCTATACGCCATTACTATTTAATACGTCTGCAGTTCTTAGGATTCCGCTATAGTGGATGGCAAAAACAACCGAATCAGAAAACAATTGAGGGAATGCTGACTAAAACATTAAAGTTTGTGTTGCCAGACAGGAAGTTTAAAATTTTAGGGGCTGGAAGAACAGACGCAAAGGTTTCTGCGCTAGAGGCCATATTCGAGCTTTTTTTGGAAGGTGACTCGCCTTTGGAAGAGTCACAATTTTTGGATATCATAAATAAAAATCTACCACCTGATATTAAAGTACTTAAAATATCTAAAGTAAATGAAAACTTTAATGTCATTCAATCTAAAAAAACAAAAACTTACACCTATCTTTTCTCATTTGGCAGTAAGAATCATCCCTTTTGCGCTCCCTTTATGGCTAATTTTTTAGAGGATCTGGATATAGATCTTATGAAAAAGGGGGCTTCACTTTTTGAAGGCACCCACAACTTTAGGGCTTATACCGTAAGAGCGGGGGAGAAGCGCCAATTTGTACGGTCGGTTACGGTCTGTGAAATTAGCGACAACCAATTATTGCAAGCCAACTTTTTTCCCGAAAAAAGTTATCTTTTAAAGGTTGCCGGACCGGGCTTTATGCGCTATCAGATACGAATGATGATGGGTGCATTGGTGCAATTGGGAAAGGGAGAACTGAGTCTGTCAGATATTGAGGCTTCCTTAGAAAATCCTGATGCGATTGAAATTTCCTTTGTCGCACCAGGTTCTGGTTTGGTCTTAAGTGGGATAGAGATTAAACCGGAAGCTGTATAAGAAGGTAGATTTTTCGTAAATTGAAAATAAATGTGAACTATGCCGTATTGGGTATCCATACTATTAATTGTCTTTGCCATCTACTTGCTTATTAGCATTTTGCTATATGTGTTTCAGGATTATTTCATGTTCAAACCAGAGAAGTTGGCCAAAGACTTTCAGTTTCATTATGACAACCAGGTCACCGAGGAGTACAATGTGGAGACCAGAGATGGTGAAATGATCAACGGACTCCATTTTAAAACCGAAAACCCAAAAGGAATTGTTTTTTACCTAAAAGGAAACTCTAAAAGCATCAAAGGCTGGGGGAAGTTTGCAGTAGATTTTACACGGCATGGCTACGATGTCTTAATGGTAGACTACAGAGGTTTTGGAAAGAGTACGGGACGGCGAAGCCAGAAAGCCATCAAGCGAGATATGCAGGTGGTGTATAATAAGATCAAGGATAAGGTGGCCGAGAAGTATATTATTCTCTACGGTAGGTCTTTAGGCTCAGGTTTTGCTACTAAACTGGCCTCCATGAATAATCCCAGGATGTTGATCTTAGACGCTCCCTATTACAGCCTGAGTAAGGTTGCCAAAAAATACATGCCATTTATGCCTTTATCCCTTCTGCTAAAGTTTCCAATGCCCACCTATAAGTGGTTAAAATATGTGAATTGCCCAATACATATCATTCATGGCACTGATGACAGGCTTATACCGTACAAGACCAGCGTAAAACTTTCTAAGATAAAACCTAAGCTTACTACCTTGTATACTGTTATTGGAGGAGGACATAAGAATTTGAATACCTTTGAGTCTTATCATAAGATGTTGAGCGAGGTCATCACAACAAAGCCTAAGAAGGTAGATCTTGAGGGTTCGAGTATTACCGTTAAACACTCTTCAAAACGTGTGAATGCGTAGGTTGAAGAAGTTTTTTTTTATCGTCCTCTTTGGATATACACTACTATTTACGATGTTTTATTTTTTACAGGAGAAACTCATCTTTTTACCCACCAAGCTTCCGGCAGATTACGTTTATGAATTTTCCTCACCCTTTGAGGAGGTTTTTCTAAATGCTGCTGATGGCGCCGTACTCAATGCCATTCATTTCAAGCAGCCCAATCCAAAAGGCGCTATTCTCTATTTTCACGGAAATGCCGGCGATCTGTCTCGCTGGGGAGACATTACCTCTTTCTTTGTTCAAAAACAATACGATATCATAGTAATGGACTATCGAGGATATGGCAAGAGCACGGGAAAATTAAGTGAAGAAGCCTTGTTCTCGGATGCCCAATTGTTCTATGAATATGCAAAGCAACATTATAAAGAAGACGAGCTCATAGTATATGGAAGATCACTTGGAACCGGAATAGCTTCTAAAACAGCATCTTTAAACAATCCATCTAAACTTATACTTGAAACACCTTATTACAGCTTGATTGAAGTGGGTCAGGCAAGGTTTCCCTTTCTACCGGTCAAGTGGTTCTTAAGGTATAAAATGAAGTCTTATCAATATCTAAAAGATATAGGTTGCCCAATTGTAATTTTTCACGGTACCGAAGATAGCGTCGTTCCTTATGATTCTGGTTGGAAACTTTTCGAATCTATTCCTTCCAAAAACAAAAAATTCTATACGATAAACGGGGGTGAGCACAACAACCTGGTTGAATATCCAGTCTATCAAAACGGAATTGATGAAGTTCTTAGCAGCGATCAATCAAATAGGTCGGACGACAAGTAACGATCACCTCTATCACAAATAATGGAGACAATGGTTCCTTCATCTAAGCTAGCTGCCAGCTTTAAAGCCGCGGCGGTCGCGCCACCGCTACTCATCCCGCCGAATATCCCTTCTTTTTTTGCCAGTTCACGGGCCATTTCAGCGGCTTCTTCCTGACTTACTTCTAAAATTCGGTCAACTTTATCTGCATTAAATATTCCGGGCAAATACGCCTCCGGCCATTTTCTGATGCCTGGTATACTGGAATTATCTGTAGGTTGTACACCAACAATTTCAATGTCTTTGTTTTGCTCTTTTAAATAGGTAGAGGTCCCCACTATAGTACCTGTGGTTCCCATTGCAGAAACAAAATGCGTGATCTGCCCTTGCGTATCTTTCCAGATTTCAGGTCCTGTACTTTTGTAGTGTGCTTTCCAATTATCTGCATTGCCAAACTGATTGAGCATTTGATATCCTTCTGTCCTGACCTTGGCTTCAGCGTAATCGCGCGCTCCTTCAATCCCTACGTCCGAAGAAGTGAGCGTAACCTTGGCGCCATACGCCCTCATGGTCTGTACCCTTTCTTTAGTAGCATTCTCGGGCATTACCAGTTCTAGATTAAGTTTGTAAATCCCTGCGATCATCGCCAAAGCGATCCCGGTATTACCACTCGTTGCCTCAATAAGCCTGGATTCCTTATTCAGTTCGCCGCGTTCAATCCCGCTTCTTATCATGTTAAGCGCCGCCCTGTCTTTTACACTTCCACCCGGGTTCTGTCCCTCGAGTTTAAAGAACAACCGTACATTTTTATTAGAATTCAGAACGGCAGACTCTACCAAAGGGGTATTTCCAATGAGATCTAAAATACTATGAGACACGCCTTGAAGTTTTAATCTTGATCTCCGGACTATGAAAAACCGTTGAGTCGGCAGGAACAGAGGCAGTAAGCCAGGAGTTTCCTCCAATAACAGAATTTTCACCTATCACCGTGTCCCCACCTAGAATGGTGGCATTGGCATAGATGGTAACATTGTTCTCAATAGTGGGGTGCCTCTTGGTTTTCTGGAGGTTCTTAGCCACATATAAAGCGCCTAATGTAACTCCCTGATAAATTTTTACGTTGTTCTTGATTACGGCAGTTTCCCCGATGACCACACCAGTAGCATGATCTATAAAAAACGAATCCCCAATTTGCGCTCCGGGATTAATATCTACTCCGGTTTGCCGATGCGCATATTCTGTCATTAGTCTTGGTACCAACGGAAAGCCTTTATTATATAGTTCATGTGCCAGCCTGTATATAGCTATGGCATAAAACCCCGGATAGGCCATATAAACTTCCTCTATAGACAAAGAAGCAGGATCGCAATCAGCAATGGCTTCTGCGTCCAGATTCAATTTTTCGAGTACCGTTGGAAGTTGGGCAAGATAGTTTTCCCATACCTTACTACAAGGCTTCTCAACATTCCAGCATGCTAAATTTACCAGGGCATCAAACTGCGTTTCCAATTCTTTGAGGTTTTCAGCAACCGGAGTATCAATATCAAAAAGCGTTAAAAACAAAAGGTCCGTGAAGGCCTCTGTTTTCTTCTTGAGTTCGAACCTTAAATGAGGTTGCTTTTTGTTTTCTATGATCCTTTGAATGATTGAAGATTGGTCCATATAAGGAGAATTAAATCTCAAAATTAACCAATAATTACTTAGTCTATCGGGTAAAAAGGTTAACTTTAACCTAAAATTTAATGCTTCCAAAAATGTCAAATTTAGCCGTAACTCCCGATGTAATTAAGTTCTTGTCAACCTTAAAAAAGAATAACAATAGAGAGTGGTTTACCGAACATAAAAAAGAATTTAAAGCCGTTGAAAGCAAGGCCAAGGACTTTTACAATGCCTTGATGGAGGAAATGCAAAAACACGACGATATAGAGAAACTTAAAATGTTTCGCATTTATAGAGATGTACGCTTCTCACACGATAAAACACCTTATCAACCACATTTTGCCGGTTCTTTTTCCAGGTCAGGGGCTTATCTTAGGGGTGGTTATTATTTGCGCATTAGACCGGGAGAATCATTTATCGCCTGTGGTTTCTGGGGCCCGGAGAAAAATGACCTTCTCAGGATCCGTAAGGAGTTGGAGCAAGACGCCAAACCGTTTAGAAAAGTAATACAATCAGCCGCTTTAAAAAAAGTTTGGGGAGAATTACAGGGTGATGAAGTAAAGACGGCTCCAAAAGGTTTTAGCAAAGAGGATCCTAACATTGATCTGATAAAAAAGAAGAGCTTCATCTTTGTTCGCAACTTTGAAGACAAGGAGGTACTGGCCGACAATTTTATGGCAGAAGTAAATAACGCCTTCAAGGCAATTAGGCCCTACTTTGATTTGATGAGCGAAATACTTACAACCAACCTCAACGGTGAATCACTGTTAGATTAGACCGAGAAATTTGTAAGTAATCCAGATTACTAGCGGGTTTTCAGACTAAAACGGATGGTTGCTCAAATACCTGGACCTGATCTTTAATACGCGCTATAACCATATTCATCATCCTTTTGTTTAAGGCTGAAGAATTTTGAATGTAAACCGTGTATTCTTCAACAATAAACTGCCCAATAATCATTCCTTTGAGCGAATTGCGAAATTTGATATCCTTTTGAATGGCATTTTCAATATAGAGCAATCTTTCGTTCATTGACAGCTCATAATACCGCCCCTTATGTTTACGAATGTAGTTTTGAAATGCGGCTAACAAAAGCCCATTCTGAAATTTAATAATAGGGCGCAATGTCGCATTCTGAAACTGCTCATCACAACTCATTTCTGGGGTTACCTTGGCTTTAGAAATATGGGGACGAAGCTTCAAAAGATTTTGGGATCTATCGTTCATCACAGGAAGTTTTGATAAAGTTAGAAATAAGACCGGCGTCATTCTCCTTGGCAAAATTTTAGTTGTTAACCGCTTTATGAACAGCTAAAAGGTACTCAGCCAGGGCATCAAAAGGGTCATGCAACCATTACTCTTAACCCACAATTATCACTGTATAAAACCGGCCGGGCCTACGGCAATTACAGAATTATTACTACCATATATACAACTAATCTTACCGGCTACACAAAAGAATTCGTTCTGTACAAAACAAAAAACTACCTTCAAATGAGTTCAGTAATACTATTTTAAAACACTGTTTTCTAATACTATAAACCTAATACCTTATGCCTTTTGCACTCGAAAAACTAATAGACAAAGCGCATTCAGGAAAGTCGTTCGAAGAACTCTCTAACTTGTCACCTGCCGACTTAAAAGGGGTAACGGCCCGCGATGCACAATTACTTGACGAAGCATTCGGAATTAAGTCGATCGGAGATATGGGAAACAATCGCTTCTTCCAGGCCGCAGAGGTCATCTACAGGGCGACTCTTGAGCGGGATTACGATCCGGGTCCGCCACCATTCTGGATGGATAAATTTTCTTCACTTTCTGACGATTACTTTCTTAATCATCCCTCCGATAGATTTAGAACCAGCTTTGGAGGAGTGCTCTATCGTGGCAGGCTAGACAATACAGCCAGACTGTTAGTTATAGGTCAGGATCCATCTACAGATGAAGCCATTGCCAGAAGAGCCTTTGTGGGATCAGCAGGGCAGCGTCTTCAAAAGTTTCTAAACAAAGTTGGAATTACACGCTCATATACGATCATAAATACCTTCGCTTACAGTATCAAAGGGCAATTTAATACCGAAATGCGTGCCATTTCTCTGGAGCCGCCACTGAAAAATTTTAGGGAAGACCTAATGAACACCATCATTAAGAAAAACCCGATTGAAGCCGTCCTTACCTTTGGAGCAGGCGCGAGGCATGCCGTAGAGAACTGGGAGAATAAAGAAAACATTAAGGTGTTTCATCTGGTGCACCCCACAGCTCCAGAAGCCACAACACACCCGAGCTGGAACGCGCAACTATCCGAAATCGCAGATTTCATAACTCCGGATGACCCGGATATCGTTGACCTTGCCCCGTACAATGGCAATTGGGACAATGCAATTCATGCTACTCCCGTTCCAAGATATGATCTGCCCTACGATATTCCAGTTTGGCATGGTACCCAGGGGACACGAAGTAGAAGAGATCCGGCAGATCGAGTAAAAAACATTATTTGGCAATCTCCATAAATTATGCCCGATCAAGTCTTACATGCCCATTTCAATTTAAAATATGCCCTGGAAGGGCGGATAGTCACAATGGATGAGAACGCTACTGTCATCAAGAGGGGTCGCGTTTTTATGGAAAACGGCAATATCGTTGCCATTAGAGCAGTGGGAGAGGGTTATCCTCCCGGATTTACGCGTTCGGATATTATTAAATCTGGAGGCACCATTTATCCCGGAATGATAGAGCTACACAATCATTTGCCATACAATATTTTGCCTTACTGGGTCGCCGATCGCCAATACACAAACCACGAGCAGTGGAAAAGAGTGAAAGGGTATCGCCTTAATGTGACAGGTCCCATGCAGACACTTGGAAAATCTCCGGGCTATCCTGAGGCGATTGTACGCTATGTAGAATGCAAATCCCTGATTGGAGGAGTAACTACTTCCCAGGGCATTACGCTGGCGAATTCCAGCCTGAGAAAAAAAGTCTTTCACGGCGTCATAAGAAACGTTGAGGAAACCAACGAAGAAGGACTGCCGGAAGCACTTACACGCATAGCCGACGTAAGGCTTGGGCAAGCCGAGGCCTTTAGTAATTCCCTGTCTACAGAAAAAACGCGCTTGCTTCATCTTTCGGAAGGAATAGATGAAAAAGCCAGATCTTTTTTTACCAATCTACAGATAGCTGGAGATAATTGGGCCATTACAGACCGGCTTAACGGGATTCATTGCACCGGGCTCAATCAGGACGATTTTGAGGTGCTTGGCGCTAATGACGGCACCATGACATGGTCTCCAATGAGTAACCTGATTCTATATGGCGCTACGGCGAATATGAAGGCTGCTAAAGAGAATGGAATTAGAATAGCACTAGGCTCTGACTGGGCTCCCAGCGGCAGTAAAAATCTTTTAGAGGAATTAAAGGTAGCATATCTGGTAAGTGAGAATGAGGAAGACGATCCTATATTCACTGCTGAGGAATTGGTGCGTATGGTGACTTCCAACCCGGCGAAAATACTTGGATGGGAGAATGCTTTAGGCTCACTTGAGGTTGGGATGAAAGCAGATTTAATTGTGGTGAACGGATATACCGGCGATCCTTATATGAAGCTTATTGAGGCAAGTGAAAGAAGTTTGATAGGGATATTTATAAATGGGGTTCCACGATGTGCCCAAAACAGGATTATTAGGAAGTTTGACTTCAAAGACGAGGATATAGAGCACTTTCATATAGAGACTTCCAATAGATATCTTTATTTAAAAGAGGCTAGTGATACTAGCACACTAGCCGAAATTTCATTGCAACAAGCTACCGATACTATAAGTCAGGGTCTGCAAAGCCTTGATCAATTGGCTTTAGACTTAGAAAATGCCACTGACGGCGGTTTGCTCTCCGCCTCAGACAACCCTTTTCAAATGGATTGGTTTCTTGTTCCGGATTTTCACAGCGATCTGGATGGCGAACACCTGGACGAAGGTCATTTAGAATGGGGAGCTAGTATTCCCTTTAGTGAAATAGCCATTCCGCTGCCCCTGGATAAGTTAACCGTTATCGAAGATGACGAGCACTTCTCCCGGATGGCGTTTCACCCTATCCCCGAATATGTAAGAAAAGCTTTGCCGGCCTATTATGACCGTCCGGCACTTTCGCTTACCAATAGCATGTACAATACAGAAAATGCCAATTGGGAGCGGTTTAAGGAGCTTATGACCCTGGAGACTTATATGAAGACTTCAAGCAATTTATCGGTTAAGGATAAGCTGTGTATCCTGCGGCAAGCCCGTATTATTTTAGAAGAAGCCTATGTTCATAGGCTATTGAAGCGATCCATGTACGCCATAAACCCTGTAGAACGGATCGATCTTATGATTAGAGATATCCGATTTAAAATATTTAACAATGAGGATTACGAAGAAGATTACAATTTTCATAAAGAATTGTTAGACGTATTTAGCTCTTTGCGTGACCTGCACACCAGATATGTACTGCCGTATCCCTATAAAAACCGTTTTGCCTTTCTACCTTTTTTGATTGAGGAATACTATGTCACTTCGGCAGATACAGATCCTAAATACATTATTACAACCTTATTTAAGGGTCTAGACGAGAGCATTCCGGATTTAAAACCCGGACTTGAAGTGCGCTCCTGGAATAACATTCCAATAAGAAGGGCCGTTGCTATGAATTCCGAGAACCAATCTGGCAGCAACGATGAAGCGCGTATGGCCAGAGGGCTAGATACCCTTACCATCAGATCATTGGCAACAACAGTACCCCCAGATTCCAGGAAAGTTTCATTAGAATGTTACGATCCGGAAAATGGAATGGAGTATAAATTTGATTTTGAATGGCTCGTATCTTTCTACCCTCCATACTTTGATAGTTCTGTCGATGAACTCAATACGACCCTGGTAGCTCACGGATTTGATTATGACACGCTCTCTGTAAATCACATGAAGGCGAATTTATATAGCAATATTCCCAAAAAGAAGAAAGTTAAGAAAAAAGGGAAGTGGTTACGCCCAACAAATTATCCCAGGGCGATGAAGGCAAGTTTAATCTCACGAAATAATGGGAGCTTGAAAACCGGCTATATTAGACTTTATAGCTTTGCAGTTAGTAGCGCAGAGAAATTTTTAGCAGACTTTGAAGAAATATTAGAACCACTTAAGGCAGAGGGACTACAGGGTTTGATACTTGATATTCGAGGAAATGGCGGTGGGCTTATTACCGCTAGTGAAATGCTCTTAGCCCGACTAATAGGTAAAAAAACAGAGTTCCAAAAAGCACAGTTCATCAATTCTGAGCTTACCCTTAGGCTTTGTGAGAAGTACGATTCGGATAACGCCTTAATAGATCTGTCTGATTGGACGAGATCTATCTCCCTTTCTAAGCGCACCGGCGATTACTATTCTAATGGATATCCTATTACGCGGATGTCAACCAGGAACCTAAAACCCATTTGTGACGTTCCAATGGCCTTGATAACAGACGCTCTGTGTTACAGTGCTTCCGATATGTTCGCTGCAGGGTTTAAAGACCATAAGCTAGGAAAGGTGGTTGGAGTACATGGCAATACTGGGGCAGGAGGGGCAAATGTATGGAGCCATGAAACCTTAAGACGCTTGATTGTAGAGGCTAGTGTGGACTATGAAGGCCTTGAACGCCTACCAAAAGGGGCCAATTTTAATTTTGCAGTAAGGCGTATCCTTAGAAAAAATAACGAACCCATAGAAGATCTGGGAATTACCCCGGATGTACATCACAAGATCACCAGAGAAGATTTACTTAAGGGAAATAAAGATCTGATTGAAAGCGCTTTATCTGCTTTGTTTGAAAGTGATTAATTAAAATTTTTGGATTCCTTATTATGCGTTCGGATGTATTATTTTAAATCAAAAACCATCCGTACATTCACCAAATTGTCTTCTTTACGCTTCTTAATAACGGTGATTCCAAAATCTGCTGAGTTAAGACTGGTTGTCCCTATAAGTTGAGACCCCTTTTGTGTAAACAATATGCTAATGGGTTTTTCTATGCCTTTTAGCGTTAGTAGTCCATTAACCTTGTAATCCTCGCCTTGTTTGCTTATCGATCTACTTTCAAAATGAATTCTTGGATAGGCATTTTCGTTGAAGTATTTTTTTCCTTTTAATGACCAGTCCCGTAAAAAAATCCCGGTTCTGATGGACTCTACGGCAACAGATCCCTTGAATACGGATTGGGTGATATCTTCGGTGTTTATATCGGAATCTGATTGAAACCCCTTTAAAGTACCATCCACTCCTTTTGAGACAAATTCAAATTCGATTTCGGATGCTGAGAGCTTTTGTTGACTTAAAACAAGACATGAGGCAAGAAGCCCTGTAACTAGGAAGAAGCTGATAAATTTCATAGCAAAAGCAAAATTTTGACGCCTTTCAAAGGTACTAAAATGAATTTAACGATGATCCGTAAGAAATACTCGATAGATCGCATGCGTGTATACTAAAAACTAAGCTGATTTTCAGTATCTTGCTGTGTTACTCGAGAACCACCTATCATGAAAATGATTCGTCTAATAGCATGCATTGTAGCCTGCCTGGCCTTCTTTTTGATGCCGGGTTTTTTGGCCGCACAAGAAGAACGCCCGGCTGACAAAAAAGAGGTTCTAAAGGTAAAAAAGCGCACCATTATGGAACGCTATGAACCCGGACTTGTTTTATCACCTGAGGAACGACTTCAACTTAAGAGAGCACGTTTGGCGACCATAAAAAAGCGAAGATCCATAATAGACACCCTGGATATTTCTGATCGAAAAAGACGCCGGCTTCTTAAGGAATTGTATCGCTCACCCCTGTCTAATAGATGGGATAAGGTCGTAGCAGATCTCACTTTTGAACAGGAACCAGACTATTAACTTTCTGCTAATTCCTCTTCATTTTTTCTTTGCGTTTTCGCAATTGCCTGTCCAGATCTTCAATGGCTTCTGCTATTGAAGCCTCATAACCGCCATGGCTGGCTTCGGCAAAAAGCCTTGGTCCCGGAAGGCTCAGTCTTATATTGCATATACTGCCTGTATTAGGTTCAGTTGTATTTTCCTTTTTAAAGAAAACGTCTGCCCTTACAATAAAGTCGTATTTGTCCTCTAGTTTTTCAAGCTTTTTCCTGGCTAATTCTTCAAGGCGCTCGCTCGCCTTGACCTCATCGTATTCGTAGTTAATATTCATATTTTGGGAATTTCTGGTCTAAAATATAAAACCTGGTTCAAAACTAAACTTTAATGCGCCACCATCAAAGATACTCTTGAAAGAATGTTAAACCTTCACCAAGAAATAGTTAAAGTATTGGTCCAGGCCGTAACAGAGTAGGAAAATATGCGCAATTTGTGTAACTTAATGTGCGTTTAGATTAAACGTGTAGCAACAACCGCCCCCAAAACTCCTGACAAATGAAAGCAACTGAAACTCCTTCAAAAGTAGCCCGGGACACTACTCCCATAATTCTGAGATTGGAACGAAACAATAGTGAAATTTCGTCTCTAGCAGATAAACTGAATTCGTATGTATGTGAACCCAAAACACAAAGCCTTTTTGAGCGCATGGAATCGTTAAAGAAGAGGCTTGAGAAAATGCGCAGATCAAATGTTGAGCTTATCAAACTACTCAAAGAATCCAAGAAAAGCCTTGAAACTCCAAAAGAAAGAATTCGAAAACTGCTAAAGGAGTTCAAAGAACTGGAAAACAATGTCTTTGAGTACATAGGAATGGCTCGTATGCACTGCTAAAAGAATTATTCCTCAGCACCCTCATTCTTTTCGGAAATAAGTAAGGAAGCCAAAACGCCTCCAAGCAAGGAAACCACTATGACAGTGAGCGACACCCATTCTGGTGGGTGGATATAGTCAGATAAGAGCATCTTTAATCCCACAAATGCCAAAATTACCACAAGGCTATAATTGATATATCTGAATTTTTGCAACATTCTGGAAACCAAAAAATACATAGACCGCAATCCAAGAATTGCCAGAATGTTTGAACTAAAAACAATAAAAGGATCTGCGGTTATTGCAAGAATGGCCGGAATACTATCCAGAGCGAATAGAATATCGGTTAATTCAATAACTATCAATGCAACGAAAAGGGGAGTGGCGGCTTTAAGGCCCATTCTCTTTACAAAGAACTGATTGCCCTGCATGGCTCCGGTTACAGGAAAGATCTTTTTAACTTGTCTAAAAACAAAGGAGTTTTTAGGATCAAAATCCTCTTCATCAGATTTTAGCATTTTAAAAGCAGTGTATAAAAGAAATACACCAAAGACGTAAATTATCCAGTCAAATTTATTGATCAGGGCAACCCCAAAGACGATCATTAATGCCCTAAAGACGATAGCTCCCAAAATTCCCCAAAACAATACTCGGTGTTGATAAAGCGGCGGAATTTTAAAGGAGGAAAAGATCACCGCGATCACAAACACATTATCTATACTTAATGAAAGTTCTATTAGATATCCTGTAATGTATTTCAGGACAGCGTCCCCGGGCTCAAGTCCGGTAGGATTCGCTATTAGCCCATCTGAAAACAACCAATAAATGATTCCGCTAAAGGAAAGGGCAATGGTTACCCAAACGCCTGTCCAAATACTCGCTTCTTTACTTCTTATGATGTGATCCTTTCTATTGAAAACACCCAGATCTAAAGCGAGAAAAATGACTATTAGGGTAATAAATGAGGCCCAAATCCACATGGTCAGTGCTTTTAAGCGGCTAAGATAAAGATTGTTTCGCCTATTTAAGCCTCTGTTTGGGCTAAAATTAAGGCACTTCATGATTTCGTCGAGAATGTTCTGAACATTGTTCTTTGAAATTGATTTTTAGCAGCTTTTAAGAAGGCTAATTTTTATAAATCTCCTACCTTTAGATCGGCTTTTAGCTAAAGAATCAACACATGAGTAAATCAATTTATGTAGCCACTTTGGAGGCCCATAGTGGAAAGTCTCTTTTTGTCCTGGGATTTATGCAGTTATTGCTGGGAAAGATGGCTAAGGTTGGCTATTTCAGACCGGTTATTGACGACCCTGTTAACGGTAAAACAGACAATCATATTAACACCACCTTGAGCCACTTTAAACTCAATTTACTTCCTGAAGAGATTTACGCCCTTACACAAAGCCAGGTTGTAGAATACTTTAATGATGGTAGAGAGGGCGATATTTTAGATGAAATAATTCAGAAATACAAACCGCAGGAAGAGCAGCACGACTTTATGCTCATTGAAGGAAGTGATTTTTCTAAAGAAGGAAGCATCCTGGAGTTTGATCTCAACCTGGATATTGCGAAGAACTTGGGTGCTCCGGTAGTTTTGGTAGATAATGCACGCGGAAAGACTTTAGAGGACTTTTGCGGTAATATGGAATCTGCGGTCACCACCTATACACAAAAAGGCATTGAGATTTTGGCTGTAGTGGCCAATAAGGTAAGGCCGGAAAACCTTGAATTGGTAAGAAAAACTTTAGCCAATATCCTACCGCCGGATATTTACATTGCAGCCGTACCAAGGGTTAAAAACCTTTCTCACCCTACGGTTAAAGAAATTGTAGCAGAATTGAAAGGAGAGATCCTGTTTGGCGAAGCTCATGTAGACAATCAAACTGGAAGTTTTGGTGTCGGAGCCATGCAATTGCATAACTATCTGATGCACCTAAACGACAGAAGTTTGGTAATTACTCCCGGAGATCGTTCAGACATTATCCTTGGTGCCTTACAAGCTCACCGTTCTGATGGCTTCCCAACGATATCCGGAATGTTGCTTACCGGCGGTATCCTTCCGGAGCCGGCCATTCTTAAACTACTTGAAGCCTATAGCGATTCTGTACCCATTGTATCTGTGCCTCAGGGCACTTTTGAAGCAGCTAATAGGGTAGGTAATATCAAATCCAAGATCTATGCAGAAAGCAAACAGAAGATCACTACTTCCATAACGCTATTTAATGAATATATAGATGGGGAAAGAGTGCTGGAGCGACTTAGTTCGTTTCAGTCTAAAGTGATTACACCCAGAATGTTTCAGTACAATCTGCTTCAACGGGCCAAAAAAAACAAAAGACATATTGTATTGCCAGAGGGTGAAGACGAACGCATCCTTACCGCTGCCGCTGAATTGGTGCAATTGGGTATTGTAGATATTACCTTACTAGGCGATGCCAATATAATTGAGAACAAAGCCATGCAACTGGGGCTCGATCTTTCTGAAATAAACTGTATTACACCTACTGAAGCCTCGCATTTTGAAAATTATGCACAGACCTTTTATGAGCTTAGAAAACACAAAGGTGTAAATATGGATATGGCCAGAGACCTGATGCAAGATGTTTCCTATTTTGGGACCATGATGGTGTATAAGGGAGATGCTGATGGGATGGTTTCAGGAGCGGTGCATACCACACAACACACCATAAGACCAGCTTTACAGTTTATTAAAACAAAACCGGGCATAAAGGTTGTTTCTTCAGTGTTCTTCATGTGTTTAGAAAATAGGGTCTCTGTCTTTGGTGACTGTGCAATTAACCCAAACCCTACGAGCGATCAATTGGCAGAAATTGCCATATCATCGGCAGATTCGGCGACCAATTTTGGGATTTTCCCAAAAATAGCAATGCTTTCATACTCTTCAGGGAGCTCTGGTAAAGGAGAAGATGTGGAAAGGGTGAGGGCAGCCACTGCAAAGGTTAAAAAAGATCGGCCAGATCTGGCCATAGAAGGACCCATACAATATGACGCTGCAGTAGACCCTTTGGTGGGAAAGAAAAAACTACCCGATTCTGAGGTGGCCGGCCAGGCCTCTGTACTTATATTCCCGGATCTAAACACTGGGAATAATACCTATAAAGCGGTACAGCGTGAGACGGGAGCTATTGCCATAGGGCCTATGTTACAAGGCTTAAACAAGCCTGTAAATGATTTAAGTAGGGGCTGTACTATAGACGATGTCTTCAATACGGTTATAGTAACGGCCATTCAGGCCCAGGACAATTAAAAGCACTATGAAAATTCTTGTTTTAAACTCAGGCAGTTCTTCCATAAAATTTCAGCTATTCGAGATGCCTTCCGAAGAAGTGCTGGCCAAGGGGTTGATTGAACGCCTTGGCAGTAAAGATTCTAGAATAGACTATCAGATTCCCGGGCACTACCAGGTTGAAGATATCCCTATTCCAGACCATAAGCAGGGCTTAAGACATATCACCAAATTGCTTACAGAGGCAGAAGGAGGAATTTTGGCAAATCCTGATGCCCTAGAAGCCGTGGGTCATAGAGTTGTTCATGGTGGGAGTAGCTTTGCAGGCCCTACACCTATTAACAAGAAAGTTCTCAGAACCATTGAAAGGCATTCATCTCTGGCTCCGCTTCACAACCCCGCCAATGTCCTGGGAATAAAAACAGCGACTTCGGTCTTTAAGAAGGCTCGCCAAATTGCTGTTTTCGATACCGCATTTCATCAGACAATTCCCAAAAAAGCGCATACCTACGCCATTCCTAAGTCCATGACCGAAAAACATGCAATCAGGGCCTATGGCTTCCATGGCACAAGCCATAAGTATGTTTCTGAAATAGCATCAAAGCATTTAAACAAGCCCGAGGGTAAGCTAATTAGCATCCACCTTGGGAATGGCTGTAGTATGACTGCAATACAAAACGGTAAAAGTATTGACCATTCTTTGGGGTTTGGACCTTCTAACGGACTCATTATGGGCACCCGGTCTGGAGATATTGACCAATCTGTTGTTTTCTTTTTGATGGATGCCTTCGGCCATTCATCGAAATACGTCCAAACCATGCTACAGAAAAAAAGCGGGCTCTTAGGCCTTACCGGCTATTCCGATATGCGAGACATACAAAAGGGTGCAGAGCTGGGGAAGGAAGATTGCCAATTGGCCCTGGCAATGACGGCTTACCGTATTAAAAAATATATTGGAAGCTATGCAGTCGCGATGAACGGACTAGATGCCCTGATTTTTACCGCTGGCATTGGAGAGAATTCGTCGCATTTGCGAGAACTGGTCTGTGCTGATATGGAGGTGCTGGGAATATCATTGGATAGAGATAAAAACAGGAAGGCCGGCCCTGCTTTTCCGGTTTCGGAGATACAAAGTGAGCAGGGTAAGGTAAACATACTTGTGATACCTACCAATGAAGAGCTTGAAATTGCGAAACAGTGTTATCACTTAATGCGTGAAGATTAAGATGAAACCTTTTTGTAACCGGATCTATTAGATTTTTTTTATCCTGGGGAGCATGGTTTTGTTTTTTTCCAGAAAGTCTTCCATATCCGATAAAATCAGGTTCAACAGTTCTAATACGTCAATCATATAAGGACCTTTATTAAGCATAACACATTCTGCCTTAAGAGAGTTAGTAACATCCGTTATTTCGGAACGAGAGGGCAAGCCGTTTTTTGCAAAGTTTTCCAGTACTTGAGTGGCCCATATAACCGGAAGATGCGCAGCACCACATAACTCTAACAGTTCAAGCTGTACTTTACCTATCGTATCCCAACCAGCCTCTACCGCCAGGTCACCTCTGGCAATCATTACACCAATTGGTTTCTTTTGCATCGCTTCTAAAAGAATCTCAAATAAGTTGTCGAAAGCCTGCCGAGTTTCAATTTTGAGGATAATTCCAAAATGATCATCTGCTTTCAATTTATGTAACTCAGAGAACAGCGCTTTGATATCTTTTCTTGAGTTTACAAATGAAAAGTTTACAATATCGGCGTGCTTTACTATAAATTCAAGATCCTTTTTATCTTTAGCAGTAAGACCACTTACCCCCAGCTTCGTCATTGGGAAATTCATTCCTTTTTCAGCTTTTAGGCGTGCCCCTTTTTCATTGGCTCGGGTAATCTTGACCTCAAAATGATCTTTTGAAACAGACGCCACTTCTCCTTCTATTTTCCCGTCATCAAACAAGACCGGATCTCCTGGTCTTAGTTTTTTAAAAACTGCCTTAAGTTGACAAGAAATATGGGCCTTTTGCGTTTCTTCGCCTTTTTCGTTCTGTAGCGCGGAACTTCCAGATCTTCCATCTTTGGTAACAAGAAGGCTATCGCCGGTTCTTAAGATCACAGCCTTTTCAATTCCAGGAAGTTCTTTTACAACAGCCACTTTATCAAGTCTTGCGCAATGCATTTCCATTCCCGTCTTAACGTAAACCGTTTTATAACAATAGGCGGTAACAAATTGATCACCCAACTGAACCACCTTTAATGTTCTTTTCTTTTTTCTTGTATCGCGAAATTTAAGCTCATCTCCCGGCTTTAATTCCTTTAGTAAGTCTGCTTCTATAGGAAGTTGGTTAAAGGGGGCATTCTCATTGCTTTTAGAAACCAATAAGATCTCTGCCGGATGAATTACATTTCCCTCATCGTCTTTTGAAGGCCTAAACTTCTTAACCTTCGGGCCAGGCCTAACGGCTCCTGTACGTATCTTTGGTCCGGCCAGGTCCATCGCTATTTTGATCTCCTTGCCGTTTTCATCTGCTGCCCTTTTTATATGCGCAATAATCTTAGTCCAGACATCCGGAGTATCATGAGCACAGTTGATCCTGGCACAGTTCATTCCCTCCCGGGCCATGGAGGAAACCATTTCATAGTCATAGGCCGCCTCTGTTGGCATAGTCACCATTATCCGCACTCTTCTTCCTTTTACTGCCTTTCCTAAGAGCGCTTCCGTATTTTTCTTAATAAGCTTATTACTGCCCTTAATTGATAATTTGGTTCTCTCATATACTGGAGGAGCGGTATCAAGTAACTTGTGTAAAACAAACAAGGTTCTCTGTACGCTATCCAGAATATGACCCTGGGCACTCGCAAAACGGCTTAATCCCAGATTTCCCAATCTTCGTTGTATCTGCCGTAAATCGGTCTTTCTAAAAGTGTGGTAATGAACAAGGTTAGCAGCACTTTTTTGGTAATCAGGATGTACTTTGGCCAAAGTGGATTTTTCCTTATCTACGGCCAGTAGCAGCTTTTCATTGATAGCTTCGATTTTCTCAATAAGGCTGCTAATTTTTTTTGGATTTATATTCATCTGCAGGCCGACTTACAATTTTTGCTTTTAAGCTTTAAAACTTTTTTGACATTTTGGATGGCTTATTTTTTCAGGCTCATAAATCAGGGTACATCCATAGCAAATATCCACAAATATTCTATCGATTTTAATAATTAAGGATAATTTTCCTCTCTGTTTAAGAACCTAATAATACCCTTACAACCTTAAGAAAAACTCAAATTGTTTTAATTTAAAAAAATTTAATGTTCGCTTATTATTGGAATTATGATAACTAAGCAATAATACCTATCTTTTTAAATTCTAAATGACCGCTAAATAAGGCTTAAGATTTAATAACCAACAAATGAGGAAAAGCTTAGTATTGCTTTGGCTGCTGGGTTTGCCGTTGCTACTTATGGCACAACAGCGACCAGAATATAAAATAGGAATTCTTGCAGATTTTCAGGCAGCCGAAGTTTCTCCACTTCTGCAACAATTACAGACAGAAATAAAAGCTGTTGTAGGGCAGGATGCCGAAATTAGTTTCCCGCCAGAATTAATTCTTTCGAACAATTTTAATTTAGCAACTGCAGAGCAGCAATATCAGACACTGTTAGACAACGATACAGACATCATCCTCGCCTTTGGCGTGGTGAATAACGCCATTATTGAAAAACAAACGGTACATAAAAAGCCAACAATTCTCTTTGGCGCCGTAAACAGGGATGTTATTGGAATTGATCTCAGCAAGGCCAGTTCTGGAATTGAGAATTTTACCTACCTGGTAGAATCTGAATCTTTTGAAGAAGATTTGAATACTTTCCATCAGTTGACCTCTTTTAAGAATCTGGGTATTGCCGTAGACGCTCCTTTCCTAGAAATTTTGCCATTGGAGGAAGTTTTTAGTAGGGAGGTTAAGGCCCTGGATGCCGGCTATAAACTAATTCCTTTCCAATCTGTAGATGATATACTCAACGGCCTGGAGGGTATTGATGCCATATATATGGCCGGTGGTTTTTTTCTAACTGATGAAGAAAACCTGCAATTGGCCAAAACTTTTATTGAAAAGAAAATACCGTCTTTTACCACCAATGGGGCTGATGATGTAAGAACGGGTATTATGGCCACCAATCAGTCTAATGACAATTTACCTCAATTCTTTAGGAGAATCGCCCTATGTGTTGAAGCCTACATCAATGGAACCCCTTTAGCTGAGTTACCCGTTTATATAGACTATACGCCTCGTTTGACCGTGAATTACAACACTGCTGAGGCCATTGGTGTACCCATAAAATATAGTCTTATTGCGGAGACAGATTTTGTAGGGGAGTTTAAAAATGTGCTTTCAGAAAAACAATACAATTTATTGACTGTCATTGATGAGGCGCTAAAGAATAATTTGAGCCTTCAAGCGACGCAGAAAGATGTGGATCTGAGTGGCCAGGATGTAAAATCTGCAGTTAGTAACTATCTGCCTTCAGTTACAGCCTCCAGTACGGGGACATATATAGACCCAGATCTGGCCGAAATTAGCAACGGCCAGAATCCGGAGTTTTCAACCAGTGGAAATATCACACTACAACAAACGCTATTCTCTGAGGCTGCCAATGCGGGTATCGCCATTCAAAAGAACCTTCAAAAAGCGCAGGAGGAAAATTTCAATGCGGCTGAGCTCGATTTGATTTTCGATGCCTCCAATGTCTATTTTAACGCATTGATCTTAAAGGCAAATCTGCAAATACAAAGCCAAAACCTGGACCTGACCAAAAGAAACCTCCAGATTGCTACCCAGAATTTTGAAGCCGGAGAAGCTGGAAAGTCGGACGTACTGCGTTTTCGCAGTGAAATGGCTCAGAATACGCAATCCATGGTTGAAGCTGTAAATCAGTTAGAGCAGGGTTTTATTACGTTGAATCAGGTGCTTAACAATCCTACTGCCTTAGAAATAGATGTAGAGGATGCCCGATTGGATGATGCCATTTTTACAGAATACAACTACGAGCAACTGGTTTCTCTTTTAGATGATCCAAGCTTACGCGAACCTTTTGTCGATTTCCTGGTAGAAGAAGCCTATAAAAACGCGCCAGAGCTGCGTTCTCTTGATTTTAACCTAAGGGCAACAGAACGCAATGTGAAACTAAATAGTTATGGTAGGTTGTTACCCACCCTTGCTTTGCAGGGCCAATACAACAGAACTTTTAGCAGATCGGGGGCGGGGAGCGTGGCACCAGTAGGATTCCCTCAGGTAGACGGCAATTATAATGTTGGCCTTAGCCTTTCTATTCCAATAATCAACCAGAACCTTACAAATATCAACAGGCAAACCGCCATTATACAAAAAGAACAATTAGAAATTAATAAGGAAAATACAAGTCTGGCGATTTCTGCCAATGTAAGAAGCGGGGTCTATAATCTAGTTAACCAACTGTCTAATATACAGCTCTCTAAAGTATCTGAACAAACTGCAGAAGAAGCTTTAGATCTTACACGGACTTCCTATTCTAGTGGAGCTGTGAATATTGTACAGCTTCTAGACGCACAGAATAACTACCTAAACGCCCAGTTGGCAAGGACAACGGCCATCTATAATTTCCTGATTAATGCCATACAATTAGAACGATTTATGGGTTATTATTTTTTACTGAATACCGATGCCAAAAACAATGAGTTCAGGCAACGCTTTTTCGACTATTTAAACACAAGAAATTGAACCGGAAAATTCCGTACATCATGAAGACTAGCATAAAAACAGCCCTGCTTTTAACCAGTATCCTTTTGCTGGCGGCATGTGGTGAAGAAGAAAAAAAGGAAGAAAAATTCGTACGTCCGGTAAAGTCTCATACCGTGGGCTTTATTGGAGGTGATAAGGTGCGGACCTTTAGCGGAACAGCACGTACCGAAAAGATTATCAACCTCAGTTTTAGAAACAACGGTATCATTACTGAGTTTGATATAAAACTTGGCCAGAAAGTAAAAAAAGGACAGTTACTGGCCAAACTGGACAATGTGCAATCCAGGCTGTCCTATGAACAATCGATTACACAATTAAACAGTGCGGCCTCACAAATGAATACGGCCAAACTAAGCCTTAACCGGATACGCTCCTTATACGAAAAAGGTAGTGCTGCACTAAGCGACTTTGAAGCGGCCAAGAACTCCTTTAAAACAGCCGAAGAAAGTTATAGATCTGCAGAACGTGGGGTGGATATTCAAAAAGAACAGATCAGATACGGATACATATTTGCGCCGGAAGATGGCACAATTGCATCGATATCTGCAGAAGTAGACGAAAATGCAAGTCCGGGGCAAACCGTCGCCGTCCTCAATGCGGGAACCGAGATGGAGATAGCCCTTGGCCTCCCGGAAAGTGTGATCAATGGGGTAAATCAGGGAATGAAAGTGAATGTCAGTTTTAGTTCTCTAGCCAACCAGACATTTGAAGCAGTTGTAACCGAAGTGGCTCCGGCGGCCGATGCCAATACGGCTACCTACCCGATTAAGGTTACGGTAACCAACCCTAGCGAGGCCATAAGAAGTGGTATGGCTGCTAACGTAACTTTCGATTTTGCCAACCATGATGTTAGCGAACAAGAACTTATTGTTCCGGCCCATGCAGTTGGTGAAGATAGCAATGGCCGTTTCGTGTTCTTGATAGAGCAGGAGGGAGATAAAGCAACAGTTAAAAAACAACAGGTTTCCATAGGCGAGTTAACTACAGAAGGTTTTGAGGTAGTATCCGGCCTGTCTTCAGGGCAAACCATAGCGACAGCTGGTTTGCAGACTTTGCTAGATGGGCAGGAGGTTAGGATGCAGTGATCAGTTAACAGTAAGCAGTAAACAATAAACAATAAACAGTAGGCAGGGAGCATTAAGCAAGCCAGGGCCTAAATAACAGACCGAATGAATTTAGCGAAATTTTCAATTGAAAAGAACCGAATTACTATTATGGTTCTGGCCACCATAGTACTGCTGGGTATTGCCATGTATTCCGGGCTTTCCAGAGATAGCATGCCGCCATACACCGTAAGAGTTGCTACCGTAGTATCATCCTTCCCGGGAGCAAGCCCCGAACGCGTAGAGCAGTTGGTGACCGATAAAATTGAAAAAGTTGCACAGGAGCTTCCAGAACTTAAAGAGGTGAATAGTACCTCAAGAACTGGACTTTCGGTAGTTTCTGTCACACTAAAAGATGAAGTGCCAGAACCTAAAATGCAAGCTGTTTGGGACCGCTTAAGGCGTAAGCTCAATAGCATTCAGGGATTGCCTCAGGGTGTAAACCCAAACTTAAATGACGATGGGGTTGGAGATGTCTATGGGATTGTAGTTGGGCTCACCTCAGATGGTTATTCCTATGCCGAAATGAAAGAATATGCAGATGACATCAAGGACGCCCTGATAAAATTACCCGACGCTGCCAAAGTTGAACTCGGCGGAGCTCAGGAAGAACGGGTTTTTGTGGAGTTCGATAATGCGCGTTTAAAAGAATACGGCCTCTCGGCCTCGCGCTTACAACAAAGCATCACGGCCACCAACATCCTGAATTCTGGAGGGCAGGTGAACGTAGGAGATGAACGCATCATTTTAGAACCCACCGGAAACTTCAATTCTGTTGACGATATTAAGAACATGCTCATTTCGGTAGGAAACAGTCAAAGTTCCCAATCTATTAAGTTGGGAGACATCACTACCATCAAAAAAGGCTATATAGATCCGCCTACCCAAATAGTAAGGGTCAATGGAAAGGACGCTATTTCGCTTCACGTAAACTTAAAAGAAAATGCCAACGTCATATCGCTGGGAGAACAGGTAAACGCGGTAGTAGGAACCTGGCAACCACTGCTTCCTATAGGATTGGAGCTTACACGGATTTCTTCGCTTGACACCTATATTGATGTAAAAGTGAACGACTTTATTGGGAACCTACTGCAATCTATCAGTATAGTGCTTTTGGTCATGTTGATTTTCCTGGGCATCAGAACCGGCTTTGTGATTGCAAGCCTTATTCCTATAGTTACTATTATGACCCTTATGATTATGGGGCTCATGGATATGGGACTTAATCAGGTGACCCTGGCTGCTCTTATTATGGCTCTGGGGATGCTTGTAGATAATGCTATCGTGGTTGCAGAAACCATCATGGTAAAAATGGAAAACGGGATTGAGGCAAAGCAGGCGGCAGTAGAGGCCTTCTCTGAACTCTGGATGCCCTTGTTAATTTCTACGCTCACCACCTCCGCTGCATTTCTGGCTTTTTACCTTTCGCCAACGACCATGGGAGACATTGTAGGTCCCATATTTGTTGTAATTACCATTGCACTAATGTCTTCATGGATCATTGCCCTTACAGTCATTACCATGTTTTGCTATCTCTTTATCAAGGTAAAACGCAAGGGGGAAGGAAAACCCAGCCTGATTGATAGAGCTATCGCTTCACTGAAAGGTTATTACAAAAACCTAATTCTTTGGGCTTTAGGTAACCGCTGGAAAGTAATTATTGGAATTTTTATCGCGTTTTTCGCCTCCATTTATGGGTTTGGGTATATCCCCTTTATATTCTTCCCGGACAGTGATAGAAACATGATCACCATAGATATTAACCTACCTGAAGGGAACAAAATAGAGCGTACTACAGAGGTTGTACAGTCGCTTGAGCGCTATATGAGCGATTCGCTAAAAACCAATGATACAAGGACATTGGGTATTGTAGACTGGTCTTCTTATATAGGCGAAGGTCCGGAGTCCTATGATCTGGGTTACAGCCCAGATGAAGCAAATTCTAATTACGCCCACATCCTGGTAAATACCTCGTCTTTTAACGAAAACAATGCGATGATAGCACGGCTAGATCGCTTTACGTATAACAACTTCCCGAATGCCGATATTAAAGTTGGACCTCTTGGTGCCGGGGGTGGGGGAACACCTATTGAAATTAAGGTGTCTGGGAGCGACCCCGATGAACTTTCTGATATCGCTGAAAAAATAAAAATTCGGCTGTCTCAGATTACCGGAACCAAAAATGTAAAAGACGATTGGGGACCAAAAAGTAAAAAGTTTCTTATTGAAATAGACCAAAACAGGGCTCAAAACGCGGGGGTGACAAGCCAGGACATTGCTACTTCTTTAGAAACAGTTTTAGATGGTTTTAAAACAGGGGAATATCGCGAAGATGATAAGTCTATCCCTATTATTATGCGTAGCGACAGCGATCAGCAACAATCGCTGGCCTCATTAGAAACCCTTAATGTATATGCCCAGTCTTCGGGTAGAAGTGTGCCACTGCTACAGGTGGCTGCTATCATTCCGGCCTGGCAATACGCGAAGATCAAAAGGCTTGATTTAAGACGGACAATTAACGTTTCTAGCGAACTGAGGGAGGGTGGCAATGCTTCTGCCATAACTGCCGAAATCACTCCCTGGTTAGATGAAGACCTTAAAAGCTGGCCACAAGGTTATACCTACGAGTTTGGTGGAGATGCTAAAAGTACCGAGGAAAGTATGGGCTCAGTAATCGGTTACCTTCCCGTCTCGGCCTTTATTATTGTATTACTCCTTATTATACAATTCAATTCGTTCCGTAAGATGAGTATGGTTGTGCTTACCATTCCCTTAGGAATCATCGGAGTAGTCATAGGTTTGTTGATTTTCCAGGAACCTTTTGGGTTTATGCCTTTTCTCGGCGTAATATCGCTGGCTGGGATCGTCATAAACAATGCGATAGTGCTTATAGACCGGATGGAGATTGAACTTAGAGAATTAAAGCGTTCAGAACAGGATGCCGTAATTGCGGCTTGCCTGCAGCGGTTCAGGCCAATACTTCTTGCGACTTTTACTACTGTTCTTGGCCTAATTCCTCTTTATTTAAGTGGAGGAGAGATGTGGGAAGGTATGGCCGTAAGTATTATGATAGGGCTGCTCTTTGGTACTGTCATCACCTTGCTTTTTATTCCTTCGCTCTATAGTGTGCTCTTTAAAGTGCATTACAAAGACTACGAATTCAACGAAAAGCTATTAGACGAATAACAGTATGATTTCCAAATTATACGAGCATCGCTTTGAGCTGTTTTTGGGAACACAAGTCCTAATTTTGTTTGGATCTTTACTTGTACCACAAGAATTTCATGAAGATATATTACTGCCCATACTATTTCTTATAAATATCGTTTCGGGGATACTTCTTATCTCCAGGAAAAAGAAACTGATGTGGTTTTTTATCTTCCTCTTCGTGATTTCGGCTTTTAGTTTTGGAGGAAGTATGTTCTCCAGAGAAGGTGGTCCGTATATCTTTATTAGGCTATCGGTATATTTTGTTTTCCATATCATCGTAACGCTAAATATTATTCAACAAGTCTGGCGGGCAAGAGAGGTTAATAAAACAGTTATCATAGGTCTTATGAGTGGTTATATTTCTTTAGGCTTTTTGGCGTTTTTCCTTTTTATGTCGATTGAATTGCTGGAACCGAATTCATTTCGGGGACTTTTAATGGAAAACGCTAGTTTTGATACAAGAGCGGATAACATTATGTATTATGCCTATATAACCTTGCTTACCATAGGTTATGGCGAAATCGTTCCTGTTACCCAGGTGGCTCAGAAAGCGGCTATACTTGTGGGTTTATGTGGCCAGTTTTACCTGGTGATTATTACGGCAGTGGTCGTTGAAAAATACATCAAACATTCCTCCTCTTAAACTGTAACAAATGGGAGTTTTTAGTACTCATTGGTATACTAACTTTTCTTTAATCCAAAGACACTAGAGATGAAAAAAACAACTTTCCTTTTGGTTTTATTCGCATTTCTCAGTTTACAGCTGATAGCGCAAAGCAAATTTACGGCCCAGCAATGGCAGGAAGACTTAAAATTCCTGCAAGCCTCGGTGCACAAAGACTATCCTTTTTTGTTTAAAAAGACCACGGCCGATGCATTTGACAAGGCTGTAGATGAACTTCATACGGCCATTCCAAAACTTGAAGAGCACGAGATCATGGTGGGCATGGCTCGCATTGTTTCTTCCTTTGAATACGGCCATACCATCTTAGGATACTGGGAAGGCGTAGTTAAATATCATCAGCTCCCGCTTGTCTTATATCACTATAGCGACGGTGTTTTTATACAGGGCGCTCACAAAGGCTACGAAGCGGCTCTAGGCGCTAAGGTGCTTAAAATTGAAGGGAAAGCTATCGATGAAGTTTTAGATCTAATGAGGCCTGTCGTTCCTGCGGAGAACGACCAGTTTGTAAAAGCCTATGGTATTCATTACCTGACATTTCCAGAATTTCTTCATGCCCAGGGGGTGACCAGCGAGCTAAAGCAGACGATATCATTTACGCTCGAAAAAGATGGAAAGACTTACGAAGAAGCCATAAAAGCTGTGCCGGCAGAACGCTTTCCCAGGCAATACGGCATGGTGGTCCCTTCAGAAGATTGGTTAGAGTCTAGAGACCAGAGCAATACACCATTGTACCTAAAAAACCTGGATAAGATCTATTATTATGAATACCTGCCTGATAGTAAGACGGTTTATGTACGTCAGAGTCAGATCCAGGATGAGGAAGAGGAGGATATTCCTGCCTTTTACGCAAAGGTCTTTGACTTTATTGAAAAAAACGATGTGGAAAAACTAATTCTGGACGTCAGGCTAAACGGCGGCGGGAATAACTATAAAAACAAACCCGTAGTTACCGGGATCATAGAAACAGAGAAAATCAACCAACTGGGAAATCTCGTGGTAATTATCGGCAGGCGTACATTCTCGGCCTGCCAAAATCTGGTAAACGAACTAAGCAATTATACGAATGCCGTTTTTATAGGTGAACCAACGGCCGAAAACATCAATTTTTATGGGGATAACCGTCCGCTAGAATTGCCCAACACCAAAATGAATGCCTATATGTCTTTCGCCTGGTGGCAAGACAAGCCGCAATGGGAAAACGCAGACTGGACCACACCTCATATTGCGATAGATACCAGTTTTGAACAATACCGCAGCAACCAGGATCCGGCTCTAGAAGCGGCTCTTGCCTTTAGCAGCAATGATCTTGTTCTAGACCCTATGGGACATCTTACAAAACTTTTTGAAGCTGGCAAACTTGAAGAAGTAGGAGCCGAAGCGAAGCGTATGGTTAGCGACCCTAAATATCGTTTCTTCAATTTTGAAGAACAATTTAACCGAGCTGGCTATAATTTAATGGGAGGAAAGCGGTTCGAAGAAGCCATCTATGTCCTTGGCATGACGGCACAGCTCTTTCCAGAATCTGCAAATGTCTGGGACAGCCTGGCAGAGGCCTACTGGAAATCAGGCAATATAGAAAAGGCAAAAGAATACTACAATAAAGCCATTAAAATGGATCCGGACGGACCAACAGGAGACAATGCGCGTGCTATGTTGAAGGAAATGGAAATGCAACACTGACAAACTTCAAAACTGATTGGAGAATAGACGCCCTGTTATAGGCTAATCCTTGTTAAACAGGGCGTTAAAGTTTAGTTAATTGGGAATTTGGAGGTTTTTTTGGTTTTCAAAAAGCGATATTTTTAGGAAAACTACTAATCCGAATTCTAATGAGAAAACTATTCGCAGGTCTAGGTTTGCTCGTGATTGTATTGATCAGCATTTCTGCAACCAAAGACAACACTTCAACAGATCTTAAGGAAGGATTTACGGTGGGCGACCCCGAAATTGCTTCAATCAATAAACTCAGCTTTGGCCCAGAAGGGATTCTCTTCCTTGGAGATTCAAAGAATGCCGCAATTTATGCTTTAGACACCAAGGATGTTGAGCCTAAAGAAACAGCTGACGAAATACGGATGGAAGGCTTTGACAAAAAGCTTGCGGCCTCATTAGGTACAACAAGTGAAAATGTTAAGGTATACGATATGGCGGTAAACCCTATCTCTAAGGCGGTTTATTTCTCCGTAGCCGTTACCGATGGTACGCCTGTATTATTGAAATTAAATGGAGAACAACTCGAAAACGTTTCCCTGAAAAATGTCAGCTATTCCAAAATTGGTATTGCGGATCCCATTGCAAAAGACGCTAAGGACAAATGGGACAGAGAACTTAGAGTCTGGGCTATTTCCGACTTAAAATATCATAAAGGGAAAGTACTGGTTTCAGGCCTTTCAAACAAAGAATTCAGATCTACCTTCAGAAGTATTCCTTTTCCGTTTAATGATGAACAAGACTATGCTTCTCTTGAAGTTTGGCATGCAGCGCATGGCCAATATGAGACTTTCGCGCCCATTAAAACCTTTGATATTATTAAACTTAAAGGAAAAGATTACCTGATGGCGAGTTATACGTGTACGCCATTAGTTTTGTTTCCCTTAGACGAACTTAAAAACGGGACTCATACCAAAGGGAGAACGGTTGCAGAACTGGGTTCCGGGAATTCTCCTGTAGATATGATCTCCTATGAAAAAGGAGGCAAGCAATACTTCCTGATGTCTAATAACAACAGGCCGGTTATGCGCTTTCAATATGAGACCATCGCTAATTTTAAAGAATCAATGACAGAACCGGTAGAGGAGTTTGCAGTGGCCAAAGGTGTAGCCTATGACAACCTGCCCTTTCCTTATGTACTACAGATGGATCTGCTCGATGCGGCAAACGTAGTATACTTGCAGCGAACCGCCCAGGGCGATCTGCTTCTAAGAAGTAGGACTACCAAATGGATGTAATTCGTCCCAACTCAAAACGAAAAAAGATCAGGCCCGCCTTGGTCTTTTTTTGTACAACATGGTTTTTTACCTCATGTGCTTCAGAAGTATTTATTGACGAGCTTCAAATACGATATGAAGAAGGGGCTGCCTATGGCGTACAGTTTGTTTCGAATGGCAGCAACGAATATTTCCAGGTTTTCCTCCAAGGAGAAAAAGAGACAGCGGTCTTAGGCGAGTTCACTACGGTAGAAGATGAACATTGGTTTTCACCTGCCGTGGCCTTTACTCGTGGTAATACCTATGAAATCTACTACAATGAGACATTTGTAGAGGCTTTTACAATTCCGTTAGCCAATAAGCAAGACGCTCCTGAAATCGTAAACATCTACCCAAGTACAGACACGGTTCCGGAAAATTTACTTAAAGTATACCTGCAGTTCTCTCAACCAATGCAAG
The DNA here is from genome assembly GCA_965212595.1 of Flavobacteriaceae bacterium. Lineage (GTDB taxonomy): Bacteria > Bacteroidota > Bacteroidia > Flavobacteriales > Flavobacteriaceae > Poritiphilus. The sequence continues at coordinate 33,370 of CBDBVE010000018.1, forward strand.
AAGTGGGAAACGCTTTAGATTTTATAAAGGTTTTGGATGAAACAGAAAACAAAGAGGTCATGGTCTTTTTGGAACTTGAATCGGAACTGTGGAATGCCTCGCATGACAGGCTGACGCTATGGTTAGATCCGGGGAGAATTAAAACCGATCTTATTCCCAACAGGGAGCAGGGCTTACCTTTACGACAAGGACATACGTACCAACTGGCAATTTCCAAATCCTGGAAGGATGCAAAGGGAGTAAATCTCAAACAGGAATATCAAAAAGAATTCTATGTGACAAAAAGGGACCAGGAAACACCGAAACCAGCTTTATGGAAGATCCAGACCCCGAAATCTGAAACCAAAGACACTTTGAAACTGGGTTTTAAAGAACCCTTAGATGCCATTTTGGTAAAGGAGACCATTTTTCTGAGCCGAGATTCTGGAGAAGAGGTTGTGGGCAACACGCTCCTAAATGAAGATGGAACGTTTTTTAATTTCATTCCAATAAATAATTGGAAAAAAGGAAATTATATATTTATAATTAAACCTATACTTGAAGATTTGGCGGGAAACAACCTCTTACATCTTTTTGATACAGATAATACGAGGCCGGTGGAAACATCAAGTGCCAATTCTAATCATGAAATTAGATTCATAATTCAGTAACACTTTAGCTTGGGCAACACTTATTTTTTGGTAATTTTAAGCCTGGCTAACTCAAATAACAACAACCAATGAGAAAAACTATTCTATACGTATTTTTAGCTGTAATTTTTATGAGTTTAGGTGCCGCAATCCAGGCACAGGAAAAGAAATCCGATGACTTTGCCGGTTTAAAATTCAGAAGTCTTGGCCCGGCGCTGACTTCGGGACGGATTGCTGATATTGCCATTCATCCGAAAAATGAAAATGTATGGTACGTGGCAGTAGGTTCAGGAGGGGTTTGGAAAACCATGAACTCAGGAACAACATGGAAACCCATATTTGACGGTGAAGCGTCTTATTCTATAGGGTGCATCGCCATAGACCCGAATAATACACATACAGTCTGGGTAGGAAGTGGTGAGAATGTAGGGGGTCGTCATGTAGGTTTTGGCGATGGTATCTATGTAAGCCATAATGATGGCAAGAGCTGGAAAAATATGGGCTTGAAGCAATCCGAGCACATTTCAAAAATACTTGTACACCCGTCAGACTCAAAAACCTTGTGGGTAGCGGCCCAGGGGCCACTTTGGAGCAAAGGAGGAGAAAGAGGGGTATATAAAACCACCGATGGAGGAAAGAGCTGGAAGCGCACCCTGGGAGATTCAGAATGGGTGGGTGCAACAGACCTACTGATAGATCCAAGAAATCCCGATGTCCTTTACGCAGCAAGCTGGCAAAGGCACAGAACTGTGGCAGCTTATTTGGGTGGTGGCCCGGGTTCGGGAATCCACAAAAGTACAGATGGGGGTGAAACCTGGACCAAGTTGAGCCAGGGTATCCCAAAATCCAGGCTGGGAAAAATTGGTCTGGCTATGAGTCCGTTCGATCCAGACAAGATCTATGCGGCCATCGAACTTGAGCGCTTAAAAGGCGGAGTCTTTATGTCTGTTGATGGAGGTGCTTCATGGACCAAACAATCCAATACGGTCTCCGGTGGTACTGGCCCGCATTACTATCAGGAACTCTATGCTTCGCCCCATCACGAGGGGAAATTATTTCTCATGAATAATTACGTTCAAGTCTCCGATGATCACGGTAAGACCTTCTTTACTATGAATGAGAAGAAGAAACATGTTGATAGCCATGCCATGGCTTTTAAACCCTCCGATCCTAACTATGTGCTTTTCGGAACAGATGGCGGACTCTATGAGAGTTTTGACCTCACCAAAAGCTGGAAGTATATTAGAAACCTTCCTGTGATCCAGTACTACAAGGTTGCCGTGGATGACGCAACCCCATTCTATCACATTTACGGTGGAACACAGGATAATGGTTCGCATGGTGGCCCTTCAAGGACCCGAAGTGGCGTAGGGATCTATAATCACGATTGGTGGATTACGCTGACTGCAGACGGGCATCAATCTGCCACCGAGCCCGGCAACCCGGATATTACCTATGGTGAATTTCAGCAAGGCTGGTTGTGGCGAGTAGACCAAACTACGGGTGAAACTGTTTTTATCCAACCGCAAGCTGGTTTAGGAGAACCTGCAGAGCGTTTTAATTGGGACGCACCTATCCTGGTTAGCCCGCACAAGCCTACCAGGCTTTACTTTGCTTCGCAACGTGTATGGAAATCAGAAAACCGGGGAGATGCCTGGGACGCCATTTCCAGTGATCTCACCCGAAACCAGGAGCGCCTGGCCTTACCCATTATGGGCGGTCAGCAAAGTTGGGATAATGCCTGGGATGTAGGCGCCATGTCTAATTATAATACCATCACCTCCCTCGCCGAATCTCCTCAGCAGGAAGGATTGCTTTATGCAGGTACAGACGATGGTATTTTACAGGTTACGGAAGATGGAGGCACCAATTGGCGTAAGGTAGAACTGGGAAGCATTAAAGGAATTCCGGCTACTGCATTTGTAAACGATGTTAGAGCAGACCTTTTTGATGCAGGAACCGTATACGCGGCCCTGGACAACCATAAGTATGGCGACTTTAAGCCCTATTTAATTAAAAGTACCGATAAAGGAAGAACATGGACGCTAATGAATGGAGACCTGCCTAAGCGTTTGCTTACCTGGAGGCTGGTACAGGATCATATAGATAAGAACCTGATTTTTGCCGCCACCGAATTTGGCGTGTACGTCACTCAAAACGGGGGTACCAACTGGAAAAAATTAAAAGGAGGAATGCCAACCATCGCTATTCGGGATATTACCATTCAAAGGCGTGAAAACGACCTGGTTGCAGCATCTTTTGGAAGAGGGTTTTATGTGCTCGATGATATTACCCCACTTCGGCAATTAAATAGCGAGGTAAAGAATAAGGCAGCAACGCTCTTTGATGTTAAACCAGCCTATTGGTTTGTACCTAAAGACGAAGTCTACGGGCAGGGAAATGCTGAGTACGCGGCTAAGAACCCGCCATTTGGTGCAGTATTTACCTATTACCTAAAAGATTCAATTCAGTCGTTGGCATCAACACGCAAGCAAAGCGAGAAGGGCAAGACTACTGTAGCTTTTCCAGGTTGGGATGCGCTTGAAGCCGAAAAATTACAGCAGAAGCCTGCAATTTTATTGTCGATAACAGATGCGAGCGGAAAGCTGGTTAAAGTTGTTAAGGGCAGCAACAAAAAAGGCTTCAATAGAGTTAGCTGGGGGTTAGACGTTGCCGATAGAAGTGGAGTAAGTCTTCAACCTCCAAAACCTGTAGAAGATTATTTTAATTTAAATATTATGGCTACTCCTGGAGAGTACACTGTAATGCTCAGCAAACTTGTTGATGGCGAACAGCTGGTTTTGGCACCGCCAAAGAAGTTCAAAGTTGTGCCGTTGGCCAAAGGGGCCTTAGAGGGCGCAGCATATGAAGACATAACATCTTTTAGAACAGACTTCGAAGCATTTCAGCAAGATTTGAATGCCACCCAAAAGGTACTTGAGCAAAACAAATTAAAGGTAGGAGCCATGCAGAGGGCACTTCAAAAAGCCACAAGCCCGTCTACCGAGCTGGCGTCTAAATTACATGCAGCAAGGACAGCTATCCTAAAAATTGATAGTGATCTCAACGGCAATAAGGCCAAAGGCGAAGTAGGGGAGCGCAGCAAACCTACACCGGGTTCGGGAGTTTTTATTGGTGCGGTGGCCCTGGCCAGCAGTACCTATGGCCCTACAGAAATGCACAAAGCCGCTATGGAAGTAGCGAAGGCTCAGCTTAAAACAATAAAGGCAGAACTTAATGGCTTTGTAAATACTACAGTTCCTGGTTTGGAAGCTGAGTTAAAAGCTGCGGGTGCTCCGTGGATAGAAAGCCAGGGATTGATTAGAAATTAATGAGCTGTCTTTGACTAAAGAGCAAGGCATCGAAGAAGAATTCTTCATGTCGGCGAATATGGGTCCGCAAGAGAACATTGTTTTCTTTGCGGACCTATTTTTTGAAGTTATTCCTGTTACGATTTTCGTTCTCATTCGTCTTTTTGGAAAGACACTGTGGAACTCGCCTTAGCAAAAGATATCTCGCTTTTAGTTAACGCCGTCGGCGTTGGCAATTGCTATTTACTTTCGTATACCTATCTAAAGAGCCGAACAGACAAATCAAAGCAGTCAGAACTATTTCTCTCCGCGCTCTTCTTTGTTTTAGGCACTGTCATTTTAAATACCCTTCTCAATTTTACGGGATACAGCCAGCTGTTTTATGGCTTTGAGCCGCTCAGTAACGCACTGACATTTGCTATAGCACCATTGCTGTACTTATATGTCAGATCATACAATACGATGGCTAAAAGCCAATACCTAAGCGCTGTTCACCTGCTGCATTTTTATTGCTACCTGCTTGTTACCATTATAGCCATAACGGTGCCTAAAAGCATTTTAGGGGCGCTGGGCAAGCAGCTGATTCATAGTGAGCTGATGCTGATATTGTGGAACATACACTTTTTTGTTTATGTAGTATTGCTTACCAGGGAGTTCCGAAAGACCTATGCCAGAAACCTGAATATGCAAAAATGGATTGCCCTGGGAGTTACCTCCATCTGGTTTATAAATCTTTGTTTTTACGTCTATCGACTTTTTATAGAACCACTTTCCATCTTCCTGTATTTAAACATCACCCTGCTATTCACCGCAATGTCTGTCTGGTTATTTTATCGCAAATTTAGCCAGCCCACTATGGAAACCGGGAGAAAAACATCGAAAACAAAGCTGCCTAAAAAAAATTCTGTTTCTGACACCGAATATGCTATTGCAGAGCAGATGCAAAAACACAAATACTACCGGAATCCCGACTTGGATATCAGAAAACTATCCGAGAAACTTCAAATTCCTTATCATGAGTTAAGCCTCATCATCAACCGCCAATATCAGCGAAACTTCAATGAATTTATTAATGAGTTTCGTATTAGGGAGGTAACTCAGGCTTTAGAATCTAAGCAACATCAGGCCTATACTATCATGGGCTTGGCTCAAAAAGCCGGTTTTAAATCGGCCTCCTCTTTTTATGCTGCCTTTAAAAGAGAAAAAGGAAGTACGCCAACCGCTTTTCTTAAAAAGATAGGTGCCTAAGGGAAATGTTCGGATTTGTAAATCCGAACAGTGGTACTATGGGATATCTCTACGCGAAGTATTAGTATTGTATTTAAAACAATATCATCAATTAAAATCATCGAAAATCATGAAAACTGTACTAAAACTCTCCATGCTTTGGGGCGTGCTACTTTTAACGCTCTTTATTGCTAGAGCTAGTGAGCCGGCCGTCTCCATAAGAGACAATTCAATTAACTATGAGGTCTCTTTTGATGCCAATAACAAGAAGCTTGCCCATGTGGTAATTACCTTTGTCCCAAAAGACAGCATCCTCTATATGACCCTGGGCGCAAACAATTTACCTGACCGTTGGGCCACTTTTGTAAAAAATATCAGGGCAAAGGATATCGCAGGAAATCAAGTACCGCTTGAAGCCTTGGCAGATGCAAGATGGAAACTTCCGTCAAATTACAAGAAGCAAATTACTGTAAGCTACGAACTTCATCTCAACCATGAAGAATACGAATGGGGTGGGGGCTTAGACGGAGTTGCCTATGCTACAGAATGGGGTGTATTTTACACCGGCAGGGCCTTATTTGTGTTGCATAGTGCCAATTGGGAGCAGATAAATGTGCGTTTTAATATACCCGAAAATTGGCAAGTTACTACGCCCTGGAACGCGATTAAAGGAAAAGAGAAATCGTTTCGGGTAACCAATGATGCGGCACTAATGCAATCCATGATATTCGCCGGGACGCATAAGGAGCTTAACTTTAAGAGAAAAGAATTTGAGCTGGTTTTTGCTCTGGCCGGTAAACAAATCATAGCTGAAGAGCAGTTATATAAGGATATGGCCGCAGGGGTGCTGGATTACTACATTGATTTAATGGGAGGGCAGCCAAATCCGTCACCGGATAATGTGTTTGATAAGGCAGTAGTGGTTATAAGCGCTTCAGACCAAACAGATGGGGAAGTTGTAGGGAACAACATCAGTATCCTACTCAATGAAAATGGTAGCCCCATGGATAAAATGATCGCTAAATTTCTTTTTGCCCATGAATTTTTCCATCTCTGGAATGGCAAATCTATTGTCCCTGATGATGATGAAACCGAATGGTTTAAAGAGGGGTTTTCAAACTATTATACCTTAAAGGCGCTGCTCCAGGTGGGCATGATAGACGAGGCCACTTATTTTCAGGTATTAAACAATTTGTTTTATCAACGCTATAGCAATGATGACGGGCTGGGATCTATTTCACTCACACAGGGAGACCAGAAGCACGATCATTGGGGACTTATCTACGGAGGTGGGCTTTTTGTAGCCATGGCTCAAGATGTTATCATAAGACAGGCCAGTAGCAATACCCGGAGTGTTGATGACCTTATGCGTAGTTTCTTTACCCAATATGGTGGCACCCATGAGCATTATACAATAGATGATATTTTGAAAAAGTTAACCGAGCTAAGTGGCGAAGATCAGACGAGTTTCTTTAAAAGCCACATTCAGGGGAAAGAACCGATCCCAATAGACGCCTACCTTTTAAAAGCCGGGCTAAATGCCAAAGTAGTTGAAGGGCAACTTCGTATTGAAAAACAACCAGAATCAAGCGCTGCACAGGATGCTGTGATACAAGGTATGCTTGGTAAGATAGATTAAAAGACCTTAGGTTTTAGAGACTTTTCTACTTCTTTTGGCGCCGAGGTAGTAATAACTTAAAAAGCCGCAAGCCACAAGGCCGCAGATCAGAAAACCTAAGAACATGGGGTAGACACTGTCTGTAACGAATTTTCCAATATAAGCGCTTATAGGAACGGCCATAATCGTGGCAATACATCCGGTTATGGCCGCTCCAATTCCGGCAATATGACCCACGGGTTCCATGGCAAGCGCTCTTAGATTTCCAAAAAGGAATCCGACCGCAAAAAACTGAAGCCCGAAAAAAGTGAGGAGCACCCAAAACGGTGGATTAGCACTATTAAAAAAGAAAATTACGTAAGCCAGAGAAATCAGCACATAAGCTATCAAAGACATCGTAACAAGCTTTAGCATACCTAGCCTTAGAACTAAAGTACCGTTCAGAAGCGTCGCAGTACCAATTGTTAGTGCGAGGGCAGCAAATATGTACGGAAAGGCCTCTTTGAGGTTATACTGATCCTGAAAAATCTGTTGGGCAGTACTCAGATAGACCAAAAAAGACCCTGTCACCAGGCCCCAGATCATAGTAAAAATCATGGTTTGCCTGTAATTGAGCAATTCGCGGTATCCGTCTATAAATACTTTGGCCCTGAATCTTGTTCTGTTTTCATCGGAAAGCGTTTCGGCTTGCCTGCGCCAAAACCATAATGTAACAAGTATCGCAAAAACCACCTGAACATGGAAAATGGCTTCCCAACCGTAAAGATCAAGAATAGCTTTGCCTAATGCCGGGGCTATTATGGGAACCAAAATAAACACCACGGTGACAAAAGACATGATCCGTGCCATATAGTTGCCGCTGTAAACATCTCTTACCATGGCCACGCTCATGGTTCTGGGTGCAGAAAGAGAGACTCCTTGTAAAATGCGTCCAATGACCATGGCCTCCAGGCTTTCCGCATAAACGCATATCATACTGGCTGCTATAAATAAAGCAAAGCCAACATAAACCACAGGCTTTCTTCCAATACTATCTGATATAGGGCCAAACAGTAAGGGCCCGGTACCAACGCCAAGAAAGAACAAGGTGATTAAAAGTTGATTATCTGCCGGATTGCTGGTCCCCACGGCCAATCCTATGATATCAAGGGCTGGAAGCAGTGCATCAAGAGAGAGTGCAACCACAGACATCAGTGCAGCCATTAAGGCAACAAATTCCAGCTGAGACTTGACGAGTTTTGTCATCCGGCAAAAGTAGTTGAATCTGATGAATAAAATGCGATGGAAATAACACAGATGATAGCATTTTTTTTATTTTTTTGGCACCTTTGTACTTTAATGACCTACGAGACCTGAAACATGAAAAAACCTTGGTTAGGACTTTTAATATTCCTGGCGGGTACCGCTATTTCCTTTGGCCAGATTGGGACGATAACGAGCGGTATGGTTAAGAGCGATTCTATCGGCTTAATGACCCGTTTGATTTTACCAGAAAATCCGGTGAAGAAGAAACCGCCTGTAATCATTATCGTGCATGGTTCGGGAAATAAAGGAAGTTGGACAACCTATCTGCCTATGGTAAGCAGGTTCTCCGAACAGGGTTTGGCCGTAGTTTTTTTCGATAAACGAGGTACCGGTCAGTCTGAAGGAATATATACAGATGTGATTCCTGAAAATAGCGAGGAGCTTATTGAACAACTTAGCAATGACGTAATCGCTGTAGCTGATTGGACCAAAAAGCAAGCCCGCATAGATACTACAAGAATCGGTGTTTTAGGTTTTAGCGAAGGAGGGTGGGTAGCGCCCAGGGCTTCCGAAAAATCTACTGTAATTAGCTTTGAAGTGATTCTTTCAGGGCCTGTTTGTTCCGTTGGGCAAGAATTTTTGTACAGCCAATTAAGCGAGCGCTATGAGGGAGATGGGCCTATGGCACAAGATTCGATTTTTAGGAGAATGGAAGTTTTCGAGGGCATTCACGGTTTTGATGCCTTGCCCCATTTTGATCTTTGTAAAAACCCAAGTTTTTGGTTGTTTGGCGAAAAAGACAGTAGCATGGCTATGAGCTTCAGTCTAGAAAAATTGAAGTCTATCATGGCTTCTTCACCAGAAAAGGAGATCCAATACAAGGTGTACAAAAATGCCAATCATAGCCTTTATGACGTGGATAGCAAAGAACGCAAGCCCTATGCCGGGGATATCAAAGAATGGCTACTATCAATGCTATATTAAGCGGAAAAAATATTTAAATTAACGCTTGAAGTATTTTTTCTAAGTGGTTGCGAATCAACGAAAAATGACCTTCATTTTCTAAAATAAAAAGCTCAGAATTTCCTAGTTTTTCGTGCAAGTGAATTCCGCGGTATTTAGGGGTCATTTTATCTTTATCTCCATACCAGAGGCTAATTGGAAAAGTAATCTCGGAAACTTTAAACCCCCAATCGGCAACATAAAGTTTCCATTCCTGTACGACGGCATCTATACCCTGGGAATAAGCTTCCAGACTACCTTCGATAAACTCATACCCATATGCCGGTCTGGCCCTTAAAAGTTTCCTATCTGGCTTTGGAAGGTATTTTTGTAGTTGCTTTAGTCGCTTTTCGGGTTTTTTAGATAGGGTTTTATATTCCTGCTCCATGAACTTACGCAGGTTTTTATCTCTTTTACTTGCTGCAAACCAGTGTACCAGTTTCACCGGAAACCAGACTCCCTTTAGCTTGCCTTTATAGTTATGCGGCGCTGTACCGCTCACCACTGCAGCTTTTTTTATTCGATCTGGTAGTTCTTTTACGCAAGCCAGAACATGTGGACCTCCACCCGAAAGTCCGAAAATTGAAAATTCATCAAGTCGCAAAGCATCCGCCAATTCACTAATGTCATTTGCCCAGTGTAGGAGGGTCCTGTCTTCTTGAAAATCAGAGAGGCCGATTCCGGGACGATCCGGGGCAATGATACGTATCCCAAGCTTAGTGGCCGTACTGTCCATAAAACCGGCAGAGAGCCTGCTTTCTTGTCCGCCATGAAAGTAAAATATTGCAAAGCCTTCAGGGTCACCATACTCCGCATAGCCGAGGGTTCGGCCATCAGATAACACTATGGTTTTATCTGTATTCATTCCGCTTGAATTTACAGTATACAAAAGGCTCAGAAGGATAGCAACTATCCAGAATTTAAATACCATTACCTTGGCCGATCAAAATTTAACGCTCATAGCGTAAGCCCCATCCAAAAGGGTAGAGGGGGTTCTTAGAATCAAAAGGAACATCTTCCTTTTGTTCCTCGACAGCCTGCATTGAAGAAGGCATTTCAAAGGGCAACCTTCCATAAGGTTTTCCCCTGCCAGAGATTAAATCGTAAAGCGCCTTGTCTGAAATACTAAAATGTCCCAGTATAGCATATGCGTATTTATTGAACTCCGGGATAACTATAGGTCGCTCTAGATATACGGTTACAATCGTGGGTTTTTGTTCCATGATTTTGGTAAGACGAGATACCTCTTCGTTGGTATAATTTAAACGCCCCTGGTGAAAGAAGCCTTCCAATATCCCATCACGCGGCTCATAAGGAGGGTCTAGATTTAGGATAACGAAATCCGCATCCTCGACCTTGTCTACAATATCAAAATATTCTGTGCCTAAATCCTTGTCCAGGTTTTCAATATAGACCTTTGTCTTTGGGCGAAGCGGAAGGAGCTGTCCTGTATTTTTAAGCAATACTGCAGACTGCAACATGGTTCTAAATCCGAGGTTTACGTCTTCGGGTCTTCGGATGTCATTTAAAGCCCTTTCCTCATCTACATAAGGATTATCAAACAAACCAAGGGTAAATTTTTGATGCAGTAATTTTCGAACGGAACGGTCTAATCGTGCTTCGTTAATGCGTCCGTCTTCTACCAGTTTAACAATCAATTGTGGATTATCATTCCCCCCAAACTGATCAATTCCGGCATTTAGGGCCTTCTCGGTTTGGGTGTAAACATCAAGATCTTCAACACCATGATCCATTGGCTCGGTAAAACCGGCTATAGCGCTCGAAGGATCTCTAAGGATACCCCAGTCTGAACACACTATTCCCTTGTAGTTTAAACTGTCTTTTAGCAGGTCCGTGATGATTTCTTTGTTAAAAGCAAAACCAACATCCTCGCTTGTCTGTCCTACCGGAATACCATAGTAAGGCATCATTTGGGCAGTTTTAGCTTTAATAGCAGCTTTGAAGGGGATAAGATGGTATTCAAAGTTGTTTCCAGGATAAACCTGATCTTTTCCATATTTAAAGTGTGCATCCCATCCGTCTTTTTGTGGCCCGCCACCCGAGAAATGCTTGGTCATGGTGGAGACGGAAGTTGGGTTTAAGGTTTCACCTTGCATTCCATGAATGTATGCTGCAGTAAGCATTGCAGATAGATTCGCATCCTCTCCAAAGGTACCGGCTATACGCCCCCATCTTGGCTCTGTTGCCAAATCAGCTACGGGATGTAGTGATGTATGGAGACCGATGGCACGATACTCTCTTGCTGCAATTTGCCCGAATCTAACCATAAGTAAAGAATCGCCAATAGCCGCAAAGCCGGTAGCATCGGGCCATTGAGATAGCCCTTTCATAAACATAGCAGCTCCTTTTTTGTTGCTATGCCTCGGGTCTGAGCTAAAGGTTATAGGGATTCCCAATCGGGTTTGCTCTGCCATTTTTTGATTGTCGTTCACCCATTTAATATGAACCCGGGGATCATCAGGGGCCAGGGCAGAGGTGAGGTGTGTTAGTCCCCTAGAGGCGATATAGTCTTCAGGCGGGTAAAAGAGCGCCATTACTTTCATTGGGGTGATATTAACCTCTGTCGAGAATAAAAAAGGCTGAAACATCTGAGCCGCTTTTTCCTCAACGGTCATTTGTGATAAGAGATCTTCAACTCTTGCTTCAATTGCCACTCTGCCGTCTTCATACGGATCTAGTTCTCCATTCTTATTGAGATCCCTAAAGGTGTGTCCGTCTAGCTGTAAGCTGGGAGCGGGCCCTACCAGCTTATCGCGGCCTTCGCTTTTAATAGACTGAATCTTGATGAATGCGTATAAAAATGCCCCCAGGGCAACAACCAGGACTACGATCAACGTCCACTTCAATACTTTGAGTAATTTTTTCATCCGTTAAATAATTTCATTGTGACAATTTGCCACAAAGTAAATCAAATTTTATATATTTACAAAGGAATTGATAAAGTTTTAGGCCTACAAAGTTCAAACTTATGAAAAAGGAGCGCAAAGAAATTCATGAAATGGTACTTAGGGGAGGGGAGTTATTTCTTTCAAACATTTCTGTAGACAATGTCATCTTTGGATACCAGGACAATCTGCTTCAGGTGCTTCTTTTAGAAGTTACGGAAGGCAAATGGATGTTGCCCGGAGGTTTTATTTTCAAAGAAGAGTCCATAGATGCTGCTGCGGCCCGTATACTTCAAGAGCGAACCGGACTTGGTGGTTTTTATCTAAAGCAGTTTTACACCTTTGGAGACCCGAGAAGGTCTATCACCAACGAAATCGAAAAACTCTTTGAACAACTTGAACTACCCTGGGATCCCGACTTGTGGATCAACCAGCGGTTTGCCTCTGTGGGCTATTACGCGCTTGTAGAAATGGCTAACGCCCATCCCACAGCTGGCATGTTCTCTCAGCAATTCGGCTGGTTTAGTGTTGAAGCACTGCCTAAGTTACTCTTAGATCATGAGGAAATTATAGATACTGCATTAAAGCAATTTCGATCAGATCTTCAGGTTTATCCACATGCCTTTCATTTACTGCCGGCTAAGTTTACAATGCCCGAACTGCATCGCTTGTTTGAGACCATCTACGCTAAGAAAATGGATCGGAGCAGGTTTCAAAAGAAGATGTTGGGTTATGAAGTCTTTGAGCGCCTTGAGGAGAGAAGAGATGGGGTTCCGCATAAACGGCCTTTTTTGTATAAACATATAGGAGGGGAGAAGAGGGGTTAGGTGTTGGAAGCTCGATATTGGAAGTGCAAAGTCGAAAGGTGAATTAGGAAAGCAAACAAAAAATCTTAAGTGAGTTTCTGCAAGCATATTACACTTTAGGTGCATAACTTATTGTGGGGAGGGGTTTAGGGCCCCAGCTTTTTAATTCCCTTTATTCGCGAATTTTCGATTCAGGAGATCATCAATGTTGGCTTTTCACGGACCCCGGATAAAATAAGTGTAACAGTTCTTCCGATCCTTCATCTTTTGAATATAATTGATGACTAAATTTAGAAGTGATTCCCGGGAATTTCACAATTACTATTCAAACAATTCTAGCATTATGAAAACACCAGCCATCATCACCACGCTGTTTTTATTTATTTCAAGTATTACTTTAGGTCAGGATATTTTAAAAGAACCAAATGAATTTTTTAAGGATATTAAAAAATCTGATTTGTTTATCCTAGGTACTTTCCATTTTAAGGACGCCGGACTAGACGGTTACAAGCCAAAACACGACATCAATATTCTTTCTGATAAAAGGCAGCAGGAGCTTCAGGAAGTCCTTGAGGCTATTAGGAAATTTAAGCCTACCAAAATTGCCATAGAGCAAAAAAAAACCAGGCAGGCACGGATAGACTCGCTCTATAAGGAATACCTTGAAGGTAGATTTGAGTTAAAAGCCAATGAGATCTATCAAATAGGGTTTCGGATGGCTAAAGAGTTAGGGCATAAGAAGGTTTATGTGGTTGACGCCAATGCCAGGCGCTTTGATAGTGATATGACGGACGAGCAATACGAAGCCAAAGAGGCCTATTTTGTTGAAAAGGCAGGGCCGGAACTTGTGGCCCGAGATGAAAAACTTCACAATCAATTTATGAAGATGTATGAAAATGAAGATGCCTCTAAAATGCAAATGACGCTTCTAGAAAGCTTGTTGAATGAAAACGACCCGGATCGGGCCAGGGTTAGTCATGGGCACTATCTGATCGGGAATTTTAAAATGAATGAAGGTGATGACTACTTTGGGGCAGATGGGGCAATTTGGTGGTATTCCAGAAACCTTCGCATATTTGCTAATTTACTAAGCATCAACCAGCCTGGCGCGGATAAGGTCTTTTTACTGATTGGCGCAGGACATTTGCCCATCTTGAATTTCCTGGCGGAGTCTTCCCCCGATTTTAATCAGGTCTATCTCCGTGACCTGGTTGAAAAGTAAAAGTTAGATTTGCGAAGTAAGTATTGCTGGTTCGAAGATTTTGTCAATTGAATATCCCGATTTGCAGAAGCATTCTTTGGGTCCATTGCGGATTAAAAAGGCAGCCTTACACTTCAAATCTTATGGATCGGGCACCTGAGCTGATGCCCTACTTGCTTGTAAATTGCAATTTGGAGTCATAAATTGTTTTGGGGTGGGGTTTAGCACCCCATTTTTAGTTAGTGCAAACCACTTTGTAGCTCTTAACTGTTTATTTTTCCATTCTCCAACCGCATAAACTTTACTTTTAGCATTGTTTTGGCAAGGATTTTGATCAATTATTGGTATCTTTTAAGGTGTTAAATAACAAAAAGTTAGCTACTATGAAAATGAGAATCTTTTTAGCCGCCTTTGCCATTATGGCCCTGACAATAGGGTGTAAATCTACAGGGAGTGCAATAAGTCAGGCCGATATAGACGCCCTGGACGCTATGATCGAAAACAAAACCTTTGAGGTCCGTGCAGATTGGGCACAACCTTTGGGAACGACCAGTATGAACTCTATTGCAGCGGCTGGTCTATTACCTCCAGGAAGTGCTATAAACCGTATTAATCTACAGGGAACATCAAACTACTTCAGGATGCAGGGAGACAAGGTCACTGCAAATCTGCCGTACTACGGCGAAGTGCAGATGGGAGGAACCTATGGCCGTGCTACCGGTGTGGAATTCGATGGAGTTCCTACAGATCTAAAGATTACTAAAGACGAGAAAAAGCAAAGCTATCGCGTGCGCTTCAATATTCGGAACAAAACCGAAACCTTTCAGGTAAACGCTGAACTCTTTCCCAATTTCACTAGCGCTCTTACAGTAAATAGCTCTCAACGTTTTGTGATTCGTTACAGCGGAACAGTTGCAGAACTGGAGAAAGGTTTGGCAAGTAATTAGTAGGCTCTACTTCGCCAAAGGCTTCGTAGAGTAAAACAGTGAACAAAACTGCTCATTCCAAATTTAGTGTCAAGAAACACGTTGTTATGAAAACACGGGTGTATACCACAATTTTAATTTTGGCGTTTTTCTCCTTTGGCTGTAAAAGCACAAAGGATAGTACTTCAAATTTAGAGGGGAATTCTGGTCTTGATAAGCTAGTAAATAGCAGAAACTTTGAGATAGAGGCCAAACTGGCAATCCCCTTGATTACCAATAGTGCCAGTGAAGCTATCGTTGCCGGATCTTTATTGCCCGGAGATAATATCAATCAAATAACGGTCAATAAACCTGCCAATTTTCTTAGGGTCATGGGCGATTCTATTGCGCTGCATTTGCCTTATTATGGTGAACGCCATATGAGCGGAGACTATACGGCCAGGAACGGTATTCAATTCAAGGGAGTACCAGAAAATCTTGAAATTATAAAGGACGGAGAAAAGCAAAGCTATAAACTCAAATTTACGCTGAATTACAAAAAAGAAGTGTATAGAGTTAGGGCCGATTTGTTTCCAGATTTAAGTGGGATAGTTACCATTTACAGTTCTGCACGCTCCAGGATCAGGTATCAGGGAACTATAAAAGTGCTGGAAGAGCGGATCGCCGTAACAATGAACAATTAGCAATTAGCAATAAAGAATTTAGAATTAAATTCCCTTTTCCTGTAACAATTCCCCAGGCAACCCGTCTATTAAATATAGCGTCTCTATACAAAGAGGAGTTTATTCATTGATCAACCAAAAAACAATCAGAAAATGAGAAAGCTGTTATTATTCGTTGCGGTAGGCTTACTGACCGTAAGCACTGCTATGGCACAAAGTAAAAAGGTATACGACTTAGAACCTTTTGACGATGTTAAATTAGATGGCAACATAAGGCTATTTCTAGAACAGGACAGGAATGCCGTTGTAGAAATTGAAGCCAAAAGAGACAGCCATATAGACGACTATACCATAGAGGTAATAGGCGGAACGCTATATATTCAGTTTGACGAACACGACAGATTTAGTTCGGCCCCAAAAATTCACGTATATCTCGGTCATCCCGGTATTGCCGGAATTGATATGGATGGACTCGTACATGTCTATACCAACGACCCGGTAGAAAGTGAGCGACTTCGAATAAAAGGAGACGGACTCATAAGAGGCGATATTGAAGTAGATGTAAAATACCTCAAAATAGATTTAGACGGATTGTGTACCATGACCGTATCAGGGCAGGCAGACGAATCTGTACTGAAGTTAGATGGGGTTGGTAAGATCCGTGCCCAAGACCTGGAGACCAGTGTGGTAAAAAAATCTGCTGACGGCCTTGCCAGCATACGTGTAGGAGGGTAGGCGTAGTAAACAGTGAACAGCAGCCAGTATGCCTTGAATTCATTGGCTTCTTGCATGTTAATTACACTTTAAACCAGTAACTTATTGTGGGGCGGGGTTTAGAACCCCAACTTAGATCATTGCAACTTTTCAGAAACCTTCAATCCTGAGATTCTCGCTCTAATTTGTTTCTAATATGAGTAATCGTCCAATAAAGAACTGCGTCCTTCTCTTGTAAAACCTCTTGAATGCTTGCCCTAATAGGGAAATCTGGTTGAACACCCTGCCCGGTATTGGGATACGAAACGTCTGTCTCGTAATGTACCAGGCATATAAGGATCCTGTTTTTAGAGTAAGGGAGTGTCATAAAAGTTTGAATACCGCTTATATTGACTACAGGATTCCCCCCGGTTTCTTCACCAATAAACACCGCATCTTTTCTGTGTTCTTTTAAAACCCCTGCAACTTCACCTGTGGCCGAAAAAGACCAGCCATCGATAAGAACGTAAAGGTTCCCAGTAAATACATTTTCCGAGGGTTTGCTAGGCTTGTCCTCAAAACCCTCACTTTTTTTTCATGGGGTAGACCCCGTTCTGAAGTTCGGATTCAAAGCTCTTTTTAAAGCTTGACCGGTTGAAAACGGAAAACTCATAGTATTCCGGGTTTGGCAGCTTTCTGGTAATGGCATGTACATTTTTATACAACTTGAAGTTGTTGTTGATCAAATGACTAAGAAGTGCAAGTTGTGGTTTAACATCGCCGCCCTGGTTACCTCTTAGATCGAGAATCAAATGTTCTACGCCCTTCTTTTTTATCTCCTCAAAAGCCCAGCGCACAAAACTCTGATATTTCATGCCGTTAGTTCCTTTTACACCATTGCTGAAGAGCGTAATCTTTAAAATGGCAGTGTTCTGGAGGAATTCTAAGGAGAGGGGAGGTGCTCCTCTTTGCCACCAGGGTACTCTTTTGTAGTTATAACGATCTTGTAGTCTTTTGCGCTGCAATTCTTCCGTTAAACCCTTAAGCTGAACTGTTTTTTCTTCGCCTTCAGGAGTTGTGATCAGCAACTCAAAAGAAGTCGTAGGTCCGTAAAAGTGGGTGTAGAGGTATTTGTATTCGTCTGAAACAATTTCACGGGGCCGGGTAAGATTATAGCCATCTTTAAACCAACGCTCTACCATATAATTGAAGACCTCTATAGCAGATTTTCCATTAATGCTATGAACCACAGCACCTTCTGTAGTCTGAGTATTGTCTGACAAATTCCGATGCACGTACAATGTATCACTCTTAAAGTAAAGGTCTAAAGGCAATAGCGGAAATTCAGAAACTACCCGGTCTTCCCACTTAGAGGAGGGCACTAAAATGGTATGCCCGTTTCTAATTTTATTGGATAGGGGAGCAAGCAATCGAAAAAAATCAATACTGCTCATATCTTTAGTAAGTTTTTCTCTGAGCTCTGCAAAGAAAGCATCCATTTCCTCCCTGGGCGTATAGGTATAAAGACTGGGTTGTGCTTTTTCCAGGTTGTTTTGAAGGATGCTGAGATCTTCAAGTAATTGTTGCTTGGGTAGCAGGGGCCCTTCGTTGACCTGAGCCATAGCAGTTAGGGCATAGAAAAAAAGAAGGATATAGGAGAACGCTTTCATAACAAACAAAATTTGACAGAAAATAGCGGATTTACAGTTTACTGGAGTCCCGCTGGAGGAAATGGGACAGGTTTAATTGCAAATTAAGGCAAATATAGCATCGCTGCTGGCATACGCATTTGAAGGATATATCTTATTTTTAGGCAGAGACAGTTCACCAAATGAAAGCTACTTTTTTAAACCAATACAAGGTCCTGGGGTTCATAGCACTCTTTGGAGGCTTGAGTATAGTACACGCACAATCAAAAAAATACCAGGGGCAAGGCCCTACTCCTGTGGTACCTACGGTAACCAAACCCATACAAAAGCAATGGAAGGGCGACTACAGTTTTGATGACGGAACACTACTATTTTCGAACAACTTTGAAGGGGGGAGGCTTAACGGCATAGTACAAACCAATGATAGCACCTATACCGCACTGATCACCTCCGAGAATACACCGATAAACATAAGCCCGTGGTACGCTTTTACCGTTAAAAGTAGTAAAGAACGAACTATTGAGGTGGTATTAACCTATCAGGCAACGGCAAAACACCGCTATTACCCAAAATTAAGTACAGACCGTAAAACCTGGCGATCTCTAGATTCCGTTAACTACACCGAATATGAAAAGGGAGATGCAGATTTTGGTCCTGGTTCTCTTGCAGTAAAGGCCAAAATGCGGTTAAAAGTAGGTTCTCAACCCCTTTGGGTGGCCAGCCAGGAGTTGCAAACCTCTAAGGATGTAAGGCAATGGGCAGAAACACTTTCAGAAAAGGAGTATGTTACAAATGGAGTCATTGGCATGAGCAGAGAAGGAAGAGAACTACGAGCACTCACCATCGGAAAACCAAAGAAAAAACGTATGCTGATGGTCATTTCCAGGCAGCATCCACCAGAAGTTACGGGCTATTTAGCGATGAAATCTTTTATAGAGACTATTGCGGGTAATAGTTTGATTGCCAAGAAGTTTCGTAAAAAATTTACCACCTATGCGGTACCCTTAATGAATCCGGATGGGGTAGATAATGGCCATTGGCGACACAATGCGGGTGGTATAGATCTCAACCGGGATTGGGAAGCCTTTGAACAACCTGAAACTACTGCCGTTAAGGAGTTTATGATGGAGCGGGTAGGGGAGACGGATGGAGATTTTTACTTCGGGATAGATTTTCATTCTACCTGGGATGATATTTATTACACCTTAGCTGATACATTCAAAGGAAATATGCCAGGACTGGTCCCAAAATGGTTGGAAGCCGTAAAAGCAGAGTTAAATGGCTATGACCCTAACATAAGGCCAAGCGATAAAGTAAACCCTACCATGGTTTCGAGAAACTATTTTTTCGCAGCCCATGGGGCAGAGGCCCTGGTATTTGAGATAGGCGACAATACGGACAGGGAGTTTATCAAGGAGAAGGGGAGGGTGAGTGCTGAAAAGTTGATGAAGCTGATGTTAGAGATGAAATGAAAACCGTCATTTATGGTTCTTAAAAAGACCAGACATCTTGTCTAAATATTAGAATAGGTATCGATTTCAAATACAAAATAGCAAAACCCAACGGGAAGCGCTATTTATGATAAAAAAAGGGAGCGATAGTTGCGGCTCCCTTGATTTGGTACTTTTGAAAGTTATATGCTTCGCAAACTAGCCATTGCTGCGAGACACAGACGAAAGTTGTCAGGAGGGAGGGTTTTGTTGCCGAAGGTTTAGAAGCTATCGCCAACTAGATTTTACTTAAACCACTATAAAAGACGATTCGTTATGCGCAGACATAAGCGCTTTAGTTTTCAAAATAGGTGCTAAAGTCCTTAAGTTTAATTTTCAATTCAGACAGCTGTTTTTTGGCTTCTTCCAGTGAGGGTGTTGCCATTAAGCTGAACATATTATTTTCAATTCCATAGACGAACGTATGGATTTGGTTAAATTTTTCCCCGGTATAGGCATCCTCTAACATCAATTTTTTTGCAGCGTTAAAAACTTCTCTGCCCAACTGATTGTATGCAGCGATATTGTTATCTGCTTCAAAATAATTTACCTTCTTAATGACCGTCTCCATCTCTTGTATGGATTCCGGTTTTAGTTTCCATTTTTCACCATTATTCAGTTGTATGCCGTTGAATTGCATCATCTTCATTCTAATCTTTGGCGCCGTACCAAAGTCTATATCGAATAGGGTTTCTGCAATTAGGTACAGTTCTTTTTCATCGTATATTAATTTCGGCATTAGTTGAAACTTTTTTATGGCACCTGGCATCAGGGCCTTTTCTTCGGAGGGTTGGTTAACAAAATCGATCATGGCGGCTATAAAATCTTCTTTGTTCGTATATACCGGTTTGTAATGTTCCTGTATTCGTAACATGGGAGGAGCAATCATTTGATTCATTTTGGCCGGGTCTGGTTTTGGAAAATGGCAGATATAACATTTTTGGCTCATCAATGTATATCCTTCCGAGTTTGCTAATGCGGTTTCTAAGGTATCCTGTGCAGATGCACTGCAGACGGTTGCAATTGCAAGTATACTAGCCAAAATAGTTTTTTTCATAAGTATAGCATTGGGTTTCTAAATAATACCGCAAAGTGTTTTACGGCGAGCTATTAAAACTATTCGGTTAACGTCTAACAAACAATGATACAAGTCATACTTTGATTTTATTCGACTTAAACCCAGGTATTCTGACTATTCTTCCAATCGCGCTATAAAACCCCAATTGCTGTGCTGATTTCTCCCTAAATACCTAAAACCCTCACCAAAAAAAGGAGCATCACCTTCGGCAATTACGATAAGTTCATTGTTTCCTTTGTTTAGGGGTAGGTTAATGCTAAAGGTACCGTCGAAAACGCGTTCAAACTTTATCTTGTTGTTCTGGAAAAGCTCGGTTCCGTTCAAAACGATACTGATCTTGCCCACATAATCAAAATAAAGCTTCTTATGAGTACTGTTCTCAACATATATGTCATTCTTGGCTACTAAAACGCCTTTAGGATATTCAAAAAACCTTGAAAAGTTAACATAGGGATCTTCTGGTACCCTGATCTCTTTCCAATTGTTTAGCTGGTTTGCTTTTTTTAGAAGATGTTGAAAGTAACTAGCGGTAGTATCGCTTGGAAACTGTTGGGAGATCTTCCATTTGGTAAGGAAGTTGGTTTTGGGTGCTTTTTTAATTTCTGCATTTTCCTCAGACAACGGTTGATAGGTAATATTAGCAAAGTAGGAGGGACCAAAGAGGCCTCGGAGTAAGAGTTTTTCTCCACTCACCGTGTTTTCAAGAAGCGTGACATCCATTTTTGGTTCTTCCTGGCCGTTTACAAAAACTTTCAGGCGGTTTCCGCTAACCTCAAAAGCGGCATGGAACCACTCCAGGGATGCGATATCCGCCGTGGTTTCGTAAGTAGGATAGTTGTAAAAAACCCAACTTAAGGCACCGTTGTAAATCGGTATATATTGTATGGCTTCTCTGGTACCACCCAAGCCTGGTCTAAAATAAACATATTGATAGTTTAGTCCGTCTTTGACGTGAAACCCGAGTCCGGACATCACTTCTCCGGCTATATCCATTTCTATTCTGAAATTTTTCGCAGTTATTCCTTCAAGAATACAAAGCGATTGCAGTTTGCCATCGAGTTTTAACGCCTTTTTCCCTTTAAAAATGGTATCTATGTAGGCTACTTTTTCATTATTTTCGGAATAAATAGTAACCTGGTCGCGCTCAAAGATGCGTTGTTGTGCCGTAAGTAGGGTAGTGGTTAAGAAGGCAATAAATAGTAAATTTGTGTAACGTATTTTCATTTTGATTGTCTTTTTTTAAATCGATGAAAATGTAGCAATGGCAGGAGTCAGGACCGGATTATTTTTCGATTATTTTACAACCATTTTGCATTCATGGCTCCAAACACTTTTAGTAAAAGGAAATGACAAATTCTGATTTTGAACTTTTAGAGGCGATCAAAAACGAAATTGCACGGCAATGTGGTCTTTTAGGGAATACCAATTGGTCTCAAAAAGATTATGATTTTCTTTCTTTTTACATTGAGGAGCAGGGAGGGTATCGCTTAAGTGTATCAACACTAAAAAGATTATGGAGTAAGCAATATACACGCTTACCGCATATATCAACGCTAGATGTGCTGGCCCGGGTTGCCTTTAAAGCAGACTGGCAAAGTCTTAAGGCAGAGCGTTTAAGCCATCGTGGCAGGAAGAAAAAGAGCGTACCAAAATTGAAGCGCTTGTGGAAGCCGATTGGCCTGTTGCTTGCTGTGATATTACCTTTGATATTGCTATTCGCAGCAGGGATAAGGACGTTTGAAAAGAAAAAAAATCGTAGGGTAGAAGTAGACTTTTCTTTTAAGAAGACCTTAAGTAATGAACTCCCCAATACTGTGGTCTTCAATTATGATATTGAAGGTTTAGAAGCAGAACGTTTCTATCTACAGCAGAGCTGGGATAAATCGCGAAGGGTTGAAATTTTTAAGGGGAGTACCGAACGTACAGACATTTATTATATCCCAGGATATTTTACCGCCAAATTACTGGCAGACGAGCAGGTGATTAAGGAAATTCCGGTACACATTACCCATGAGGATTGGTTTATAGCAATGCGGCAACCTATGTCTAATATTGTCACCTTTGGGAAGGAACTTTGGGAGAAGCAAGACTATTTGGCCCTGAAGGCATCCACCATACAGACCAAGGGGATAGACCTAAACCAGGAGTTTCAGCAGGCCTTCTATCAAGTCAGGGATTTTGGATTGCAAGGTGATAATTTTACGCATTCGGTGGCTTTTAGCATGGAGGCTTTAGAGGCTGTAGATTGCCCGCTGATTAGCATTCATGTTCAGGGCACAAGCGGTTATTACTGGGTCATGTTAGGAAATAAGGGATGCGGGGCCGAATTGGGAGTAAAGGTAGGCGAAAAGGAACATCACGGAAAGACCGAAGACCTAACCATGTTGGCTACCCAGATGTATCAATGGAACCGGGTTAAGTTGCAGACTGTAGATAAGCAGGTAAACCTAACTTTAAATGATACGCTGGTCTTCTCAACAGCTTACGAGGAATCTATTGGAGCGGTCATGGAGATCAGTTATTTTTTCAATGGTATTGGAAAGATAGACGATGTACTACTTGCAAATAAAGAGAAAGAGGTTGTTTTCGCTGATAATTTTGATGACTAAGATGTTCAGGGATACTTAAACCCTTCCTCACGTTCTCGATTTCTTGAAATCATCTATAACATTTTGATTTTCAATCATTTAATACAAGCAAAGGCTTTTAGGCTTATGTGACTTTAGTCACGTTTGGTGCAGCTGTTGTGTCGTACCTTTAAGTATAAAACAAAAGGTTATGACAACCACAGTAGTAATTGGCGGAAATTTCGCGGGAATGACCGCCGCATTGGAAATTAAAAGAAAAGGTAAAAAAGACCATAGGGTAGTGGTCATCGACAAATCGCCATTATTCCTGTTTATACCTTCCCTGATTTGGGTGCCATTTGGCCGTAGAAAGGTAAAAGACATCTCCTTTAGGAAGGATGAAATTTTAAGGAAAAAAGGGGTGGACTTTATACAGGCCGAGGCGCTGAGTGTTGACGCTAAGAACAATTTTGTAAAGACCAGCAAAGGCAATTTTGAATACGATCATTTGGTGATTGCCACGGGGCCTAAGGTAGACTATGATGTGGCGCCTGGGGTAAAAGAGCATGCGCATTATATTGGAACCCCAAAAGGGGCCATGGACACCAAAAAAGCCTTGGAAGAGTTTAAGAAACGGCCTGGGCCCGTTGTAATTGGAGCCACCCAAAATGCTGGCTGTATGGGGGCTGCCTATGAGTTTCTGTTCAATATTGAAAAATGGCTCCGGGAACAGAAGATTAGAAAAAAGGTGGATCTCTATTGGATTACCCCTGAGACCTATCTGGGCCATTTTGGTATAGATGGTATGCCCGGCGGAGAGACGATGTTGAAGTCCTTTATGAAGATGTTCAATATTAGGTATAGGACGGAAGTAGCCGTAAAAAGGGTCACTGAAAAGAGCGTTGAGCTCAGTACCGGAGAGATCTTACCAAGCGAGTTTACGATGCTAATGCCGCCATTCTTTGGCGTTGACTTTGTGAGCAATTCTCCAGAACTACATCCTACATCTAACGGTTATGTACCCGTAGGAGAGGACTATAGGCATAAAACCTGGCCTAATATCTGGGCCGCAGGTATCGCCGTACAGGTAGATCTACCATTTAAGCCCGGGAAAGTACCATTTTCGGGGCCTAAAACCGGATATCCGTCTGATGAAACCGGTAAGATTGTAGCCGAAAACATATTGCGCGTTACTAAGGGAAAAGAAAACCTTAGAAAAAAAGCCTGGGGCAAAATCCCCGGAATCTGTGTGATGGACGCCGGAAAAAAGGAAGTGATCATACTCAGCGATCATTTGTTTAAACCACGACGCTTTGCGATTATGATCCCTAATGTATTTTACGATTTCTCTAAAGTACTTTTTGAAAAATATTTCATGTGGAAAACCAGAAACGGTTATTCACAACTACCTTGATTGGTTTCATGATGATTGGAAAACCCACTTCGAAAGGAGTGGGTTTTTACTTTAACCAAATTTGCAGCTATAGGGTGGATATACTGGTTATCAAAATATTCTATTTGACATAATATAAATTATGATTCAAATAGGGTTGTTATGTAAAACGGCGCATACCACCGTATTTGATATAATTGTAGATATAGTAACGCGTGAGTGTTCTATATCGTCAACAATTATGTCAAAGCCGTTTTACTGAAAGGTTTATTGAATTTCGAAATCAATAATTTGTCGACCACATCATCTCGTATATTTTAAGTATCCCGAATAATCTACAAGGAATTTTATTTTAAACAATTCTCAGTCGCTTGGCCAACGCCATTTAAAAGCTAGCCTTTTAGATTCTTTCAAAATTCGCTTATTCGAGGAAAATCTCGCAAGATTTTTTTGTGGGTGATTCTCGCCGACTTGCTACTGGAGCATAAAATTATTCTGTGAGATAATTTCTATACACTTGTTCTAATTTGTGAATAAAAAAATTCTGTTTGGAAATCTATTAAAATCAAAATGTTTAAATTTGAAAAGGTGTTTATGGTATGCCAGCTCGTTCGTGCAAAGATTTCATCCACCATACTAGATAATATAAACCCTCAAGGCTTATTATCCGACAAAAGTATACGAACGCACAACCTCTTGGATAATAATCTTTGAAATAAAAGGATTATATTATGAATACTATTGATTTCTTTAAACTACAATCAAAAAATTTACACAGAGATTTTAAAAGGAGAAAACCTGTCTCCGACAAACTGAACAATGCTTGGTTATATGAATATGAGCCAAAGTATTTTGATGTTCTATTGGTAATGATCGATTTCAATCTTAATGAAGAAAAATTGACTTTAATGAAAGCCCAACACGTCATTGCGAAAATGACTGGGTTTGAAAAGTGGACAGTTTTGATTAAGGCTTCTGAAACTGATTTGAAAATTGCAAAAATTCTATACGAAAATCAACATATTGTTGATTTGCGAAGGTGGTTAGACTACATTGCTGATGCAGAAAGAATGAATCAAACGATTTTTGATTCAGAAACTAAATTGGCTATTTGTGAACAGGTTTTTGAAATGGGAGTTTTCGATGATAATGTTTTTTTTGATTGTTACCTTTTAGATAAAAAATAGGGATTAAAGAATTAAATATTCTCCTCTTTTTTTCTTGACCGTGCTACGCCATAGCGGCTACGCGAGGGCGGGTAAAAAAAGAAACAGGGCCAAGCGCTAAGAAAAGGTCTGGTAGACCTTTTTAGCGAAGGAGCCAGCCGGCGTGGTGGCGATCAGTCTCTATATTTTAGAAAACAATTGTACACTTTAAATTATTTAGAACTCTAATTGAAAAGTGAGAACTCAATACCATTAAGTTCTCGCCCTCTAAAATATTATCACTCTACTCCCCTATTGTTTTGACCGAATTTTTCTGAGGCGAGGTAAGCATGCAAAACGCTTAATAATCTGACGTTTATAATATTTCATTCCAAAAATTAGAATAGTTAAATTAGCCTATATGTGAAGAAAATATTTATCCATGCGAATAAAAGAATTGGACTTACCCCTAAGAATGACTAATGATCTTGGAGTCAAAAAATTTAAATCAGATAGAATAGGTTCTGTAATAGCATTAGTCGGTAAAAATGGGTCTGGTAAAACCAGATATTTGAAAATAATTGAGAATTGGATTAAAAACTCAAATACATTCAAAATCACAAACTCTTATTTCGATCATTTACCATTGGGTTTTGATAAGGCTGCCGAAAAATTCAAACCATACTATGAAACCCTTAGAATTTCAGAGGCACTAAAAAATATAGATTTTGAGTTATCTAAAGATCCTAAAAATAGTGTCCTTCGTAACGAAAAAGCCGAGATAGTCAATAAAAAAGACTACATAATTCCACACAATATACAATCACAAATAAAGCAATTTGACAACTCTGTTTCCAGCTCTTTCAGTGATTATTTAAAGGTTATTGACCATGAGCAGTTAAGAGGTCTTCAAAAAGCTATTGAAGGTAAAGATCAGCTTTTTAGGGGAACTTTCTCCAACAGAAACCATAAAGTCGATGAATTCTCCGTAATCAATCAGAACGCTTTGGCTTACCTAGAAAGCTTACCTAAACTGCTTGAGGATGCAAAAACTCAAGCAGAATTAAAAAAAACCAAAATCGATAGCAACGGAAATTACATAAGGTTCCAGCAACTAAAAGGTTTAGTTAATATTTTATTGGAAAAAGAACTGTCCTGGGAATGCAATTTAACCGGGTCACGGGTTGAGGACGGCCAAAATTTAAAGACTTACGAACCATTTCTTACTTTAAATGGATTGAAGTTTGACTATGAGTTACTTTCCGAAGGTGAAAAGGTACTTTTTACATATTCCATTTTGTTTTTTAGTCAAAGTATTAATCAGAATCCTGGAATAAGATTTTCGGAATGGATCATTATTATTGATGAACCTGAACTTCATTTACATCCTAAGGCTCAAGTAAGGCTAATCGAGAGATTGAAAGAGTTGGTGAATAACAAAGGACAACTTATAATTGCTACGCACTCAATACCTATTGTTGCTTCATTAGATTATTCCTCGATTTATCTTGTTCAAAACGATGAAATGTATAGTCCTAAATCAGATAGACCATTTAAAGCTTTAAATGATATAATGGGGATAGATGAATACTATTACAGAATGGCTGAATTTTTAAAATCTCCTTCCTTGTGGGCAATGACAAATTTTATGGTTCAATGCTTTCTTAAACCTGAAGTTATCGAGTTCTCAAATGATTCTGACCCTCAAATTCAGCTTTTTAAAAAAACTACCTCAAACAAGAAAAACCTAAACATTTTGGATTTTGGTTGTGGCGAAGGTCGGTTATTAACATCACTTAAAGAAGATGCCGACACTTGGAGCAGAATAAAGCTGTATGATACTTTTGATATTGACAAAAATGCTAAACAAAAATTAAAAGAAAAAGGAGCTCACAATTTTTACTCTTCTTTAAAAGACATACCCAAAAATAAATATCATTTAATTGTACTAATTAATGTTCTGCATGAAATACCCATAGATGAGTGGAAGAATACATTAAACTCTTTAAAAAAATGTCTTTTAAGGACCGGTCAGTTAATATTTATTGAGGATTCAAAGATGCCAGTTGGCGAGTTACCAAATGACGAAGGTTTTATTCTTTTAGGGAAAGAAGAGTTCAAAATTCTATTTAGGGAAAATAATGTAGAATTTTTACAGAATAAATTAGCCAATGACATAGAAAGAATGGTATGTGCAATTGTTTCAAAATCTAGAGTTTCAAATGAAATAACGGATGGAATCATTATTGAAACATTAGAATCATTAAAGCGAAATTCTTTCAAAGAATTAGAATCTTTAAGAAGCCTTTCTGATGAAGAACGGTATAAAAATCATATTTCATACGGCAGAACATTTGGTTTAAAATCTAATTTGCACATAAATAGTCAATTAGCAATAAATAAGTTAAATCACAAGAAGTAACCATTCCACACACCAACCTCCACCCTGGTTTCGGTTGACAAAGCATTACCCTCCCCTCCTACCTCGGGCAGCAAAAAAAGTATTCCGTTTTTGAGAATTATTTAGAGGAAATTTTCAGGAATTGCAGTACAAACTTTCGCTTTTACCAAAGCAAAGTTACCCCGCCTTTGGCGGGGCAGGCATAACGCGGTACACTTGTCCGCCGAAATGTAATGAAGGTGGATTATGAAACAAATGTGCTTGTTTGTGGAAAGGGTGCCCTTCGTCTCGCCGAAAAAGCAATCATCCACTGGGTAATTTATTTTTATCGCGTAGATCAAAGCCGTTTTACAGTTCTATTCCGTCTTGTCCTTTTATTTTAGAGCTCACTAGGCTACTTTCAGAATGAGTTTACCCATTTTTTTTCCGGAAAACAATCGAAGAAAGGCTTCATGAAAATTCTCGATACCCTCAACGACGAATTCCTTCGAACGCAATTTCCCTTGCATCATCCATTGTCCCATGTCGCGTCTGGCCAAATCGCTTTCCCCGAAGTAATCGATGACAACAAAGCCTTCCATTTTAGCTCGGGCAGCCAATATCTGGTAATAGTTGTCTGGTCCCTTAGGCTTCCTGTTGTACTGCGAAATGGCGCCGCAAATAACAATCCGCGCCTTCCTATTGAGTCGCGTCAGGGCAGTGTTCAGGATTTCACCACCTACATTGTCGTAATACACATCAATGCCATTTGGGCACAAGACATCCAATCGTTCGGTGATATCCTCATTCTTATAATCAATGGCGCCATCAAAGCCCAGTTCGTTCACAATGTAGTCGCATTTTTCGGTGCCGCCTGCAATGCCCACGACATGGCAGCCTTTAATTTTGGCAATTTGACCCACTACGCTGCCAACTGCGCCAGCAGCACCAGATACCAGTACGGTCTCACCTGCTTTAGGTTGTCCGATTCGTAACAATCCGAAATACGCTGTTATCCCTGGCATTCCTAAAACACTAAGATAGGTTGTCAAAGGCGCCATATTGGGATCTATTCGGAACAAACCATTACCATCTGTAATCACAAATAACTGCGCGCTGTGGAATCCTGTATAGTAATCGCCTACTTTCATATTCGGGTTCCTGGACTCTATCACCTTACCAACGATAGCCGCTCGCATCACCTCGCCTAACTTTACTGGAGGTAAATATGATTTCGCATCCCTGATCCAGCCACGCATGGCAGGGTCCAGCGATATATATTCTGTTTGTATCAGGGCCTCTCCCTCCCTAATGCCTGGAACAGGAAGTTCTTCAAATTGCCATGTTGAGGCATCAGGCATTCCTTTTGGCCTTTTGGCCAATAGCACACGCTTGTTCATAAGATCTATCTTCCGTGAAGTCTTTTCTTTTACTTGTTCTGCTTGTCTCATGTTCTTGTTTTAAGATTCTACTGTTTTATCACCATGTATCGCTGGGATGCCTCAGGCTCCCTGGATTGTGCCATCGGTGTGGTTAGTATTCAACCAAACACTAAAGCTATTCGAATTCAGTTATTCAAACAATGATATCAGTCATTCCACACACCAACCTCCACCTAGGTTTCGGTTGACAAAGCATTACCCTCCCCTCCTACCTCGGGCAGCTAAAAAAGTATTCCGTTTTTGAGAATTATTTAGAGGAAATTTTCAGGAATTGCAGTACAAACTTTCGCTTTTACCAAAGCAAAGTTACCCCGCCTTTGGCGGGGCAGGCATAACGCGGAACATTATGATTCACTTATAGTAATTCACGGAATAGCGCTTTTGCGATATTTGACATAGTTCAGTGACCCTGTTTAAAAAAACAGGCCATTCTTTATGTGCACTTCTCCAATGGGGATAAAAAAAATTCACATCCATTAGTAGGTTATTTATTTCGGACCTCTCTTTTATTGGTATGGTCAAATCCCTGAGATCTTTCCAATTCGATCATGCTTTTAGGCCTAAAATTTAAAATAAGCGCCCTTCTTTGCGAATTGGTGGTGTTTCCCTTACTGAAATGCAATGTATAACCGTCATGAAAGGTACATCCTCCCGATTTTAACGGAATGGATTGGGCCAAACTCATATCTGCTTCACATTGAAGTGCCCCACCGCCAGCCGTTTGAACATGTGGTCTAATCGAATCTTCTTCTTTGGGAATGAACCACATGCAGCCATTATCTTCGTAGACATCATCCAAAGCTATCCAACAACTTGCGGCCCTCTTGTCGGTCATTTTGATCCAATATGCCGCATCTTGATGCCAAGGTGTGGGTGTATCGGTATGGGGCGCTTTATTGATGAGCATATCAAAATCGAGTTCGATGTCGTCACCCATCAAATCTTTGGCATGATCTAAAGCCAAGGTATAGGTTATGCTTTCAGCCAACTTTGGCTCTACCATACTTGGACGCATGATTTGGGTAATCTTTTCTATGTTCTTAGTATCTGTAGTATTGCCTGCTAAATCACTTCTTAAACCCTGGGTGCGTTTTCGATCGTTCAATAACCAATCGTATAAGTCCCTTATTTTTTCTACCTCGGTATACGGTATTAATGTATCCAGTTTCGCAAAACCATTTTCTAAAAATTCAGTTTTCATGGTAGATGTATTTTAATCCTGTTACAGTAAGTATTCTTTTCTTTTTTCCTTGACCATGCTCCGCGATAGCGGCCACGGGGCGGCGAGTAAAAAAAGAAACAAAAAGATACTCATTAATATCTATTGTTTTTAAAAGGTATTCGTGAATCTTCGATTTCAAGGCTTACAGATATTTTTGGAAACAGGGCCGAGCGCTAAGAAAGTGTAACAGTCCATAAGAATTTTTGTCTATAGATCATATACCAACCATAAAAGCTTTTGATTATGATAAGATTTAAAACATTTTTTTCCATTCTTTTATTCATGTTGTTTGCTACAAACAGCTATGCAACCTGGTCGATAATCGCAGTGGATAGAAAAACAGGTGAAATAGGTATTGTGGGGGCTTCCTGTACCTTTGATGTCTCTGGAATAGCATCCATTGAACCGGGCAAGGGTGCAATTGTGGTTCAGGCGGCTAGTAGTTATTTTGCCCGAATGAAAGGCGTTTCACTAATGGAAAATGGATCTTCTGCCCAAGTGATATTGGATGGGATGATGGATGAACGCTTTGAGCCCGAACAACAGCAATATGCGGTTATACTGCTAACTGATGGGACAAAACCATTAGTTTATTCCGGTTCTGAAATCCAGGACTGGAACGGTGAAATGTTGGGAGATGACTTTGCCGTACTTGGAAACATCCTGGCAGGTGAACAAGTGGTAAGGAAGGCGTATGAAGCCTTCGACCAGAATCGGGACAAGTCTTTGTCCGAAAGATTAATGATGGCACTAAAGGCTGGTGAAGAAGCTGGAGGTGATTCTCGATGTGGCAGCCAATATGCCCGCTCTGCATTTATGATGGTGTACCAACCTATTAATGGTGCCATTTTAAAACTGGCAGTACAGGGTATTGAAAAAGGAAAAAAGCCAGCGGTAAGTTTATTGAACGAACAGTTCAATCTTTGGTACAAAAGGGAAGAATAGAACCTATGCCCGGCAGCTAGTTAGAAATACGTAAGGTGTAGGTGGATTGTACAATTTAAATTATCACTTACAAATAGTGGTCTATAAAGCTTCGTTTAGTTCCTTTAGATCACCCTTCGAATAGTTGGTTATACTTTCTCTTTCGCTGGATGCAAGATCCGGATCATTCTCAACAAGTGAAAGCGCATTGTTGTAATGTTTAATCGCCTTCTCATTCTGCCCTACCCGCATGGAGTAATAGGCCAGGTAATAGTTCATCCGAGCCGATTCTGGATAGCTATCATAGCCAAGTGCATATAGTCTCTGGCGGTAGGTGTAATCTTCATCTTTCTGCCAGGCAAGCCAACTCCGATAATCCTTGTAGAAAGACTTCGAATACGGTTGAAGATTCCCGTTCTCTTTTAACTCCTTATAAATGCGCTCGATCTCATCAAATCCGTCTTTCATGAATCGATCTTTCAAGAGTGCAATGTTTGGTGGGGCTGGAATTCCTGCCAAAACAAAAGTGCTGTCAATCTCAGTCTGTGATTTCAAGAAGGTAGCGTCAAAGGCCTCTTCAGTTACACCTTTGATTTTTTGGTCCAGGAATCTCAATATGAGTTGATGTGCTTCCTCGAATCCTTTTTGGGTGTTCCCCTTATGCTCACCCAGAATATTCGGCTTAAAAGCATGGAACATACCATAATTGAGCATTACGAATTCTGACATCCGCGGAAATTGAGCATAGTACCTATCAGCGTATTTAAGTTGAAAAGTATATTCCGGATCAATTGATGGGTGAGATGAATAAATGATTAAGATTGGAGCCGTAATATTCTCCGGTAAGTAAAAAACCGATTCATTCAGAAGGCCTTGCTCAAAAGCGCTTGGAAGTCCTCCCTCCAGGCTGATCAGTGCTTTGAGTTTGTCGTTTCTTGAGATAGCGGCAGCACCAACCGAAGATGAGATAGCATTAGCCAAAATAGCTACTTTGTCCATATCAACATTGGGTTGTTCACTCACTTTTCCTAACACGAATTCAAAATCATCAACAACCACTTCTAACCCTATCGTAGACACTTCCATTCCAGAAGAAAACCTGCCTTTTGGTGTAAAGGCTACCACCACATAACCATGACTCGCCAGGTATTCACATGTGATACTTTGAAATGCCGGACTGCCACCGTTTGGGTAGATAACTACTGGAAATTTCCCCTTGGCAGGAGTTGCATTGAGTTTACCATATACCTCTAACTCAAGCAGCTGATCAAGGTCCTCACTTGTAAAATCCTCCTTAGTACTTCCAAGTACCCCAATGGTAATGTTTCCAAGGCCTTGGGTCTGTTCAATAAACGTCTCCTTAGCGGATGTCTTCTGCGCTTCAGACTCTCCAAAATCTGTTTGTCTACCTTTTAGATAAACATAATGTGAATAGTTGATTTGGTCACCCGAACCACGCTCTGCCGGGTACCAAACATTAATCTGAAACTGACGCCCCAGTTCGGGCTTGTGGTTATTTGTCAGATTCCCATCCCAATCGGCTGATGGTACGCCATTTCTTGTTTTATCGTAAGTAAAAATTGTTTTGTACCCAACGGCATAGTCCCCCAAAACAAGATCTCCCATTATGGGTAGACGCTCATTGAATCCTTGTTCTGGCTGACACCCGCTTAATCCTATTAGTATAAAAAATACAATGGATACCCTTATTTTCTTGCTGCTATACATGCTATTGAGCCGTTTTAAGTATCTAATTTATTGAATTCCCCGTAAATTAGTAATACGCTGCTAACGTAAGGTCTCACTTAAAGTAAGCAGGTCTCATAAGCTGCATTTTTAAGAATTTTGGGATTTATACTCCTGGGGGTCATTCCAGTGAATAGTATACCACATACATTGCTCCTCTCCTGCCCTGCTACCTCCGTTCCTCAGGGCGGCAAGGTTCTACTGTGTTCGTAAGCTTTTAACCGGGTCAGCAATTGCGGCCCTAATCGCTTGATAACTTACAGTGAGCACTGTTATGAATAGAGCACCCATTCCGGCAAGGGCAAAACTCCACCAACTTATTTCCGTTCTGTAGGTATAACTTTCCAGCCATTGGTTCATAAAATACCAGGCTATCGGTGTAGCTATTAAAACCGATATAAGAACTAAGCCAATAAAGTCTTTTGAAAGCATGGTCCATAGATTCATGACAGATGCACCTAAAACTTTGCGGATACCAATTTCTTTTGTACGCTGTGCTGCCATAAAAGATGCCAGACCGATGAGTCCTAAACAGCTAATAAAAATGGCC
Organism: Flavobacteriaceae bacterium; assembly: GCA_965212595.1. Taxonomy (GTDB): domain Bacteria; phylum Bacteroidota; class Bacteroidia; order Flavobacteriales; family Flavobacteriaceae; genus Poritiphilus. The sequence goes on from CBDBVE010000018.1 coordinate 67,182, forward strand.
AGTAAAGAAAAAATCCCTGATAGCTTTCCAATACGCTCCATTTCTGCAAATTTTTTCGCGAAGTTTTGGTTTACGAATTGAACTTCAAAAGGAACGGCCGGGACGTATTCTGTAAAAACATCTTCTATGATTGCCAAAGATTCGGATGCACTCTTGTCTGGATTCAACCTTAATTCAATGTAATTGGTGTTATATACATAGTCAATTATATAGATTGCATGCTTAACCGGGTGGTACGGAGATTCTGATAGCATGTTCTTTACAACACCGATGATTTCGTGTTCAGAATTTCCCCATCTGATTATTTTTCCAACAGGGTTCTCTAGCCCCATATACTTTACCGCAGCCTCATTGATCACATAGGCTGTAGAATCCGTGGAGAACTCCCTTGAAAAATCCCGGCCTTCCACTATTTCCCAGTCCACTGTCTTCCCATAATCGTGAGTGATATAAAAATTTGCGAATTCGGCATTGAAATTAGGGTCTTTTCCGTCCCAGCTAAAGCCATCGTTGCTGTTGAAAGCTGCGGTTAGCGGGCTAGACGATTCTGCCATTTCTACTATTGCATTCCGGTTCTTTAGTTCGTTTCTGAGTAGGTTGTATTTACCTTCATAATCAGAGGTCGAGATTTCTATAATAACAAGCCCTTCCTTGTCGTAACCCAAGGGACGCTCCTTAGAGTGTTCAATCTGTTCCCTGACGATGATCGTTCCAACGATTAAAACTACGGAGACGGTAAATTGCCATACCACCAGAACCTTTCTGAATACCGTTGCGGAACTCCCTGCTTTAAAAGTTCCTTTTAGTACCCTAACCGGTTTGAAAGAGGATAAATAAAGCGCCGGGTAGCTTCCGGCCAGTAGCCCAACAAAGAGGATCCCTACGATACAAATCATCCAGAAGACTACACTGTCGTACGGAAATACGATCTGTTTATCTGCCAATTGATTGAAAAAAGGCAACGCCAGTAAAACCATAAGGACAGCAACACAAAATGAAATGAAAACCGTTACGATAGACTCGCTCAAAAACTGATTGACCAATTGCCTCTTGTTGGAGCCTAAGGATTTTCGTACACCGATTTCTATATTCCGTTTTACAGAATTGGCGGTGCTCAGGTTCATGAAATTGACACATGCCAAAAGCAGCACAAAAAAGCCGATAAACCCAAATAACCAAACGTATCGTATAAAGCCGCCTATCTGCTTGCCGTTTTCCCAGCTTGATTTCAAATGCCAATCGGCCATGGGATGTAGAAAGATTTCTGTCTTTAGCGCTTTTTGCGAGGCATCTAATTTGTCGTATTTGACATTTTTGATTTTTTCATTGACCGTTGCAAAGTTGGTATTGTCAGCGATTTGGACATATAACTGATACGAATTATTGTCCCATTTCGGGTTATCTACTGCATCTTTAACCCAGTCAAAAGCTGAGGTGTACAGTTTCCAGGGCGCAATGAACTTTAGGTCGGCAAACTCGGAGTTTTTGGGTAAATCTTCATACACTCCTGTTACTACAACAGATAGTTCGTTATCCAGTTCCATTACTTTTCCCATCGGGTCTTGAGCGCCAAAAAAGGCTGTCGCCAGCGATTCGGAGAGCAGGATGGAATTCATTTCTTCTAAACCTCCCCTACTCCCTTTCAGCATATTTAAGGAAAGTAACTCAGGAGCGTCCACATCCATATAGTTCCCGTTTTCGGTAAGTTTCTTATCATCCGTAGAAAGGATATGTTCCCAGCTGTACGATGACATGACGATGTGCTTAAAATCTCCCTCATAGCTATTGGCTAGTTCAGGCCCTAAGGGAGCTGGTATAGCATTTTGTGTGTCTTTATTTCCACTATAGATTTGGTGTTGCCATACCTGGGCTATTTTGTTGTAATTCTCGTGATAGGTATTAAAAGAGAGTTCTGCTACAATCCACAGCCCAATCAGCATAGTAACCATGATCCCTACCGCCAACCCACCAATATTGATGGCAGAATAGCCTTTGTTACGTTTAAGGTTTCGCAAGGTGATTTTGAAATGGTTTTTGAGCATGCTTCTCGTTTTTTGAATGAATTAAGCTAAAAGCAACAGCAAGTCCCCCTTTAGAAAATGAGGTACTCCCCTAGCATATACCTAATTTTATGCCATAAACACAACTGATTAATTATCAAATGGTTATATACATTTTGTTCGAAAACTATTTTCTAAACCGTAAAATATTTTTACAGTAAGTGTTTGTTGTTTTGACAGTGTTATGATACTGCCGGGTTAAAACTCAGCTCTTCGTATTCATTGGAACCGTTGGTTTAATTGTGAATTTCGAAAGAAAAATTTTAGGAATGCCATGGGTAAAATATGCTTCAGAGCGCCCTTTGTGTCTTCATAGTTGCTCTAATCGGGCGTTTCAGGCCCCATCACAATGCCGAGGGCAATCGCTCTATGCACGCAAAAACCAACTAAACAATGTTTCATTACCTCCGTACAAATACGATTACCACTCATACATTTAAACTTTTATTGAGCCTTCCCCAAGATTATCTTTAGGAAAGCTATTCACAAGTGTAAATAAAATTTAGTTTAACCCTTAATTTATAAATCATGGCAGTACACTCAGATTTCAACGTGGTTCCGATACGAGAGCATCTTGGCGATAATGTAAATGATATCAACACAGATTTTCCTTTCGTAGGAGGTCAAAGCTCCGTTAGGCAGTTTCGTATCGAAGGCAACCCGGTGGACGATGCATACCTACTAATTAATCACACCCATGTTCATAGCGATGGGCATGTCATACGAATTAATGGTACAGATTTACCCTGGCTTGATATTTTAGCGAACAATGAGGGCCGCTATACCACCCATATGAAACTCATCCCTCCAGGATTGCTATTCAATGGCATGAACTCCGTACAGGTTGTTAGAAATGGCGGCGATAATTTCATCGTTTTCGAAATTATAGTTCACTGGCGAGAGGAAACCTAGTCCCTTTTCGATTTGTCTATCTGCCATCAGATGCTTTAGCTGTATTCTCTGGTTTCTAAATTTTGCTCACCTCCTAGTAATGTAGGATAAAGTATTTGCTGAAGCGCCCTTGACCTGCAAGAATAATTTCTGATTTCTTTTCTTTTCTTTTTCCATTGATGAAAAGAAAGAAAAAATCTAGGCTGCAGAAAACTTTGGAAACAATTAACGGTTCGTTCGCCATATTTTGGAAAGCATTCTCGCTTCAAAGAATAATATTACTCAGTTCAAGTCGGTGATATTAAGATCCTATGGTACCAACCCTCCAAAATATGGCCACTCCACTCCCCTATTGATTTAAACAAAGTTTTCTGAGGCCAGCACGAAATTTCATAAAGACTACTTTACAAAACTTCTCGAAGAGTTAACCACGAAGTATTCTTCTAGATTTTGCTAAAGGAGAAGTCTTTTACGCAGTATAGTCGAGGTTTTCGTTGAGAATTTGCGAAGCCTTGGAGCAAATTTAGAAAACGAGGCGGTTTTGGCTTGCTAAAAATACCTCGTAAAAGTGTCCTTTCTTTTGATTCGTTTTCTTTGGACAAGCAAAGAATATGAATATTAGGTTTTACTGCTCTGGCAAAAGTCTAATAAGCCTACCCGGGCCCTCTACCACAATGTAAAGATATCCGTCTGAACCCATATGTGCGTCGCGTACCCGGCCTATACCCTCCAAGAGCCTTTCATAGCCAACAACTTCGTTGCCATTCATTTTTAAACGATGGAGGTGTTGTGCCGCGAGCGCGCCCACGAACAAGTCGTTTCTCCAATCACCATAAAAATCTCCAGAGGCAAATTCCATTCCACATGGCGCTATAGAAGGTACCCAGTAGTGCACCGGCTGTTCCATACCATCCATTTCTGTGAGATCTGTAAAGGTGGTACCATCGTAATTGATACCGTAGGATATTACAGGCCATCCATTGTTGTTCCCTGCTTCTAAAAGATTGATCTCATCCCCTCCTCTCGGTCCGTGTTCGCCTTCCCAAACCGCTCCGGTTACCGGGTGCAGACTCATACCCTGAGGATTACGGGTACCATAGGTAAAAATTGAATTAAAAGCATCAGGGGTATTGTAAAAGGGGTTGTCTGTAGGGATTTCACCATCCTCATGGATCCGGTGTATTTTCCCGATAGCATTGTCTAATGCCTGTGGATAGACGTCTCTTTGTCCGCGATCGCCCACAGAAACGTACAAATATCCACTGTTATCAAACACCAATCTTGAGCCATAGTGCGCACCACTATTTAAGTATGGAAGTGCCGTAAAGATGGTCTCTACATCGCTAAGGCTATCTCCATTGAGTACAGCTCTTGCCACAGCGGTGCTCGTTTGTGATGAATTGCTAGGATTAGCCCTGGAATACGAGAGATAAATAAAGGAATTGTTTTCAAAATCTGGGTGGATAATAACATCCAATAGCCCCCCCTGCCCTTCTGAAACAATCTCCGGGAGGTTATCGATCTCTACCAGTTGCCCGTTACTTCGTACCAGGAATAGCCTTCCTCCGCGTTCAGTAACCAAAATGTCTCCATCTGGCAATTGCGCTATCCCCCAGGGAACACCGGGAATCTCATCCGTGATGGTTTCCAGTCGAAAGTTAAGGTCGTCTGAGCTAATCACTCCGGACAGATCCGGGTTTTCCTCCTCCAGCATGGCCTGCGTTTTTCCTTCAATTTCAGTCAGTATATAATTGGCCATATCCTCTATCTCCTCTTCGCTAAAAACAGCGCCGTAGGCTGGCATACCATTGTTAGCATATCCATTGCTGATAGATTGCACCAGCTCTTCTACAGAATTCCCATAGGTCCAATCCCGTTCTACGAACGAACTCATGTTTTGTCCATGGCAGCCCCCACAGTGCGTTTGATAGCTGGCCTCAACTCCGACCAAATCTGGAGTATCACCGTCCGGAACAATTATTTCTTCTTCGGGCGAGTCAGGATCCATCGAACTGTTACAGCTCAGTAGTATGGGTAAAAAAAGTAAGAATGCAAATTTCAAAGCTGCTTTCAAGCAGCTGTAAATATCTTTTGAATTCAAGGGGTTCTCAAGAAGGGATTTTGGGGTAATCAGGGCCATAGTGCAAAAGTTTAAAGTGGTGATGAAACTCTACTGGCAGCTGTTACGGCAAAACTCTATTTACAGCCCTCAAAGTTTGCCACAGACCAGTAGTACATCAAGCTTACGTATCTATAACGTGCTTTCTTAAAATAAAGTATGGGGTTGGGATGCTGAAATCCATCTAAAAATCCATAAATTGAAAGATGCATAAATCACTCTACCTTCTGCTAACGGGCTTAATAGCCCTTACTTTTACTTGCCAATCACAAGAAAAACAAAAACTCCAACTTCATTCACTGTTTATGGACCATATGGTACTCCAGCAAAATGATGATGTAGCGGTTTGGGGTAAAGCCACTCCCGGCGTCGAAATCAATGTAAAAGCTAGCTGGGGTGCTGATGCAATTACAATAGCCAATGAAGAGGGCAAGTGGGATTTAAAACTTGCCACACCTAAGGCCGGTGGGCCTTACAGTATCGACTTCATAACCAAGGATACCACCATCTCTCTAAAAGATGTCATGATCGGTGAAGTCTGGATTGGTTCGGGGCAGTCTAACATGCAAATGAGCTTAAATGGATACATGCCTAGAGAACCCATCGATAATTATGAGGAGGAAATCGCCAATGCAAATTATCCTGAGATCAGGATGTTTACGGTTGAGTGGAATTTATCCAATTCCAGGCTAGATACGCTTGGTGGAACTTGGCAGGTCTGTACACCGGAAAATGCAGGAGATTTTAGTGCGGCAGCCTACTTTTTTGCCCGTAAGCTCAACCAAGACCTGGGTGTACCAGTGGGTATTATTCATACGAGTTGGGGAGGAACGGAAGCCGAAAGCCTGGACCAGTAAAGAAAGTTTAGCCCCATTCCCCGAATTTATTGAAGAAATAGAAGCCTACGATGATTCGGTCATTAGGGCCTGGGTAAATCAATTTTCCGGAGCAGCCCTTCCAGGATCCGTAAGAGGACTTAGAACTGCTGGATATGGGCGATAAAGAAATTATTCAATCAGATTATGACAACTCAGGTTGGTCTACCGTATCGCTTCCTCATAAAGGATGCTACTCCGATGATTTTATTCCGGATATTGGATTCAGAAAACTCTTAAATGGGGTATTCTGGTATAGCAGAAGTGTCGTGATAGATGACTCATCTAAGCCCTATACGCTCAAAATTGGGGCAATTGATGATGCCGATGTGGTCTACGTCAACGGCCAAAAGGTTGGAGCCACATGGAATTGGAACCAGGAACGGGCTTACGCCGTACCTGCATCCCTTCTCAAAAGTGGGGAGAATACCATAGTCATTAAGCAGTACGATTTTGGCGGGGGTTCTGCCGTTGTTGGTCCTATTGTTATGGAAGGCCCTGATGGCAACACCATTGATCTGGCTGGGGAGTGGTCTGGATTGTTTTATGCAGATCTACATGGGCAAGAAGTACTTGTCTACGGTTTGGAGAATCAGGACAAATTGAAGGCTAGACCTCAGACCATGCATTATGGACCAAATGAATTGGCTTCATCCTTGTTCAATGCCATGATCAATCCACTCGTTCCTTACACCATAAAAGGAGCCCTTTGGTATCAGGGTGAAAGTAATGTGGGGCGCGCCGAACAATACGAAAAATTATTCCCCACAATGATTGCAGATTGGCGAAATGAATGGGGTACTGAGTTTCCTTTCTATTTTGTTCAGATAGCGCCTTTCAACTACGGGAATGAACTATCTCCGGCATTACGAGATGCCCAGAGACGAAGTCTATCAACACCAAAAACCGGGATGGCGGTGACCATGGACTTAGGGGCCTCAGCTTTTATACATCCCGGGAATAAGCAGGATGTTGGAGATCGCTTGGCAAGGCTGGCCCTGGCTAATGACTATGGGCAGGATATTGTCCCATCTGGTCCGCTATACGCTAGACATACAATCGATGGGAATAAAGTAATTGTTTCTTTTGACTATGCGGATGGACTACATTTTAAAGGTGCTTCCAATTTTGAAATTGCTGGCCAGGACAAGGTCTTTGTAGAGGCCAAAGCAACTATTGTAGGTAACACTATTGAGGTCTCAGCCCCATCTGTACATTCACCTATCTACGTCAGATATGGATGGAACGATTATGTTCAGGGAACACTCTTCAATGGCGCGGGCTTACCTGCCTCTTCGTTTAGGAGTGAGAAGTAGCCTGGTTACTAAGGCTGAAGAGCTTTAGTGGCAAGCGCCGTACATTATGGTTCAAATACATTGTTTGTACAAAAGAGCATATCCGCCATGGGCAGATAACTAAATACAATCTTTTATTGCTTCATCCAATATGGCTATACCTATATCTATTTCTTCTTTAGTTATAGTTAATGGCGGGGCTATTCTAAAAACACTTCCTAACCTTTCACTCTTACTATATTCATATTCAATCCTAGTTCTAAACACCTGCTACATATGTTATGCCCTAAGGTATCATCTGGCACCTTAGTTTCTCTATCCTTAACAATTTCAACACCTAAAAAAGTCCCTTTCCTCTCACATCACCTATACATTCATGCTCTACTTGTAATTTTAGTAATTGTTCTTTTAAATATGCACCATTTTTAATTGCACAATCAGCTAAGTTTTGTTCTTGGAGTATTTCAAAAGCTGCCAAACCAAATGATGCACAAAAAGGGTCTGACACATGAGATGTTAC
>CBDBVE010000019.1:0-15006 GCA_965212595.1 Flavobacteriaceae bacterium
GGTTCCACCATCTACGGCGACCGCTTCTGTTCTTACCACTCTAATTTCATTGGAAAGATCGTAACAACCATCCAGATCGGTCAATGCATTGTTGCCTGCTTCAAGTCCGGTAAGTCCGTCTGCATAACTAAGGTGCCAGATCAAACATACCCCTGGGCCTGCACCATCAAAATCTACAGCACTTGGCATTGGAGGAAGTCCTAAAATGGTTCCTTCTTCATCTGTTACTACCCACTGTGAATTAGCACCACTATTACCACTGAGTTCTACGCTCATTACATTATCTGCCTCTCCATCACCTACGGTAAACTCATAAGGGCCACCAGTAAGTTCTCCGCCTTCAGGCTGGCTACGGTATACCCGTACATTGTCATCGGAAAGATCGTAGGTGCCTACAAGATCCGTCAGGGCATTGTTGCCAGGCTCCAGGCCTTCGAGACCATCAGCATAACTTAAATGCCAGATTAAACATAGGCCAGGTCCTGCGCCATCGAAGTTTACAGCCTCTGGTGTTGGGGGAAGACCTAAGATCATTCCGTCTTCATCAGTCACTACCCACTGTGAGTTAGGGCCTTCAGCGCCTTCTACACTAACTAAGGATACATGATCTGCCTCGCCATCGCCTACACAGAAAAAGAAAGGGTCTTCAGATAAGGTTCCGCCATCTACGGCGACCGCTTCTGTTCTTACCACTCTAATTTCATTGGAAAGATCGTAACAACCATCCAGATCGGTCAACGCATTGTTGCCTGCTTCAAGTCCGGTAAGTCCGTCTGCATAACTAAGGTGCCAGATCAAACATACCCCTGGGCCTGCACCATCAAAATCTACAGCACTTGGCATTGGAGGAAGTCCTAAAATGGTTCCTTCTTCATCTGTTACTACCCACTGTGAATTAGCACCACTATTACCACTGAGTTCTACGCTCATTACATTATCTGCCTCTCCATCACCTACGGTAAACTCATAAGGGCCACCAGTAAGTTCTCCGCCTTCAGGCTGGCTACGGTATACCCGTACATTGTCATCGGAAAGATCGTAGGTACCTACAAGATCGGTCAGGGCATTGTTGCCAGGCTCCAGGCCTTCGAGACCATCAGCATAACTTAAATGCCAGATTAAACATAGGCCAGGTCCTGCGCCATCGAAGTTTACAGCCTCTGGTGTTGGGGGAAGACCTAAGATCATTCCGTCTTCATCAGTCACTACCCACTGTGAGTTAGGGCCTTCAGCACCTTCAACGCTAACTAAGGATACATGATCTGCTTCACCATCGCCTACACAGAAAAAGAAAGGATCTTCAGATAAGGTTCCGCCGTCTACATTCACATCTTGCGGAAGGGGTGTCTCAAGATTGGCATAAGCGCCATTTTGCAATGGCAAAAAGGAAAACGCCAAAAGCAGCAGGATCTCCTTAAGGCCTGCAAAATCATTGATAAACATTTCTTTTACAAGTAATTTTTTTCTCATTTTCATAAAGTTTTTAGGATTACTATCAAATTAACCTCAATGAGATAACAGAAGTGTCACAAAACCTTAAACTTTTAGGCTTAAATTGTAAGGATTTTGTGATCTTTTCGGACTTAATGGTTCTAAGAAAGCAGCGAGTAGCACAGAAATATTGAGCTCTGACATGATTATTGGTTTTGACTTAATTTTATAATCGCGTGATATTTATGTGATACTTTTTAACGTTTTTCGCATCGAAGCATATGAAAAAGATACTTATCATAGAAGACGATCAGGAGATTATCAAACTACTTGAAATCCATCTAACTGACCTTATATATAGCACGGACAAAGCAACCGATGGAGAAACGGGTTTGGACATGGCCATGGAAAATGACTACGACCTCATTTTACTGGATCTTACCTTACCTATAATGGACGGGGTTGAAGTATGTAAAAAGCTCAGGGCCCATAAAAGTACTCCTATTATCATGCTGACCGCGAAATCTGAGGAAATAGACAGGGTGCTGGGGCTGGAAATCGGAGCAGATGACTATATGACTAAGCCCTTTAGTATCCGGGAATTGCTCGCGAGAATAAAAGCGGTGATCAGGCGTACCGGCGCGCAGCCCAGAGAAGAAGAGAAGTCTACTACCCTCTCTTTTGAAAATCTTTATATTGATATCGATAAAAGAAAGATACTGCTTAACAATAAGCGTATTGAGTTATCCCCGAAAGAGTTTGAACTTCTGGTCTTAATGGCCTCCAATCCTGGAAGAAACTACTCCCGAAGCGAGCTGCTTAATATGATATGGGGTTATAATTTTGAAGGTTATGAGCATACTGTAAATTCGCATATCAATCGCTTGAGGGCTAAAATAGAATCCGATATGGCCAATCCTACATATATCCTCACTACCTGGGGCGTTGGCTACAAGTTTAACGAAGACATTGCTACATGAGTACGAGAGACAAGACCCTAACACCCAGACTTGTTAAAAAACTTTGGCTGGCATTTATCCTCATTATTATTCTGATGGGGGCCTCCTATATTTTTATAACTGGGTACTTCGCTAACAAATACAACCAGGCCACCGCTCAACGGGTAAATTCTGAGGTTGCCAACCATCTTATCGAGGAAAAATTTCAGAATGCTTCACCTTTTTTGGAAGATGGAAGTCCCAATAAAGCGCTCTTTGGCGACCTCATGCACGATATGATGGCGGTAAACCGAAGTATTGAGGTCTATCTCCTGGATACTAACGGACAAATTTTGTATTCCGTAGTGCTGGACCATAGTGACAATGCGCCGGCAAAGTATGTATCGCTGACACCTGTACAATCTTTTATAGCGGATAAAGGTGAAAATTATATTTTGGGAGATGACCCGCGAAATCCTGGCCAGCAAAAGATATTTTCGGCAGCTCCATTTAACGTTGAAGGCCGTGAAGGCTATATTTATATTATTCTGGCTGGCAAAGAATTTGAATTGATTAGTGATAACCTGATGGGACAGTATTTTGTAAACCTAGGTGTTGGCGCTACCCTACTCACTATGCTTTTTGCCACCGTTATTGGTTTGTTAAGCATTTGGTTTCTTACCAAAAACCTGCGTCTAATTACCCAAACGGTACGCAGATTTAGAGAAGGAGATCTAGACGTACGCATTGCGAACCCTGAAAAATCGGATATTGAAGTTTTTGCACATTCCTTTAATGAAATGGCAGATACCATTGTAGGGAATATTGATAAAATGAAGTCTGTTGACGCCCTGAGAAGAGAACTTATTGCAAATGTTTCGCATGACTTGCGCACGCCTTTAGCCATATTAAAAGGGTATGTGGAGACCTTGCAAATGAAAAAAGATTCTTTGAGCGAAGCCGAAAAAGAAGAGTATTTGCAGGTTACTCATGACAATGTAGACAAATTGTCAAAGCTTATCAATCAATTGTTTGAATATTCGAAACTTGAAGCAGAGCAGGTTACACCGGTAAAAGAACCTTTTTCTATTACAGAGTTATCTCATGACCTCATTGCAAAGTTCCATGTAATTGCGCAGCAAAAGCAGGTTACTTTAGAACTGGATAATCCGCAGGAAAACAGCATGGTTTTCGCGGATGTTAGCCTGGTGGAAAGAGCACTTCAAAACCTTATAGAGAACGCTATAAAATTTACTGAAGCCGGAGGCAAGGTGGTGCTCTCGCTTAAACGAAAAAAAGAAAATGTTGAAATCAACATTACAGACACCGGAACCGGAATTCCATTAAGTGAACAGCCCTTTATTTTTGACCGCTATAAACAAGTAGAAAAAGGAACCAAAAAGCAAGGTTACGGCTTAGGGCTGGCTATAGTAAAAAAGATTATGGACTTACACGATACTACCATTACTGTTTTGAGTAAGCCTAAGGAAGGAAGTTCCTTTATCTTTAATTTACCCGCTTATCAGATGTGATTTTAAACAAAGGCCGTCTTTTATCAGGGCGAAGAATTACAACTTGCTTATAAAACTGCCATAAACATCTTTAAATTGGTATCCCTTAGCGAAGCGCTGTTTGCTCAATTTCTTATGCGCTACCAGACCCCATAGTAACAATTCTTTTAGAAAATAACTATCCTTCTTGGCTAGCTCTGGCTGATGTTCTTTGATCAAGGCACTTAAGGGAGGAATACCATCAAGTTCTTTCGTATACTCTTCATCGGTAAGGTCATCGAGCAACTCAAAACCATTGCCTTCGAAGAACCAATGAATAAGCTCATCATAAGGTGAATCCGCATCTTTGTGCTCCAGCTTTTCTATCCTGGGGAAATACAAGGGAAAGATTGCCTTGATGGCCTCTTCTATTAAGATATTAGCCACTGTATCTGCTCCCTCTTGTTCGCCTTCATAAACCAACTCAATCTTTCCCGTAATTGAAGGAATAATGCCCATAAAGTCGCTCAGCCGCACAGAAGTACTCTTAAGCCCTGTCTTTAGAACGCGCAGCTCAGCAGCGCTCAGAAGGTTTTCATAGGCGGTAATACTGGTACGAGCACTAACGCCACTTTTGGTATCCACATAAGGACTTTTTCTGGCTTCAAAACTAATTTGTTCAAGAACGTCTTTAGCGAGTTCTGGAACATAAACCAATTGTTCTTGTCGCTCATCTAATTTAGATTCCTGAGCGGTTATTCTCTTGGCCGTTTCGGTGTCTTGTGGGTAATGGGTTAAAATCTGTGAGCCAATACGATCTTTTAAAGGAGTAACTATACTTCCACGATTGGTGTAGTCTTCCGGGTTGGCAGTAAAAACAAACTGAAGGTCTAATGGTAAACGCAGTTTGAAGCCTCTGATTTGAATATCTCCTTCCTCGAGAATATTAAATAATGAAACCTGAATTCTGGCCTGAAGGTCGGGCAGCTCATTAATGACAAAGATACAACGGTTGGCCCTTGGGATCATTCCAAAATGTATGACCCTGTCATCTGCATAGGACAGCTTGAGATTCGCTGCTTTTATTGGATCCACATCTCCGATAAGATCGGCTACAGTAACATCTGGCGTTGCCAATTTTTCGTAGAACCTTTCAGATCTGTGCAACCAGTCTATCGGGGTATCATCGCCTTTTTCTTTGATCAGCTCAATAGCATACCTGGACATCGGTTTTAAAGGATCATCATTAATTTCAGAACCCCCTACAATTGGTATCCATTCGTCAAGCAAATTAATCATGAGCCTAGCCAGTCTTGTCTTGGCCTGGCCCCGTAATCCAAGTAAATTAATATTATGCCTGGAAAGAATAGCTCTTTCCAATTCTGGTATAACCGAATTCTCATATCCCCAAACCCCGTCGAAGGCGGTGTCCCCAGATTTGATCTTTTCGATAAGATTGTCCCTAAGCTCATCCTTTATAGCCCTTAGGGAGTAACCTGCCTTTTTTAGTTCTCCCAGGGTCTTTATTTTTTTTGTATCAAATTTCATATGCTGTGCTATCCTAAATTTCATTTCAACCGCTTATCGCAGTCGTTTTCTCCTGTTTTGTTCATAATCCTCAAAGATCATTTCACCAAGGCCCTTAAGGCCTGTAAAAAAGGCCTTCCCTTTATTGGCCTCCGTAAAATGTCGGATAAACCGCATCAGGTAAGGGTCTTGAGCGATCATAAATGTGGTAATTGGAATATGTAATTTCCTGGCTGTCCTTGCCATATTGTAGCATTTTTCAACAATATAGTCATCCAGTCCTACACTATTCTTGTAATAGGTGCCATCTGGCATACGCAAACAACTTGGCTTGCCATCTGTAATCATAAAGATCTGCTTGTTTGTATTTCGTTTTCTACGCAGCATATCCATAGCAAGCTGCAGGCCTGCCACCGTATTGGTGTGGTAAGGCCCCACCTTTAAATAGGGCAGTTCTTTTATAGAGATGGGCCAGGCATCGTTTCCAAAAACCAGAATATCCAGTGTGTCTTTTGGATATCTGGTGGTGATCAGTTCGGCAAGTGCCATAGCAACTTTCTTGGCCGGAGTTATGCGGTCTTCACCATACAGAATCATGCTGTGGCTGATATCAATCATCAGGACCGTACTCATCTGTGCCTTGTATTGGGTATCTTCCACAACCAGATCGTCCTCATTTAATGAGAAACTATCCATTCCGTGATTAATCTGGGCGTTTTTTAGACTTTCGGTCATCGAAATATGCTCCAGGCCATCCCCGTATCTATATTCCCTGAATTCTCCGGTATGCTCATCGCCCTGACCAGATTTCCCTGTTTTGTGATTCCCGGCTCCACTGCGTTTGAGCTTTCCAAAAATTTGATCGAGCGCTCTTTTTCTGATAATGCGCTCCATCTTCGCTGTGATAGACAAGTTTCCTCCCCCATCACCGTCTTCTCCTTCTTCACCTTCCCGGCCTTCACCATCACCATCATTGGTAAACTCTTCTCTTAAAAAACCTTTTGCTTTGAGATCTTCGATAAAATCGTCTATCGTATAGTCATCATCGGTAAGCTCATATTCCTCGTCCAATTCGCGCAACCAATCAAGCGCTTCATCCACATCACCGGAAGTGTGTGTAATAAGTTCTTGAAAAATTTCGAATAGTTTTTCGAAAGGGGTTTGTTCGGGCGCTTCATAAGAGGAGAAGCGAAAGCCTTTTCTCGTCATCATAGCCATCTTATAAAAATACTATATTTCATAAAACGGATGTGTCTTTTTAGGAAAACTTAACGTATCGCTAATGCCTGGACTTTAATACAGCCTCAATATCACTCAGACCATAACCCTTGGCTCTTAAAAGAATGAGCAAATGAAAAAGGAGATCGGCACTTTCGTTTAAAAAAAGCGCGTCATTGTCGTCTTTGGCTTCGATGACCGTTTCTACAGCCTCCTCACCTACTTTCTGAGCTATTTTATTGATCCCTTTTTCGAAAAGCGAAGCCACGTAGCTTGACTTTTCATTTGCAGTGTTCGCCTGCTCCTGCTCTACCATGAGTTTACGTTCTGCTATAATGGCTTCCAGCTTACTCAGGAAACCGAAATTTGAGTGGTTTTCTTCATTCCAACAGGTATCACTCCCGGTATGGCAGGTAGGCCCCTTTGGGGTAACGCTAATGAGTAAGGTATCCTGATCGCAGTCTAGCTTTATCTCCTTTAAAAGAAGATAGTTGCCACTTTCCTCCCCTTTTGTCCAAAGTCTTTTCTTAGAGCGGCTATAAAAAGTTACTTTTTCGGTTTCCAGGGTCTTGTTTACCGCATCCTGGTTCATATAACCAAGCATAAGTACCCTGGCCGTTTCACTGTCCTGTATTATCGCCGGGACCAGTCCATCCGCATTTTTGTTGAAATCTATTTTCATTTTAAAATTCTTGAGTCTTCCGAGGGGCAATCTAAAGTTCTTGCATATAATTATGTAAGAGGTCTCGACTGCGCTCGACCTGACAATTAATTATAATCTTACTGCGATGTTGTGTTTTCTCAGTTCGTTTTTTAGATCCCTGATCTCCATTTCTTTATAATGAAAAACACTGGCAGCAAGGGCGGCATCGGCCTTTCCTTCTATAAAGGTATCTACGAAATGTTCTACCTTACCCGCTCCTCCAGAGGCAATTATTGGTATATTGAGTTGCTTAGAAAGGCGAGCCAGTGCTTTGTTAGCAAAGCCGTTCTTGGTTCCGTCATGGTCCATAGAGGTAAATAAAATTTCTCCAGCACCGCGTTCTTCTACCTCTGCTGCCCACTCAAAGAGATCCAGCTCTGTAGGAACTTTTCCTCCAACCAAATGTACCTTCCATTGCCCATCGATTTTTTTGGCGTCTATAGCTACTACGATACATTGCGAACCAAATTTGGCGACCAAATCATTGATTAATTTCGGATTTTTAACTGCCGATGAGTTGATAGAGATCTTATCAGCGCCATTTTGTAACAGCACATCCACATCTTCCACAGAGGAAATACCTCCACCAACGGTAAAGGGAATATTCACCTTCTCCGCTACATGATAAACCAATTGAGCCAAGGTCTTTCTCCGCTCCTCTGTTGCAGAAATATCCAAAAAAACAAGCTCATCTGCACCCTCCTGGGCATAGGCCTCGGCCAGTTCAACCGGGTCCCCGGCATCTCTAAGGTCTACAAAGTTGACTCCCTTAACAGTTCGGCCGTCTTTTATGTCTAAACAGGGTATGATACGTTTTGTTAGCAAAGTGACTTAATTATAAATTATTGATAATTGTTTATTGTTTATTGCTTACGTTGAGATCAACATCTTTGTAAAACCCAAGGTCTTTGTCTTTGAGCTGTTTGGTCCAGAAGGCAATTTGCCCGGTATGGTATGAATAGTGTTCTACCGCATGAACGATAATACCCACTCCCGAAAATGTAAACCCCTGAACCTCTCTGATCCTCAACAACTGATCTACTGTGCTATTTTTAATTACTTCTTTGGCTTTTTCAACCGTAATAACCAACATCTCCAGGAGTTCTGCTTTTGAGAATCCCGTTTTGGCCGAAAATTCTTTATCCCGCTCTCTGACATCTTTTGTTTGGCCCAGAGAAGAAATGACGTACTGCCCAATATTACCGCAAAGATGTAAGATCAGGTTACCAACACTATTAGAAACCGCGCCAGTCCTCTTCCAAACGTCCTGTTCCTCTAACTGCTCAAGACTAATCTTTATCATACGAGTGCTCTCATCGAGCCTGTACAAGGCATTCTTAACAATCTCCTCTTTTAATTTATCCTCCTTGGTACTCATTGCTTTAGGATATAATTTTCAAGTTGCTTTAGCTGAATTCGATTTTCATAAATTGCTTTTCCGATGATCACTCCTTCGCATCCAATTTTTTCCAGTTCCGGGAGTTCTTCAAACTGAGATATCCCTCCGCTTGCAATAAGCTTTATACCAGGAACCTCAATATCTTCGACCACAGAAGTAATTCTCGTTTCAATAACCGAAGTGGCCTTCAATATTTTTTTATACAATCCGGTAGCAGGACCTTCCAGCATTCCATCCCTGCTAATATCTGTACAGATCACATATTGAATGCCTCTTTTCTGGTATTTTTGAATAAAAGGGATCAGCGCCTCATCGGAAGATTCCTGCCAGCCAGAAACCGCGATTTTTTCATCCTGTGCATCTGCACCCAGTATAATTTTGTCAGCTCCATATTTTTCAAGCCACTCCAGGAAAACAGCCTTATCTTTAACAGCAATGCTCCCTCCGGTAACCTGTTCTGCCCCGCTTTCGAAAGCAATTCGCAAATCTTCATCGGTCTTTAACCCGCCACCAAAATCTACGCTTAGACTGGTTTTCCCTGCGATTTCTTCCAGGATGCCATGGTTGACAATGTGCTTCGATTTCGCGCCGTCAAGATCTACCAGGTGCAGATAGCTTATCCCGTGATCTTCAAACTGTTTGGCTACTTCTAAAGGGTATTCATTATACACCTTTTTTGTGCTATAGTCTCCCTTTGAAAGTCTGACACATTTTCCTCCTATAATATCTATTGCCGGTATTATCCTCATTTTCTTTATAATAATACTACACTGTCTTTGGACATCCATAAGGCGGAGTCTCCCACCTTCTTAAATCCGAATGATTCATAAAAACTATGGGCATCTTTGGTCTTAAGGGCAATGGTCCTTGCCTTTTTTACAGCCTCGTGGTCCATAATATACTGCATTAAAACTCTTCCAAATCCCTTCCTTTGAAAGGGTTCAAATATGATAATATCCATGAGGTAGGCAAAAACGGTATAGTCGGTCACAACTCTCCCAAAGCCCATTTGCACTCCTTCTTTGTTGTACATTCCAAAACACAAGGAATGCGCAATGGTAGACATTACCTCTTCCATGCTTCGATCTCTTCCCCAATAGGAAGTATCGCTTATATAGCTGTGGATCTTTTGAAGATCCAGTCTGTTTTTATCTGTTGAAATTTCACAAGACATATCATATATACTCTATAAAGTTTTGTAAAATATTTGCTCCTGTTTCGCTACTCTTTTCGGGGTGAAATTGCGTACCGTAAAAATTATCGCGTTTCAGGGCAGCGCTATAAGCCAGAGAATAGTCAGATTGGGCGATGGTCTCATCGCATAAAGGGGCGTAGTAACTATGTACAAGGTAAATATATTCTTTCTCTGAAACGCCCTTAAATAGGCCAGATTTTAAATTCTGGATCTGATTCCAACCTATTTGAGGCACCTTTACCTGATCTGAAAACCTAAGCACCTCGGTATCAAAAATTCCAAGCCCCTCAGTATTTCCTTCCTCAGATGAGTTACACATCAGCTGCATCCCCAGGCAAATTCCCAGTACAGGTTGCTTTAATTGAGGTACCACCACATCCAACTTACTTGCCTTAAGTTTTCGCATTGCGCTACTGGCTTCCCCCACTCCGGGAAATATCACTTTATCAGCGCTTTTTATCTCTTCAGGCTCGTTACTCAGCTCGGCCTTATAGCCCAATCTGCTTATAGCGAACTTGATGCTCTGTATGTTGCCAGCGCCGTAGTTGATAATAATTATTTTCATTCAAAATCAGAATTAGGAAATTAGAAATACGAGGTTTAGGTTTTCTATATCGTACCTCTAGCATTTTAATTAAAGTACCCCCTTTGTGCTGGGTAGTACCATTTTATCCGGATCTCTTTTAACTGCCATTTTTATGGCCTTTGCAAAGGACTTGAAAATCGCCTCAATCTTATGGTGTTCATTTGTACCTTCTACTTTTATATTCAGGTTTGCCTTGGCACTATCCGTAAACGATTTAAAGAAATGGTAAAACATTTCTGTTGGCATATCTCCAATTTTTTCACGCTTAAATTCTGCCTCCCAAACAATCCAATTTCTACCACCAAAATCTAATGATACCTGTGCAAGGCAATCGTCCATGGGCAGGCTAAACCCGTAGCGTTCCATTCCTAATTTGTTGCCTAATGCCTGATAAAAGGCATCGCCCAATGCAATTGCAGTATCCTCAATGGTGTGGTGTTCGTCTACTTCCAGGTCTCCATCTACCTTAATTTCTAAATCCATTTGACCGTGCCTTGCCAGTTGGTCTAACATATGATCAAAAAATGCAAGCCCGGTATTTATATCGCTTTTCCCTGAACCGTCTAAATTCAGTTTTATTCGAATGTCGGTCTCATTGGTTTTCCGATGTACCTCAGTGCTGCGCTGATCCAGCTTTAAAAACTTATAAATCTTTTCCCAATCACTGGTTTCTAAAGCTATGGTTTGTGCCAGTTCGTCATCGCTAAAGCTGGTCTCTCCTACCCCCAAATTTGTTTGGTCATTGATGTAAATTCCTCTGGCTCCAAGGTTTTTTGCCAACTCAATATCTGTTAGTCTATCGCCAATAACATAAGAACTAGCCAGATCGTAATTTTCTGAAAAATATTTTTGAAGCAGGCCGGTGCCTGGTTTTCGAGTGGGCGCATTGTCTTCAGGAAAAGTGCGATCTATCAAAATTTCGCTAAAAACAACAGCTTCATTTTTAAAAGAATCCAGAATAAAATTATGAACGGGCCAAAACGTATCTTCAGGAAATACTTTTGTTCCCAGCCCATCCTGGTTGGTGATCATTACCAATTCAAAATCCAGTTCCTTTGCAATTTTCCCCAGGTTTGTAAATACTTTAGGGTAAAATTCCAGTTTTTCGAAAGCATCAATCTGTTCGTCGCCCACTTCTTTTATAATAGTGCCGTCCCGGTCTATAAATAGAACTTTTTGTTTCATTATTCTAATTCCTTTAGGGTCTGTATCAATTTGTTGTTTTCTTCTGCTGTACCTACTGTAAAGCGCAAGGTATTTTCACAGCGATATTGAGAAGACCTGTTTCTTACTACAATGCCAGAATTTAAAAGCTGGCTGTATTTTGTTTGTGCGTCATCAACACGCACAAGAATAAAATTCGCGTCGGAGGGAAATACCTCCGCGACATAGGACAATTGCCTCAAATGCCCTTCCAACTTTTTACGCTCTGTTAGGATACGGTCAACTTCCTCCTTCACTGCTTGCTGCTCCAACACTCTACTTAAAGCCCTTTTTTGGGTGAGCTCATTAACGTTGTACGGAGGTTTTACTTTGTTCAAAATTTCAATAATTTCGGGACTCGAATAGCAGACCCCAAGCCTGATCCCCGCCATTCCGTATGCCTTTGACAAAGTCTGAGTAATTATAAGATTTGGTGAATCCTTTAAATTCCGGAGTTGGCTCTGCTGCTGCGAAAAGTCAATATAAGCCTCATCGATCACCACCAAGCCACTAAAATTTTTCACGATTTGAGTTACCGCTTCGCTTGAAAATGAGTTAGCCGTAGGGTTATTGGGTGAACAAAGGAAAATTATCTTGGTATTTTCGTCCGTTGCTTCAAAGACCTTTTTAGTATCGGGCTCAAAGTTCAAATTCAATCCAACTTCTTTATTCTGAACGTCATTAACCCCTGCCAGGACTTTGTACATTCCATAGGTAGGTGGCAGGGTAATGATATTATCTTTTCCAGGCTCACAAAAAGCTCTAAAAATAAGGTCGAGCACTTCGTCACTTCCATTGCCTAAGAGTATGTTATTGGACTCCAGGCCTTTCTGCTGTGCCAAGACGGCTTTAAGGTCGCGCTGTTGCGGGTCTGGATATCTGTTTACCCCATTTTCATAAGGATTTTCATTGGCATCGAGAAATACCATTTCATTACCATCTGAGGTGTACTCATCCCTGGCCGAAGAATAGGGAGTTAACCCCAATACATTCTTCCGTACGAGTTGATCAATATCAAATCTATCTGTTAAGCCTTCTTTCATATCCCGAAGCGATTAATTTAGATTTTTAAGTCGGATCGAAACCGCATTTTTATGTGCCTGTAAGCCCTCGGCTTCGGCCATAGTTTCTATAATGGGACCTAAATTTTTGATCCCTTCCTCAGAAATTTTCTGAAATGTAATACTCTTTAAAAAAGCATCGAGATTCACCCCGCTATATTGCTTGGCATAACCATTTGTTGGCAAGGTGTGATTGGTCCCAGAGGCGTAATCTCCAGCACTTTCCGGAGTATAATTGCCAAGGAATACAGAACCCGCATTGGCTATATTCTCGCAGTAAAACTCCTCTTCTTCGCTGCAAACAATAAAGTGTTCGGGCCCGTATTCGTTAATAAGTTCAAGCGCAGTGGAATGATCTGCCACATAAATTAACTTACTGTTTTCAATAGCCCTTTCCGCAATGTCTTTTCTAGGTAACGTCTGAATTTGACTTTCAATTTCTTCTTCTACCCTATCTATAAGAGACTTTGAGGTACTTACCAAAATTACCTGGCTGTCTGGTCCGTGTTCTGCCTGACTTAACAGATCGGAGGCGACAAAAGCAGGATTTGCGGTTTCATCGGCCATTACCAGCAACTCACTGGGGCCGGCAGGCATATCTATAGCCACTCCGTACCTGGTTGCAAGTTGTTTGGCAACCGTCACATATTGGTTTCCCGGACCAAATAACTTGTATACCTGTGGAATACTTTCTGTACCGAAAGTCATTGCGGCAACAGCCTGTATCCCTCCAACTTTATAGATTTGGTTTAGCCCGCATAGCGATGCCGTATACAAAATGGCCGGGTGTACTTTTCCTTCAGCGTTGGGAGGCGTACACAAAATAATTTCCTTACAACCAGCTAGTTTTGCAGGAACCGCCAGCATTAGAACTGTAGAAAACAAAGGGGCTGTACCTCCGGGAATGTACAAACCTACTTTCTGAATCGGCCTTTTTTCCTGCCAGCATTGCACTCCGGCTGAGGTCTCTACTAAAATTCGTTCTGTTTTCTGTGCACTGTGAAACTTTTCAATATTATCCTTTGCGCTTGCAATGGCCTGCTTAAGTGCTGTGGGGACCAAATTTACCGCTTCGTCAATTTCTTTAGAACTTACGGCAAGAGTGGCTTCAGGAGAAGCCCCATCAAACAATTCTGTATACTTTTTTACAGCTACATCACCTTCCTCTTCTATGGCCTCAAAGATTGTTGTGACCTTTTCTTCTATAGCGGTCAGGCTGGTTGTTGGCCTTTCTAAAACTTGCTTCCAGCTAGCCCTATTTGGGTTTTCGAGCTTTATCATAAGACCATTTTTTCAATTGGGCACACTAAAATTCCTTCGGCTCCTGCGCTCCGTAATTCATCTAATACTTCCCAAAATTTGTCTTTGTTAATTACCGTATGAACAGAACTCCAGTTTGCCTCCGCTAGAGGAAGGACTGTTGGACTGCGCATTCCGGGAAGTATTCTGATAATATCTTCCAGGCGGTCATTAGGGGCATTCATCAACACATATTTAGACTGTCTCGCTGTGAGTACAGATCGTATTCTAAACTGTAGTTTTTCTAAAATTTCTTGTTGTGCCTTTCCGATCTTGGGTGAAACTGCTAAAACCGCCTCGCTCTTTAGCAGTACTTCTACCTCTTTGAGATTGTTTTTAAAAAGCGTGCTTCCACTGGAGACGATATCACAAATAGCATCGGCCAGTCCAATGTTTGGAGCAATTTCTACAGAACCAGTGATAATATGCAGATCTGCCTTGATATTTCGCTCTTTCAAATAGTTCTTAACGGTGTTTGGATAGGAAGTAGCGATTTTCTTTCCATCTAGTTCCTCGAGCTTGGTATAAACGTGAGATTTGGGTACAGCCAATGAAACACGGCATTTTGAAAATCCCAGCTTTTCCGTTACCGCGATATCCGAACCTTTCTCTACCAGGACATTTTCTCCGATGATGGCAATGTCTACCACGCCATCTCTGAGGTATTGCGGAATATCGCCGTTTCTAAGGTAGAATACTTCTATCGGAAAATTTCTTGACGAGGCTTTTAGCTGGTCCTTTCCATTGTCTATACCAATACCGCAATCCTTTAAAATTCTAAGAGAATCTTCGTTTAACCTACCGCTTTTTTGAATCGCAATTTTTATTTTTTCCATTTCTTTTATGCAATATCTGCTTTTGTTAGCTTTTACTTTCCGGGGACTGAATAATTAAGAAATTAAAAAACCCGCTTGATTGCTCAAACGGGTTTAGATATATCCTTGAAATACAATTAT
>CBDBVE010000020.1:0-167310 GCA_965212595.1 Flavobacteriaceae bacterium
AGAAGATGGTTTTGTTATGGCAATACCTGGTGGAAGAGATGGTTATATAGAGTATTTAAGACCTTTTCTGAGTATTATTAAAAAAGAAAAAAAGTATTTTAATCAAACAAATTAATTAAAATTATGAGTAAGAAAAATTATGAAAACCTTCCGTTTGAGTTTTATTTGAGAATTAACGGAAATGAGAGACCGATTGTAGGAAGAAACTTTAACGTTAGAGGATATAACCCTAAATCATTACGATCTATGGATATTAAGTATTGTATTGATGAGGTTGTTGGTATGATTGAAGATCAATTTAGATCAAAGTCTGAAGATTATCTATATAGATACTACAACCCATATTCTACACAAAATCCTGAAGATATTGAAGTGAAAGATTTATTTGAGGAAGAAGATGTATTTTCTTTTGAAATTAAGGTACATGGTAATGTAGTTGCACAGAAACAATTCAGTGGAAATTGGTATCCACCAAAGGTTAGATATGATGTGGATATTAGAAAATTAATTCCAGGAATTATCTCTAAGATACAAAAAACGTTAAGTAGTAAAAATTTAACAACGGAGTACGCGGGAATCACGCTTTAATACATATTTATTAATACAAAAAGATTTTCAATTTATGTCAAAAAAAGAAAGTAAGAATTTAGGGTTTTTAGGATATAGTTTTCAGGTAAAGTTGGCTAGACAAGTAATGGAGGATACCAAGTTTTCTGAATCTATTATCGAGATTCTCGATCCACAATACTTTGACAATGAATATCTAAGGTTATTAATTGCTAGTGTTAAAGATTATCACGAAAAGTATGAAACAATCCCAACCTATGATACATTACAACAAGTTGTAAATAAGGATATTAAGAGGGAAATCGCTAGAGAATCTGCTGTAGCGATGATTAAAGAAATACAAGGTAGTGATGATAAAGATTGTATTCACATACAAGACACCGCTGTTCAGTTTTGTAAACAACAAGAGTTAAAGAAAGCCACACAAAAAATTCAAAAGATATTAGAATCTGGTGATTTTGATAGATATGATGAGTGTGAAGAAATAATGAAAGAAGCTCTTTCTGTTGGTTCTGAATCTGATGGTGGTATAGATGTGTTTCACGCTATTGAGGATGTTTTATCTGATGATTTCAGAAAACCAATCCCAACAGGATTAGTAGGTTTAGATAATCTAATGGATGGTGGATTATCAAAAGGAGAATTAGGGGTTATTCTTGCCCCGTTCGGTGTGGGAAAAACCACATTGATAACAAGAATGGCGAATACCGCTTATAATTTAGGTTATAATGTAGTACAAATATTTTTTGAGGATAACCCAAAAGTTATCCAAAGAAAACATTTTACATGTTGGACTGAGATACCATTAAACGAATTAACTGATAGAAAAGATGATGTTAAAAGGACAATCGAAGGATTTAAGGATAGAAAAGGTAATTTAATCCTTAAAAAGATGCCTAGTGATGGTACAACAATTCCTAACATTAAACAATATTTAAGAAAACTAATCTCAACGGGTATGAAACCTGATATTATATTCTTAGATTATATTGATTGTGTTGAAAGCACAAAACAATTTAAGGATGAATATTCTGGTGAAGGTCCGATTATGAGACAATTTGAAACGATGATTGCGGAGTTAAATATTGTTGGATGGACAGCAGTACAAGGTAATAGAAGTTCCATTGGTGCAAATGTCGTAGAAGCAGATATGATTGGTGGTTCTATTAAGAAAGGACAAATAGGTCACTTTATTATGTCTGTTGCTAAGACATTAGAACAAAAAGAGGAAGGTAGAGCAACATTAGCGATACTTAAATCTAGATTTGGTAAAGATGGGATTATATTTGAAGATATTGTTTTTGATAATGGATCTCTGAAAATTGACACTGAGGAGACTAGTGATGTTTCATTCTTACAATTTGAGAAAGGTGAAGACAAAAGACGATCAGATATGGTTGTTAAGGCTATGGAGAAGAGAGAAGAAAGAATCAAAAAGAAAAAACAATAAAGTGTTTACCCTTAAATTTTAAAAAATATTATGATGTCAAAAATTAATGTAGTTAAAAGAAATGGTGAGAAAGAGGTTGTTAATTATGAAAAGATTAACAGAGTTTTAGAATGGGCTGTTGAAGGTATTAACGGAGTTAGTGCTTCAGATGTGGCTATGAATGCTCACCTACAATTATTTGATGGTATCACTACAACTCAAATACATAAAGTATTGATTCAGTCAGCGTCAGATATGATAACTGAGGATACACCTAATTATCAGTTTGTGGCTAGTAAATTACTGAATTATCTTTTAAGAAAAGAAATCTTCAATACATACAGAAGTTTTCCTAGACTAAAAGATTTTATTAAACTTAATGTAGAAAGAGGTGTATATGATGCCGATATTCTTAATCATTATACGGAATATGATTTCGATAAGATTGAAGGGTATATTAAACACGATAGAGATGAGGAATTAACATATGGTGGATTACAACAATTGGTTGATAAGTATCTAATCAAAGATAGAAAAACTGATGTTGTCTATGAAACACCACAATTTATGTATATGTTGATTGCTATGACTTTATTTGCTAAAGGTGGAGACACTAAAGATAGATTAAGAAAGATTAAAACTTTCTACGATTTAATCTCAACACATAAAATCTCTCTCCCTACACCAATTGTTGCGGGAGTAAGAACACCAACGAGACAATACTCTTCTTGTGTGTTAATTGATGTTGATGATGATTTGGATTCTATCTTTAACTCTAACACTGCAGTAGGTAAGTATATCTCTAAAAGAGCAGGTATTGGATTAAACTTCCGTTTAAGAGGTATTGGTTCTAAGATTAGAGGTGGAGAAGCAGTTCATACTGGTATCATTCCATTCTTAAAGATGTTTGAAGGTACGGTTAAATCTTGTTCACAAGGTGGTATTAGAGGTGGTGCAGCTACGGCTTACTATCCATTCTGGCACTTAGAGATTGAGGATATTATTGTATTGAAAAACAACAGAGGAAACGACTTAAACAGAGTTAGAAGAATGGATCACGCAATTCAATTCAGTAGATTATTCTATAAGAGATTTGTTGAAAACAAAGTGATTTCATTATTCTCACCATCAGATGTACCTGGTTTATATGAGGCGTTTGGACATAATGATGAGTTTGATGCGTTATATGAGCAGTTTGAGGCTGACACAACAATTCCTAGAAGAGAAATAAATGCTAGAGAGTTGATGGATTTATTGATACAAGAAAGAGTTGAGACAGGAAGAATCTATATTATGAATATAGATAACGCCAACGATCACTCAGCATTTACTGATAAAATCAATATGTCAAACTTATGTACTGAGATTAACTTACCAACAACACCATTAACACATATTGATGATGGTGATGATACAGATG
The DNA here is from genome assembly GCA_965212595.1 of Flavobacteriaceae bacterium. Classification (GTDB taxonomy): domain Bacteria; phylum Bacteroidota; class Bacteroidia; order Flavobacteriales; family Flavobacteriaceae; genus Poritiphilus. Next base: position 3,417 of record CBDBVE010000020.1, read on the forward strand.
CTGAAATTGCTCTTTGTGTATTGGCAGCAATAAACTTAGGGACAATTAAAAACTTAGATGAATTAGAGGTTGTATGTGAATATATTGTGAGAGGATTAGATAGTGTTATTAGTTATCAAGAATATCCTATGGCAGCCGCTAGAAAGATGTTAAAGAGAAGAAGTATCGGTGTTGGTGTAACTAACTTCGCTTATTGGATGGTTAAGAATGGTTTATCATATGATGATCCATCTTCATTAGTGAAAATTGATGAGTTATTTGAGAATATTCAATACTACTTAATCAAAGCTTCTGTTGAATTGGCAAAAGAAGAAGGACCTTGTGAATGGTTCGATAGAACAAAATATGCGAAAGGATTATTACCAATCGATCACTACAATAAAAATGTAGATAAGATTGTAGATAGAGAATTATCTAAAGATTGGGATAAATTGAGAAGAGATGTTTTAGAGTTCGGAATGAGAAACTCTACACTTACAGCTCAGATGCCTTGTGAAAGTTCATCAGTTGTTTCATCATCAACAAATGGTATTGAAGCACCTAGAACTTTAATCACAACAAAGAAATCTAAGAGTGGAGCACCATTACCAGTGGTTGTACCAGAAGTGTCAAAATATAAAAACAAATATCAATTTGCTTGGACATTCGATAATGACTCTATGAATAATATCGTATCAGTTATACAAAAGTATTTCGATCAAGGTATTTCAGTGAATCATTATTACGACCCTAGAAAATACGAAGGTAATAACTTACCGATATCTGTAGTGGCTAAAGATATCCTAAACTTCTATAAGTTTGGTGGAAAACAAATCTACTACGCTAACTCAAAAGATTACAAATCAGATAAGTTAGAAGATATGGTTAGTAACACTAATCAACAACCAGCAATGGTTGATTTAGGGTGATGATTGTGAATCTGGGGCTTGTGCAATTTGATTTTAAGAAAAATAGTGATTACTATTAAATAAAAAATAAATAAAATGAACGAAACAATAGAAAAATTAGAAAAAAGAAGTTTAGTAAACTTAAACCCTGATGTGGACTTCACTAAAGAACCTGTATTCTTTGGTGAAAGTCTAAATCTAGAAAGGTATGATAAGTTTAGATATCCAGTGTATTTTGAGTTTTTCAAAAAACAACTTAATTCTTACTGGTTACCTGAAGAAGTAGATTTATCTAAAGATAGATTGGATTATAAAGAGATGACAGATAATGAAAAATTTATCTTCACATCTAATTTAAAATACCAAATCTTATTAGATAGTGTGCAGAGTAGGGGTATTCCTCATTTAACAGAGGACTTATCTAATCCAGAGATTGAAGCGTTTTGTTCAGCTTGGGCTATGTTTGAAACTATTCATTCATATTCATATACATTTATTATTAAGAATGTTTATGCCAACCCTAGTGAAGTGTTTGATAACATTTTAAATGATGAACAAATTGTTAAGAGAACAGTCTCTGTAACAAAGTATTATGATGATATGATTAATTCTTTGGGTGAAAGTATTGAAGATAGAAGAAAGAAATTATATCTAACATTAGTGTCTATTAACATTTTAGAAGGTATTAGATTCTATGTATCATTTGCTTGTTCTTACGCATTTGCACAAAATGGTAAAATGGAAGGAAACTCTAAGATTATTTCATTAATTAACAAAGATGAAAACTTACATTTAGGGTTTACTCAAAAATTGTTAAATGATTTAAGAAATAGAGAAGATGAAGGATTTCAAGATGTTGTTAGAGAATGTGAACCAATTGTCATTGAAATGTTTAGAAATGCTGCTGAAGAAGAAATGGAATGGGCAGACTACCTATTTAAAGATGGTTCGATGTTAGGTTTAAATGCTGAGATATTAAAAAGATATATGAAGTATTTAACTAACCAAAGAATGAAAGTATTAGGTTTAGAACCAATATTTTTAAGAACCCAATCAATTGGATTAATGCTTGGACATCTTCAAAAGGAACACAAAATGCTCCACAGCAAACGCAAATTGATTCATACAACATTGGTTCTGTTAAATCAGACTTAAATGATAGCGCATTTGATGACTTTGATTTTTAACCAAAATATAACAAATACAATAATACCTCCCGTAGATGATAAAGATTTACGGGAGTTTTTGTCTTTGCACAACCTTCAAAAACCTATTGATAGAGATTACACCAAAACCATTATGCCATAATAATGTAATTAAATATATCTCTAAATATGGTGGTGAAAGAGTTATAGGTTATTATATATTAAAAGAAGTGGGTAAAAGTAATTTTGTCGGAGTCACACATTCTGTTGTCAAAAAAGGTGAAAAATACATAGACATAACACCAACCACACATAGTGAGTGTAATAATGTTTTTATCCCTACTAATGATACTGAACTAAGTGTTAGTAGATTTGAATATTATGATAATCATCTGTATAGTAGACACTGTCTGCACTCTAAAATATATTTATAAACAATGTAAGACTATAAATATAGTAGTTAGTATTGATGATGTTGATAACATCAGATATATCTAACCACAAAGAAACTTAAACCTCTATAGGTTAAGTAAGCATATCATATGATAAGATCCACCATAAGAATTGACTTTCATCTAAAAACTAATAAAATCTGTTATTAATGTGGTACCAATACAAATTATATTAGTTTGTTTAGAAATTGGGGTTTTAAAGTGTATTATGCAAACCATATCTGAAGAATTCAGTAAAGGTTATCAGTGTCTGCACTTTTTTAGAGTGGAGCTCTTAAAGCTAAAAAAAATCTAAAATATAATCGTTTTTTAAACTTAAACAAATAAAAAATTAATTTAATAAAAGAGTGGGAATCTCTAACTATGGCTGGTGAAGACATCTTTAGTAATATCTCTCAGGTTTGTACTGGAAAGAAAAAAACGGGTGGTTATAAATGGGAATATATAAACTTAAATGGCAGAAATAAACATTAATTTTCCCTTTAAGGATAGTAACAAAGGGTATTATTTAGATATGACTGAAACATCTAGAGATGCGGTTAGATCTGATTTATTACATCTTTTATTAACAAATAAAGGAGAAAGATTATACTTACCAGATTTTGGTAGTGATTTAAAGAAATATATTTTTGAACCAAATGATAAAATAACACATGATGAAATCAAAGATAATTTAAATCAAAATATAAAAGCATATTTACCAAATCTACAAATAAATGAAATAAAATTTGAAAACTTAGAGATAGAAGAATCTATCAAAGTGATATTATCATTTACAATAACAGAAGGTGTATTTAATAGTCAAGATACAGTAGAAATAACATTCTAATATGAGTAGAAAAATAGATTATAATAGTCGTAATTTCGCCGAGGTAAGATCGGAGTTAGTTGGTTTCGTAAAACAATATTATCCAGATGTCTATTCTGATTTTAATGATGCATCAGTCGGTATGATGTTATTAGAATTAAATGCTGCTGTAGGTGATATGTTATCATACCATACTGATAGGGCATTTAATGAAACTCAAATCAGTTATATGCAAGAAAGGTCATCCCTATTAGAACTTGCTAGAACGTTTGGGTTAAATATACCGGGAAACAGACCTAGTATTACAATTGTAGATTGGTCGGTAACAGTTCCTGTGGATGGTGATAGTTTTAATTTATCATATGCACCAATTATCAGTAAAGGTTCACAAGCGACTGGTGCTGGTAAGGTATTTGAGTTGGTTGAAGATTGTGACTTCTCATCTCCTTTTACTACAGGTGGTATCCCTAATAGATTAATCATACCAAATATTAATGGTGATGGGTTAATTGAGAATTATACATTAACAAAAAGAGAAATATGTTTAAATGGTTTTACTAAAACATTCAAAAGAGTGATTAGTAGAGAAGATTATAAACCATTTTTAGAGATTATATTACCAGAAACAAATGTTTTATCAATAGAGAATATATTACAAGTTGAAGGTACAAATATTACAACAGTACCATCAAATGAGGAGTTTGCAGTATTTGAAAATAACTTCTTTGAGGTTGAAGCATTGGCACAGGCACAGATGTTTGTTGAAGATGATAATACTTTAACAGATAATAGTGGTGTAAGACCAGGTAAATGGGAAAATGTACCAAAAAGATTTATTAAAGAGTTTACAGACAATGGATTCTGTAAGATTATATTAGGTGGTGGAGATCAAGATACTTCATCATTGAATGATTTTGTTGGTTGTCAAGGACAAGTTGATAGAATTGGTAATTTTATTAACAATTTATCTTTGGGTGAGATACCTAGAGCTGGTACAACACTATTCATTAAGTATAGAGTTGGTGGTGGTAACGATAGTAACATAGGAGTTAACTCAATCAATGGGTTAGGTACAACCAATGTTATTGTTAACGGAGATCAACAATCTATTAATAAAGCTGTTAGGGATAGTGTTAGAGTAAATAACCCAATTCCTGCAATTGGTGGTAAAGGAGCTCCTTCAGTAGAAGAATTAAGAAACTTAATTAAGTTTAATTTCGCTTCACAAAACAGAGCGGTTACCATTAAAGACTATAAAAGTAGAATTGATTTAATGCCGGGTAAATTCGGTGTACCATTCAGATGTGGTGTATGGGAAGAAAGAAATAAAATTATGGTTTCTGTATTGGCATTGGATGAAAACACTAAATTAAGTAATAGATTAACAACAACATTAAAAGAAAACATTTCAGAATACCTTTCTGACTATAGAATGTTAAACGACTATATAGATATAGGTGATGGTAAGGTTATTAACTTAGGATTTGAGGTGGATTTATTTGTTGAGAAAGGTGCATCTAAATCTGAAGTTGTTGGTGGTGTTTCTAATGTGATTAGAGAATATATGGATATCAATAAGTGGGATATGGGAGATAACATCTATCTATCTCAATTAATTGAAGATATTAATAATGTTGGACAAGTTCTTAATGTTATTGATTTAAGGGTTTACAATAAAGTAGGTGGTGAGAAGTATTCAGTTAATGAAATTGCTCAACCATATTTGGATGAAGATACAAAACAAATAGATTTATTAGGTTTATATACCTTATTTGGTGAACCTAATGCGATGTTTGAGGTTAAATACCCAAATCAAGATATTAAGATCAGAATTAAAACAACATAGTATTTAGTTTTATTGTGTTTTAAATTAGTTTTAAATTAAAAAATATATTGTTATGGGTTGTAGTACATGTAAGTCAAAAAGAAATCAAAAAAAAGATACAAAAAAAGTAAAAGATGTTACTTTTGAAAATGTTGAAGGTGGTAATAATGAATCACCTAATGTTGATAATGATCTTTCGGCCAGTTCCAGGCGAGCTTAACAATTATAATCGTAATTATGGCCTCTATTCCAGCATAAAATGCATAGAAACTATACCATTTCGTAAGCGAATAACTTCCAACTATTACAACAACAATGGTTAATAAAATACCAAAGATTATATTTAATAACCGACAAATTTTTGGTTTTAGAAAAACATTTACAGAAATCATCCCTGCAGGTATCGCTATTAAAACCGATGCAATAAACAATTTTGTAGGCGTATCTAATATTTCCGTTCCTTTTAAAAGACTGTCTACTTTATTAGGTATATATAGTTCAAAGTAGTCTCCATAAATGTAAAAGAACATTAATGAGGTCCATAAAGCTGCAAGTTTAATCCGGATATTTATTTTCGGGTTTTCAAACATTTCAGTACAATCAATTGGCAGTTATTTTATTAAAGACGTAAAGATACATGCTACCGTTGCCTGAAGCGTTTAAACTCTCCTCTGATTCCACCTTCCTGTTTGGTGGATTTGGTATGATGCTAAGAATAATTGCGCATCAGATTTCTAATTGACCCTGTGCCTATTTGATCAAAGTTACTTTTACGGCATTCATGCCTCTGTTTCCTTTTTCCAGCTCAAAGGAAACCTTGTCGTTTTCAGCGATCTCGTCTATTAAACCGCTCACATGTGTAAAGTATTTCTCCTGGTTTTCTGCGTCAACTATAAATCCGAAACCTTTGGAGCTATCAAAAAATGAAACGGTACCATTTCTAACGGGGTCAAAGGCTTCCCGTTCACTATCTGGTGTTTTTGGAACACTTATGGCTATGTCCTCCACTTCTGTCTTAATTTTTTTTGAAGGATCTGGAGGGGTGTCCGTCAAATGGCCATTGTGGTCTACATAGGCAAATTGGATGCCTCCCCCGCTTTCCTTAGCCGCCGCCTTGCGAGCCTCCTTTTTCTTTTGCTTCTCTTCACGTTTTTTCAAACGCTTTTTTGTTCTTTCTGATTTATTATAGGTCTGCTGTGATTTTCCCATTAACGTGTTTTATTAGGCAAAGGTATCTAATGCTTTTTTAAATCTCTGTTTTATTGTTATTGTGAAACTACTTTATTTTTTTTATTTCTGTAAATAAATGTGGCAAATAAAAAAGCCTATCAGTAATAAATAGGCTTATTGTTGCACTAGAAATTAGCTATTTAAAGGAGTTTTGCATTCATTGTATCTCGTTGTTAAAAAACTTCCTCAAACAGTTGTTGCAAACTTGCCCAGGACTTTTGGTCGGCCTCGGCATCATATGCCAGTGGTAATTGAAACTTTTCTCCGTTGGCATCAGCTTCTTTGGAAGTAAAACTATGTTTTACCCCCGGGTATGAGAAATACTCATATTTGGCTCCTATAGAATCCATTGCCGTTTTAAAGGCAGTAACAGCTTCCGGATTGATAAAGGGGTCATCTGCCCCATTGCATACCAAGACACGGGCTTTTAGGTCTTCGTTGGGCGCCACTGGCAAGGCAACCCCGCTGTGAAAGGCGGCAACCGCATCTAGGTCTGCACCGCTATTAGCCATGGTTAAAACCACACTCCCGCCAAAGCAATACCCTATGGCAGCTATTTTTTCTGGGTCTACAGATTCGTGCTGTTTTAACAGCTCCATAGCGGCATTAAAACGCGCAGTGGCTTCTGGCAAATTGTTGATCACGCTCATCGCAAATTTCCCTGCATCATCAGGATGCTCGGCCAGTTTTCCATCTCCATACATGTCAACTGCTATGGCGGTATAACCAAGTTCCGCCAGCATATCGGCACGTTGTCTTACATACTTATTATGCCCCCACCATTCGTGAACGATAAGTATACCAGGGCGTTTAGCACTATTATTCTCATCATAAGCAATATAACCCTGCAGTTGGGTGGAATCTGTAGCATAAGTAACCGGAGTGCCCTTTACTTTGACCGCCAGAGCTTCTGTACTACTGTCTGTTTCGGCTTTCGTTTCAGTTTTCTGCTTACAGGAAGCGCTAATCACAAGGGTAATAACAAAGAGGTATGCGGAAAGTCGTTTCATTTTGTCTTAATTTTTAATATTCTAAAGGTAAGGATTGTTAGCTTTAGATTAGGGTTAAAATACCCTATTTTCGTACCGAAAACAATGCGAAGCGTAAAAATAGCATTGTACCTAACATATAGATGAGCATGCGCAACTTTTTAATTTTAGCCTTGTGTTTTTGTGTGGGAATCCTGGGCTGTAAAACGGTAGATAAGGAAGAGCTAAGCATTGAGCTCGATACGTATACCTACGAAAGTTTAGACTATCCAGAAAGTACCCTCCCAATCCCAGATTCCTTACAAAACAAATTTATTGAAAACTTCTTTATCCCATGGAAATCCCCAACTGAGGCATTGCTTGCGTCTTTAGATGCTTTTCCCGGAAAAGAGCTCGCCTATTTAGAAAAATACCGCAATGATGACGCATGGTATGGCGAAAATAAAAAGCCCCACAAAAAATGGCTGCGAGACGAAGTTGTAAATAACATCAACACTGAAAACTTTCCAAACTTTCTTAAAAAAGGAATCGTGATCTCGCATACCAACTTACGTAGGATCCCCACAAACAGACCGGGTTTTGACAAATATTCAAAGGCTGGAGAGGGATATCCTTTCGATTATTTTCAGGAAACCAATTTATGGGCCAACACCCCTCTTTTACTGCTCCACATTTCAAAAGATAAGCAATGGTGCTATGTTGTTAGTTCGTATTATAAGGGTTGGGTAGCCATGCATGACATTGCCGTGGTAGATGAGGGTTTTATTGCGCAATGGTCTAAAGGCAGCTTCTGCCTCCCACTGTCAGACGGTGTCAACTTAAGCAACCAGCTTTCCAATTATGCTATCAACGCCAAAATGGGCATGTTACTGCCATATGAGGAAATTGCTAACAAACCCGCTAAGGTTTTGGTGTCCTACGCCAATGCCGATGAAAACCAGAATGCACAAATTCTAAAGGCGGTAGTAGCTAAAAGCAGCATCGCTCTGCCCAATCACGAGTTTAACGAAGCTAATTTAAAACAATTGGTTGCCAATTTGGTTGGGAGACCCTATGGATGGGGTGGAAATTTGGAGAACAGAGATTGTTCATCCATGATTCGCGACTTATTGGGGACTTTTAGAATTTGGTTGCCCAGAGATTCCGGAGATCAAATTAAGTTGGGTCATAAATACGACTTCCCGGATAAGGCCGATGAAAAAATTAGACTTATTAAGGAAAAGGGAATTCCCTTTTTTACGATCTTAAGAAAGAAAGGGCATAATATGTTATATGTGGGCGATGATCAGGATGGCACCCCCCTGGTTCTCCACGCCATTTGGGGCTTAAAAACTTCCTATTCAAATAAACAACTGGCAAATTTCTTAGGTACTTATCCGATAGAAGGCATACATAAGGACCAGGATGGAAAGTTAATAGGGAGATATATCATCGGGGAGGCCGTTGTAACTTCTGTACTTATTGGGGCAGGAACTAATGAAGTTACCGCTCCCGTAATTGATGAGATCTATGCCATGACCAATTTTCTTGAGCATTGAACAGTTTTCAAAGTCGTTTGAGGATTGTTTTGAAAGTTAAATCCAACTTATAATGACCCAATGGTGCTTGGACCCACTTCCTGATTACTATTTTATTTGCCTTTAAAAAGCTGTTTTAAATGTTGCCTGTAAGTTTGGCCAATGGGTATATAGTGTTCTCTAACGCTTATTCTATTGCCTTCTATAGACGTAATCTTGCTGGCGGCAACAATAAAAGATTTATGAGTTCTTAAAAAACCTGAAGGGCTTAACAAGGTTTCCAAAGCCGAAATTTTCTCATGAGCTACTACCATCCCGCCTTCTAAAAATACTTTTATGTAGTTGCCATAGGCCTCGATAAATAGTATGTCATCTGTATGTATCTGATGCATTTTTTTATCCCCTTTAAGGAAAAAACTAGTCTTCTTATTGCCAGGTGAAGGATTAATTACCGAGGGTTGATCCATTACCTTATTCATCGCCTTTAAAAAGCGCTGAAAAGAGAACGGCTTAAGTAGATAGTCTGACACATTTAATTCGTACCCCTCCAAAGCATATTCTTTATGGGCCGTGGTTACGATAATTTTTGGAGGTTTAGATAAAGTCTTTAGCCATTCAAAACCCGTCATCTTAGGCATATTTAAGTCTAAAAAAATCAAATCAAGCCGCTCCTGAGCCACAATTTTGGAAGCTTCAAGCGCATTGTAGGCGTTACCTACTTTTTGCAGATACGATAATTCAGCGCAATATCCCTCAATAATACGGTGGGCAATAGGCTCGTCATCAATGATGCAATAGGTGATCATTTGCGTTTCTCTTTAGGCAACAATAGCTTCAATTCTGCAGTATAAATGAGTTCTTTCCGTAAAATCTTTAGTTCATGCAGGTCCGGATATATTAGTTCCAGGCGTTTTTTTAGATTATCCAATCCAATACCCGTCTTCTCACCAGTATTATTTGATTCATAATTGTTCTCAATTTTGAAAAGAATTTGCTTCTCCCCTCCTTTTAAACTTAAATGAATATAGGCGTTTTCGGTTAGCGACTCTACGCCATGCTTAAAAGCATTTTCCAACAAAATAATAAAAAGTAAAGGGGCTACCTGCATCTCTTGATTGATTTCATGCTCAAATTGGACATCCACTTTTTTCTGGTAGCGAATTTTATGTAGGTGGATATAGGTTTCTAAATACTTGACTTCGTCGCTTAAGTCTACCCACTCTTTCTTTCCCTCATAGATGGTATAGCGCATCATATCGGAAAGTTGTAATACCACCTTTGGGGCCTGGGGAGATTTCTCCACCACCAAGCCATATAAATTGTTTAGGGTATTAAAAAAGAAGTGTGGATTCACCTGGCTTTTAAGCAGGGCCAGTTCGGCTCTGGTCTTATTCATTTTCAGTGTTCTAAACCAACGCCATTGTTCATAGATCCAGAGGGCAGCGAAAACTGGAAGTGGAATCAACATGAACTTTGCGAAATACAACCGCTGATCCGCTCCGTAATTGGGGGTCGTGAGAAACACAAAGAAGTGGTAAGACACCACTAAACCATAGATGACTAGGATAATAGTCTGATACTTCTTAAAAAAAACAGGAATGATCAGGTAAGCAGCTCCCAACCAAAATAAAATAATTAAGGGCGTGGTAATGGGGTTTTCGGAGATTTTAACGGTTCGTTCTAGAATTATAACAGCAATGAGTATACTCACAAGTCCTCCAACTTTATAAACAGAATACCTGCTTATGAGAAAAGAAACGAGCCACCAGCAGAAAACAATGGCCAGGATATTGATGATATAAGCCACCGGCTCAGAAAAATTCAAGGGGTATAGCACAAAGAAATTTGTCTGACTCAACAACCTGGTAATAACCAATACAGCCGTAACAATACCTCCTAAGAACAGTGCTTTGTAGTTTTTTAGCAGCAGGTTTTTCATACCTCTAAATTACAGTTCATGCCTTTGATCTACAATCTTTTGGACAAACACCGGGCTTTTCTACTCAAACACTACAATTATTTGGACCAACCCTATTTAAGGGATATCTAATGAAGTCTGTATTGCTTTTCATCCTGTTTATCAAAATTATTCTCGGAAGCTGCAGTTTGCCTTTAGGTTTGACATCAAATTCGTTAAAAACAAAGTCATGAAAATATTTAAGAAGATTTTAAAATGGATGGGCTTAACTCTGGCATCATTAGTAACGCTAATCATTCTCGCGGGTCTGACCTCCAGACTAATTGCTCCTAAACCAGAGCCTCCTGGGAAACTTGTAGATATTGGCGATTTAGTACTGCACATTCACGCTGTGGGAGAAAAAAACAGCAAACCCACTCTAGTCATAGAAGCCGGGGCCGGAGCTCCAAGTGAGTTCTATCATTGGCTGGGAGAAGGTTTGAAGGACAGCATTCGTGTGGTGCGCTATGACCGTGCAGGAATCGGGTATAGCGAACTGAGCGAAACTCCACGCAACCCGGAGACGACTGCTCGTGAGTTGCACACCTTATTAGAAAAGGCTGGAGAATCTCCACCATATATCCTAGCTGGGCACTCTTATGGCGGACATTACATTCGGGTATTTAAAGAGCTCTTCCCTCAGGAGGTAGCCGCCCTGGTCTTTTTAGATTCCGGGCACCCTGATGAAGCCGAAAGATTAGAGCTTCCTCCAACTCCTGGGTTTTTAAATACTGTTTACCGGATAGCTGCAGTTTTAGGGGATTTAGGTGTTTTAAATCTATATTTTCAGCAGACGGAAAGACATATACTATGGGCTCCTGGCCTACCTGAAAAGGTAATGGCCTCATATGACGATTACACTTTAAACGGAAAGTACCTCCGGGGATATCTGAAAGAAGAAAAGAATTACGACAGGCTGCTAACATTGTCTAAAAACGCTATGGAAAATGATACTTTGCCCATCAGAGTGTTCTCTGGCACGCATTTAAATGAAAAGGTGCTTAGGGAGAGGGGCTTTGATCCTGAAAAAATTAGAGCCGAACGAGCAAAAATGCAGCATGAAATGGCGGCCTCCTCAAAAAACGGTAAGGTGGTCTTTCTTGATGGAGGTCATATTACCATTTTTTCAGAAAAGGAAAATGCGGATATTATATGCAAGGAAATCCTTGATTTTTTGGCAGAACTCTAATATTGATTAACGGAATAAACAGCTGAAATAATGGCTTTTAGTTCTACTCTGCTCTCAAACTCCTTACAGGATTCGCCATCGCAGATTTTATGGATAGAGAGTCCACGTTTAGCAATGTTAGAAATAAAGCAAGGCTTACAGGGAAATGCACCATACACACATAAGTTGCTCATTTATAAGTCTTTTCCGGTTAATTTAAATTTTGTTCTGAAGACCTGCTGCGTTATTGAATTTCAGTTTCGCAGCAAGCTTAATGGTTAAACACAACCTATATGCTGGTGATGCGTACACAGATCCACGATGCAGATGCAACAAGGGGATATGTCATTGACAATGTAAAAATTACCAAAAGCAAGAGCTAGGAATAAACTTAAATTGTCTAGTTCTTGTCACAATATTGAATTCTCAATAATTATGGCTGTAAGTTCTATAGCAGGGAATGGCTTGAAGTTAACTTATAGACCTTTTCGCGAGCCATTTTACTTTTTCTCAACTTCAGCTAGCTGCTTTTTAGCGGCAGCTGCAAACAGTTTATATTCATAGATACTCGCTTCTTTAAATACCTGCTCAAAATGTTTTTTTGCTTCTTTTTGTTTCCCCTGTTTATTGGCAAGCAATCCTAGATTGAAGAGCGTATTAATTTCTGGCAGCTTGAAATGAATTTTTTGGGAAATACATAATGCGTCTTCTAGTTGTGATTTCGCCAATTCGTAATCATTTTGGTACTTTGGATCGAATCTTACAAGGTTCACCAAATTAAAAGGCAACTCCTCAAAATTGTAGACTACCTTATTGTATTCTAATGCCTTCTTCAATAATTCAAGACCATTAAGCGTATCTTTTTTAGAAATATAATGGATCCCCAGATGCGTATAAGGCCTGCCTAAACCTGCCTTGTAGTTCACCTTCTCGGAGAACTCCACCGCCCTATTAAAATAAAACAAGGCGCTATCCATCTGATTTAAGCGTTCGTGCAACACTCCTAACCTGCTCAACGAGTGCACCAGACCTATAGTATCTCCAATCGCCTCGCGGTAGTTTTTTGCCTTGTAATGGTGCTCCTTTGAAGCACTTAAGGCCTCCTCTCCCTTTACAAAATGCCTGATATAATGTATTTCTCCCAGGTTATAAAGTACTTCAGTATGGAGTTTTGAGTTAGTGCTAATTTCCTTCGAATCTAAAATTTTTCGCAATGCAATTTCGGCATCTTTATCATTGCCTTCCATCCACAATAGCTTTGCGTAAACAAGGTCTAGCAAATTCTGTGTTTTTCCTGGCAACTTACTATTCCTTAGCAGTTTTAAACCAATGCTATCTTTTAAGCCTGATTGATATTTTAGGAAAAGTAAATTTTGGAGTTCTATTAGTCCAAATTTAGGATGATCAGCATCTAATATTGCACCCTCATATATTTTATCGTCGTATGCAAAATATTTAGCACATGCCTTTTTACTTTCGAAATGAGTTTTGAGGGTTTTAACCAAAATGCGTTGATAGTAATCCGCTGCTTTTTCTTCCGCCTCGTCTAAAAAATCCCGGATTTCCTCCTTATCTATTTTAGGATAACTGCCACAGTCCTTAAAAGTATTGGTCATAACGTAATGAGGAAATCCCACTAGTCCTGCAAACCTGCCAGCCTCCGCCGAGCGCCTAACCAATTCGCCACCGTAGCACGGATCTGAACCCCTTCCGTCCCAGCCCTCAACGCGAATATAGCCGTATACAAACAAGGATTGTGGGTAGCCTTTGTTTAATGCATTTGTTCGATAGGCATCTCCCTCGGCGTGGCGCCCGGAATAGCCATAGGCTCTGGCCAACTGGTAATTTAAGCGTGGGTTACCGGGGTCTTCTTGCACAGCTTTTAAACAGGCCGCAATAGCAGCGGGTTTGTCCATTTCTTCCTGTGTCACCCCCTCTCCCACTCGCTCCGGGTCACTGGGATGAGCGGCCAACCTATCGCATAAAGTAAGCTCACGATTGTAAGCTTCTCGCTGATAAGACGTAATTTCTGCAAAGGGGTCTGCCTGGCTAAATCCTGAAGCCCCTATACAGCCTATAAAGAAAAGTGCGAAGTTTTTAAATCTCATGCCAAAGTCTATTTTTTATAGATAATTATGAAGAAAATAATAAAAACTACTGGTACCGGTCCACTACAGTATATAGACAAGTAATAATATTTCATTTTAAGAAAGCTCAATATTATGCTCCCAATCCCATGGCCTATATTTTGTTCTTGAAACCAGGGTAAGGTGGTCTACCTCAATTTGTTTAGAATAGCCCTCTTTCTGAAAATGTTGTAGGCTTTCATAGAGCATTTTCTTTCCTTTAGTCTTAGATATGGTGATATGGGGGTCATTTGAAACCGTGAATGCCTTCAACTTTCCTCTAAGACGTGCACTGTGCAATTGTCTGACTTCTTCATGTATTGATTTAATAGCATCAATTTTTGAGACTTCCAGGTACAGCGTTCTCGAACCCTCAAAAACGCCAAATCCGCTTATATTTAATTTGAATGGTTGCCTTTGCGACAATTGGCCTAATACCTCTATGAGCAAGTCTTGATATTTGGAATTCATTTTGAAGCTAGCTATGGAAATATGTGGTTTTGATTTGGAAAGCGGTTGCTTACCATACTTAGATTCAAAATGTTTCTTGAGCTCCATTATCGCATCAAAAACGGGCTCTGGGGGCACCACTCTAAGATTGTAAACCTTTATTTTTGAATTAAAGATGGGCAGCCGCAATTGCTTCATGAGATTGAAATTTATTAGCCAGATCAGACTTACTCCAGGTATGGCAATAACTTCTGCAAAGAAGATTTGCCTTTTGAAGCCAAATAAAGGTTGGTCTCTAATTGTCTGATCAGCGGAGATTCACATTCGTATTTCCCAAAAAGTGTTTTAGATCGGGTTCAAAGTCGAGTCCGGTTTCGCTGCCAGAGGCTATCATCCAGATGGCATCTATACCCGATGAATTCATCAATACTTTATGCATTCGTCTAAAATCCTCCTCAAAGTATGGTTTCATATAGTAGATTTCAGGTTTGGTTAGGCCTTCGGAGGAATCTACATTGTGCTTCGTTTCTATAACTTCGTATTGTATGGTAACGCGTTTGTAATTTGATTGGCTTTTTGAAGCACAATGCTTTGAAAAATGTTCTAAATAGATCAATAAATAGCGCTCGTACTTTTTTATTTCATTTACCTTGCTAAAGCCACCCATCAAATTTTGTTCTTGTAGATCATTCAACCCAAGCGGAAATCCTTCAAAATTTCCATCATAGACCTTTTGCATCAGAGTACTGCTATTATACCCCATAAACTTCTGGCTAGATGCTACATTGTCCTTAATAGCGGTCAAGATGGTCCGCATTTCTTTTGCTTCCTTCCTGTAATCTGTTTCCGTATTTACTCTTTCCTTTGGACTGGTGTTGTAAGCATTTGGGTTTTGTGGTGTAGGAGTGACTCCTCTCCTACTCCTACTTCTTGATGCCGCCCTGCGTTGATTGTATGCAGACTGCTGTTGCGCAGCTTGTTGTTGCCTCGCTTTGTTGCTGGCTCTGATTCTGCTTTCGTATCGGGCAATGCGATCATTCTCGGCCGCTGAACTGTTGTTAATGGCCTTTACCTGCCGTTGCCAGGAAGAGGTCATATTTCCGCTATCAAAGGCAGTTATCAACCCATTGGTCACAAAAGCTTTACCCTTTCCGCACTGAAGTAAATCAAGCTTTATTTTCTCCTTCTCAGCGCTCGATAAATCGGCGTAATTCTTGTCAAAAACCGGTTTAAAATGATCATTGTGAAAAGCAGGCGATGTCAGTTTCATAATCGTAAAGGCATCGAGGCTATTTAGATCGATACCTGCGCCGTAAGACTCAGCCTTGTCTAGCCATTTGTTCACCTTAGAACAGTTTTGAGCATGGCTATTTGATGAAACAGCAAAAAAAACAAGCAAAAGCAAGAGACCCAAAATTCTAATACGGTAATCAGATTTCATAACAGCTTGAAGCGTATACCTTTAAAGATACTATTTTAGTTTAAAATTACATGCCTCCTGTCGTATATAGCTCAGTTACAATTTATGTTTCAGTATGAGCCATTCAAGCGTCTATCCGGATCAAAAAGAAGGATATTCGCTTCATGAAAATTCACTATCTTGTTATGTAAACTTTGAGGAACTCTGATACTATCCAGATGAATTATTATTCGAAAAGTAAATATCACGACTCATTCGCATCAATGGTAAAAATTACATTACGAGACGGCGATGCTTCAGAGAGTGAGATTATTTTTCTGGAACATTTGATGTATAAATTGAGCTTAGATGAGCAAGAGTATGAATTTATTATGCAGAACTATATGAAGTATCCGATAAGTGCTCCTTATTCCTATGAAGAACGAATTTACGGTCTTTATAAGTTGGGAGAAATTTTAAATTCGGATACAAGAATTACAGGAGATGATCAAAATAGATGGCTGGAAAGGATTGGAAAGGCTATTGGGTTTGAACCAAATTGTATAGGCGAAATTACTTCTAAAGCTTTATCACTTACAAAGGAGGAAATCGAGTTCGACAAATTTGAGGCGGAGATACGCACTATTTTGGCGAATTACGGTCCGAACGCCTAGCCAATTTAATTTTAAGACATTCTTCTTAAAATGTGGCATTTAGCTATCGTCTTTATGAGCAGAAATCATTATTTGTAATGTTGTAGGCAGAAATTAAGACTCATTTGTCTGCATTTGATGCTCAAAAGTTACTACAACGAATTCTGCCGCTCGCTAAATGGCGAGTTTTACACTTAAGTGCAATATGCCTTCCAATATATCAGCGGATTTCATCTCACACCAGACCTGCTATACCGTTTCTTTATAAGCTATGTTTTGCAACGCCCAATAAAAAAATCTGTCCTTTAAGTACTATCAACAAATTAACAGAATGAAAAAAATACTGTTGTTGCTTTTGGCAACTCATTTACTTGTAGGATGCAAGTCCGTCCCAAAAGCAGAACTAAAAGAAGTAGGCTCCAGAGGTTGGCACACTACTGTTGGGCCCTTCGCGGCATTTGACCCCAAGCATAAATCTGTTGAGATATGGACTCCCAATGAAAAAAAGGTCCCTATTATTGTATATGCTCACGGGGGGGCTGGTTACCGGGAGGATGATCGTACCAGGGTGGAATTGTTTAGGCGAAATGGGTTTGCCACCATATCCTTTGATGCCTACGAGATGAATGGACTGGATTGGAATTTTGTAACTCGTAGCGTTACAAACAAGGGCAAACAGAACCTCATTTGGGCAGTATTTAAAGGTGCGCTTGAGTACGCATTGAAAAATGATAGGTGGGATAAGCACAACATCTTTCTGTATGGGGCTTCAAATGGCGGTAGGGTTGTTTTATACGCAGGGAGCAAACTAAATACGAATAATATCAGAGGCATTATTTCTGAAGCACCTGCAGCTACCGGGTACGCACTCGCAGATTACAATATCCCCACTATTATTCCTTTTGGTAAATTGGATAACTGGGCTGGAAAATCTGAAACAGATTATGTCTGGAAAAGAACCTATCCGTCCTCCCCTATTTCTATAGAACAATGGGTAAGATCTCTTCAGGAAAAGGAGCGGCCCGTTAAATTTATTTTTTACGAGAATGCAGGCCACTTGTTATTTGAAGGTCCGCTTGAGAAAGTTACCGTACGAAGAGGTGACAAGATTGCGTTTACCGCCTACCAGGGAGCAGACGAAGAAGCGCTTGAACAATATGAAAAGGATATTCTGGAATTTGTAAAAAACAATACAATATCTGCCAAAAATTAAAAACTCATAACAAACCCTCAATACTGCTTGAGTGATTTTACATGGGCAAATATTTTTATACCGTGGATGACAGCCTCCACCTCCTCATTGAACATTTTTAGGCCTTTTACAAAATTCACTCCTTCCTGGGGCGAGACCGAAATTACATTAAATTGTCTTCCCTCTTTATCAATAGCCCGCACTTCTATAATATTACCCATTCTACTTACTCCTTTTACATCTAAAAGCTCTCCGTTTTCACCAATTGCCTTTACGTCCATGATACGGCCTTCAAAATCAATAGCCTTTACCGGATAATAGGGATCACCGTCTTTTATAATCATTTTGATTGGTAGTGTTTGCCCATTTACCAGGGCTTTGACGCTTAAGAGGCTGATGTCATAAGAGGTTTGGATGGCTTTGACATCGTGATACTTGCCGTGCTCGTCTATGGCTTTGATATCCAGTAATTTGGCTTCAGGTAGTACAGCCTTTATATGCCAATAGACCGTATTTTCTTTATCATCCTCTGCTGTCTGTGACCAAATTGAACTGGCAGTCCCTATAAAACACAATAGAATCACAAAGCATCTTAGGGTTTTTGAGGGGTATCTGGCTGTTTTCATCGATATCATTTTACTTCAAATGTATCGTAGAATCTGGGTAAGGAATATGATAAAAGTCAGGCTATTACAAGCCAATGCCCCTATAGTTATCACTCCCAACCTAATTTTCAATTTACTCCTGTATACATCGTACAGAAGCTCCTGTTCCTATCAAGGTCCCTTTTATTATTACATCTCGATCTGGGTAAAGTTGAAGTGCCCAGCCATTTTCTGGGCCAATAGGTGTCTCTGACCAAAAGAAAGTGTTTGTAGACATTCTGACAAAAGATCCGGTATTCCATCGCATACCGGCCAGGAGCGCATTAAAACCGCTATTGCCGCCCTGAAGTAAGGACTTAATGGATTCCTTTGAATTTTGACCGGTACTGGCAATCAAAATCTTAAAATCCCGTTCGCTAGGTAATTTCCAACCCTCCGGGCAAACCCGTTTGGCGGTGCGCCAATCGTATAAATAGCCAAATTTTGCACTATTGGCCTGTTCTCCCTTATAGGCCCAATAATTACCTACGGGCGGTTTATAAGCCAGGTTTTGCGCCATCCATACCTGGTTGCCAATGCTTATTTTGCTATATCTTTTGCCATCCCGGGAATCCACGAAACTTAAACTATTAATTCTGCGAATAGCTAAACTCGCCCTTTTTGCATATTGTCCCTGGGGATACCGTTTGAGGTAAGCCTCATATGCTCTAAGAGTATTGGCTTTACTCGCTTTTTCCCAATATTGTTTATCTAAATCGTCCTCCTTCGTATCTGTCTCTTTTACCTCTTCCCTACTCTTAATTTTTCTCACGCTATCGGCCACCGAAGTAAAAACCTTATTGTCTATAGTTTTGATATCCGGGTATTCTGCAAGGAAATTTTCATAGGCTTCAAGGGTATTCAATTCAGCGGCTCTTTTATAGGCCTCCCGAATTTCTATAACATTTCTACGAATGGGCTCTGGCTGTTGTTTTGAATTTCTGTTTTGAAAAAACATTACTCCAGTTATGATTGCGGCAATAGCTCCAATTCCTAACAAAACATAGCGAAGTTTTTTAGGAATACGTATTCCTGTACTGAGATGTTTTTTCAACCCATGGATCAACCTGTCCATATCATTATGGAAATCAGGATCGGCTCGCACCTTTGTACCATTTTTAAAAAGCAGTGGTTTTAAGGTTTCGGGCAGCTGGTCCTCCTTGGGCATCGACGCATTTCTAACCAATATGGGTACAACAGGAATATTTCTGCGTAAGGCAGATTCAATCTCGGTTCTTACAAAGTCGCTAGAGGATTTTATTCTGATATTTCCATCTTCATCCGTTACGCTAGTCCAATAGGGCCCTATAATTGCAAGTAGGATTGCACACTGTCCTACCTGCTCGTCAATGTACTTTTTAAAGTCGACGCCTATTGGTATTGAATCTACATCCTTAAATATCTGTTCTTCGTCAAATGATTCACATAAGCGGTCGTATATTCTACCCGTCACATCGCCGCTGTCTTTTCTGCGATACGAAATAAATATGTTTTTAGTACTACCCATGAAAAACATTTAAACTTCTTATTTTCAAATGCTTACTTCAAACTTAAAAAAAATAAAACTTTCCTGTTAAGCAAATTTGCAGAGCTCAGATTAAAGTATATTCCCTACTAGCCCTCTTTAGGCTTTAGATCAGCCTTTTCGAATATACCGGCTGCTGTGCTCCACTCACATCATAAAAACTTTCGGTAATACTAACCACCTCACCATTATCTGTTGTAAAGTTAAGCATGGCAAAACCATTGTACAATTGTTTGGAAGGTGCTGGTTGAAGGTTGCTTTCCTTCCATGTAATAGGTTTACCAACTAATGAGGAAGCCGGGCCATAAGGTATGGAAGCATGGCCCAAACAACGGGCAAAGGTGCTGGTTTCAAGTACAGCCTTATTTGGTTTTGGGGGAATACTAATGGGAGACTCATATACAATACCATTATGAACATGCCCCCAGTACCAGGCAAAAGGGTCCTCCCCCAGTGCGCTTCGTACCTGAGCCCATAAAGGTGATACCTTACTGCAATCGTCTGCAAAACCATTATGATGTGACAATACGATGGTTTTCTTAGGATCTAGATCAAGGCTCTGTATCCATTGGCCTTGAAACCCTGAGCTATGACCAATACTCCCGCTCATAAATGCATCTGCACTTGTACCCATATAGGCAGTGTCTAATCCTAAAAGTGTAAAATCACCAAAGTCCAGTGCAAAACAACTGGCTCCCTGCTGCGCGTTAAATGGGGTGTTGGCCCCGACAGGCGTATCTTTTGCACCCAGCGCATCATAGAACAAGCCGTTAGCCCCAGAGTACATCTCGTGGTTAGAGTTCATAGTGAACGATCTGTCTCGGTACCCGGCAGGCCATTGTTCTAGCAAAATCTGCTTCTCTTCCCCTGGTGAAAAATACTTGTCGCCATGCGGGGAGGAAGCCAAAGGGGTTCCGGCATAATATACATCGCCTACATGAACGATATAATCTGGCTTTAAGGATTCAATTTTATTTATCACCGAAGTAGCTGCTGCATTTTCAGACCCCCAGTCTCCTAATAGGGCAATTGAAACTGTGTTTGGCGTTGTTCCCTTCAAGCTAATACGTTGTGGCCTGGTATCCGGAAAATCATCGCCATTGTACCACAAACCGTGGATGGCGCTTTGTGCTAGATTCAGAAAAGCAATAAACCAGCCTTGGTCAAAGTCTGCATATTTCCCTCGTCCCAATACCGTACCGTCCGCATAGATGAGTACATTAGAATCGAAGTACCCATAATTTGTTTTATCAAGCTTGGTATTTTGTTTAATAAGAATTACCAGCACCTTAATGAGCCCCTTGATGAGTTCTTTTTGAAACTCGCTGAATTCACTAAGATCTAACTGATCTTCGTGGTGAAACCAATATAAAAAAAGCCCCAATTCTATAGCCCCTTCTCCCTCCTTAAATCCTTCGGGAGGTGGAGGTACTGGTCCAACCCATACATTTTTCTTCACCATATAAAGAATGAGATCGTATTCGCAATAGGGAAGAAAGTTCAGAAGCTTACTTAAGTCCATCCCGATTTTGTTGTCAGATTCAATCCGATTTTTGATTTCAGCAATGTGCTGCTCAATGTTTGTGTCGTAACTCATTGTCTAGGGAGTTTACTTATTGTTGTTTGGATAATCCCGCATTCAAAATAACTTAGGGGAATAGCTATTACTTAGCGTAACGGGGAGTACGAGGTGAATGATGTAGTTCGCTGATTTGGTATCTATAAGATACTAACTAAGCACTAATTTAAAGCTTTATAAGCCATAGAAATTCTATGGTTTTTGTTTATTTCAACTAACGCTCAAAGTTGTCTTATAATTTTTACTACATTGTTTCTCTATGAAAAGGCAGTTAATCTTAGTCCTGCTCACATGCTTTCCGCTCCACCTCTTACTTTCCCAGAAAGCCGCTCCAATGACCGTTGCGCGTATAGACGGTATACGCTTTGATGGCTTAGTGAATGAACCTGCCTGGGATGCCATAGACCCGGCACCCATGGTTCAGTACGAACCCAATGCCGGGGCCTCCCCTACCGAAGATACCGAAATTAGAATGGCCTATGATGACACCTATTTTTATGTTTCTATAAGAGCCTATGACACCGACCCTAAAGGAATACGCGCCACCTCGCTTTACAGGGATCGCATTGCAGGTTCTGACCACTTAGAAGTGGTATTAGATACCTATAATGACAACCAGAGTGCATACATTTTTACAACCACACCGGCTGGGATCCGAAACGATCTGGAAGTAGGGAATGATGCCCAGGGCCTTGCGCTGAGTACAGGTAGTATCTTTAATCGAGATTTCAACACTTTTTGGGATGCGGAAAGCACGATTACTACAGAAGGATGGTTTGCCGAAATACGCATCCCCTTTAGCAGCCTGCGCTTTCAGGAAGTAGACGGGCAGGTGATCATGGGAGTCACGCTGCAGCGAAAGATTGCGCGAAAAAATGAACGGTTGGTGTTCCCGGCAATACCGCCAATAACCAATTGGGCGTTTTTAAGACCCTCCTTGGCTCAAAAAATTGTATTTACCGGAATAAGCGCCCGTAGGGCTGTCTATGTATCTCCTTATACCCTGCTCGGCTATGAACGCGCTAATTCCTTAAATGATACGGACACAGAATATCAGAAAAATACTGATTTTGACTTTAATGCGGGCGGAGAAGTAAAATACTCCATCAGCAACAACCTTACGGCAGATTTTACGGTCAATACAGATTTTGCTCAGGCCGAAGCTGATGATCAACTGGTAAACCTCTCTCGTTTCTCGCTCTTCTTCCCGGAGAAACGACAGTTTTTTCAGGAACGGGCATCGGTTTTCGACTTCCGTACTGGCGGGCTGAGTAGACTCTTCTTTAGCCGGCGTATAGGTCTGACAGAAAATGGAGAACGAGTACCTATTTATGGTGGTGCCCGACTCATTGGCCGGATGAATACCTGGGATTTGGGGGTATTAAACATGCAGACCAAGTCGCTCGACAGCATTCCGACAGAAAATTTCGGGGCCTTGCGTGTACGGAAACGGGTTTTTAATAAAAATAGCTTTCTGGGAGCCATGTTTACCAGCAGGATAGACGGAGAGGGAAATAGTAACCTGGCCTATGGCCTGGATGGAGTAGTACAACTGGCCGGAGATGATTTTTTGACGGTGCAATGGTCTCAAACCTTCGATAGTGACATTGGGGAAGACGAAAGCGCGGATTTCAAGAACGGGCGCCTGGCCGTAGAACTGAACCGTAGGCGCCGACAAGGGTTTGGATACACACTGGGAACCATATTCTCAGGGCCCAATTACCGGCCAGAGCTCGGTTTCTTGGATCGCAGCGACTTTAAATTTGGTACGGCCGCCATTTCGCAGACCTGGCTCAACCAGGCCGGACCCTTTATCTGGCACAAGATAGAACCCTTTGGAAATGCCTTTTTTAGCAATGAAAACGAGGAGTTACTTTCTTCAGAATACGGACTGGAATGGTCCTTCTCAAGACGTAACCAGGATCGTGGAGGATTGGCATTGAAAGTCCTTCGTGAAAATCTACAGGACGAATTTCCGCTCCCGGATGCCCTTAGTGTTCCAATAGGCAATTATGATTTTTTTAGGGCCGAGGCCACTTATACAATAGCGATAGACCGTGTTTTGCGTACCGGGGCGGTACTGGAGACCGGTACCTTCTATGATGGTTGGTTGCACAGCCTTACCCTTACCCCATCATGGTATGTCTCTAAACACCTCCAGTTTGATCTGGAGTATGTGTACAATTACGGAGAATTCAATGACAGGGACGATATACTAACTTTTCACCTTGCCAGACTGCGTATAGGTACAGCTCTCAATCGCAAGCTGTCTACCAATGCACTAGTTCAGTATAACGGTGCCCAGGATTTGTTCTCTTTAAATGTACGCTTTCGGTACAATTGGCGGGAGGGCCAGGACCTCTGGATTGTTTTTAATTCTGGTTTCAATACAGACCGGCAAAATCTATTTCCTCGGCCTCCAACAATCAACAATCAGGCTGTTTTATTGAAATACATCCATACTTTTATTTTTTGAAACACCTACTTGATCATTCCTTTATTGAAAAGAAGTTTTAAGAATGAAATTCTAAAAAAAGCTTTTTAATCCCTTTAAAAATGGTATTTCTATGAAAATGACATATAGATGACATGGAAATGTCGTGTATATTACCTTGGAATATCGGTAGTTTTGATGGAACAAAATCACAAGTACTATGGAGAACCGTTCAATTGGTAAAAACCTTATATATCAAAGAAAGCTCAAAGGCCTTTCTCAGGAAGAACTATCAGCAAAAACTGAGGTAACGGTTCGTACAATACAGCGCATAGAAAAAGGGGATGTTACGCCACATTTACAAACTATAAAATTGCTGTCAATAGGATTGAATATTGAGGTAGACGATCTTTTGCATCTCGAAAATCCGAAAGAAGAAGCCATTCAGAAAAAATGGTTGTTGTTACTACACGCTACCCCATTACTGGGTCTTGTCCTTCCTTTTTGCAATGTCCTGTTCCCTTTGTTCCTTTGGATTCACAAGAGGGAAGACAACACGCTTTATGACTATCATGGTGCCAAGATCGTTAATTTTCAGATTACGGCCTTAGTGCTGTTTGCAATTTCATTTGCGGCCCTATTAACCGTCGAAAAGTGGGGTTTTCTGATCTTTATTTCCGTGATCCCTCTCTGTGTTTTAATTATATTATTCAATATCATATACGCTCTAAAAAAATATAAGTGCTACTATCCCCTCTCCATACCTTTTTTAAAAAGTAAGAGTACTACCGCCTTAAAGTCCATTCTCCTCCTTTTTACTGTGGTGACCTTTACGCAATGCAGACAGCAACAGCACGGTTTTATTACTAAGATAGATGGAACTCAAATTGCCATGGATTCTGTGGATAAAAAAATAAATCAACTGATAAAGGGTGCTAAAGTACACGGAATGGCCATTGCCATATTCAATAATAAGAAGCCGGTTTATCAAAATGTAGTTGGATACAAAGACTTCCGGGAGAAATTGGCTTTAACAGATTCTACTAATATCTACGGAGCTTCATTGAGCAAAGCTGTCTTCAGTATTGTGGTCATGAAATTGGTAGAAGACAAGATGATTGATTTAGATACACCCCTTGAATCATACCTACCGAAGAAAATATACGAGTATGCCCCTCAGACACGTTGGCACGATGATTATTCCGATTTAGAAGCAGACAGCCTATATCACAAAATAACGGCAAGAATGTGTCTGGCGCATACCACCGGATTTGCTAATTGGAGGTTTTATGAGCCCGACAGAAAATTGAGAGTTAATGGTAGTCCGGGGACAAAATATAGCTATAGTGGGGAGGGTTTTGTATATCTACAGGTTATATTAGAAAAACTCACTGGAAAAGGGCTAGACGCCTTGGCACAGGAAATTGTATTCAAACCTTTGCAAATGCATAACTCTTCCTACCAATGGCAAAAGAGGTTTGAAAAAGATTTTGCCTACGGACACTCTAAAAAAGGAGAAACATATGATAAGGATATAGATAATGAGCCAAGGGCTGGCAGTACTTTGGAAACAACTGCCCGTGATTACATCAAATTCTTAACTGCTGTGCTTAATCAGCAACTTCTTAGTAAGTCTTCCTACGATGAAATCTTCAGTTCACAAATTAGAGTGCATTCGGTAATGAATTTTGGGCCGGATTCAAAATCGACCACTATGAAATATGATGATATTAACTTGAGTTATGGATTGGGGTGGGTCTATTTTGATACTCCTTATGGGAAGGCAGTATCCAAAGGTGGGCATGGAGATGGATTTCAACATTATTCAATTTTATTTCCAGAATCGGGTAAAGGTATGCTGATAATGACAAATTCGGATAATGCCGAAAGCATTTATAAAGAACTGCTGGAGTATGCGATAGGAGATACATATACCCCGTGGGAGTGGGCAAATTATATTCCATACAATGCCAAATGAGATCGGGCTTAGAAGCTATTCAAGTGTTAAGTTCTTTCTTCAAAGTCAGGTGGAATTTCCGCAAAGTTTCATTGAAATCCTATGGTTTTAGTCTGTTGATCTCTTTCTAAAGCAGGTCTTAAATTGTATGGTACTCCTTACTTACTTCTTAAAACTGACCGAATTATAAACTACTCAGGCCAAGTCAAATTCATATGGTAGTTTTCGCCATTAGTGCGATTACTTTGTTTAATCCTTTATTGAACGTATCAATCTGGCTCAAAGCCTCTTAAACCCATTTATCCGAGCCTTACGATGGGGGGCTTTTGTCAACTTACCTAGTATGACTGATGTCATTGCCTATGGTCTGTAAACAAAATAGTTTCGTACCAAAGCTCATGAAGGGCTTGCAATTTTATTAGAACCCTTAAACTTAACAGTTATGAAAACATTGATTTTGGCAGGCTTACTAGCCATTACGCCTCTATTTATTGTATCTGCGCAAAATGAACCAGCCAACACCCAACCGAAGTTTGAAATTAAGATAATAACCAGTGTGGAGTCTATCGTGCCCCTCGGTTTGGGACGCTCCCGAATTATTTCGGCAACTACAGATCGTGATTACAAGGAATTCTCTTCCCAACAGACCGAAAATGACAATACTCGTAACAAATCTAAAAGGAAAGACATACGGGTGAAGGACTTCGAAGAAACAAAGCTTCTAAACTTTTATAATGTGGGTGGTATCCGCTTTCAAAATATCGCGGCTAATGATGCCGTTATATCTTCAAAGTTGACAGCCATGTTAGCTGAGGGCTGGGATCTGATATTTGTAGCAAGCGCGGTTGAAAGTGATGCTGGCGAAACCGATGAACAAGGCATATTTATCACACGATATATTTTCCGGAGAGCGCTGCTAGCAGTCGAATAAGGTAAACTATTCGTATTGACTTTGTAAAAGCCCTCTTAGAGAGTTCTAATTATAATAGTTCTTTCTCAAAGACAACGAAGTCGTGTCACATTCCTTTATTTTTTTCAATCACGGGTATAAGCTATACCATATTGATCCCAAACAAATGTCCAACCAAGGCGGTCAGACCCATGGCCACTGTACCCCAGAAGGTGATCCTAAAAATGGCCTTTTTAATATCAGAACCCCCGGTTTTCGCTGCAATAGCTCCTAAAATTACCAGAAATATTGTTGCCAAGGCATATTGATAGGCTATCATCTGTTGAATTGGCAAAAGCACAGCTACCAAAAAAGGCATTAATCCACCAAATGTAAATGCCGCGCCTGATGCAAAGGCCGCCTGCAGCGGTTTTGCCTGACTCACTTCATTAATTCCTAACTCATCCCTTACATGGGCCTCTAGCGCATTATGGGCAGTTAACTGTCGAGCAACTTCGATGGCAGTCTCCTTTTTCAACCCTCTATCTTCATAAATCTCGGCAAGCCTTTGCAATTCTAGTTCTGGCATTTCTTCCAACTCTGTTCTTTCTCTATCGATATCCGCGTTTTCGATGTCCGTTTGCGAGCTTACAGAAACATATTCTCCTGCCGCCATGGACAATGCTCCAGCGACCAAGCCAGCCAATGTTGCTAAAACTATGGGTTCTCGAATTTCGCTAGCCGCAGCCACTCCAATGGCGATACTGGCGGTGGAAAGGATGCCATCATTTGCACCCAATACAGCGGCTCGTAACCAATTGCTTTTATGAATATAATGAGGGGCCAAATAGTCTTCTTTGATGTCTTGTGTTTTCATTCTCCTTGTATTAGATTAAATGCTCCTTTTATCAAAATTTTGGAAGTATCAGATAATACTTCACTGCTCACTTCAGTAAAACCCATGTAGTTTTTACCGGTTTTTACAAAAACAGGTTCAAAAAAGTAACCCAAAGCGTTTTGCTCTTTTAAGACGAGTACAGTCCTTTTCATATCCCCTTCAATTATACAGTCCTCCGGTAATGCATTAAAAAGGCCTTTTCCATTTGTGTCAACCAAAATTTGAGCATCCACGAACATTCCCCTTAGGAAATTATGCTGCTCTTCATTTTTTAAATGGCCGTGAATTTTAATGGTTCGGTCGCTGCCAATTGAGGTTCCGATGAGGTAAACCGAACCCGCAAAGGTCTCTTCTGAAGATTCAGGTATCTGGAACAGTATTTTCTGCCCTTTTTTTATGCTAAGGACATCCTTTTCAAATACAGCCAGTTCTAAATGAATATGGTCATTGTCTACAATTTCTAAAATTTCATCTGAAGACGCCACAAAACTTCCCATAACTGCATCTACTCTTGTAATACTACCACTTATGGGGGCATACAAGCTAACTGACGACCTTATATTCTCGGACTTCAACTGTGCTGTTGAGATGTTGAGCATTTGCAATTGTCGGTCGAGGCCATTACGGGTGGCCTCTGCCTTCCTGAATTCACTTTCTGCCTTTAAGAAGTTCTTTTGTGAGGTAATTTCTTCCGCAATTAAGATCTTCTGTCTTTGATATTCACTTTTCAGGTAGCTTAGCTGTTCATTAATCTCCAGGAATTCTTGCTGAAGGTTTATATACTCCGGGTTTTCAATGGTGACCAAAGCTTGTCCTTGCGTTACTTTATCTCCAACCAGAAGCGGGATATCCTTTATATATCCCCCTTTAACGGCAGAGATCACCGCGCGATTTTGGGGAGGTACGTCAATAATTCCCGTAGTGCTGATAACCTCAGGAAATACCTCCTTAGTGAGTTTTCCTAATTTCATGCCTCCCTGTTCGAACTGTGCTTTGGCAACCCAGATTTGACCGTTCTTTTCTTTATTGACCTCAGCAGTCTCCGGGGGTTTTTCTGTTGAATTACCACATGCCGTTAAGAACAGCATGGCAATGGCAACTGCTATATATAGAAGATGTTTCATCATAAATGCTTTTAAAGGGTTAAAAAGTTAATCTGAATTACAGTTTCATTGTATTGATTCAATTGTTCTAAATGCGACTCTTTAATTTCATAGGCATTTTCTACACTTTGTATGTATTGGAAGAAGTCAATTTCTCCGTTTTTAAAACCGGCACCTGCAGTTTTTAAAATTTCCTGTGCAAGTGTGCTTCCTTCTCTTTCATAATAATCCAAAGCCTGTTGTTGCTGTAGCAATCTCTGTCTTAACATTTGAAATTTATTACTCAATAATATCTCTTGTTGCTGTCTCTCTTCGCCCGCAATTTTATGCGCGATATCCGCGGCATTGATCCTCGCGGATTGTCCAGAAAATAATAGTGGGATCTTCACACCAAATTGATAACCAATTAACCTGCCTCCCAAACCCGAATTCGTTCCCTGGAAATATTCTATGTTCAAATCGGGTAACAGCAGTTGTTTTTCGTAGCGCGCTTCCCTCTTTCTGAATTCAACCCTGTTGCGATAATATTTAAGTATGGGATTTGCAAATACATCTAGCTCAGTAACTGAAAGCTTAAGTACTTTGGACTTTGCGATAAGCAGGCTATCTTCACTTTGTGTCCAACGACGAACCTCTAAGTAGGTTTGTTTTACTAGAGCATTAGTTTGCTCCAGTTTCAAAGCTATTTCTCTTCTTTTTGAAAGCGCGGTAATTTTCTCCAGGTAATTCGTTTCACCGAGTTCAAACCTGCGTTGGGCGGCATATGAAAAGTGGGTGTAGAGACTATCCAATTTCCTTAAAATCAATTGTCTTTCAAGAGCAATTTGATATCTATAAAATGCCATAGTAACACCCTTTTGGACTGTCATTTTATTGATTTCCATGGCATTTTGAGCAAGCGTGGAAGCTGTTTTTTTCACCCGTTTTTGAGCAAAATACTGGGTAGGAAATTGGAAATCCTGACTGAAGCCAAAAACACTAATGGGACGGTTGTTTAAGGCAAGATTGTTCTCGTCGTAGCTATAATAAAGCTGCGTTTTGTCAAAATTAAACGCTTCGCTAATTAAGGCCATGGATTGCTCTACTTGCAGGCGGGAAACCTTCATTCCAGCATTATTCTCCAATGCTATGGGGATTAGTTCTTCTATGGTTTTTGGAGTTTGTTGCGACCAAAGAGGTAATGTTAACAGGAATACCAATGGCGTAATTACTTTTTTAGCACGTTTGTTACTCCAGGACTTAAATCGGTAATTCGGTTTGTTGAAAATGGTATAAAGAACTGGAAGCACAATTAGTGTTAAAAGCGTAGCTGTAATTAATCCGCCTATTACTACAGTAGCCAAAGGTCGTTGAACTTCTGCACCTGCATTAGTGGAAACCGCCATGGGGAGAAAGCCAAGGGCAGCAGCCGAAGCAGTAAGAAGTACAGCTCGCAAACGGTCTTTTGCCCCTTGCCTGACCAGGTTTTCCAAAGATTCAAATCCTTGAAGTTTTAATTCCTTAAAGTGTTCGATAAGTACGATCCCATTTAAAACCGCAATACCAAAAAGGGCAATAAACCCAACTCCAGCCGAGATGCTAAATGGCATATCCCTTATCCAAAGCATTAGTACACCCCCGACTGCGGCTAAAGGAATAGCCGAATAAATGAGTAGGGCTTCTTTTACACTTTTGAAGGCAAAGTAAAGCAAAACAAATATCAAGATGAGTGCTATGGGAACAGCAACTTTTAATCGTGCTTTTGCACTTTGCAGATTTTCAAATTGTCCCCCGTAGGCAATGGTGTATCCTATAGGAAGATCTACATTTTTTGAAAGCGTTAGTTGCACATCATCCACCACGGACTGCAGGTCTCGATTTCGAACATTAATACCCACCACAACCCTTCTTTTGGTATCATCCCTGGATATTTTTGCAGCACCTTTCTGATAAGTGATTTCAGCCAGCTCGCTTAATGGCAGCTTACCACCTTTGGGTAGATCGACATACAGGTATTTTAGATCGGATAAATTTTTTCTGTTGGTCTCACTCAACCGTAAGACCAGGTCGAATCGCTTTTCACCTTCAAAAACATTCCCAGCCGATCGCCCTGCGAAGCCCATGGCGACCATTTCATTCAACTCCTTGATATTAAGTCCGTATCGGGCGATTTTAGTACGGTTAAACTTAACATTCATCTGTGGTAAGCCCTCAACTTTTTCAACGGTAACATCTGCCGCCCCAGGAATGGTCTCTACCAGAGGTTTAATTTCGTCGGCCTTTTTAGCCAACACCGCCAAATCTTCTCCAAAGATCTTGATCGCAATATCAGCCCGAACCCCAGTAATTAACTCGTTAAAACGCATTTCAATAGGTTGGGTAAACTCTACTTCCATACCGGGAATAATAGCAAGTGCCTCTTTAAATTTGTCTGCTAATTCATCTTTAGATTCTGCAGATACCCATTCGCGCCTGGGCTTAAGGTGGATGATCACATCACTTTCTTCCATAGACATGGGGTCTGTGGGTACTTCGGCTGCTCCAATTCGGGATACCACTTGCTCCACCTCTGGAAAGTTAGCCAACAAGATTTGCTCAATTTTGGTTGTGGTCTCTACGGTCTTGCTCAGTGAAGTACCTGTTTTTAATACGGGCTGAATTACAAAATCACCTTCATCCAGTGTTGGTACAAATTCGGCTCCCATGCGACTAAATATAAACAGTGCAAGGGTCATTAAGAATAAAGCCATCCCCAATACCCATTTCTTACTTCGCAGGGCCCAATTCAAAGCGGGATTGTAAATACGGTGATTGAATGCCAAAAGGCGCTTTGATATGTTCTTATCACTGTCTTTTGAGGGTTTCAAAATGAGGGAGGACATAACAGGAACGTAAGTAAAACATAATATCATTGCCCCAATTAAAGCAAAACTAAAGGTGAGCGCCATTGGTTTAAACATTTTACCTTCAACGCCAGATAATGATAATACAGGAATAAAAACAATGAGTATGATGAGCTGCCCAAAGACGGCCGAATTCATCATTTTTGTAGCTCCTTTAAACGTTATTTCATCTTTAAGGTTTTGCTTTTCTGCTTTTGAAAAGGCAAACATGTCCGTCTTACTTTGGGTCATTTGGTAGGCGATATACTCTACGATGATCACTGCTCCATCGATAATGATTCCAAAATCAATCGCCCCCAGGCTCATTAAATTGGCATCTACCCCAAAGAGGTACATTAAGGACAATGCGAATAGAAGACATAAGGGTATGACAGAAGCAATTACCAAACCAGAGCGTAGCTTTCCCAAAAGCAATACCACCACAAAAATTACGATTAGAAAACCAAGTATTAAGTTCTCCTTGACAGTTAAAATAGTCCGGCTAATGAGTTCACTTCTGTCCAAGAACGGATTGATATAAACACCTTCCGGTAGTGACGGGGAAATGGACGCCACTCTTTCTTTTACCGCATCTATGACTTTGTTTGAGTTAGCATCTTTGAGCATCATTACCTGCCCCAATACTTTTTCTCCTTCCCCGTTACCGGTGATAGCTCCAAATCGCATAGCACTTCCATAACCCACTTTAGCCACGTCCTTAACGTAAATTGGCATTCCATCGCGATTTTTCACAACGATATTTTTGATGTCTTCAAGAGACTGCACCAAGCCTTCCCCTCGAACAAAATATGCCTGATTAACTTTTTCAATATAGCCTCCTCCCGCAACGCTGTTATTGCTTTTAAGCGCTAGATAGACTTCTTGAGCACTGATATTCATTGCAAAAAGCTTTTTGGTATCAATAGCAACCTCATACTGTTTTAGAAAACCTCCCCAGGTATTGATCTCGACAACTCCAGGAATACCAGATAACTGCCGTTTTACAATCCAGTCTTGAATAGTTCGCAAATCCTGTGGCGAATACTGATCTTTATATGCTGGTTTGACATCTAGGGTATATTGGTAGATTTCTCCCAAACCAGTCGTAATCGGTCCCATTTCGGGAATGCCATACCCCTCGGGTATTTTCTCGGAAGCCGACTGAATTTTTTCAGCAATCAATTGTCTGGGAAGAAAGCTGCCTATCTCATCGTCAAAAACAATAGTAACCACGGAAAGGCCGAATTTTGAGATAGAACGGATTTCCCTCACTCTAGGCAAGTTGGCCATTTCGAGCTCCACAGGATAGGTAATAAATTGTTCCATGTCCTCCGTGGAGAGATTACGGGAAGTAGTGATCACCTGTACCTGGTTGTTGGTCACATCCGGTACGGCTCCAATTTGTATTTGTGAAAGAGAATAAAGGCCAAACCCTATTAGTGCTGCCGTAAACAGCAATACTATAAACTTATTCTTAATGCTAAAATTTATAATCCGTGATAACATAATTCTTTGATTAAATTCTACTTCTAGCGGTATTGCCACAAAAGGTCTAAAAATGCTTAGGCCTCATGGACCCATACCAGGTTGCCAAAAAAGTTTTAAGAATTACGCCTGCCGGGGAGGCTGGAAAATACGTGAATTGAATAAGGAAGTATAGGGCGTCTGATAATAAAAATTATCTGCCTTTTCGGAGGTGTTTTCTATCAGATAAGCATTCAGTTGTATGGGCTGCATACGAATACCAAAAACAGAAGTTGCACATACCTGCAAATGGTTCTGAAAAGGGAGTTTTTCATGATCTTTCTCCTCCTCCTGGTGCCTCTTACTATGTTCCGCCTTTTGCGAGCCGTAATGCTTGGAAAGAAATACGAAGAAGCCATCTCCATATTGCTCTTTATGGAATTGTGAGTGCTCAATCAGTTCATCAAATTGTACGATATCGTCCCAATGGATATTCATACTCTGACAGAGTATCAAAAAGGAAATTCCTATGGACCATATCTTTTGCATAATGTAGTATTACGCCTGGATTTTTGACATAATTTTCAAATCATCTAATTGATAATCAGACAAACCTTGCCTCAAATGTAACTCAGAATAAAGGTCGGATATATGATATAAATCAGGTCAGGGTCAAGCCTACCCACCCCGTGCATCTGGCTATTAGGAAAGATTTAGGGTTCGTTGTGAGTTTATTTACGACGGTCGCAGGGGATTGAGCCTCAATTGTTGCAGATTCCGAAAAAATATGGTAGTAGAGCAAATAAAAAAAAGACCACCCTTGGAAGAGTGATCTTTTAGTATAACAAGGCCCTATTTTTTATTCTAAAAGTAGTGATGCGACACCTTCATCATTGTAATCTTTTACCATACTTAAAAAGGCCGCCTCATAGTTTTTATTTACAATTACCCCAAACTTTTGGCGTTCTGTAAACTGATTTCTAAAACCGTATTCGTTGTTTTGATAATTAGTAAGTACCCTTTCGTTGTCCCCTATGAGGGTAAGCAAATTTGCATGTTGCAGGTTGCGAGGGTTTTTATGAAGCTCAGTTTTCTGTACCAGAATCTGAAAATTGTCCTGAATATAATCTATAAGCAAGTAGTCTCCCTTAATTTTGCTATCCATAACAACATCGGCAAGTTCGTGCGAAATTTTGCCCGTGGTATGACTGTAGAATTTATAGGCACGTATTTTACCTAAAGCAATTTCCTCCAGGCAAAGGCGCTTAGGAAGCATACCTAACTTCTTTTTGGTAAGATCCGCGTATTTGACCACCCGGAAATTTTGGCCGTTATCCAGGCTAAAACTTTCAAAGTTTTTAAGTTTTAGTTTGATCTTATTTTTACTTTTCAGTCTCTTTCCCTTCTTTTGCCACTTGGCAAAGACTTTAGGTGTTATATAGGTAATATCTTCCTGAAAGCGTTGTGGATAGCGATAGTCAATCTGTATATAGGCTTCTATTTGCTTCTTTTTACTGATTTGGATCTTCCCTTTCTGGTATAATCCCTGGGCCTGGGCTCCCAGACTAAAAAACAATAACAGAGACAGGCTGATTAGCAGGCGGTTTAGGTTTTTCATTATGGCGTTAATTTGGGTTGTAAGGCATAAACGCCAATTTTGCCAAAATATTCTGTGCCAGATAATTATAACTTTCAAAAGAGGAGATGGGCAGCATGGCACCTGGCAACTTGTTTCCACTAACTAAATGAAGGGAGGTTTTGAACGATACTGCCAAAAAAAGGCAATCATTTTGGGAGCCTTAGTATAATAGGAGAGCAATTGTAACAAAACAATGGTTCAATCGTCGACTTGTAGCACTTAATTTTGATAACAATTATGAAGCAATGGTTGTTTCTGGCGATTAGTCTCTTTGTACTTTATTGTCATCCTCAAAATACTGAGCAAGAAGTATTGGCATATCTCCTTAAGGAAATGAAGGAGCAAAAAATTCCGGGTTTACAAATTGCCGTAGTTAAAAACAACAAACTAATTCTTTCGGAGAATCTGGGATTGGCTAATGTCCCTTTTTCGGTAAAGGCAGACGAAAACACGCTTTTTTCCATTAATTCCATAGCCAAGGTTTTTGCCTCTACGGCTATTATGCAATTGGCCGAAAAAGATGAATTCAACATTACAGACCCTATTTCGGAACATCTCAAAGGGCTTCCAGAAAATTGGAGGAAGATCACTATAGAACAGTTACTTAGCCATACTTCCGGGCTTCCAGATATTGAAGATCCTCACGGAGAGGGTCTTATAGGAGGCAAAGAGCAAGACTCAGCCTGGATAGAGGTGCAAAAGTTGCCGCTGCAATTCAAGGCCGGTGAGAAATTCAATTACAATGCCACAAACTATTTGCTGATACAAAAACTTATTGAAAAATATGCCAAATGCCCATTTGAGAATTTCGTTGAAAAGCATCAATTTGATATCGCGGAAATGGAGCGTACAAGCTTTGGTAACTCCTATGATATTGTCGAAAACAAAAGTCCAACTTATTCGTACTACCATCTTGACAAAGCCGTTGGAGACTATGTTAAAGGTGAGGAGCTATTAGAACTAAGTGAAGAATTTCCCGCAATGTTAAGGGCAGATGCCGGGGCTTTTAGTTCTGCCGGAGAAATCGCAAAATGGGTTATTGCCTTGCAGGCCGGCAAGTTGTTACAAGATAAAGCCAGTTTAGACATCATGTGGCGGCCTGTTAAGTTGAACGACGGAAGCTATGACGGGCTTGGGGGAATATTGAATGCTTACGCCCTGGGTTGGCCAGTAGTTGAAAGAGAAAAACATAGGGCCGTAATGCCTATAGGTGGAGGAAGAGCTGCCTTTGCAATATATCCTGAAGATGATTTGGCAATTGTGCTTTTAATGAATTTATCAGGTGTATATACCCATGAAATAGTCGACAATATTTCCAGATTTTATCTCTCAGATTAAGGAGAGCTGATTATTCATCCTATAAATTCATACCCGGTAATTAACCGCTGCCCTAAAACTTTTCCAGCCTCTCGTTGTTAGCAATAAGCATTATGAGTACTACAAAAAAAAGCCCTCCGAATATCGAAGGGCTTTCTTAGCAAAATTTGAAAGTATATAACTTAGATAACTTTGACGTTTACTGCGTTTAATCCTTTTTTGCCTTGCTCCAAATCGAACTCAACTTGATCGCCTTCACGAACTTCGTCAATTAATCCCGAAATGTGCACAAAGTGGTCTTTTTCGCTTCCTTCCTCAGTGATGAATCCGTAACCTTTACTGTCATTGAAGAATTTTACTGTTCCTTTACTCATTGTATTTGTATTAAAAATTTACTATTAATTGCAAAGGTGACGTTATTATTCTAATTTTCAATTGTTTATTTGATTTTTTTTGAATTTTTACCCCAAAATTCTGATGTTTTAGCCACATAATTCCCTATTTACCCCTTGCTTTGGCTGTAAATCCTTTCTAAATATCAGACGTTTCGCAAATAGAATACCCATAAAAGGGTATATTTAGTATGCTGCTAAAAGCAGAATTTTAACTCAAATTTGCTGCTATGAGTTATTTGGGCAATTTCTTTGTATCCATAGATCAGTTGGGAAATGTCATCGCTGGTGGTAACCCGGATAATACCATTTCATCACGGGTGGGCTATTACAACCAACACAATAATACTGCTGAGAAAGCACCAGTACAATGGCGTGTCTTCGAAAAGATTATCAACTTCACCTTTTATCCAATTGACGGAGAGGATCATTGCCATGAGGCTTTTCACAACGATGCCGGGGAAGAATTTGATGAAAACACCAAAAATGTACTGGTAGCCTTATTGGCAGCAATAATCATTATCCCCAGTTGCGTTGTTATTGCGATTTTACTGTATACCCTATATGCTTTCGGAATTGTTTCTCCCAAAAACATTGACCGCAACAAAAATATCAGAAAGCGGCTCAAACTGTCACAGGCAAAACTGGAAGGTACTTTGCACGAGCTTAATGAGCATAAAGTTGAAATCACTGCTGAACTCAAATCTGATGCAGATGAAACAGTGCAGGTTGCACAGACCGTAGCGCAGAAAATTCATGGCATGCTAAACTTACGTGATAAGCTTAAAGATTGACCAACCGGGCTCACCGGTTTAACCCGAGATATTCAAAGATGGCCTCCAAAGCCGGGTCCTGATTCCTCATATATTGCATTGCCGTTAGCTCAGCCGGTATGTCTGGAGCGATCCATGGCCGGTTATCATCAGCACTTTTGCCACCCTGCCAATACCTGTTAGAAATACTTCCACTAAGCTTGGAGTTAGACAGAACAAACAAATTGTCTTCCCCATAAAAGTTGGGCCTGGAACCCGTAGGTTCTCCTACAAAGAGGGTTTGGGTGTTATTTTCTAAATCTGACGATAAGTTCATTGCCGCTGAAAAGGTGCGACGACCAATGATGGTAAATAAGTGCCCTTTCTTATTAATCTTCTCATTCTTACTCAGTGGTTCTACCAGGTGTTTGTTTAAAACATTATTACCACCGTTATTAAGCCTTATATCAATAATGAGTGCTGTAACTTCTTCACTGTTGATAAAATTCATGAGCTCTTTGCAAAATGTTTTAAGGTCTTGTTCGTCTTTATTCCGAACTTGGTTGAACTGAAAATAAACGACTTTCTGGGCTTCTAAATATTCATACCAGTAATAGTTGTCAGGATCTTTGGTCCACAGTAGGTTCTGCCCCTTTCGCATGTCTGTCCACTGCTCAGGAACAAACCTGCTCATAGGGTCTTTGGTTAGTATACCAGACTTTAAAACCGTATTTTTTAATTCACCATCTGGTGTTTCAAGTACAAAGTCTATAGTATCGCGATCCTGGACAGCGCCTATGAGCTGATAAATATCTGCAAAGCCTAAGGCAATTGGCAATATCCACTTTACTTGCATCTGATTGTCTCTTGCTATGTATGGTATGCTGGCATCTATCACTTGCTGAATGTCCATTGCTCCTACTTTTAACACCTTGCACCCTACCAGTGATGCATAGCTGGTTTCAGCGCCTCGTATGTAAAGGTCTTCCTCAAAGAAATAGAATTCCAGGGGCAGCGCTGTGAATCCATACTGCCCTTCCATGGGAGGATATAATACAGTATGCCCATCCCCTATTTTTGCCATTAATTCCATAAACGCGCCAATTACCTCTAAGTTGGTCATTGTGGGTATGGCTTCATAGATTTCATAAACCTTTTCCTTCCAGGCTTCTTCATTTATAGTATGGCCATAATTAAGGTGCTCTGTTTCGATGAGTTTTACGAGCTGAGCAAAGTCTTGCTGCCATTTTTGATTTCGTTCCTGCTGGGCCTCGGTGGAATCCTGGCCTATCGCACATATATGAACAATTATAAGTAATCCGCCAATTAGCTTTTTCATATCACAAAAGTTTAAGTATATGCAACTAAAGTAGCGTGAAAGAGGCTGCGGGTCGACTTAAAAGGTAGGTTGAGACCTATATTTTCTCTTGTATTCTGATGGGGTAAGGCCTTCGCTTTGTTTGAAGATCCTGTTAAAAGAGGCCTTGCTTTGAAATCCTGCTTCAAAAGCAAGCGCAAGCAGGGTCTTTTTGTCTTCGTGGCTATCGCGTAATTTAGACTTTACTTCCCTCAAACGATATTCGTTTAAAAGCCCGTGAAAACTTTTGCCAAGGCGTTCATTAATTAACTGTGAGAGCAGGTTTGGAGAGATCCGCAATTTTTGAGCAAGTTCTGGCAGGCTTAATTTGTGATCTAAAAAAGGTTTTTCCTTTTCTAAAAGTTGAAGTAGTTGATCCTGCAATACTATACTTTGTTCCGGTGGCAGGGTAGATTTTCTATATTTAAAAAACCGTGACCGCGTACGAATCACGAGAAACAGGCCCGGTTCATAAAGAATGGAGAAGCTTAGGTAGTATACAAAACCAACTGTTAGTATTACAGCGATATAATCTGAGTCGAGAGGAAGACGAATCCCAAAAAACATAAGCCAAAAACTAAAGAAACTAATGAATGAAATTATAACAAACGGCCATACCAGTCTATTAAAGAAGGTTCTTTTGGTATAATAGGCCAAGCTGGTCTCATTGAACCTGTAAGAAAAATAAATTATGATGCTAGATCCCATATAAATGACCCAGATAAGTGTTTTATAGGCTACAAAAAGACCTATGACATCGGAAATATGCGAAAAGGTTCCGGGTTCAGAAGTGGCTTCTCCTCCAAGGGTTGAATTAATCCAGATTAGGCCAATAATAAATGGAAGTAAATGCCAAAAATCTCTTTTATAAAATCGATCTTTTTTACCCAGAATGAACAAGCTAATCCACCAAATTAAAACAATCAACAAGAGGTCTACTAATATGGTAATTTCCAGCAGGCCTCCGAACACTTGTTCGTAGTCATAGAGATCAAAGAGTTCCGATGCTATTATCAAAGAGGTGAATAATAGGGTAACACCTGTGAGTTTAGAAATGTATTTATCGGCCCCGGGATAGATAAGTAATACGGTTCCCAGGATTAGCGACTGAAACAATCCCACCCCCATAAGAAACTTTAAAAGAACAGTATTCATAGACCTGGTAACAAAGTGGATTGACTTTTAGTAAAGACCTGGGAATTTCTGGATTGTTACAATATTTCTCCCTTTTTTACTTGACTTTAGGTGGTATTAGGACTAAGCGTTGTATAATAAATGCAAAAAAAGGGCACAAGGCCCCCTATAATTAATTCTTAGTAACTTTTAAAATACTTCCCTCACTTGAGGTGATGTATAAGTTGCCGCTAAGGTCCTGGCATATTCCATTTGGGTAGTCTAATTCGTCTATGATTATCTTTTCATCATTCCCTCTCCTTTAATATGATCTTTACAGTATTTCGTAAAGCCTCGGCTCAAGTTTCTCAACGATTCATCCAGTCTTTAAAGTCGGCAGCTCTCTGTCTGCTTACTATAAATTCTTGATCTCTAGGCTGTAATACAGCTAATTTTAAGCGATGGTTAAAATACTTTGTAATTTTCCTAATGGCAGTTTTGGAGATGATCTGTCCTCGATTGATTCTGTAAAAGAGGCCAGGATCTAAGGAATGGTAAAGTTCGTCTATGGTTTCTTCAATGATTACACGTCGGTCTATGGTTACACCAAAAGTCATACTGTCCTTAGAATAGGCATATAGCAACTCTTCAATGCGTATCTGCACAAAACCATCGCCTTCCTTTACCAGAATACCTACTCGCTTTGGAGCTTTTACCGTATTTAATAACTTTTTTAGGGTTTCACTGTCTACCGCAGGTTGTTTGTTAGACTTTACAAACTTGTTCAGTGCACTTTGCAGATCTGCCCGCTGTACGGGCTTTAAAAGATAATCTACGCTGTTTACCTTAAAGGCCTGTATTGCATACTGATCAAAGGCAGTGGTAAAGATAATGGGGCTATTAACCTCTACTTTTTGAAAGATCTCAAAGCTTAGGCCGTCTGCCAATTGAATGTCCATAAAAACCAGGTCAGGGCCGGAATTATTCTGGAACCAAAGTACTGCTTCTTCGACAGAATCGATAATGCCCGCCAAGTTATAGTCAAACCCACATTCCTGTAGTATGTTTTGCAGCTGATTTGCTGCACGGGCTTCATCTTCAATGATAAGAATTTTCATAAAAAGTTGTTTTTATCCGAAGCTGTTATTAATGGAAGGCTCACCTTGAAATTTCCCTGGTTTTTTTCAATGAGCATGGGCTCATCGGAAATTAGGCTATATCGGCGTTCTATATTCTTAAGTCCTAACTTGGTGGTGGGTAATTGGGTAGACTTTGGGGCTAGTTTATTTTCAATCACTATATGGTTTTCCTCAATCTTCACGATTATAGACAGCGGTTTTGCCTTTGATATTACATTGTGCTTCACCGCGTTTTCCAATAAATTCTGCAAACTCATAGGTACGATCATTTTATCCAAATAAACATCAGGAATG
The DNA here is from genome assembly GCA_965212595.1 of Flavobacteriaceae bacterium. GTDB lineage: Bacteria > Bacteroidota > Bacteroidia > Flavobacteriales > Flavobacteriaceae > Poritiphilus. Next base: position 44,572 of record CBDBVE010000020.1, read on the forward strand.
TCCCAATTTACTTTGAGGTTCTTGCCAAAACGCTCTTTTTGAATATGGATGTAGGCCCGGGCAAACTTGAGCTCATCAGCAAGCGAAATCAGGTGTACATTTCCCGAATCTAAAATAAACCTATACACCTCGGCAAGACGGTTGACAAATTCTTTGGCATCTTCTTTAGTGTTTTGATCTATGATGTCTCTTAAGGTGTTTAGGCTATTAAAGAAAAAATGCGGCTGGGCCTGATTGCGAAGGGTATCTAACTGTGCCTGTACAATTGCTTGCTTGGCTTGTTCTTCTTCTCGTATAGATTTCTTTAGCCTTGAATAGTGATAAATGGCCTCGTAAATTGCCATAGTCATAGTACTAATTAAAATAATCGGTAAAATTATTCTTTGACGTACCGGATGATTATAAGTGCCTCCAAAAACTTCATTTAAAATCAATACTCCAATACGGTCTACTATCATTACGGTTGCAACAATGGTCAGAAAGAAGAGTAAATTGCGCTTTAGATCGTCGCTCAGAGCAGGATATTTTTTTCTCAAAGCAATTAAAATTGCTCGCATTATAAACCAGTTGGTTGTAGAGAAGCCCAGAGATACACTCCAGATAACCACGGCTTTCATAAAAGGAAACCTTCCAAATGAGTTGCCAGAAAAAAGAAAGTCTGTGACAAAGCTGAGCAATAAAATACCCACAAGGATAAACCAGGTATCGTTAAACCCAAGGTACTTAATGCGTTTCTCCTTGTTGAATATCTTCATTGACAATTGCTTAGAACTTCACCAACGGCATTCCTTGTTGGGCCTGGTAAAAAGTAAAGCCAATCCAGAAGGCATAAAGTAACCCAAAAGCAATTACTATCAGAGTTTGTGACTTATTAGCGATCTTGAATTTTTTAGAAATTACCAGTGCGAATAAAGGGATTATTTGGATGCCATGCAATCCAAAAAAATGCGCTACCCTTAAATCTCCCGCTACGGTGCTCCAATTAAGTACAGGAAGACCCGCTCCCCCATCAGCCACCCCCACATTGTGACCCATTTGACCAATCATTTGGCCGCCTACCCAACTGCCAAATAAAACTATTATCCAGCCAATTAAAATAGCCCATTGTAAAGATCTTGTAGTCTTTAGCCTAAGCCTTATCGTTTCTATGATATAAAATACCATGGTAAGTACTACAATACCAATGAGTATACCCATACTGGCAAAAAGCAGCCCATCGAACAGGCTAGATTGGTTGTAATGAGATTGCACCCCTCTGGTAGCCTGAAATACGATGACCACTATTTCTAAAAGCAACGTCCAGGATATAATATTATTTATGATGTTCTTCTTTCTTCTTGAAAAGGGATATAATGTAACCAGAAAGCCAACGGTAAGAAGATATATACCTCCAGAGAGGGTAAACTTTAAAGGTTTTATCCAAACATTGACGCCCATTAAAGTACGCTCGTCAAAAGCTAACCCCAACAAGCAGCCCAGGGCAAGTATAAAATGCAGCACGACAATTCCGTGAAGTATCGGGCTTTCTCTTTTTACGGTAGCAAATACATTTCTCAGAGACTTCATGATTGCTTTAGTTTAGTTGTTCTTAACAAAAGGAATAGCAAAAAGCCTACTGGCCCCAACATAAAAGTCGCAAAAAGGCAAGGGGCCATAAGGATTGGATGAATGCCAAGGTTTTTATTTTGGTCTAACATCCACATACCCACAAGCAGATCGAAAGCCAGGTAATGTACCCACCCGGCCAGGACAGCGTTTTCTGCCGTAAATAGCTTCATAACCGCTTCCAGGCTACCAAAGTCTAAGCCACCGCCACTCTGAATGGAGAGGAGGATATAAGTGGCGTACACCAGTGAGAGCAAAATTGGGATTACTTTAAAATCTATTAAAAGGCGGGTTACTTTCCATTTGGGTAAGACAATCATCAAGACCCACATGGGCATGACAATTAAATTAGCTATAGAGAAAACAGCTGATGGTGTCATTCGTATTGGTTTTATAGTTTAACATAAACCAAAGTTGCTAACAAAACCAGAGAAAAGAAAGTACTTATGTGTTGAAACGTCGTATTTACTATTTGAACGGAGACAATTCTATTGAGTAGTGCCAATATAAGGCGCTTCCAGAGCCTCGGTCTTGGCATATCGGGCATTACTCTATTGTTTAATGCAGTTTAATGTTTAGACCCCTGATAGCGAATTAGGAGTTGGCAGCTCTATAGGACGAAGGTGTCATACCTTCAAATTTCTTAAAGGCCGTATTGAAAGAAGAAAGGCTGCTAAATCCTGTGTCAAAGGCGATAGACGAAATCGTATATTTATCACTCTCTTCTTTTGAAAGTAATTTCTTTGCATCCTGGATTCGATAATAATTAATAAAATCGTTAAAGTTTCGCTTTGCGTATTGATTGATAACCGAGGATGTTAACTGAGTACTCTTCCCTATTAACTTACTTATTTTGGAAAGCGATAGATCTGGCTCCAGATACAAGCTGGTATCTACAACCAACCTGGAGATCTCGTTGAACAGAAGGTTGTTATCATTTGCCTTAAAGACATCACCATTCAGTTCGGTTGCTTTAAGCTGAAATCCCTTATAACTCAGATAATAGATAACTATCGAATATACGATTGGCCCTACAACATAAGGTACAGCTTCGTCTAATATGTTTAGGACATACGAAACCCAGATTAACCCAAATCCTATGACCAAGAGCCTTAACCAACTAAATACCGCCCTTTGAGATTTTGTCTTTGGGTCCTGGAGATGTCTTCTCCTGGAAGCTTGCAAGATTCTCCAGGCTAAGGCAATGTAGAAAGCCAGATGCAGGTAAATAAAAATCAGCCCGCTGGCAAAAACAACTATGACCAGCTTGCTGTTTTCAAACCACTCTTTGGTCACAAAAAGGCTAGCGATAAAGAATGCAAAAAAGGGTAAAAATTCAAAAATATATCGCTTGGGCAACTTAAAATCCGGGCTTGTCATACCCAGGGTATATCCTCTGAAAAGCGGTCCGATGAGCAAAAGAAACGCCAGGCCAATAAAAATGAATACGGGCTCTAAATCATCTCCGAAATTTAGCATTACAGATTTACCGATCCTAAAGGCCATAAATACAAGGAGCAAACCTAATAGCAGATTGGTCAAAGTCTTTTTCTTCTTGAAAATAATCAAGTAGAAGGCTACCAATACCCCGTGTAAAAGTCCGGCGCTACTAACAATGATCAACAATATATCTAAAAACTTCACTTGCTGTTTTTTCCAAATGTAGTGGTATTTGAAATATCAAAAAAGCACAAACCCCGCCGGGGTTCATGCTTTCAATATTAAATAAACTCTGAGTATTTATCAGTAGTTTAGGCGTCTTTAGATTTCTTCTTGGCATAAGAGGTTAATCCCACAAGATTAAAAAATCGCCCTAAATCTCCTCTCATAACCGCTACTACACTATGCGCCGCAATAAGTTGTCTTGCAATAACCTTATTTTCTTGAACAGACATTTTTTCTACCAATCTTTTTGCTTTTTGTGACCCCTCCGCTTCATATGCCTTTAAAACCATCATGGCATTTTCTTCGGGGGTAATTTCCCGGTATTTAGGTTGATAGCCTAATTGCGAAATCATGGTTTCTGCCAATTTCCAGGTGGACCAGGGGTTTTGACCGGTGATTAAATTTTTGTCATGGCTAATGTTCTCTAAATACATTGCCCCTTCATTAAATTGAGCGCCCTGGGCCATTAATTTATCCTGTAAGAGAAAAGGAAAGATGGTTTCGGCCTCAGGTATGAGCAATAGCTCTTCTTCATTGGTAAAACCGCTTACCTTTTTGTTTTCTAATAACGGTTGTCCGTTGTCTAGGGTAATATTTACCAAAGCGGCAGGGCCGTGACATACTGCTCCGACTACCTTGTTAGATTGGTATAAGCTGCGTACAATAGATTGGATGGCCTTGTTTTCCGGAAAATCGAACATGGCGCCTTTTCCCCCGACAAAAAACACCGCTTCATACAATTCTGGTTGAATATTGGAAACCGGAATACTGTGCTTTACTTTCTGTTGAGCCAGGCTGTCATTTAAAAAGGCAAAATCAAACTTTCCCATATCTTCATCATCTATGACAACCTGAGGTTCGCCTCCCAACGGACTGGCAATATCAACTTCGAAACCGTTAGCCTGAAAAACGTAATAGGCACGAGACAATTCGGTTAATTCGTATCCCGTGCTTTTATCCGTACTTCCCATAGTACGGGCACTGGTGACAACCGCAAGGATTTTTCCGCGTACCGGTATAATGTTTTGTGACAAATAAGGTAAATCGGTGACCTGGGTTTTAGACATTTCTGCATCTCTTGAGGGCAGCAAACTTATAAACCACCAGCCAAAACCAAACAATAACATGATTATTCCTAAGAAGCCAAGCAGGCTCCACTTAAGGATAGGATATTTCTTAAACATCGTATTAATTTTAGAATTACAATGCGAAGTAATTGTAAAAGCCTTATAAACACTGACGAAATTATAATTCTGTCAGCCTAAATGATGTTTTCAATACCCTCTTCCTTTTATAAAGGTCGCCAAAATGACAAACTACTCTATTTTCTGTCCCTTTTCTATATACCTCCAAATTCCAGGATTCTTAGCGTCGCCATATTTGTTCTCGCCCTTCCATATATATCCATTTAAGTTCTCATTAAATGTCATTACACCAAATCGTTCATGGTATTCAGTAGAATTCAAGTCAACCGCATTGCGAATAGTTAGCTCGCGGTTTTCGGCATCCCAGTATAACATGTCAAATTGAACCTTGTGCCAATTGCTAAACATCGATACCATCTCAAACTGTTGTTTTTTTCTGTTATAATGAATGTACCAACGATAGGTCCTTTTCTTACCTCCAGACGAAATAGATCTGCAGTCTAACTCAATAAACGTGCTATCTAAAGCATATCGCACTATACGCGTACTTTCTTCCCACCAGTTCTTTTCAGGGATATCCTCTCTTACTTTCCATTCACCGATCAAAAAATTTAAATCCTTAACGCTTTTTTCCTGGGCTAAGCCTTTCCCTGTGAAGAGTAGGAAAACAAAAGCCAAAACTATTATTATGAAGTATCTTCTTTTCATGTCACAAATTTTAATGAACATCATGATTTCATTCAGGACAAACTTATGAGGTCACCACAAAAACTAGATATCCAATAACTGGTATCACCCACCAGATGAAGTGTTGTCTTAGCTAGCCAATACAATGGAAACTAAAATTAGAGAAGCAATAAAGCGCATGAGAGTGTTTTGTTTAATGAATAACAACAAATGAACTAAACTCTCAAATATTAAAGGTCTCACTAAAGCGTTAGAAGTCTTACTTTATTGTTGAGCAGATTCTTTGGGTCGCTTGTTACGGTATTCCTGCGGTGACATTCCGGTGAATTGTTTGAATATCCTATGGAATGTCGCTTTTGAATTAAAACCAGAATCATAGGCCAGGCTGATAATTTTTAAGTGGTTGTTTTTCTTGGAAGTCAGCCTTCGTTTTACCTCTTCTACCCTATGTTCATTTATAAAAGTGTAGAAATTCTTGTTTAGGGTGCTGTTTAAAATTGTGGAGATTTCCCTTTCAGGCAAATTCATATGAGCACTCAGGCTTTTTAGGCTAAGCAGAGGATCCAGGTAATATTTTTCTTTGGTCATCTTATTTAAAAAAGCCTGCAGGGAATCATCAGGAAAATCAGCCTTTTCAAAACCAGCCAGATTGATTGGATTGTTTATGGTTTGCGATTGGCGGTAACCTCCAATACTAAGCCAATACATAACAATTGCATATAGGACCAAGAGCACATTTTTATAGATAAGAACAACCCCTCCAGGAAACCGCTTTTCCAATACCTCATTGCTAAAAATCAGATATAGCCCAATACTTACAAAGAGCACAACCAGCACCTTAATGAGGTTTCTTACCCACCTTAAGTGCAAATGTTCTATCGTAGAGAGTTGATCTAAGATGGATTGCTTGTACTTTTTTAGTTCTTTATAAGAAAAATAACAATAGATAAGAATGGAGAAAATGACTGCAAATTCTAAGAATTCAGCGGTGTAATGCAAAAACGGATACGGAAACCCGTTTGTTGCTATTAGGTGATATATGCTATGCAGGTAATTAAGAACTATTAAGCTGAAATGCCAGAGGTGCCGACTGGAAAATTTAAAATGCGGATTGGTAAGCGATCGGATATAGAAATACAAAGAAGGACCAATCCAATATGAAAGTGAGAAGGGCATCCAGCTAAGCCAGAGATTTCTATTGAAGAGCTCCCCATTGAACAAATAGGGCGTAAATGTAAGGGTTAAGGAGACCAGAAGGAAAGTGAGAAAGTAATTGGCGTTTCTATTCTCTTTCTTAAACAATATAAGGAGCGCGTACAGCAAACTATTTACAATAGCGCTAATCACCAGGAGTTGAACCGGGTTGAGTTGAAACCACCAAGAGCTATTTAAATCGCTTTCCATTCGTAAATTTAATCGCGTAAATGCCAAAAAGCAGTTAAGGTACAATTTCGGTTGTGGTCATCAAACTTAATGCATCCTTGTTTGCTTATCTAAAAGATTTCACACTCCCAAGGGAAGGCATAGCTTTTGTAAGGTCGGAGTATTTGGCGGAATCAAATTCATTCAGACGCTTTCTTCCGGTATTCTGAAGGGGTTTGCCCGACATGCTTTTTAAAAGCCCTATTGAATGAAGTTTTAGAGTTAAAACCCGCTTCAAAGGCAATTCCCAGCAAAGTGAGATGATCCTTCTCGTTTGATTGAATATGCTTTTTCGCTTCATTGATCCTATACAGGTTTATAAAGTCGAAGAAGTTCTTACCTTCTATACTGTTTATAGCTTGCGAAAGATGGTTAGGAGGTATTTTTAGTAGTTCTGAAAGTGAATAAAGGGTTAATTCTGGTTCCAGAAATGGTTTCTGTTCTTCCATTACCTCAAGAATCCTGGTATGCGTAAGTTGAGCAGATTCAATAGTCAGTCCAGATTTTTCGTACTTCACCTTACCCTTTCTTCCCTGTTCCTTCTTTATCCGGCCTTCCGGTGATTCTACGAAAATAGAAGGCTGATTGACTCCAAAAAAACCAATTACAAAAACAAAAAGTGAGAGGGCAACATTTGTGAAAAGACCTCCATACTGCGGAATTTCAACCTGTGTAAAGCGATCAACGATAAGGCTGGAAGATGCCACCGCCCAAACAACTAACACCCCCCAGGTTAAAATGGACAACCACCTCAAATGCTTTTTCTCAACATTTGAAAAGATATCTTCTACGCGATTGCTATGCGAATGCAGCATTTTAAGTACCACCAAAGCATAGACGAGCAGACTCATCATTTTGGTGAACAGCAAGATGTTTCTCGTGCTACCAGGTATCTCTTCTCCCCTGACTAGCCCTGCAAAAAGTATGGATAACCCAATCAAAAATGGAATGGCATGTAAGATTTGGCCAGTTCTGATTTGGGTAGATTTTGTAATAAGCGAATGCGCATAAAAAAACAATAAAGGGCCATGAAGAAAAATCGATGCCTCGCTAAATTCAAAAAGCACCAATTTCCAGGTCTGATAACCCGCATCGGGAAGGTTAAGTAGAAAAAGAGATAGAAAATTTAGAAAAAAGATGAGAAACCAAACTGCTAAAATATAGTCAGCCTTCTTTTTACCCTGTTTTCCAAGAATGAGGGCAATAATAAAAAAGGTGAGCCCCAGGCTGGCGGCTAATAAATATAAGGTTGACATCTAAAATTAAAATTAAACATTTCACCTTACTAAGTGCAATCAGATCTGCTTAAATAGGTTCCAAAACTCACGCAGGGAATGGCATCCTATAGGTTGAAACGATTTTTAGGGCTTTTTAAAGGTCTTTTGTCCTGTGAAATTTAAAAAGCAGCAAATGTCATCAATAATAAAAGCGAGAAAGCTCAGCAAAATTTTTGGTTCAAAAAAGAAAGAAACGACCGTAATAAACCAACTTGATATAGACATCCCAAAAGCGAGGTTCACTATGATCATGGGAAGCTCCGGATCTGGAAAGTCTACCTTACTCTATTTACTTAGTGGTATGGACCAACCCACCGCTGGCGTGGTTGAAGTAGACGGTACTATTTTAAATCACAAGAGCGAACAGGAGATGGCTGACTTGAGAAGAAATAGAATTGGTTTTGTTTTCCAGGACCATAACCTAATATCAAGTCTGACCCTTAAAGAGAATATATTGCTTGCCGGTTATCTGACTAAGCGTAGTCGGAAAAGTGTTCAAAACGATGCGGATAGACTGATGGAACGTCTTGGTATAGGTTCTTTAAAGCATAGATTTCCTACTGAGGTTTCCGGGGGCCAAAAACAGCGCTGCGCCATAGCCCGTGCCATGATAAATAACCCGAGTATTATTATGGCGGATGAACCCACAGGAAACCTAAACTCCTCGGCTTCAGAAAACGTCCTGGAATGCCTTGCGAAATTAAAGGAAGACGGCCAGTCTATTTTAATGGTAACCCATGACCCTAAATCGGCGAGTTATGCAGACGAGGTATTATTTATACAAGATGGTACTATCAATGACTCCATTTCTTTTGAAACCCAAACACCGAGAAAAGAAAAGCAAAAGCGGCTAATAAACTGGCTACAAGACCACAAATGGTAAACTAAGCAAAATGAAAAGTATTTTACTCATCACCAAACAGCGCTTTAAGTCTAACCTAAGGCAATACCTACAAATAGTGCTTGCATTAATTCTGGCTACTTTCTGTATTTCGCTGGCACTTAATTTGCTAAAGGTTGTAGACAAGCCATTTGATCTAACTTTTGAGCGGCTAAAGGCCGCGCATTTAATCCTTCTTTTCGACGCGACAGAAGACTCTAGTAAGGAGATGACTTCCTGGTTTTTAGAACAGGAGGAAGTTGTAAAAGTCGGGGTTCCAAAACCCTTCGTAATGAATGAAGTACCACTTCTTTTTGAAGGGAAAGAACTGGACATGGATATCCAAATCACTGAACGGATCGTAAAGGATTCTCTTTTTAATAGATTATTGATTGTAAATGGCATTAAAAAGCAAAGCCCGGACATGGGTGAAATATGGCTGCCCTACCATTTTGAAACTCTTCAGGGTGTTGCCTTGGGAGACCGTATAGAAATAGCTCTAAATGGAGATCTGTACCAATTTACGGTTTCCGCTTTTGTAGCAGATCCGCATTATCTAAGCGCTATTTTTAATCCCACCAGGGCATGGGTGGCACCGGGAGCCCTTTCTTTCTTTATGCCCTTAAAAGATCTAAACCATCGGATGTTGGAAATTAGATTGAAAGAAGATCAGCATTTAGAAGCGATCTGGGAACGATTTGGAAGTCATTTTGACTATAAAGGAACTGCTTTAAAGCACGGCCTTTTTAAATCTGCTTTTTCAGGATTTTCAAAACTTATAAGCTCAATTCTACTGCTTTTCGGCTTGGTCATCCTGGGAATATCTTTAGTTATTGTGAATTCGGCCATAAGAAGTAATATTCTTCAGGATTATAAGCAGATAGGAGTGCTTAAAGCCTTGGGGTTCAAAGGAGCAAATATTGTAGGTTCTTACCTTACACAGTCTGTAATGCTGTTGTTGCTCGCCATACCGGCGGCTATATTGTTTTCAAAGTTTGCCTTGACAGCGATTATCAGTTCTAGCCTGAAAGATTTGGCCATTACGCAATTCGCTCCAGATACATTTTCGGCAAATATGATTGCGTCTTTCATAGTAAGCTTACTGGTTTTAACAGTATCTTATTTGAGTTCGAAAAAAGCGGGCAGAGCCAAACCCATAGATGCTTTAAGAAACTTAAAACCTAAACGAAAGAGCCACAAGTGGTCTAAGAGTTCTGTGTTTACCACCTCCCTACCTTTGCCCCTGTTGTTGGCAATCCGATTTATCAGGAACTCACGACCCAGTTCAATTTCTTTACTTCTAGGGCTCCTGGCCACTTTCATTATTATACTATTTGCCGTCAATGTTTTTACCTCTTTTGACCATCTTCAAGAAAACAAAACCGCCTGGGGCTTTAGCCAAAGTGACCTTGAACTGCACAGAAAGTCATCTATAATACTCCCTTTAGATCACAAGGAATTGATGGGAATCTTAAACAATCAATACGCTTCCGAGCTAAAGAGGGTTATCCCCTATAGCCATGTTTCGGCAATGGTAATTGATAATGCAAATCAAAAACAGCAAATTTTCGGGAAGGCTTATGCTGTTGATCTCAACACCACGGAACTTCGAAATTTACAAGGCACCCACCCAGCTGCAGCTCATGAAATTTCACTCTGTGAGGGTAGTGCGAAATATCTCAATAAGCAGCCTGGAGATAGTGTGCAGATAGAAATTGAAGGATATAGGAAGATGTTTGAGGTTTCCGCGATTTATCAGGATATAAGTGCTTTTGGTCAGGGCTTTAGATTGCATGAAAGCGCAGTTTTACAGGTCAACCCAATTTTTGAGCCACAGACATATGGGCTTGTACTCCAGGACGGAGCGACCGCAGGTTTATTTGAACCAAAATTGCAGTCAGAATTTGGCGAAACAGTGACTGTAGAAGCCAGTGTTGAAAAAAGGAAGGCCATCCTCGGACTTGTTTCTAATATTAAATTGGCGGTATCGCTTATCTCCTCGCTATTTATTCTAATAGCACTTTTTCTGATCAGTAACGATATTTTAATTCAAGTCAGACAAAACGAACTCGTATTCGCTCAATTGAAATCTATAGGTTACACTTCAAAACAACTAAGGAATATCACACTATTAAGGGTATCATTATTATTCTTTTTAGGTATGTGTGTAGGGATACCGGCAGGCTTTCTTGTAGAAAAACCCCTCGCGAATACACTAACCAAAGGTATTGGTTTGGTAGAATTCCCCTTTGTGATTTCTGCCTTAAGCATTGCTGGCGCTACTGTCGTCTTGCTAGCGTTAATCTTAATCACAGCATGGTTTTCTTCCAAATTGATCGCTAAGATCAATCCGAGAGCATTAATAGAAGTTTAAATCGTTTAATTTTCAAATCATGAAATATACATCCCGTCTTTTTATTGTTATGAGCCTTTTGTTAAGTCAGTTTGGCCTTGCAGCCCAGCTGACAAATGAACTTAATAATTATCTTCAAGAAGTATATGAAAATCATACAATTCCGGGCTTTGCCGTAGTTGTGGTCAAAAACAATGAACTCGTATATGCGAAGGGTTTTGGTACAGAAAAGTACGGCTCTAAAAAAAGATTCACACCCGCTACTGTTAGCGCGATAGGTTCCCTGACCAAATCTATCACCGCCATGGCCATCATGCAATTGGTAGAGGAGGAAAAATTAAAGTTAGACGATCGGGTTATAGATTATTTGCCCGACTTTAAGACCGCAAATAAAAGCAAAAGTGATAAGATCACTGTTAGAATGTTGCTCAACAATACGGCAGGGCTTAACGCAAATCCCAGCCCCTCCTATTCCTTCTCTGGTGAATCTCTGCAGTACCTGGCGGAAAGCCTTAAAAGCACCTTTCTGACCAGAGAACCCGGTACATCTTATGAATACAGTAATACAGACTTTAGTATTGCAGGTTTGCTTATTCAAAAAATAAGTGGTTTGCCTTATGAAGAATATATAGAACAGCATGTTTTTCGTCCCCTGAAAATGAATAGCTCATCCTCAAAACCTTCTAAATTTGAAAGGCTGGGCGCCATTAAAGGCCATCATTTTGGATTGAAGCCCCTTGTTGCGCAACAGAGTGTTTTCCAGCCCTCAGGTGAATATATCCCGGCAGGCAGCATGACTGTATCAACGGCATGGGATCTGGGGAATTATCTAATGGCCCTGTTAAACAATGGAAAACTTGGGGATAACCAGGTTTTGAGCGAAGAAAGTATAGCAGAAATGTGGACTGCCAATATTTCATTTCAAGGTTTAACTGTAGATGACGGAGGAGATGGACAAAAATATCAGTATGGTCTGGGATGGATGATTTCTAAGATAGAAGGCCGTGAGCTTATACATCATGGTGGTAGCATGGGGACGATGTCGTCATTTACAATGATCGATAAGGCCAACAAGACAGCTACTACACTACTATTTAACCTGGATCTAACTTTTATAGATAAGCACAGGTTTTTACCGCATTATACGATGGCAAATAATGTACTTCATATTGCAAATGGTAAAGAACCTTCTGCTTTTGGGATTCCAAAAACAGCAGACAAAACATTAAATGCTTTTGAGTTGAATGCGGAGGACAAAAAGAAGTATGTGGGTAAATACCATTATACAGGCGGAGGATTTCCCTGGATGAATTTCGGGTTAAAATGGCAAATATACCTTAACGCCGAAGGCAATCTACAGGTCAAAGTAGAGCAGGGCACGGAAATCTTGAACGAGTTCCTTCTCGATTTTGTTAATCCTACTCTTGCCGTTTCCCGTAACATTGCCGGGCCAGGTCAGCTGCGTTTTGTATTGTCGCGAAGTGGTTATGTGGATAGGATTTTATGGTCTGGTATTTCGTATGAAAAAGAAAAGCAAATTTCAAAATCTACACATAAGTTGGTTTCACTTCAAAAAGACCTGCATATTCATCTGCCAAAAAGTTGGATGGTCCAAATCACCACAGAAGGGTTTGTAGCAAAAGACATGGAAAATCCCGGAGCTATTATAAAGGCATTACGAAGTACTTCTTCCGCCATGAAAGCTCAACCTTTAAAGCGCTATTTGGATCTTGTTTCAATTTCGGCATCTGGTATTATCACTCAAGAGAACAGGGGTACATCTCTTTGGGAGAAGCAAAGCTTTTTGGCAAAAAATAATCTAATTCAAACGGTATTCAGGGAAAAAAACAAAAAGCATCCGCACGTACTGATATTAAGTGCTACAGCATCAAAAAGTACTGAAGATCTGTCCTCGGTAATCGGACCTATTTTAAATGAGCTATCGCGTTTTTGAAGTCTTACTTATAAAACTTAGAATTCTAATTACTAGCTCTTAGGTTGCGTTGATTGACCTTATCACTTCTGTTTTTTTCTTTCCATGGAATCCTTACGGTTTTGCGCCATCAGATAAATAAAGAAAAACAATACCGGGAGAGCAGAAGTAAGGATTATCCATCTTTTCTGTCAAAGGCAATATGTTACCTGGCCTAGAAAATGCAATTGATTAAATACAATTTTGTTTCTCCCCTGGACGTTATTTGTACAGATCTTATTAGAAATGAACACCTTAAGACATTTTACTGCCTATTCGTGTATTTCAGTGCTAATTTCAGTTTTTTTTATCAGTTGTAATGACGATGATTCACAAGCTGATGAAATCACTTATGAGGCCGGTTTGAAATTTTTTGAATTGTCCTGGGAAGACCGCGACAGAACCTACCAGGTGTACTTTCCAGACGAGCAGTTTTCGGAAGATACACTACCCATTCTCTTTGTGCTTCACGGGGGTGGTGGAAACGCGACAGACCTACAGCTAAGCACCTTTAATCGTTTTAACGAGCTAGCCGATCTGCACGGATTTATTGTGGTATATCCGGAAGGCTTTGAAAAACAGTGGAATGATGGCCGCGACGTCTCCGGGATAGTCACTGCATGGGACGAAAATATAGACGATGTTGGTTTTATAAGTGAAATTGTACGCTTACTATCCCTTGATTACCGCATAGATAATGATCGCATTTTTACTTCAGGAATTTCTAACGGGGGTTTTATGTCTTCCCGCCTCTTGTGCGACAGAGGTGATCTCTTTCGTGGAGGAGCTATTATAACAGCTACGCTTGGAGAAAGTTATTTACCTAGTTGCAGCCCACAATCAGGAACTTCTTTACTGGTCTTAAACGGTACGGAGGATCCACTTGTACCCTATGAAGGAGGGCAGGTTACTGTCTTAGGTCAGGAAAGGGGCCTCATCATCTCCACTGAGGCTTATATGCTACTTTGGGCTGGGGCTAACGGTTGCGAATCTGTTCCTGAAATTACGGATCGCCCGGATACGGAGGATGACGGTACCACTGTACAAATCTACAACTACCCTTCTTGTAACAACCAAGCGGTTGTACAACTATATCGAATAGAGGGTGGCGGACATACCTGGCCTGGCGCAAGAGAAGACCTGCCTGAAATTCTGGTTGGCCGTACCACTAAAGAATTTGTAGCATGCGATCTTATTTGGGACTTTTTTAGGAGCCTTTAAATTGCAACAGAAAGATGAGGCCTAAGGGGGTTTTGATTCTATATCCTCCAACACCTAAATTTATCGAACCAAAGGAGCTCTGATCATGTCCTCCGAAAATCCAAACTATAAAAACTAGGATAATACTAGTATATTTATGAAACCTTAGATTTGGACGCCTGTCTATGGATGTCAAAAAACCAAGCTTAAAAAAATTTGGAACTTTTGGGGGTGTTTTCACACCTACCCTACTTACTATCCTGGGCGTTATTATGTACCTAAGGCTGGGCTGGGTAGTTGGTAATGCCGGCCTGTTAGGGGCATGGTTGATTATCTTAATCGCTTTTATCATAACCCTTTGCACAGCGCTTTCAATGTCTGCGATAACCACCAATATCAGAATTGGCGCGGGAGGTGCATACGCCATTGTTTCACAAGCGCTAGGGCTTGAAGTGGGCGGTAGCCTGGGAATTCCGAGATATGTTTCGCAAGGCCTGGCGGTAACCATGTATATCTTTGGGTTCCGAGAGGGTTGGCTGGGAATCTTTCCGGAGCACAACGCTTTTCTGGTTGATATCATCGTCTTTTTAAGCCTGTTTTCTATCGCTTACATAAGCGCCAACCTCGCCATTAAAACCCAATACATAATTATGGGGGTGATTGTTTTGTCTTTGATATCGATAGTGATGGCGGCATATAACGGCTCTATGTTTGTTCCGGTAGAAGAGGCCGTTAAATTTGGTACTTATAAAGGATCTGTTGAAAATGCTTTTAGTGGAAGTACATTTTGGATCGTCTTCGCGGTTTTTTTCCCGGCCGCTACCGGCATTATGGCCGGAGCCAATATGTCTGGCGAATTAAAAGACCCGAAAAAAAGTATTCCTGTCGGAACCCTTTGGGCCATTGCGGTGAGCTTTGTTATTTATATGATACTCGCCTTCTGGATTGCCAGGAGCGCCACCGAAGAAGAGTTAATTTCAAATTATTATGTAATAGTAGACAAGGCTTACATTGGCCCTTTGGTGCTAGCCGGGATTTTAGGAGCCACCTTCTCCTCTGCCCTGGCCTCAATCGTAGGTTCTTCGCGTATCCTATTCGCCATGGGCGAGCATAATGTTTTACCCTATTCGAGATTTCTGGCCGGCCAGAGCGCTAACGGGCAACCGCGCAATGCCATGCTCGTTACCGGGGTCCTTATCTTTGCGACCATGCTACTGCGAAACCTCAATGCCGTTGCACCATTAGTAACCTTATTCTTCCTGATTACCTATGCCATGATCAATATAGTGGTAATTATAGAACAGAAGCTCGGATTAATCAGTTATAGGCCTATTTTCAAAGTACACCGATGGATTCCATGGATTGGACTCATATCCTCTGTAATTGCAATGTTTATTATTAATCCGACTGTAAGTTTGTTTTCTATAATGATCGTCTTTGTGGTATACTGGTATTTATCACGTCAGAATCTGGAGACTCCTTTTGAAGATGTGCGTTCTGGCTTATTCGTCTCTTTTGCCGAATGGGCCGCTAAGCGTACCTGGGGAATGAAAAAAATGCAGCAAAGAGCCTGGAAACCCAATTTGATGGTGCCTGTACGAGACGCAAACGGAATAAAAGGAATCTTTCAATTTTTAATCAATATTGCCAAACCTACAGGTTCTATCAAACTTTTGGGAGTAGAACCTTTTTCCGAGCACAGCACTCTGGCGCAAAAACTGGAAAAACTGGCAGAATCGTTTCGTATCAAAGGTGTTTTCTCTTCCTGGACGGTCATCCACACAGAAGAACTTGCAAAGGGGATAAATTATGGGAGCCAGGCCCTGCAAGGCGCATTTTTCAGACCCAATATCATCTTTTTAAACCTGCAGGAGCACGATAACTATGAAACAGAACTTAGGCCTGTTATAAAAGAAGCCATCCGGCTGGAAACCGGAGTGCTACTCTACGTATCGCACCATACGGCACTTTTAGGTCAGAGGAATACGATCAATGTGTGGGTAAGTGATCGCCAATCTAACTGGAACCTCGGCTGGGATATAGGCAACCTCGATCTTTCTACGCTTATCGCGTATAAACTAAAAACAAACTGGAAAGCCCGGATCAGATTAATTATGGTAATTCGTGATCCTAAGGAAGAGAAGAATGCGCGTGAATTTTTACAGTCGTTAATTACCCTGGCAAGACTGCCGGAAACACTAACCGAGCTGTATTTTGGAAATTTCCTGGATATCGTTTCCAAGGCGCCTTCTGCAGACCTGAATATCTTTGGAATGAATGAAAATCTCGATTTCAATTTTGTCGAAAATATGACCCTGAAGACAAACAGTTCCTGCCTGTTTGTGAAAGACTCTGGCCATGAAAGTATCTTAGCCTAAGGTAGTACTTCTTAACAGTAGAACACCCAGGCCTATCGGCAATGAATTTCGCTAAATTTTAGGAATTTATTTATCGGCTACGGCCACCAGCTTGTCTTCTTCCCAAACGCCGTCTGCAACTACTTTACCTTCTTTTCCGTAAAATATACCCTTACCGTAGCGTTGGTCGTTCTTCCACTGGCCCACATACTTTTCGCCATTTGGCCAATAGTAGGTGCCCTCGCCATCTCGCTTATCATTTACATAGCTACCAATATAGGACTCTCCATCGGCCCAGTAAAATGTACCCTCTCCGTGACGCATATTGTTCATCCACTCGCCTTCATATCTACTGCCCGTACTTAAAAGAGCCAAACCATGGCCATTAGCTTTATGATCTTTTACTTCTCCTACATAGTACATCTGACTTCCTTTGCTACTGCTAAACGTAAGATACTCACCATAGGATTTTTTGAGAAGCTGTCGTTTTGTACGAGAAAGTTGTGCCTTGGTTTTTTCTAATACAAAACTCAAGGAGTCATAACGGTCAATTTCTATCGCGCTTGCAACAGTAACCTCTGTACTGTCTATCGTTTCCTCTCCTTCCGCTTCATAGGCATCATTATGCCTCTCTGGTTTCATTTTTAAAAGGTTCTCGGCCAATAACAAACGTAGTTGAATGGCAGGATCGTCTTGAATGCTTAGCGTTTTGAATTGGGTTTTGTATTCGTCTAAAGCCTCTCTGTAATCTCCATCTACCAACATGGAGTCGATATGCATCAGCTCTTGTTGTACGGCTATGCTGCCCTCCATCTGCGATTCGTGAGCTTTTGTTGCCATTAGTTCTTTTTCTAGCTTTACAGTTTCAGCATGGTAAAACAGTGCTGCCACCGTTACAGTAACCAGGGCAAAGGACAATAAATAAGTAAAAATCTGTTTTTTCATGTGCTTAATTACAACGAATACAGTATCATTTACGTATCTAATCGTCGAAATGGATCGCGGGAAGCTTATTTTTTACTTTTCTAAAGTCGGGTGAGAAGTACAAATGAAGGCGTACTGTCCAGTTTTGCTTATAGATTCCCCCATTTTCAAGTGTTTGCCCTTGCGAATACATTAGGCCAGCCGCAGCTGTGAGTCGGGGAGTTAAAATATAACCTACAGTGGTTGTCAGGCGCAAATCTTCCAACGGACTATCAACTACAGCTTTACCGCTTTGCATGATCAATTCTGCTTCTGGAGAGATATATATAGTATTTGGTTCAAATTTATGATTGTTCAGGGGTACCTTCATCCGAAACATATAACGCCACCTATTCCTAAAAATATACTCGCTGTCTTCGGGGAAATCTTGGGTCCAGCGATGCTCTATCCGTATTCTATGGTAGAACATGATACTGGAAAGCGGCATAGCAAACTGGTATTGATGCCAAATACGAAATTCTGGAACTACACTACGGTCTGTAGATTCCTCATCGGTGTTAAAATTAACCCTTAGCACACCTCCCAGGCTTACATTAAACTTTTTAGAATAAATATAACCTATGGCGTGTCTGTTATAAATCTGACCTACCTGACCTACGAAAGGCGTGTTTTTAGTTTCTTCGAATCTAAAATGAGTCTGAGCGTCCCAGAACAAGCGTTTCGAAATTCTAATGTTCCCATAGGTATTTATCCAAAGCTTTGTTTTGGGGTCTTTGAATTCAGACTCAGATGGCAACACTTCCCCTCCCTGTGCAAAGAGTTGAGCTGAAAAGCAAATAAAGAGCAGAAGGTAGATTCCAGTGCAATGTATAGCCCTTTGTTTCATCCTTTAGTTTTCTTTCCCCATGATTGGAAGGTTGAACAATTGCAGAACGACTTCAGGATTCTGTTCTTTTCGCAGCTTACGCTCTAGTTTTGAGGTGCTTTCATCTCGCATCTCAAGCATTCGTTTATATATATTTTCGATCAACAAACTAATATCATCAGCATTCTCACAAGTCAGATCTGTTTCTATTTTGTTCAGCACATATGGTATAAGTACCCTATTATAAGCCGTTGTAATTCGTTTTTTTACCACTTCATTCATGATAGTAGCAGTAAAAGGATTCCAAATAGCATCCTGGTATCTGGCCTGAATTGAGTCGCGCTGCTGCGGTAAGGAAGCAACAGATTTTGAAAGTCGGCCTAGTTGCTCTAAACAAGCTATTGTATTCTTGGCGAAGTCAATTTTAAGCGTAGTTTCTTCCAAGCCAGCATAACGATTTAATTTCTTGTCTGCCAGCGTTTTAATGCGCTGCAACGCATCGTTTTCAGGTTTGGGTAAGCGAGTATCTAAAGAATCAATAAATTGGTTAAGTTCTTTGCTTTGTTTTATCAACTTTTCCTCCAGAACCACCAGATCTTGTTGCCGCTTTTCTAGTGTTAAACGGTCTTTTAACTGCTCTTGAATGAAGTTTACGCTAAGGTCTGTATACTGTGCCAATTGGTAAATGGCATCAATATCGTTGCCGCTTAAATTGAATTGATTTGCAGCAGGACCCGTAAATGTGCGATCAGCAATCCCATCTTCTTCAGATGGCACCTCTATGTTTAGAGAGGGCAAAGCCCCGGACCACAGGCCTTTTATCAACTTGTCATGTGAGACAAACTCAAGTACCCCTAACTCATGATATCCCAGTAGTTCCCCAAGTGGTTCAAGGAAGTCCTCAGAAATTGCTAGAAGAGCGCCATAGAGAAAGCTGGCGTTGTCATCGGATAGTCTTAAAATGTTTAAATGTGAATTATCTAGCAAAGACCTGCTGAGTTTTTCGGATTGCTCATAAAGTCTCTTAACTGTATCTAATTGAACTACTGCAACCGAATCTAAGGCGAAATAAGGGGCTTTCACCTTGAACTGCGGTAAAAAGTCCGATTTACCGAGCGTTCCCAGTATGTCATTTATCTTTTTGTACTGTCTTGCATTTTCCGCAAGTAATTGTTGAATACTACTCTCAAAGACTCCAATGTTATCACCGCTCGCTAGTTTTAATTTTATGATAGTAATGTAGCGCTCATCCAAATTGATAATCCTGGTCTGCGAGCCTGGCGTATCATATACCTGCAAAGCTTGTATTTGTCCGTTGGTCTCTTTTTCAATCTTTTGAAGTAGGCCATCTGAAAACTGCCAACTTTCAGTGGTTTCAGAGGCATCCTCAGAATACAAGGTCCAGATATCATGTGCAAGGCCATTTCGTAAAAACCTGCCAACCAGTGTACTATTGTTATTTTCTATCCGAAAACTCTTTTGAGGTATCCCATTTTCAAAACTTATAGCGCTCTTAAACAGATTCTCTTCTATCTTAGAATCCCTAATTCTGTTTACTTCGTAATTCCACAATCCCTGGGGCTTCCCTTCATTTATAGATCCCCTGGCCTGCTGTTGAACCCCGCTTACCATAACCTGATATTGATAGTCTACTACCTGGGTTTTCTGGTCTGATTGAAACTCTCCAAATTGAAAATACCAATCCCCATGGGCAAAATCATCTTTAAACCCACCTTGAAATGAAAAAGAAATGTCCTGGTTTTCCAGAAGAGCGCTAAGGCTGGAGCGCTGCATTGTGAAGGGGCCATCAAGAATTGTATCCCCCTCGGTAAGTCTATAGGTGAAATTGGCTTCACCAATGTATTTCCCTACTTGAAAGGGTCCGGAATATTGAAGTTTTTCCTGACTATTTACGAATAGTGGAAAAATTAATAGTGCTCCCAAAAACAGGGAACATAGATAATGTTCTGGTCTGGTTGTAAACATTAGTCAAATAAAGTAAAATTATTTGATTACAGCATATGCCCTTATAACATTACTGATGCAGCATATACGACCTAAACAGTGAATCGGGATTTCCAAAGCGCAAATTTATTTCAGATATTCAACAATTCCTGAATTTATTTGACGAATAATAACTGATAAGATGGAAGGTTCTTGAAGACAATGCGATGGCCAAATCCTTGCGAGAGCATATATATGCAGGATTCGGGGATGACCTAAAATTTCAAGGTCTACCTTTTTCTCCCGCAAGGAACTGACTCATCTAAATGAGTTGTTTGCCTGGATTCCTAAGATGGCTTGATGGCTTCACCGTTCTTGCTATAAAAACAAAACAGCGGGTACTATGCACACCTAAGCCGGGAAACTCCAGGTGTAACTAAGTTAGGAGAAATGCGGCAAAGCACATTATAGAAAAACCGTAGTTTTTTTAGGGTTTTTACCCAGGTGAAATTAGAATGTGGAATTAAGAATTACGAAATTACTTGTATAACTCAATGACTTACAGCCACTTCATCTAACTATTAGTTTCACAGTTTAAAAGATCGGCTAAATGTATTTCTGAAGGTTTTCTTTGAAATAACTGGCACTGTCCGTAATACTTTGCATGGAATTCTGAGCAAAATTCCCTCCCTGCTCTAAATAGTAGTAGTCTAGGCCGGCCTTAGAAACTTCCGAGAGTAGGGCATGATAGTCTATAGATCCGTTGCCAAGTTCGGTATAGTCTCGCGTTACCTTATCCATGTCTTTGATATGCCACATTACATAGCGCTCTGGCTGTTTGGCAATAATTTCGGCCGGGCTTTTCCTAGCGGAGTGCATCACCCAGTAAAAATCGATTTGCATTTTTACGAGCTCAGCATCTGTCTCCCTAACCACAATGTCATAACCATTTTCACCACCAAGATCTGCAAATTCGAAGCCGTGGTTGTGGTATGCAAAAGCCAGACCAGCTTTTGTTACCCGCTCGCCAATCGCATTTAGTAGTCCAGTCAGTTTTTGATATCCTTCCTTATTTCTAAATTTTGGATCTAGCCAGGGCCAGGTGATATAATCTTGTTTAAGGGTATGGGCTCCTTTTATACACTGATCCACATACCTCATAAGAGCATCTGAAGGTTGATCAAAGAACGCGGGCAGCCCGTAATGGCCACTTGTTGTTGTTAAGTCGTGATCTTCCAGAATCTTTTTAAAATCAGCAGTCTTGTAATTATAGTACGTATCCTGATCTCCATTGTAGCCATAAATTTCCAGGTCTTCATAGCCCAATGCCCTGACAGCTTTCAGGCTACCTAAGGGGTCTTTTTCCATAGCATCTCTAATGGTAAAGAGTTGCAAACCCATTTTGTATTTCTTATTGTCTTTGGTCAATGCGAAACTTGATAACGGAAGCATACTTGAGGCTAAGAGCAAGCCCGATTTCTCCACAAATCCTCTTCTGCTAATTGTGTAGCTTTTTTTCATGGGATTAAGTTAGTAAGTTTTGCAAAATCCTTATGGCTTGTTTGGGGATAATTTTCCCTACTTTTTAAAGCGGTTAAATAAGGCTCCTTTCTTTTTACTATTGATAAAATAAACGCCTGTTAGTAATATCACCGCAGCAATAATTGACTGGGGGCCTATAGGTTCGTCTAAAAAATACCATCCTAAAAACATGGCAACTATAGGGTTTACATACGTATTGGTTGCGACTTTCTCTGGTGAAACGGCCTTTAGCAAATAGTTAAAAGCTGTAAATGCAACAATACTTCCGAAAACAATTAATAGTATCATTACCCCTTGCGTTTGAGCACTCCATGTCCAGGGCAGGCTCCAGGTTTCGCCAAAAATCCAACTCATGAGTCCTAGTAAAATTCCGGCCGTAAACATTTGATAGGCGGTATTTACTAAGAAATTACTTGGAAAATCAGCCTTGCCCGCAAACAAACTGGCATACCCCCAGGCTAACATTGCAGAAAAGATCATAAGAATACCTAACAATGCATTATCCTGAGCGATAACAGCTTTCTGAGCGATGAGTAAATACATTCCTAAAATCCCTAAGCCCACCCCCAATAGCGACATAGGTTGTATTTTCTTTCCTTGCAAAAGCCACATCAAAAGCAATATAATAAGAGGTTGGGCAGAAACTTCGAGAGCGGCGAAGTTGCTATCTACATATTTTAATGCCCATACCATTATGCCGTTGCCAAAACTTAAAAACAAAAAACCTGCTAAAACGGTATTTGCAAACTGCTTTTTTGTAATACTAATACGCTTCCCGCTAAGCAGGGCAATAAGAAAAGTAACAGCACCAGCTATTGTAAACCGGTAGCCTGCTAACATAAGTGGAGCCAGTTCTGCAACAGCTACTTTGTTGAGCAGATATGTGGAACCCCAAATAATGTAGGTCGCAAAAAAAGCTGCAATAATTAAAGGAAGTCTGGCTTTAGAACTCACAGATGTTTTACAAAACTAAACAGCAATATTACGCTATTCTGGTGAAGAAAACTTTACAAAATTTGCCTGAAATGTAGAAATGCTATTGCTTGAGGAAAGGAAAGACTTTGCTTCGGAGCAAAGCAAAAAATTCATCAGATCGCTCAGATTGGGTCGAAGCTCCCCTACCCCTCCAATTTGATGTGGCCACAATAACCGCGTCACTGTCCGGAAATACAATAATGAATTGGCCACCATATCCCAGGGCGAGAGCATTTCGCATTGGGGCATCTGTTTCTCTCCACCATTGATACCCATAGCCATGAGATGCTTTATCCATCATATGCGGTTCTATCATTTCCTGAATCCAAGCCCTGGAAACTATTTCTTTTTGTCGATAAGTGCCTTCGCCCGCAACCAACTTTCCAATTAGCATCATATCTTTAGGCTTTAGTTCAAGCCCCGCTCCGCCGTTATAGTAACCGTTAATTTTGCTCCAGCGCACACCTTTAATCTGTAAAGGTTGAAATAAGTAACGTTGCGCAAACTCAAAGGTGGAGAGTCCGCTGGCTCTACTTAAGATTACAGAAAGCAAATGTGAGCTGGCCGAATTGTATTCGAATTTCTCCCCTGCTTTGGCGACTAGCTTTCGTTTTAGCACATAGGCCACCGGATCTGAAGAAGTCACCCAATTATTAAATTCGGAAACTGTAGACTCATCCCATTGAAAGCCTCCAGACATTGTAAGAATATCACGTAGTTTAATTTCCTTATGACGCTCTTCCAGTCCGTTTACCCCCGTCAGGTATTTATCAATAGGATCATGGATACTTTCAATGACTTGCTGATCTATAGCGATACCGATTAGTAAGCCCATTACACTCTTGGTTACAGAGCGTACATGATCTAAGCTATCTTTGGGATAATTTTCAAAATAAGATTCACTAACCAATTCACCATTTTTGGTTATCAGAAGACTTCGAAGGCCGTAGATCTCTTCGGCTTCTTTTTCAATTTCTGTCAATTCTACGGTCCCTGGATTTTCAGAAGAAGCTTCAGTTTGGCTATTGCCTTTGCAGCCAAATAAAAAGAGTAAAATTGTTAGACCCGGAAGTAGCCTGTAATAGCCCATTTTCCAAATAGGATTAGATCGCTTATAACTATTAGACGAAAAAGCAAGATTCTTGTTACAGAAGGCAAATCATACGGTTTTTCAGAGGTATATGTGACTATAGTTAGTCATTGTATAAATTGAGGCAAGAAGTGTTTAGTTTGCCTCTCGGATCATTCATAAAAGACATCATCACTTGCTTCCTACAAGCAACATTTCCACCTCCATGGCCACCTTCATCAAGGATATACAATTGGCCGTTACTCAACTTTTCCATAAGCACATGACCATTTTTTGGTGGGGTAACCGGGTCAAACTGGTTTACAGTTATTAGCGTGGGGACATCTGAAGTTTTAAAGTTTTTCTTGGCTGAAGACAAGCTTGCGTCATGCAATTTTTCCATAGCGTGGTAAGTGGTGGTAAACAAACCCAGCTTGGCAGGGAATAGTGGAAGGCTTTTATAGAGTTGATTTACCAGCGCTTCATCGTTTTCCGGAGTGTACGCTTCATAGCGTTCAACAGCCAGCCACATGGCAAAATTATAATCAGGTAGGAATTCGCGACGAATTAATTCCTTTACAATGGGTCCACCTCCATTGAGATATTCTTCTACCAACAAGGGAAGCATTTGTCTGGAATCTGACATGTATAACTGCCGTCTCAGAAAATAAATGCCTTCCTGGGCATTGAGAAAAAAGGGTTTTCCTTCTATACTCAATTCAAGCGGTGCCTTTTTAAGCATAGTTATCGCCTTTATATAGTCCTCTTCCAGAAGTGGATAGGCTTTCTGGCATTCCACATTATTTTTGCAGTAGTCCAGAGCTCTTGAAAGCGCCAAAGAATAGCTGTTCATACGGCCCACCAAAAAATCGCCTTTGATCGGGCTTGGCGAATTCAGTATTACTGAATGTAGCAATTCTGGGAAAAATTCCTGTATGACCCGAGCCAATCGTGTTCCATAGGAAACACCGTACAGGTTGTATTTCTCAAAATTCAAATGCTTCATTAAAAGCCCTACATCTCTTGCGCTTTGAAAAGAATTATAATATTCTAAACGAATGTTTTGTTGCTGGCATCTCTTCTTGTATGCAGTAATAAACTCATCAACTAGAATTTGTTCCTCTTCAATATCAGCATTCTTGGCAAAAATGTCATAAAACTCCTGATGCATATTAGGCAGGGCCGAAGATTCGCCTATTCCTCTCTGATCAAAAAGAATAATCGGCCGATGATCTAGAATTGGGTCTTTCAGCCAGGATTTAATTGCATTTCTACCTAGAGAAGCGCCTCCGGGCCCACCGGAAAGAAAAATCATTGGATAAGCCTTGGAGTCGCTATTCCTGGAAGGAAGGATCGCATAGGAAAGCTGTATTTTTTTACCCCCGGGATCGTTGTGATTCTCGGGTACCTCTAGTTGTCCGCATTGCACATTCAGCTGTTCTAAACCTGTAATATACCCGCAATTTTCAGCATCCTGGGCATTCATTTTCTCAGCAACCAACGAACAGACAAGAAGGACCAAAAAAAAGTAGAAGCGATTCATACTGAGTTCTAGTTAAAAGTAGCTTAAAACTACATGTGAACTTAATAAAGATAGCCAGAAAAGTTGAGTCTACTTGATCAGGCAACGATTTTGAGAAATCTGCCGTCTAATAGTAAGACCACATATATAATAGACATGACAAAACCTGCAAAACTGTATAGTATTATCGGAAGTTCGCTGTTAGTGCTAATGGCCCTCTTTCACGGCAGTGGCTATAGCTATGTACAAGAGACCATTACAGTCTCAAATGCCGAAACATTTCTTAAGGATATTGTACCTGTATTATTTATTCACCCCACAATTCACCTTCTTGGACTCTCCGCTTTTGGACTTTTAACGCTCTTTCTGAATGAGGACTCCAAAAAGGTATTGAACCTTCTTTCTGTCTTGATTATGATTGATGCCTTACTTGCCTTTTATTTAACCGCATATGTACCCGGTGTATTCCTGGCAAGCGCTGCTGCTTGTTTCTTAGGAGCTTCACTAAAAGTGAGGTCACTAAAGTCGAGGAATAATTAGCTTAGATAAATGCGCTTAACTTTAGATTCCAGTTTACGAAAAATCAAAAATCTTACTAGATATAATAAGATCTTCAGCCGGAGGTATTTCGCCATTAAGATAGGTCCTAAAGTCAAATTCTGAATCCTTAGATAATACCAACAACTCAAAAAAGCCCTGGGTATCAGCCTGAAGAGAAGGATCTAACTCTTGAGCCACTGCTATAAAAAGCTCTGTACTTAAGTAACGTGTGTAATCTCCCCTGGCTGCAATAATGCTAAACTTTGATCTTCTGTTAAAGGCATCGGTAATTAGACTACCAAATTCTTGTAGCCCTTTCAAAGCGGCATTGGGGCTCTTATCTGTTTTTTCTACAAAACCAGCAAGCAAGACCCCAGCTTTGATCGTGGACTCTATGATCTTTTGTTCTATACTGAACAACCTTTTTAGGTGCTCATTTTCCGGACTTTCCGGGGTGGCTGCCCGGTTTAAGATATCAGATACCTGTGCGGACGTCAAGGTGTCAAAGTCTTCAGCTAATTTCTTAAGTTTAGGATCGGGGTCGAAAAAGAGTCTGGCTTTAACTCTGCCAAGACCCCGGGCCAAATTTAGAATGGTTTCTGTATCTCTCAAAGCTTCTAATAGCCCCTTCTTAGTGTTCCATTTCCAATGTCTCTTAAAGCGACCGTTTCGCACTATAAAATCATCTTGCGCTGGTAAAGCTTCATAGGCCAAAATAGCATACAATTCGTCCCGTAGATTGGTTTTTTCAAAGACTTCTTCATTTTCAAAAAAGTATAGCGGGAGTACCTGTCGAAGTCTTCTCTGTATGGCCAACGAGACCCCATCATAATCTTCAGCTCTATCGGGTGCGCTAAACCAGGCGGCGCCTATCTCTGAGGGAACACGTAACTCTAAGCTAAGCATGGTAGTACCAAAATTGTTTTTGCCATTTCCTTCTATGGCGTCTATTTCGTCATCCATATCACGGATCCACTGGTCACTTGAGATCTTTGGAGTATTGCTGTCTATATCAAAAACTTTAGGTAGGTATATCCTAAAGAATGGTTCGATTACCTGTTCCAGGTGTTTGGTTCTGAACCTTTGTTTAGCCAGTTTAAAACTGTAGGATAATTTCAGAGATTTTTCTGTGAGTATTTTGTTCTCGCCTTTAATTTTACCTTTATAGAAGCCCTCAAGCGCAAGTTGACTAAGCTTTTTACTTCTCCTAATGGTATCTTCAGCTTCGAGTTCATACATTACCAGCCTACCATCCTCCTCCTGAATAAAGTTAGCACTTGTCATCGCTTTATTCATCTTTGCGAAATCCCGTTTCATAAACGGGAGGCTCAATGAAATGGTTTTACTTTTACTAATGCTGTGAGAAAGGGTGGCCTGCTGTAATAAAATAGCCTCACCGTGATCTTCAACCAATAGCCTACCATAATTTCCATTAACGGCCTCTTTAAATACTTCTTTGATCGCTGTGGCCCCAAGCTTAAAGCTCGCATCAATAAGCGCGCTGTTTTCCTTTTGCTTTTGAAAGCCAAGGGCAAAAGAGATACCGTATTCTCTCTGAAGTGCTTTCTTGGTTTTTTCAAAGATTATCTTCGCCTTTTTTCGGAAGGTCTCAATAAAGCTGTTAATCTCTTTGAGTTTATCTAATACGAATTGGCCGTTTTCGGTAATAAGTTCAGAGAGTTTTGCCGACAATAATGGGCCTAAATCCTCTATTTTCTTTGTCTTGACGGCCTTTTTGATCTTATCTAAATGCAACTCTGCACTTATTTCTTTATGAAAGTGCTCAATTTGATCATCCAGATCAAGGATACCTGCAAGATTACCGGCTTTCTTTTGTACTTTATTAAATAATGTACTCTCTGTAATAGATTCTAAAATGTCATCTGTAGGAAGTATAGCAGTGAGCAGTTTGCCAAAGGCTGTTTTTTCATAACCCACTTTCTGCAGTTTCTCTTTTAGAAATTCCTGAACTTCTTTCTTGTCTTTATTAGCAATATCCTCAAACTCCCTGGAGAGTTCGGACAATTTAAAATCTTCTGAGCCTAGTACCTTATCATCTAAAAGTTTCCACAATGTAGAAGAGGCCTCATCCTCCAGATTGTCCCAGGCATCTAGAATCGTAATTAATTTCTCTCTCGCCTTCTCCACGGTGTCATCTACTGCATCAACTAATTTTTTCAATAAATCTTCGGTAAGGCCGTTTACCTTCTCTTCCAGTTTTTCTGCATCGGTCCATTCTCTTATCGTATTAAAACTTTCAACTACCTGATTGTGATGCACTCCAAGAGTAGCTTTGAGCACATCATCTAGTGAAGTATCTTTAAAATCCTTTAAATCTCCTTTTACCGAAGAAGCCAGACTTAGCGCAAAGCTCCTGCCATTCTTTCTTTGTTTGAAAAGTTGATAGCGTACGTAAGCATCATTGGCCCCGCGTGATAAGGCCAAGGCATAGGTGCCAGAGTCATCAAAGCCCACACTCAATTGCGCTGCCAGTTTTGCATGTAAACCCACCGTTCCTTGCAAACCCTCCAGGTCCGATTCGAACAACCAATTAAAATCGTACCCTAATTGGGCGGCAAAACCTCCTCGTATGGAACCCGCCGATTCTGTGACGAGATATGTATTTGGGGCAATGTCTTTGGGTGAAGAAATATGGCCGGGAAGTTTTAGCTCGCTCATCGTTTCCCGGATGGCATCTTTAAGTCCGGTATTTGGGTCGATCCCTTTTATTACGGCCATTCTCTTAGCTAGTGAGCCGGAAAGCGATCCTTTGATAGAACCACTGTTCAGGATCCATTTCCCTTCAGCTCCGGCCTCCACCTCATATCCGGCAGAGAAAAGCACGAAGATCTTATCATCAGATTCGTCTGCAATGTTTACAGACAAACGGTCCTCTTCTATTAAATCTTTAAGCAATTCTGATACTTTTTCAAAGATTCCAATTCGCAGAAATGCCTTTGCTCCCCCCTGAATAGCAAGCTCTTTGGCTCCTTTAAATTGAAATGTTTTCTTATTTCCTGTGGCCATAACTTCGCCATTGCCAATTATGAGGGGGCCGTTTAGCAATAGGGTGTCAACAGCGGTATTCTTGGCAATAGCCTTAAGAATTTTGGGCTCAAGATTGGAAGAAAACTCAATTCCAGTACTCAGGTTTTTATTGAACAATTCCTTGTTCTTAGAAAATCTAATGACTTCCATCGCGTCAAATTTTGATTATGCTTTCAGTTATACGAATTGGCTTAGCGAATACACAGTTTTAGTGGTCAATAAAAGTAAACTGAAGCAGGTGTATACCCTGTTTTAAAAAGTTCACAAATTTGAACCAAAAGCTGAAAAATAAATCGGGGAAATTTCGCTCTTATAATGTAGCTATAAATATTAATTATTTAATCATCCTAACCATAAAAAATTTATGGTTTGAATACAATTGCCAGTTTCGGTTTCAAGAAAGCCCTGGAAGCCCTTTTTGGTAAATTTTAGTCTTCGTTTTTTTGGCGTTCCACATAGGCCTCATAGGCGGCCTTACCTTCTTCTTCCCAGAAGCTGTCATACAACTTCCATTCAGAAATTCCGTTTTCATTGCAGCGCCGCTTAAGTCGTTTCTCAAAGCGTTTAGACCGCCCTTTTGATCTGCTTTTACTACCACCCCCCCCAAAGCCGCCGAAGAGGAGTTTGGCGAGAACAACAATGCCAACGGCCTGCCAGAAAGTAACCACGCCCAGGCCAAAAATGCCCGGCATTAGCCAGTTCCACAACAACATCACCACATACCCAAATATAAGGGCAAGTAAAGCAATGCCTATGGCACCCAAAATCACCCAAAAGATCACTGTGACTACCTTTTTCACTTTTTGTTCAACACTTCTTTCTACATGTGCTTTGTACCCATGCCTGTCTTTCATATTTTCCATTACTCTTTATTTTTCTTTTTGTTTTCTAATTCTTTTAATAAAATATTAAGCGCCCGATGCCTCCGGGACATTAAAGTTCCCTCAGGGATTCCCGTTTCGATTGATAATTGCCTGTAACTTATATTCTCAAAGTCTACCGCCATAATTACTTCCTGGTATTCGGGTTTTAAATTCAATAGTGCTCGCTGCAGGATGATCTTAAGTTCATCGGCCCTGGCGTAGTTACCATCGCTATAAAACAGCTCTGCTAGTTGTGCTATTGCTCCTTCCATGCTTTCATCAAGGTCTAATCGCAGCTTTTTAGATCGCATGGTATCAATGATCCTGTTGCGTACGGAGCGATATACAAAACCTGCAATATTGTCAATCGGACTCAAATGGTCTGCTTTTGAGAAGAGGCTAAGTGCAACATCCTGGATTATATCCTCGGCATCGCGGTCTGTCGAATTACCAACTCTTGAATTCGCAAAGGCCTTTAGAGCTTGGTATTCCGCATCAAAAAAACGTATTAGTTTGTTATAATTCTCTGTCCTATCGGTCATATAATTGCCCTTTGATCAAAGCCCTTCATAGGTATAGACGAAGAATATGAAATCTATTGCATTTTTGATAACAATTGGGTGAAAATAATTCGAGACGCCTGGGAAAGTATTCGTTTGAATAGCTATTTTATTTGATCTAGAACAATCTGTCAACTACCAGGGTATTTAGCCTTTAAGCTCTTCTCGCTTCTTTATGAGATAATCTCTTTCGAGCTCATTTGAAACTTTGAGGATAGTTTTATCTAAATAGGCTATAGCTCTTGGAACATTGTTGGTATGCCTGTAGTACTCAGCAAAGCAGCCGTAATACAAATAGCCACGTTGCCGTAGTTCTTTTACATTGATCTCCTCCAGAATGTCCCGGGCCGCTTCATATTCTCCCAACTGCAAATGCACTACAGCGATGTTTAATTGGGCTCCCTCCGAAAACTGAAGCGCATTCAAACCTTTGTAATACTGAAGAATCTTCTGCCAGTTCGTGGCTTCAAAAGAAGGTGACGTTACGTGCTCCCAAGCGATGGCTGCTTCAAAGTGATATAGAGAGAAGGTTTCACTCTCTATTGCCCTTTGCATGGCGCTATTGCCAAGTGCGATCAAAGGTTCGGACCAGCTACTTCTATTCTGATGCCTTAGGTCAATGATTTCATTATCTGCACTCACCTTGCTTTCTAAACGTGAAGCATGGAAACACATTAAGGCAAACAATGCATAAAGTTTCCCTGATCTGAGCTTTTCTTTTTTCAAAAGAAGCTTACAAAGCCTTATCGCCTCGCCGCAAAGGTCTTTCCTTATAAGAATTTTTTGGTTGTTAGAATGAAAGCCTTCATTGAAGGTTAAATAGACAACTTCCATAACTCTGTTCATTCTTTTTGGTAATTCTTCTGGGCCTGGGAAATCAAATTTTATGGATTTTTCAATAATTTTTTTACGAGCTCTATTGAGTCGCTTGCTTATTGTGTCCTCGTTGATCAATAAGGCAGAAGCGATTTCTTTTGTGCTGAATCCTGAGATCGTTTTTAAGGCAAATGCGATTTGCTCCCTGGGGTGCAAGCTCGGATGGCAGGCAACAAAAATCATCTGTAGCTGACTGTCTTCAATTTCGTGATCCAAAAACAGTTCGTTGAACTGAATGGTAGACGGACCGCTTTTAATTTTTTCGAATCTTTTCTGTGTATTCTTAATCTGGCGTAATAGATCAATAGCCCTGTTTTTTGCTGCTCTCGTTAGCCAGGCCTCCGGGTTGTCAGGAATTTGGTTTCTCCACTTCAGCAAAGCTTGCGCAAAGGTGTCCTGAATGGCGTCTTCAATGAGCTCAATATTGGAAAGGCCAAAAATTCGCGTTAAAATAGAAACCATCTTCCCATAGTGATGTCTGAAAAGATGGTCTACAATTTTTGGATTCATTTCATTACTGCTCAAATACCATAACCTCTCTGATTTCTACCGCGCCACCCAGGTCGTAATCCGGGTAATCCTGTGCCACTTCTACCACGCTATCGGCATTTTCTGCCTGTATGATATAATACCCCCCAACTAACTCCTTACTCTCAACGAAAGGGCCGTCAGAAACCGTTCTTTCGGGTCCCACTACTCTCTTGGCTGTTGGTACCAGAGCATTTCCTCCTTTCAGGATCCCTGAAGCTTCCATTTTACTATTCCAAGCCCACCATTTACCCATCCTGGCTTGCAGTTCTTCAGGTGACAAGCCTAATTCGGCATAATCGGCACCGATAAAAATCATCATAAAATCTTTCATTTTTACTTATTTTTTAGGTTAATATCTATTTTCAACCCTATAACGAAGCTGAAGTGGAGGTTTAGGACAAATTATTAAAATTAGTCATCTCTTCACCAATCATTTATAATAGTTTAACTTTTTTTGGTAACAGATCTGTGATATGGAAGATATCTCGCTACATTTAGGAAACTACTTCTTCTACATCTTTCATTCGCTATTAATCGTCTTTAATTTGTTTGGATGGGTGTATCGTAGAACCAGGAAACTAAACTTAATCACCCTGCTTGCCACATTTTTCTCCTGGGCTTTACTTGGTATTTGGAAGGGTTGGGGTTATTGTTTTTTAACCGATTGGCATTATCGGATTCTAAGGCAGTTAGGGGAGACAGATTTACCAGCCAGCTACATTGGTTTTCTGGTTCTAAAGCTGACGGGCTGGTTGCCAAATACAAGCTTGGTAAACACCCTGACTTTGGGTTTAGCAGTGTTGGCTTTATGCTGTTCTCTTTGGACGAATTTTAGGCCCGGTAATTAGGATGTTTGGTTGCATACTTTTGCATTTCTTTATGAGAGGCCAAACCAATAATATTGTACCTTATTCCTATGCCACAACTAGAAAAAATTGGGTATGCCATTGTTCTTTCAGGTATTGTACTGCTAGTCTTTACCTGCCATGAAAGAAAGGCTCCAACCGTGGTACAGGAAGCCACTGAGATGCTGGCTGAGAAGCCAAATCCAATGACTAAAAATAATCCTGAATATTCTAAAATTTCTGAGACCACACGGGTCGCCTTAATTGAGCCCTGCGGCAGCTGCCATCAGAGTAGCCTAGATACGCATAAGGCGGGTGCAATAGCCATATTCGACCTTGATCAGGGTGAGCAATGGCACCTTAATCTAAAGCAGGGAAACCTGGAAGGCTTGTTAGGACGTACGAAGTCTAACAGTGCTATCTCCGAAGAGGAATATGCCGCAATCGAAGAATTTGTTGCACAAAAGCGTGCTGAATTAAGCTTACTCAATTGATTTTCTTAGAGTTCTTTTAGCAACTTTGAATATTGTATCCAGAATACTTAAATTAGACCAATCCATTGCCTATATATGAGAAAAACCATTGTTATCTTCGGGAGTCTCTCGGCTATTATTTTTGTGCTGTTTGAACTAAACAAATTGTCACTTTGGAGATCAGAATTGGCAGGGAATGCTTTTGTGATCCTTTCAGGTCTGGCATTTATTGGAATTGGTTTTTTAATCAATACCTTTTTGCAAAAGAAACAGTCAAGGTCTAATCGCCCCGGCCCAAAAGCTAGCGGCTTAACAAAGCAGGAACATCAGGTTTTGTTGCTTATGACAGATGGCTTGTCTAACAATGAAATTGCCGAACGTCTGTTTATAGCGGAAAGCACCGTTAAAACCCATGTTTCAAGAATTCTGTCGAAATTAAAAGCAAGACGGAGAACAGAGGCCATTAAAATCGGAAGAGACCTTGATATTATCTAAGACATAGATTTCATCCTACTTTAGTTGTAATTTTTAGCTTTTGTCAAATATCCTACTTTAGGGGGATGTTTCTCAGTCTGGAAACGGCTATACTTGCCTCAATAACAAAAGATAAAATATTATGAAAAATTACGTTGTTAGGTATGGTGTATTTGGGGGAGTACTTTCAATTGCTCTCGGACTAATCAATTGGTTTACGGTTGCCCAGGCATATGGCCCGGCCAGCTCGCAGGTATTGGGCTATTTGTCTATCATTCTTTCTCTGATGTGCGTTCCATTGGGGATCAAATATTTTAGGGACAAGCTCAATAATGGAAAGGTTTC
The DNA here is from genome assembly GCA_965212595.1 of Flavobacteriaceae bacterium. GTDB lineage: Bacteria > Bacteroidota > Bacteroidia > Flavobacteriales > Flavobacteriaceae > Poritiphilus. Next base: position 78,531 of record CBDBVE010000020.1, read on the forward strand.
TTTCGGTAAAGGACTTAAAATTGGGCTAGGAATTAGCCTGGTAGCATCCCTGATAAATTTTCTGTACGGGATGCTTTTCTTTGTGTTTGCCGGGGAAAGTTTTCAGGAATGGAACAAACAAGGGCTATCAGAAACCGAGCTGAAAGCCTTACAGATGCAGATGGAACAGACTCCCGATTTTATTTTGACACCCTGGTTTCAAGGGCTTGTTTTGGGAGTGAGCGTTTTCTTGATTGGACTGGTAATAAGCCTAATCAGTTCACTAATTTTAAAGCATTCTACAACTAACCGATAAAATTGTAAAGATGGATTTAAAGGAATTGGTAAGGACCTGGTTTGAAAAATGGGAAAAAGGAGATTATCAGAATATTCCCATCACCGAAAACTTTAAACACAGCAGCCCGTTTGGTACTATAGAAGGTAAAAAGACCTATTTAGACCTGGTTGCAGCGAATAAAGACAAATTCCTGAATCATCGTTTTGAAATTCGCGATGAAATATACCATGAAAACAAGGCCTGTGTAAGGTACCTCGCGATTCATGGCGAAGATTCATATGAAGTCAGTGAATGGTACTATCCCAAAGACGGACTCATCGAAAAAATCATCGCTAATTTTCATGCCGGGCCCAAACCCGGTTTCGGATAGTCCTGAAAGCAACCCTTATTGCGAACTGAGGCCAACTCAAAAGCTGAATCCTCAAAAGTACTACCTGGTTATCAGTACCGGAATGTCTAGTTTCTGAACCATTTTTCCAATCTGGTTGCCTTTAGCCCTGCTGAAATTTTTTCGGCTGTTTTTAGGGCCAGGAATACAGAGTAGCTGGGTATTTGTCTTTGAAACATAGGATATTAGTCCGCCAAAAGCATTGTCGTTTTCGGAAAATACATAAGAAACCATCTTGCTCTCAGCAGAAGTGTGCTCCTCGCTTTTTTGGGCGTTCTTACTTTTTCCCATGCTGAACATTTTTACAGGTTTCTGATTTTTCTCCCTAAGTTCTGATATAATCTCAAAACCATCGTCCAAAACATCCTGTCCGTAAACGCCAAGTGAAATGTCGGTAAATGAGTGGAATTTCTTGTCATCACCCCCTATTAAAAGGTTTACATCACTATTTTTAAGCAAAAACTCGGTAATACCTTCCCGTAGAAAATTATCCCACTTTGGCTTGCGTTTTCCAAGTACAACAATATCGGGTTTTAAGAAATCTATACGTTCTTTGATGGTGGTTTTAATGTTGCCATATCCAATGGCATAGGAAATTGGTATCCCGGCTTTTTGCTCAATGGATCTTTTTAGGCTTTCCAGTTTTTTCTTACTGGAATTATAATCCTTGTGAATAGTACGCATCGCAGAAAGTTGGTTTTCCTGCTTTACCACATCTGTTGGAGCTTTTGCATGAAATACTTCAACATTTCCTCCAATGACCTTTGCCAACTGCGCGGCGTTCATCAAAGTGTTGTCTGAGGCTTTGGTAAGATCTGTAAGTACTAATAATTGGTATTTAGCATTAGAAGTTCCGGTATTCATAGCGCTGATTTTTTTTAGGTTATACAAATTAATACTAATTAATAGGTGTTGCGCCTAAAAATAATACTAAAACTTTTATCTTCAAATTGTTTAACTTTTTATTAGGAAAATTAAACAATTTGTTAATTAAAAAGTTACCTCTACTTTACATAATAATCAAGGATCTCTTCTTTTGAGAGCGATGGTAATTGTCTTAGCGTATATAGTAAAAACGGAAGCACTATAAGAACTGCAAAGATGGCCTCCTGAACAACATAGTTGTCCATTTCTGAGGGTTCAATCGCTCCGGGTAATTCATCCAGGCTATTCGCAAAATTGATAATGCCATGTAAAAACCCCAAGGGTAACAAGCTTTTGGTTTTTAAAAGGATTATTGCGAAAGCGACCCCAAAGAAGGTGGCGTAAACTACCTGTGCGATAATGGAAGCAAAATGCGAATCGGGGTTAAAAAGGTTCAAGAGGTGTAAGATTCCGAAAAGCAAGGAAGACAGGAGAATTGGACCGATCAGTGGCTGGTTAGGTTCGGAGCCTCTGATCAAATGTGGGAGCACAAAGCCACGGAACACAAGCTCCTCTGAGAAGCCTACACTAAGCATGGCGCATAACAACATAACAACGTCCAAGGCATTGATGGTATTAAGCTCGTAACCAAAATACACATACCACAGCGGGCCTACTAAAACAAAATAGAGCGGTATAAGCAGCAGTATCCACCGCCTTGGAAAGAAATTTCTTAAGCCGGATACTTTTTCATAGCGATAGCGGTAAATGAAGGATAAGGCATAGATAATAATACATAGGTTTTTGAGGATGTCTGCCAAATGGGTGGTTTGAAAATCGCTCAAATTCAGGAAACCTATAAAAACATCGAAGGGGATTAGTAATAATAGCAAAAAGCCCAGTACTACAAATATACTTGTGGGGAGGTTGCGGTTTGACAGCTTCATTTTTGCCCAGCTTTTAAGGAATATCAGCCCAGTCGTGCTTTTTAAGGACAAGAAGACTTTCGGCCATTAGCTTTCGCAGTCCAGGAACAGGTCTGTTAAAAAGTCCAATAAGTTTTATATCTTTTTCGGGAATGCTTACAAAAAAGGCTCTAAATCCTCCCTGAGAACCGCTGTGTTGTACCGTATGTACACCTAGACCTACCTTTTCGCCAAGCAACGCCTTTTCTCCAATCCACCAACTGTATCCAACAAATGGAGCATCCGGCCCTGACCAGTTATCAGGCCGATAAATGGTACGCGATTCTTTAACCATGGACGGTTTTAAAAAAATAGCGTCTTGTAAAGCGTCCTCGTAACTCGCTAATTCTAGAACTGTACTCCATACACCTCCATTGCCTGCAGCGGCGAAGGTGGGAGTCTCCCCATAGTCCATTTCTTTATATTTTCCATTTTCCATGACATAAGCATGTGCGACTCCATTTTGAGGATGCGGTCCATCGGTGATGGTACTTAGTTGCATAGCGGAAGGTTTAAAGATGCGTTCCACGATAAAATCCTGCCATTTTTGCCCGGCCACTTTCTCAATGATCAATGCAAGGCCATTGTAAGCCGGATTTGAATATTGGAACTCCGAGCCCGGAGCAAAATTTAAATTGTCTACTGATTTCAGTGGTTCAAAATTAGCCGTATCCTTTGCGCTGATATAGAATTCAGGATTTTCAGATACGCGCCTTACATCTGGCAAACCGGAGGTGTGCGAAAGCAAATGTTTAATGGTAACGCTATCTGAAATTACAGGATGATTAAAATCTGGAAAATATTTTGAAATACGGTCGGTCAAAGACAACTTTCCCTCTTCTGCCAGAATAAGTATCCCATTAGCCACAAATGTTTTGGAGATTGAGCCCGTATTGAAAACAGTATTCTTCGTTATTTTTTCTCCAGTCTCTATATTAGCGAGTCCGTAGCTTTTAAGGAAAAGCACTTTGTCTTTTTTCTGAACCAAAATTACCCCGCCGGGCGCATTTGTAGAAAAAGAAGAGGCGAAAACCTCTTCTATGTTCTTGTGTAATATACCTTCCTGGGCATTCAGGCAATTCATTAAGAAACAAAATAGAAGAAAGTATCCAAAAAAATTCGAACTAAACTTATCTGTTTCCTCAATCATGTTACTTTACTAAAAGATCTATTCTTAAGAATCAATATAACTAAAAAGTTGCAATACACCCTATTGTCGCGGATAGCATATAAATTTCTAAAGAAACACAGGTTTTACAGATAGCGCTCCTTAATGATATTCAAGTGTCGTAACTCATGGCCGGCAATATGATAGGCCAGGCCTCTTACGGTACGCCTATTAATGACACTTCCATCATAATCTATACCTTCACCGCCTCGCATAAAACAGTCTGCCGGCAAATGTTCGAAAAGCAGCAGGGTAGATTTCCTTACTGCCTCGTATTCTTCAAAAATACTTTCCAGACTACGTTCATTGGCCTCTGAATATTTGGCGTAAAGATCCTGGTCAAAACCGTGTAAGGGGGTATTGTCATTTCGCGCATACCGAAGCGCCCTGTAAGCGAATATCCGCTCATCATCAATTAAATGCACTAAAACTTCTTTGATGGTCCATTTCCCTTCAGCATATCGATAATGCAGTTTTTCCTCTGGAAGTGCAGAAATAAAATCTTTAATCAGCTTAAAGTTGTTCCATAGGTGTGTGAGTACAAGACCATCGTCCTGGAGCAGGTCCATATAAATACTCGAGTACTCTGGATATTCTCCTGGTACAGGTTTGTTTATTTTTCTCATCATGGTTAAAAATTTAGCGCCCATTTTTTTCTAGCCCAACTGCCAAGGGGCTCAAGAAGTTCATAAAGTTCTTCTCCTTGTTTGGTCAGAACATAACCGTGTATATTTCTTTCTATCAAGTAAGAGGCTTTTAGTTCTTTGAGCCTCTTGTTAAGTGTCGTAGGAGAAATAGATTCGCAGTAATCCTGTATTTCACGGAAAGTACTCGGGCCGCTGTATAGATGCCAGATAATGCCCATGGCCCAATTTCTCCCCAAAAGATCGAAGAGGGCCATAATGGGTTGCCCGCTTTTAGACCCGCGAACGGGTTTGCCTGGAATAGGTGATTTCATAAGCTGCTACATTTAAAGTAGCAATACTACATAAATTGTAGCAAACTTCAAAGAGAAAAAAAATTATTGCATCCTAAACTTTAGTTAAAACGGCATGTATTTTGCACATTATCAGTAACAAAACGCAAAATCTGCCGTCTATTATATAAAGAGTAGGCAGTGAGCAATTAGCAATTAACAGTAATCAAGAATTTAGAATTAATAACATTTTTCATCAATCATGAGAACACTAGACATGAATTACGCAAAGCGAAGTTTGTACTACAGCCTTAAAGAAGGTTGGTGTATGAAAAGAAGGTACAACTCGCTCTTAGATGCACCTTATGTATAATTAGCTATACTCGGCTATTTTGCGGTAACTTTCAGGCCCTTGGCTTCAGGAAACCTTCCTGTAATAAGCCACCCTCCAAAGTCTTCAGAAACTGCCATAATTAACGTATTGTCTCCTTTTTTTAAAGGCAAATACACCGCGTCAAAAAGGCCGATAGTTCCTAAATAACGGTAATCTCTGGAATTAAAACGATTTGTACCTCTGTATATGGGGACTCCATTTAAAATAACCACTACCCTATCGCTATATCCAAATTCAAATAGTTTCAGTTGGTCTTTAGAGGAGTTTATGGTCACCCTTGCCAGTACTGTATTTCCCTTTTCCGCTCCCCTAAGCGTAATCAGCCTGGCTATATTGGCGGCAGTACCTTCCTCAACTTGTACGCTTCCTTCCCATGTTCTGGCGCCAATCACCGATGCGGGATCTTTCTCTCCTTCTAAAAGCCCTTCCTCAAATTTATCGGATATCTCCCAGGACGGTATAAGTCCTTCAATTTCTTTCTGTTCCCCAGGTTTAAAATCCGTAATAGTAGTTTCATTCGGGTTAACAACAATATTTGCTAAATGCAGCGCCTCATCACCTCCACCCGTAAGTGTAATTCCTCCTTTCATAGGTTCATGAAACAACTTCCAGGAAAGTTGAGGACGCTCAGCGTGATCTAAATACAGCTGTGCAAGATCATTGTTAATAACCAATTTTACATGTGTCCAATCCTTATAATTATAATGATAAGGAAAGGAGTATTTAGGGCCATGATACAGTTGCCATGAAGCTAGTCCATTTGTAATTGGCAATACCTGATTTGCATCAGGATTCCCAGATTGATGAGGCCTGATATAAAATTGCTCCGCATTTTGATCGTTTGTCCTAAAATAGATGCCGGGAAATCCTCTTGCCTCCTTAAGGAATATATCATATTCAATAGTTCCGTTTAAAAACTCTGCATCCTTAAGCGTCATACTACCCTGTTTTAAATAAATAGCATCTTTTCCTTTATAGGGCTCTAAAACATAGGATTCTGACTCTATTTTCCAATGTAGGGTATCTATTGGAATGATATCCTGGGCGGAAGAAATATAAAATGTCATTAATAGCAAAGCGAAATTCAATACAGATCTGTTCATTGTTCCAAAATTTTAATGTTCTAAAGTTCTCCAGATCGTCCAAATATGCCAAAACAAGTTGGTGCAAAAACTGTCATGATGGTTCAGGGAGGAATTTTTTACCGAAATTTGTAATTCAGAAGTGCATCATGTATCCTGAATTTAAATTCGTACAAAGTTGTCTTAAAGTCATAGAAGAAAAACTGGGTTGGGGAGCTTCTTCTTCCTGGCACAATGATGTCTTCATTGAGTTGAGCGAAGAAATTCAAAAGAAAACACAGATACTTCTTAGTCCAACCACGCTAAAACGCGTTTGGGGCCGTGTAAATTATAAAAGCGCGCCTAGCACAACGACTTTAAATACCCTTGCGAAATTTGCAGGATATCAAAATTGGCGGGATTTTAAAAGTAGGCAGCCAAGCCGGAAGTCTTTTCCTCTGACAAAGAAAATAGGCGCCAACCTTGGAGTTATTATGCTTTCGGCCTCTGTAATGACTATTGTTTTTCTTTCTTTTTATTCCTTGAAGGGTACTGGAAGTGCTTTGGAGAAGCTCGACACATCGAGCATTCCGTTTAGCAGTCGCCCCTTAGTAAGTGGACTTCCCAACTCCGTAGTCTTTGATTTCGATTTGAGCAACATCCCCTCAGACAGTATTCATATTCAGCAATATTGGGATGTTACCAAAACCATTAAGCTGCATAAAGGTCAGCAACAGGCCACCGGGCAGTATTATTATCCCGGCTATTTTAGAGCCAAGTTGGTAGCCGATGGGACTATACTAAAAGAGCATGATCTTTTTATTAAAAGCGATGGATGGTTAGGTACTTTGGACTATGAACCTATTCCTAAATACTTTAGTCATCCTATAAATGAGGAAAACCAACTCTCGTTTTCCGAAGAAATCCTGGAGGAAATCAAATCTAATGAAGAACCCCTGGTGTCTGCTTTTCATTTAATTAAAGATTTTGGTGCGGTTTCGGGAGACGACTTTGTGCTGTCTACCACAATACAGAATGTTTACGCAGACAAGTGGGCAGTTTGTCAGGGCATGTCATTGGTTATAATTGGTACAAAAAGTGCTTTTGTTATCCCTTTCGCAATTCCAGGTTGCGCTTCAGAGATGGGGGTTATGCTTAGCGACTCTTTTCTAAGCGGCAAGGAACACGATCTATCTTCGCTTACAACAGATTTTAGTACACCAAAAAACTTGCAGCTGATTGTTAAAGACAATAGTGTAAATGTCTATATAGAAGGTACTAAAGTATTCAGCCGGGATTACCAAAAGCTCATAGGCAGGTTTGCAGGCGTCAGGTATCGTTTCTTTGGAGCCGGAGAGGTTCTGGACCTTAAAATTAGTGATTCAGAAGGGCGCACTGTTTACTCGCATTAACCTGGTGTAATAAGACCGTAATTATAATATAAGGGGACTTAGTTTTTGACTTCAGAAATAGGCCCTAAGTAATCTGCGATTTCAACATACTCCAGATCTGTTCTGTTTTGGAGCAGATCTCTGATCAGCGCCCGGTGTGAAGAACCCACAATCACCAAAATCCTTTCTTCGCGTTGCGCTATCCAGGAGGTAATATTTTTTAACATAATCATATTGCGTTTGTACCACACTGCTGATACCTCAGCGCCTACTTCGTTTGAAGGGTCTCCAATGTTAAGTACTTCGTTTAGGTAAAGTCCATTGGCAAGCTGATCAAACTTTTTGGAGTTCATTGCTTTCAGGAACTTTGAAAGATGCTGCTGTTTTAGTTCTTCTGTTTTTTCCGCGGTTAATGTTTTAGCCAGCTCAACGATCTTTTGAAACTCTGCCATCTTATTATTCTCCTGGCAATACTTTGTCAGTAAATCAAAAGGAAGGTTTAATTTAGAATCGATCCCATATATCTTAGAGTGCCCCATTTCTTTGGCAAGCCGAAAGCCAATTTGGTAGGTTTCATTGATAGGAAGATCGAATCGATCCTTTAAAAAAAGTGCATAGCGCTCGTGGAGGGTGTCATTTTTGGCAATAGGATACTCTACCAAAACTTTGGTCGGTTTGTATGCCTTAAGTTGCATTACCACTTCTTTGATTTCCTTTTGCCTTTTATCCCCTTCGGGGTTTTCCATTACTATGGCAGCCAGATCTCCGGTAGCCCCAAAATGGAACATGCCAAGCATAGCAATTTTTGGTTTGCTTAGTTGAAGTGTGTCAGATTGTCCCTGCCCATAGATAGCCCAATTCAGGGCGGTAAATAAGGTAAGTACAAAGATCGATGCTTTAGGAATTGATTTGTTAGAAGCCGGTAAATGCATTTTATGAATGTTTGGTTACTTCATAAAGGACGAATTTTAGCTTGCTAAGGTTACCGGATTTGCACGGTTTTTAAACTTTGAACAATGTCTCAATCTATAGATTGCATTTTTTTTGCCAGGTTATGAAGATGTGCGGTTAGCTCAAAAGCTTTAGCTCCGGAACCCGAGGTATTGCCCAAAACAACAATTACCGATTTACGTACAAGGTTGACGAAAAACTGTGATGATACACCGGTTTGTGCTCCGCTATGGCCTAAAATCAAGCCCGGTTCTGGTTGCCCGGCGTAGAGGAAAAATCCATAACCATAAGGGTTTCCAACCTTTTTCAAGCCAGTGTCTGCGATCATCATCTTGAGTGTAGCTTCACTTACCAGCTTATTGTCTAAAATGGCTTCACCAAAAGACAGCAGATCTGAGATCGTGGTATAAAATCCACCTCCGGGAATACGGTTACTAAGATCGTTTGTGTTGCCTTCTTTGATTTTCCCCTTCCTGTTTCTGTGATATAAGGTGGATTTATTTTGATAGCTCTCCCCTGCCTTTTCCACTCCGGTATTCATCATCCCCGCTTTGTCAAAAATGTTCTTTTGCATATAGTCTTCATAAGACATGCCGGAAACTCTCTCAATTAGCACCCCTAAAACAACGTATCCATAGGTGGTATACAGGTGATCCGCTCCAGGTTCATGTGCCAGCTCCCTGTTCATAAAAACCTTCATAGCGTCGGTTAATGTTGGATAATGATTTTTGGTTTCCGCTTCTTTAGCCGAGGCATAGCCTTTTATTCCAGAGGTATGGTTAAGCAATTGGCTTACTATAATCGTCTGCCCATCTTCATTTGGAAATTCGATGATGTAATCCTTTATGGGACTTTCGAGTTTTATAAGACCCTGTTCATAAAGTTGCATAACCGCTAAAGCAGTAAACGATTTGGCGATAGACGCGGTTCTGTTGAGCGTCTTTTCGGTAAAAGAGGTTTTGGTCTCCTGATCGGCATATCCGGAGACTCCCTTCCATGCCATTTCCCCATCAATTGAAATACCTGCTGCAAGGCCAACAAAGTGCTGAACTTTAACAGCTTCTTCTAAAAGTTGTTGAGCTTCATCGATATATGTACCTTCTTGTTGCGCTTGAGCATATAAGCTGGATGATAAAAGACAAAGGAAAAGTCCGAGTGTTTTTAAAAAAGTTTTCATGAATTTTTGGTTTACTGACCTCACAAAAATGAGTCTATTTTGCAGGTTTCCAGGGGTAATTAAGACTAAATACCACTCAAATCATGATTTGAGTCGAACTTGACAAAACAGGTTTTACCCTTCTAATCTGTCAGTTGCCGCTTAATGTACTCAGTAGGACTCATATTGAAGCGCTTCTTAAAGGCCCTATTGAATGTAGCTTTAGATTTAAAACCGCATTCGGCGGAAATTCCGGAAAGCGTAAGCACTTTATGTTCTCCCTGCTCAATGCGCTTCAAGACATAGTCAATCCTGCTCTTATTGATAAAATCATTGAAATTAAGGCCATAACCGGTATTGATCACCTTGCTAAGAACAGAACTATTTGTTTCCAGCATTTTTGCCATCTGATGTTGGGTAAGATTGGTATCCAAAAATACTTCCTCGTTTATGAGCCTGTCTATTTTCTTCTTCCAGTGTTCATAGTCTGTAGCATCGTCTTCTTTTAAAATGCCCAGAAATATGCCTTTTCTGAATTTGACTTTAGTAAGTATCCACCTTCCAAACAAGATCAGCGGGAAAAGAATGGCAAGCGTGGGTAAATAGACGGTAAGGCTAAAAACTCTGAAACTAAAATCTCCGTTTACAATACCAGAGCGATAATAGAGGAAAGTAGGCCACCAGGCGATCAGGCAAAGAACCGTTATAAAAAGTAGCTCCATCCAGAAATTCCATTTTCCGGCTTTTTTATATGCACTATTTTGAAGCGGTATCATTAGGGCATAACATCCAAAGAAAACCAGGCCATAGCCGTACATAATCCGAAACCTTATTCCAATGGTTAATGGAGCCGCATCAAAGGGTCCGATAAAGACAAGAAAAAGAACCAGCCAGCATCCTATTAAAAAACCAATTAAAAGCTGTCCGCTATACGAGGTGTTTACTTTCATTTTTAAAGGCTCAGAGAGGATTGTAACATGGATTTCCGGCTAAGATCCAAAAAATAAAGATTTGCATCTGCTTTTGCAAATTTTAGGAGGATCCCAAAGCCATAAAGGTTTTTCAAATTCTAATTTGTGAAGAACGTATCAGCAATAAATTACAGTTATATGCTTTATTTAACTTTTGAAATTAAGTGATTTAGTATCTTGCTATTGGTTCTGAAATGGGCGAAATACTTCACGATTTAAAATTTAAAGATGACAAAAGTACTCATACATCCAGAAGATCAAATAAAGCGGATTGACAACATGACAGACCGGCTCCAGACCCTAAAAAAGCTAAATACAGAACAGTACATTGGCAAACCTCATTCAAAATCCTGGTGCGTGATTGAGGTAGCTGAACATATGGTTATCTCCTACAATGCCTACCGAAAAAAGCTTGCAAGAGTGCTAGCTGAACTGCCTGAAGTAGAAGCAAAGCTGGTATCCGTCAAAGCCAGGCGCATGCCTTCTTTGATAATGAAGAGCCTGGCGCCAAAAGAAGGAAAGATCAGGTTTAAAGTAAAAACCCTTAAGGGTTTTGAACCTGTATTTAGTGAAAGTAGCCTTCAAGACCTAAATGCCGGCACAGTGCTTGCCAGCCTGGAGGAAACGCTTATTGATCTAAGGAGAATAATAACCGCCTACCCCACAAAGGACGTTAAAAGTATGCGTTTTAATTCGGCCATAGGTGCTTTGGTAAAATTCAACCTGGCCGAAGCCTGTGAATTCATCATCTGCCATAACGAAAGACATTTCCAACAGATCGAGAATATTTTGCAGGAAGTTTAGACACCTAACTAACCGCAAACCTTATAAATCGGAAGCGTCTATTTTTCCCAGTGTTGGATTTCGATGAGATTGCCTTCGGGGTCTTTGACATATACAAAGGTTAATTTACCCACATCCGGAATATGTTGTTCAGTAATCTGCCCAAAACAGCTGCCTCCATTTGCAATTACCTTATCTACCAACTGAGAAACGCTATGTACTTCGAACGAAATATGACCAAAGCCCTTTGCATTGGGAAGGTCCTGGCCTCTGGGTACCATTTCATCGTAAGAGTAAATCTCTAGAGTGGGCCCGGTTTCACCATGGCCCGGGAGCAAGAGATGTACACCTTCTAAACTGGCATTTGAAACTCCGGTACCCTGGCTTAGCCATACCCCTTCTTGCTTTCTTTTGGGAGGCACGATCCTGCAATCAAATACTTTAATGTAGAAATCAGCCAGTCGTTCCCAGTCTTCACTAATGATATTTGTATGTACGTATTTCAGAGCTATCGAAGTTTAATTTCAATTGCTAATTGCTAAATGTTAGTTGTTAATTGATCTAGCTAAGCGTTAGGAATTCTTTAAATAGTGGTCCGTGCCGTCTAACCAATCAGCCCTAATAGGTGTCCAGGTATCGGTTTCTTCTACATCGCCAATCATCAGTGCTTCATGTGGGAGATGCGCGGGGATAACAAGTACGTCGCCTGCATTTAGATCAATAACTTCTTCTTTCCCGGCTCCCAGCCAAAAACGTATCGTCCCAGATTGTACCTGGGTGATTTGCTCATTTTCATGACTGTGAAGGGGTACCAGAAAGCCATCCTTAAATTTCATTTTGGCAATCATTAGCTTATCGCCATAAACAAGTCTCCGTTCCATTTTTGGCGTTACTTTTTCTACAGGAACTTCATCCCAATTGATCTTTTTTAACATATCGGGTATATCTAAAATTTAGTTACTCAGACTTTTTATCGGGGTCAATACCAACTTCCGAAACTCAACTTCGGCGCCTTCGGCTTGCAGTGCCAGTTTGCCTTTACTTACTGTCGCGTCGTAGCCGTAATTTACCAAATCTCCATTTACCCAAACCTTTATTTGATTTCCAAGACACTCAATGGTCATGGAGTTCCACTTACCTAAGGGCCGCTCAGACCCATCGGTAAGGTTTTTAATTCGGCGAAGTTTTCCTTCGGTAATACCCCATTCTTCTTGCGGACCTCTGCGTTCCAGCATATTATCTGTGGTAATGTCTTCGACAATGACCCAAAAATCTCCTGCATTTTCGTGCTTCATTTGCACTTCTATTGATTTAGGAAACATCTTGTACAAAGAACGTGGGGTACTGGCAAAGACCAGAACTCCACAATTACCAGGAGTTCCAGGGAATCTGTATTCAACCTCCAAACGAAAATCTTCATATTCTTTATCACTTATTAAGTGTCCTTGCGGTGTTCCAAGGCTGACAAGCATACCATCTCTTACGATAAAGGGGTTTCTCGCATCTGGAATGCTATCCATCTCAGGAACATCAATGTACCAGCCTTCCAGGTCTGTTCCATTGAACAAAGAGGTGGGTTTTTCTGCCTGGTAGCAGCTGTAAAAGATTAGAACAAGGCTAAGCATAGCTAAGTTTCGCATAGTTTTTTTGTTTAAAGTTCAAGCACTGTAATCCCCGCATTTTTGTTGTCACCGAGTGCAGGCAGGTATTCTGGTACCTTATCCATGGAAATTGTCTCAAAAGTCATTGCGTTGAGATCAATGCTACTTTTTCTAATAAGTTCAAACATTTCTCCATAGCGATGGGCCTGCATCCCATGACTGCCAATTATTTCGAGTTCGTTCGCAATGACCAGAGACATAGGAACTGGTGGATGTTGATGTGACCCCGTCATAAGACCTACCTGTATATGTTTACCCCGTTTTCTTAGGCTATTAATTGAATTTATACAAGTATCACTATGTCCTAAGGCATCCATGGAAATATGAACACCCCCCTGACTGATATCCTTTATGGCCTCTACAGGGTCTGTTGTCAACGCATTAATAACAGCATGCGCACCCAGTTCTTTAGCCAAAGCACATTTTTCATCTGCAACATCTATTGCAATGACCTGCCCGCCAAACGCATTGGCTATCTGAATGGCCGAAAGCCCAACTCCGCCACAACCGTAGACTGCCACGAACTGATCTGGTTGTAGTCTTCCCTGATCTTTTACCGCTCTATAGGCGGTAATAAATCGGCAACCCAAACTTGCAGCAGAAACAAAGTCAATTTCTTCCGGTAAGAGCACCAAATTCTGGTCTGCAAAAGCTATGGCCACATATTCGGCAAAGGAACCCCAGGCAGTAAAACCGGGTTGAAACTGATTATTACAAACTTGTTGATTCCCAGATTTACAATATTCGCAGCTGCCGCAGCCTCCAACAAAAGGTACTGTTACCCTTTGTCCTTTTTGCCAGTTTCTGACCTGTGTTCCAACTTCTATAATGGTACCCGCCAATTCGTGACCGGGAACATGAGGAAGTACAATATCGGGGTCATGGCCCATCCAGCCATGCCAATCGCTCAGGCACAAACCGCTGGCCTCAACCTTCAAAACAACTCCGTTCTCCGGTGGAACGGGGTCTGGAACTGTATCCACCCTTATAGGACCTTGAAATTGCTCATAAATAGTGGCCTTCATAATGTTAGATGAATAACGAAATTAAGATATGGTAAAATAGCGAATTCTTTTCTGATAAACAGCAACTTTAGACTTAAGGCCTGGTATGACTATTATCATGAAACTTTATCGAATAATATGTCATATTCGCTTCTACAGAATTGGTATTGCGATATCTATCTAAATGAAATTATGAAAACTAACAGATTGCTTCGGTTGACAGGTATATTCACAATAGTTGTCTTTTTTTCTAGTTGCATTGCTCTTGATGGCGTACAACAGAGCAGTAGAGGAGGAAAAAGGCTGGAGTATGTTATTAAGGGGCAAGGGTCTCCCAGCCTAGTATTTGAAACGGGTATGGGGCCTACTATAGTTTCTTGGAACCCAATCCTGGATTCCCTGTCACAGCACAGCAAAGTCTATGCTTACAATCGTCCGGGATATGGTCGAAGCAATTTAAAATATGCACCTAAAACAGTCACAGAGGTTGCGCAACAGCTGCATGCCAACCTTATTGCAAATGAAGTTCGGCCACCTTATCTGCTGGTTGGGCATTCCCTGGGGGGGCTCTATGTCAATATGTTTGCGCGCTTATACCCGGAAGAAGTAATGGGTGTAGTTTTCCTGGACGCCTCTCACCCGGAACAATTTGAATACTTCAAAAACCATCAGGATCTTATTTACCTGATGCTCACAAATTCTATTCAAAACAGTCAAAGGCTTTACGAATTGGATATCATTCAAAGCGCGAATAGTATCTTTCTAAACGCTCCTGAATTCCCGGAAGTACCTGTTGCAGTTTTGACCGCCGGGAAGCCCTCTATGTTTGGTGGAAAAGCCATGCGAAAGCAATGGCTTTTATTTCAGGAAGACCTGGCCGCTCTTTCAAAGAATAGCGACCATATTGTAGTGAAAGGCAGTGGTCATTATATTCAAAGGGAGGCTCCGGGCCTCACCATTGCCAAAATCCTAAAAATTCTTAACCAGGACAAGGAAGAAGCTTTTGACACCAATTAGTACGAAATATTAATCCGTTGGATTTCAAAAACGGTCTGTAAATAGTACCAATATTAGCTTTTCAATTCTCAGTTTAATTGTAAGGCCCAATCAACTGCCTGATAGGCGTGAATTTTACTAGTGTCGAAAGTGGGGACCTGCACTTCATTCTCCGGTATTAGCAACGGAAGTTCGGTACATCCCAAAATAATACCTTCCACGCCCGCTATTAGAAGTCGCTCTATGATTTCCAGGCATTTGGTCTTAGACGCTTCGGTGAAAATTCCTTTTACCAGCTCATTATAAATAATGTCTTGCAATACTTTTCGATCTTTTGCGTCTGGGGTAATGACCTCAATACCGTGGTTTTCATTAAGGTGCCCCTTATAAAAATCCTTTTCCATGGTAAATGCGGTTCCCAGCAGGCCTACTTTTCTCAATCCCTTTTCTTTAATGGCCTCCGCGGTGGCGTCTGCAATATGGATAAAAGGAATATCCACATTTTGAGTGATGTGGTCACTAACCAAATGAATGGTATTGGTGCATAGCACGATGAGGTCTGCTCCTGCCCGTTCAAGCTGTTTTGCCGCTATTTTCATACGGTCTCCTATGGCTTCCCAATTGCCTTCAAAAGATAACTTTTCAATTTCAGCAAAGTCTACCGTAAGCATGATATTCTTACTAGAATGTGACCCGCCCAGTAATTCTTGGGTTCTTCGGTTTAGAAATTCGTAATATACTTTAGACGACTCCCAACTCATGCCACCAATTAATCCTATTGTTTTCATAACTACTTCGTTTTTGATAAATATTCTGCTCCGCAAATTTTGATTGAAAATAGCGAATTGAGCATTGTTCTAAAAATTGATTTATTTGCTTTGAGGTGAATTTCCTCAGGTTCTTTTACCCCTACTCTATTTGCTTTCATAGTTTTAGACAATTTGATATTTCGAGAAATCTAGATATAATATTTTAAAAAATTACAAAACGGCCTTCAAGCTGTTCAAATAGTGTTCTATCACGGGTTCATTCCTACGGTAATATGTCCATTTCCCGTGTCTTGTCGGAATAATCAGATCTGCCTGCTGCATTGATGTCAGGTAGGTAGAAATGGTAGATTGCGAAAGACCCGCCTTGTCCTGTATGTACCCTACGCAAACACCGTCATCAAAATGGTCTATATCCTTGTGAGGAGGAAAATGCAGTTCGGGTTCCCTCAGCCATTGCAGAATATGAAGCCTTGTTGAATTGGATAACACTTTATTTATAGCTACAACATCCATGATGTAAAAGTAGTAAATATCTACATATCTAAAAATTTAGATATGTTAAATAATGTTAAAGGAGGTGCGAAACACCTCCCTATTGCCATGAAGTCGGTACTTCTAATTATTCTACTTTAGCCACCAGATCTTGTTGGATATTCTGTGGCACTGCCTGAAAGGAAGAGAAAACCGAATTGAAAGTAGCCTTCCCTTGCGTCAGTGAACGTAAATTAGTTGAGTAGCCGTAGAGCTCTGCGGCCGGGGTCATGCATCGCAGTACCTGATACCTGTCTACACTATCAATTCCCTGAATAATGGATCTCCTCGACTGTAAATCTGTCATCACACCTCCAACCATGTCTTCAGGAACTTTAACGGTTAACTCCTGAATTGGTTCGAGAAGCTTAGGCCTGGCATTCAAGAATGCCTCTTTAAAGGCATGGGCGCCTGCGATTTTAAAGGATATATCATTAGAATCTACAGAGTGCATTTTCCCATCGTGTACCATAACGCGAATGTCTCGGATATACGATCCTGTTAGCGGCCCTGATTCCATTACTTCTAAGATTCCCTTCTTTATAGAAGGCATATAGCGGGCATCAATAACTCCGCCTACGATACAATTATAAAAGACCAATTTACCACCCCAATCAAGATCAACTTCATCCTTCCCTCGCAGACTAAATCCCTGTGGTTCTGGCATACCTTCATACCAGGGTTCTATTTTGAGGTGTACTTCTCCAAACTGACCGGCGCCACCCGACTGTTTTTTATGTCTATAACTTGCGGAGGCCGAACGCTGAATCGTTTCTCTGTATGCGATTCTTGGCTTTTCGAACCTGGCTTCCACACCATAGACATTCTTGAGGGTCCAACCAATGGTAGCCAAGTGTAATTCTCCCTGGCACCCTAAAATTAACTGCTTTAATTCCTTTGAATATTTAACCTCGACTGTGGGGTCCTGACTACTCATCTTTCGGAGGGCATCAGAGAGTTTTTCTTCATCCCTTTCATTTGCGGCAAATACCGCCTTCCTGGTTCTTGGACCAGGATATTGGATGGGTCTAATAGTAACTTTAGAACCTCCCCTATTCAGGGTATCATTGGTTTCTGTGTGCTTTAATTTTAAGGTTGCCCCGATATCTCCTACCACCAGTCTCGAAACATTCTGGCGCTTCTTTCCATCCATGATGAATAGCTGGTTAAGGATCTCTGTTTCGCCATTTCTGGAGTTAACAAGCTTGTCATTCTGATTTACTTCTCCGGATTTGACCTTAAAAAAGGTAATCTGGCCTAAATTAGGTTGGTGTACGGTTTTAAAAACAAACAAGGATGCGGGCGCATCCTTCTTATTGATTACAATTTCTCCTTCTACACTCTGCTCTGGCTTAAGATCTGTTGCAGAAGGAGCCACATTGTCTATGAAGCCCATAAGTCTTCCACTTCCCATATCGTTTAGGGCCGAAATGCAAAAAACCGGGAACAGTTCATGGTTCATCATCCCTATTTTGATCCCCTGCCTCATTTCATCCTCGTTCAAGGTTCCCTTCTCAAAGAAAAGCTCCATCAACGCTTCATCATTTTCAGCCGCCTTCTCAACCAATTCGTTATGAAGTTTGTCTGCCAGCTCTTTTTGATCGTCAGGGATTGGCACTTTTTCCGGTTTTCCACCCTCAGGGCCAAATTTGTAGCATTTCATTTTTAGAACATCAACAATACATTGGGCGCCGTCCAGGGTTATTGGGTATTGAATTTGAACCGCATTCTTACCAACCAGTTCTTTTATATTCTTATAGCTATCCTCAAAATTGGCATTCATATGATCTATCTGGTTGATCACAAATAGCGTGGGTTTGTTATAGGTATCAATATAATTCCAAATGATTTCCGTACCAATCTCCACACCGTGTTGAGCATTGAGCACCATAGCTACGGTGTCTGCCGCGCGCATGGAAGAAGTTATTTCTCCTATAAAATCGTCTAAGCCCGGGGTGTCAATAATATTGATTTTGTAATTCCGCCATTCTGTATGCAGAGGGGTTGCAAAGACTGAGGTCTCCCGTTCGTGTTCTATTTCATGGTAATCTGAGATGGTGTTTTTCCCCTCTACAGAGCCACGTCTGTTGATCAATCCTGCCTCAAAGAGCATGGTCTCAGCTAAGGTGGTCTTCCCACTTTTGTGGGCGCCCACCAAAACCATGTTTTTAATGTGTTTGGAATCAAATACTTTCATAGGAGTTTAGTTTAGTGTTGTACAACAATTACTTAGTAATCAGGCCTTTTAAAATACAATATTTCTTGGTTTTTTTTAAATTTTGCCGATGTAATTTTGAAAAACCACGAGTTAAGGTATCATTTCAAAATAGCGTCTTTGGAAAACATCCTGTATAGGGCCGAGAAGGTTTTAAATATTCTTTCGTAACTCCGCAGGGCAACAAAGGAAGTGTAGGTGTAAGAGGAAGACCACATCTCCAAATTCTTTCAAAAACAGCTGGGGTCCAGACCCCGCCCCATTTAAAGTTAGAGGGGTTCCCTGCAACATTCTAGCAAGGATTAATTTTAAGTATTGTCTTCTGGCAGTGAGCCTAGGTTTTGATACAGATTTTGAATCGTATTCTAGAACATTCGTTTGTTATGGCAGGCCTTGTTTGATCAGCTTCAGATTAGTTTCCTTCGAACCACATTTTAAATTCTGAAACCTTTTCTCTACTGACAATGATATCTTTATCGATCTTTTGTTGAAGTGATAGTTTAAGTCTTCTATTGGAATACACCAAAACATCGTCAATGGCATTAATATTCACAATAAAACTTCTGTTTACCCTAAAGAACTGTTTTGGATCGAGCAGGCCTTCCAGGCTTTCCAATTTGTACTCAATGATATAAGTCTTTCCCTTCGAAGTCTTTAAATAAGCGTCCCTGCCTTCTGCATAAAAGGTAGTAATACTATCTGTAGTTAAGGAATGGATGTGATTTCCAAGACGTACAAGAAATCGGTCTTTATAATTTTTCTTGCCTAACTGCCGGGCCAGGGGCTTAAGCGCGCTATTACCTGAAAATTGAGCCTTTAAAGTCTGTAACTTTTGCAAGGCTTTAGACAGGTCGGTAAAGGTGATGGGTTTTAAAAGGTAGTCAATGCTATTCACCTTGAAGGCATCTAGGGCAAATTCATCGAAGGCGGTCGTAAAAATAACTGGCTTTTTTACATCTACTTTTGAAAAAATCTCAAAGCTAAGTCCATCTGTCAACTGCACGTCCATAAAAAACAGATCTACACTGTCCTGATGTTCCCCGATCCAGGGTATGGCCGATTCAAGTGAATCTAAAACGCTGAGAATTTCCAGTTCTCCGCTATATTTCAATAAATAGCGCTCTAGTTTTTCTGCAGCCAGCGGCTCATCCTCAATGATGACTATTTTCATTTAAGCTCAGTTTTGGTAATGCTATACTTTTATACGGAGGTTTTTCTATCAATTTCAAGGGGTTATCTGAATAAAACTTATAGTTATCCGAGATATCAGACAGCTGATCATACTCTAAACCATCTCTCAGAGTCTCTTCGGCCTGGTATTTTAATACTAAATAATCGTCCTTTTCAAGTATTTCTATCTCTAAGCGCCCTTGTCCTGAAGGAATAGTACTTCGTATTATACGCTCTACAGAAAACATCAAACTGCCCGGCACCACCCATGAATCTGAAGCTGTCAATACCTTCAAGTTGGTTCTTCTGTATGGTAAGTTATTGAAAAGGTCTGTAAAAGCCTCGAGTGTATCTAATTCGTCTTGAAGGGGTACCAATTCTCTCATTCGCTTGGATAGCAAATAGCGATAAACTGTTGAAAATTCGTCTGATAGTTGTTCTGCTTTTTCAGGTTGTTTCTTCATAAGTACGATAAGTGCCTCCAGACTTTCAAATAGCAAATCTGGGTTAACTCCCCGCTTGAATTCTAAAAAATCGGCCTTGACATCCTCTTTGGCGGCCATTTCCCGGCTTAGTCGCTCGGTATTTACCTTGTACAAGAATTGATGGCTAAGGTAGAGAATGACATAGATTAAGGTAATTAGGGCAAATAGGCAATTGAAAATAAGAAGTTCTCTGCTATTTGGGGTATACCCCAATACAAAATAGAAATAGAGGTACATCGCCAATGAGACCAGAGCTATACAGACCAGGACAGAGCTTGTAAGTTGTAATGAAAATCGAGCCGGAATAGAGGTTGGTCTCTTAATTTTGTCAAATACTAAAAGGGAGAACCTGGCATATTCCTGTATCAGGTATGCCAATCCTATGCAGACATACAATTCCTGCCCTAAAAATGCTTCTTGCAATTGCCCTATATTATTGTTAATGAGCAAGATGAGCATATATACAAGCGTCCCACTGAACAAAGGACTCAGGAGTCGGAACATCGCGTTATGTATAAAGAGTTTTTTCATAATACTATGGGAAGCCGTACTGTAAAGTCTTCCTTATCAAGTACTTCTACAGGTTTTTGAGCCAATAACTCATAACGCATGGCGATGTTTATAAGACCTATTTTGAGCGACTCCATCTTCGGGCGCTTGCTGGTCTTGTTGTTGTTTACATAAAGCTGTTTGCCATCCACTCCAATGACAATATTCAAGGGTTGAGCAGCGCTCATAACATTGTGTTTTACAGCGTTCTCAACTAACATTTGCAGCGTCATTGGGGGTACCTTACTTTGTTGGTCCTGAGGGTCTATGTCCACTTTTAAAGTAAGATGATCTCCGAATCTTGTTCGCATCAGAAAACAATACGCATTTACAAACTCTAATTCTTTAGCCACTGATACCAACGGTGCTTCATAGGTGTCTAGCGTGTACTGATACGAGTTGGCTAAGGCTCTAATAAAAGTTTCTGCTTTTTCCACATCTTTAGGGAAGAGTGAGGAAAGCGTGTTCATACTGTTAAAAAGAAAGTGTGGGCTCAATTGAGATTTTAAGGCATCGAGCTGCAATTGTGTTTGCTTTCTTTCCAGTTTTAGTTCTGCCACTTGCCCCTTTGCGTAAGAATTGTAGGAGTAAAATGCAAAATATATGATATTAAAAAGCAATACTACGCAAAACAGTAAAATGTTGATTTTTATAGAGATGTCTTCAGGATCATCCTTAAAAAGAAGGAGATTGTCAATTAGCATATGATAACCCCATAATGCTCCCAACACTAAAAAATTACTTAAAGCAAGTTGTGTGAGTAAGCCGGCAAGTAAACGTAGGCCTGGTTGTTTCCTCCAGGGTAAAAGCCTGTTTAAAATGGTATTACTCTGGTTGAAACTATAAGCTACCGCAATCCCCAAACCCCCACATAGTAGCATTTCAAAGGGTTTTTGCAGTTCGCTAAAGCGGATAAAGCTATATACGAGTATGCCCAGGAGGAATCCTCCACTAACTAGGCCGAGATGTTTTCTCACGGTTGGTTGGTATAATAGGTCTCTGGAAATCCACTTCATGCTGCCAAAATACTCAATATTATGCTATCACAACATGAGTATTTGGCAGTAGAAGTAAAGGCTCAAATTATTGAATGGCTTTCATTGCTCTTCCGTAATGAGAGGAAGAATTGATACCGTTACAGGCTTCTCTATAAGCGTCTTTCACGCTTTCGCCTCTATTTTTGGTTGTAGACGCAAAGGCCATCAAAGAGGTTGCAAGGTGATAATCAGAATTAATGCTCTGAGCAGCATCGAAAATTGCAAGTAATTCATTGTCATCCAGATCTTTTGAGGCCAATGATCGAATGACCTCCGATTTATGATGATCTGAATTGATATGCCTGGTTGCTGCCATCAATGCTTTGATATTCTCGCCACTTAGGCCTTGTTTGCTAATAACTTTTTTAAGAACTGAAGCCTGATGCGCATCCGAATTGATGTTTTTAGAGGCAATCTCTAATAATTGCGTCAGGGAGGCGTAATCTAACTTATTGTTTAAAAGCTCCTTAATTACGCTAGCACTGTGGTAATCTGATTGGATATTTCCTATTGCTGCAAGAAAGGTGTCATACCCTCTTGATGAGAGCCCTGGAGCCGCAAGCGCAGCTTTTAGCACTCTGGCCTGATGATGGTCAGAATTAATATCTCTGCTGGTCTTAACCAAAAGGTCTACATTCTCGGAATTAAGTGATCTACTATTAAGTACAGTCAGTAATACCTCAGACTTGTGATGATCCGAGTTGATGTTATCCATAATATGGAACATAGATTTCATCTGAGGTCCGGAAATTGATCCATCACGGATTGAACGTTTAAGAACTTCAGATTGATGATGGTCAGAATTTATACTGCCTGCCGCTTCAATATAGGCATCCGTCGTTCCCGTATTGGCTAAGAAGGCTTTGGTGTTTGTTTTTAAGATCTCCGCTTTATGGTGGTCTGAATTAACATCTTCCTCAACCACTTCCAGTAAATTGATCAGGTCGCTACTATTAAGGTCTTTCTTTAAAAGCAGTTTCAAATAGTACGATTTTACGTAGTCGCTATCCATATAGCCTACTTCGTTAAGAACAGCGGTAGCACCGCCTTTGCGATAGAACCGGTCAACACGTTGCTTTGCAGCGATAGTAGTAGACCTTACTACATCCAGGAGTATTTCGGCAAGCCACCGCCTTCCTTCGGGTTCAAAAGCTTTTTGGCTACCCCCGGCGTAATAGCGTTTTACCAGTTTTCCCGAACCGTCTGGTTCGATTAAAATTCGCCTTCGGCTTCCAAAGGCAAGCTTTTTAATTTCGAGATATCCCCCTCTTGAAATTGCTTCGACATCCTTATCGTCATCTGACAAGGTTATATCTCCCTGAAACTCTAAAGAGAAGTTATTGCCCCTACCCTCTTTAATTGAGATAGTTGTCTTTCCGTTATTGATGTTTACAGAGGTTTTTTTGCTCTGTGCCTGGCTATCTGCAGTGCCCGCCATTACTAAAAGTAAAATGACTTTGAGCAAGGCGGACATAAAGATTTTAACTAATTGCTGCATGATCGTTCGTTTTGGTTTAAAAAATTGATGAATTTTAAATGACGTAATGGCGTACTTCTGACCAGCGAACTCGTTTGCTGTCTTTGAAGTTTGAGAAATAAGAAAATCTCCTGCTTTCGGTTGGTGTTTGTCTACTGATAAAAGTTTTCATGACTGTTCGTTTTTTGATTGATGAAACATTTTTTGATTGATGATGAAACAAAGATGAAAGGAATAAACTGTGTAAAAAAAAGAAATGTAGCCAACTGTACATTCTATGTATTGAAATGTACAAAGACGCTAAAAACAGTTAAGAAAGGGCTATTTCTCACTCGTCTTAGCTAACCGATTTTTGAAGTGTGCAATCCTATTTATCGTTTTAAACGGCTTTGCCTTCTATCAATCTTGTAGACCAAAAACCCTAACACCAAGTTTAAAAGCCCCAATCCGGTTTCAATAGGCTGAGCGACGACCAAATAAGCGAGTACCCAAAGGCTTAGGGCCAGGAAAAAGAGTTGGGGAAGAGGGTATAGTGGGCTTTTAAATCCGTCTTTCAAATCTTTCTTCCTACGCACCACAAATACTCCAGCCACGGTAAGCGCTGCAAAAAGCTGGAGTACAAAACCGGTATAGATCATAACCTGTTCAAAAGTACCTGTGGCAATTAAAGCAAGTGTCAATGTAGTTTGCAACCAAATAGCCCTTAGTGGTATTTCATTTTTAGTTTTAACCGAAAACCAACGCCACAATCTATGATCTTCTCCTAAAACCTGAGTAACTCTCGGTCCGGCCCAGATCATTGCACTAATACTGGAAACAAGCAGAAGGGCGATACCAAAACTCACCCAGATCCCCCCCTGTTGTCCAAACAAGGAGGTGGCCGTAAGTTGGCCAATTTCCAATTCCCCTTTTAGGGAATCTAAGGGGTTCTGCTTTAAGAAAACATAATTGAGTAAGAGATAAAGAATGCTTACCAGAAGCGTCCCAACGAGAAGTGCTCTGGGCAGGTTTTTGCGGGCTTCTTTAATTTCTCCTGCGATATAAGCCGCGGCATTCCAACCGGAATATGAAAAAGTAACATAAACGAAAGAAACAGCAAAGGCAGGTAAGACGATTTCATTTTGCCAGCTATCATCCCAGAGAAAGGCAGTTTCAGAAGAATCCAGCATAATACCGAAGAAAAGAAAGACGATAATAAGCCCTACCTTCAATATGGTCGTACTATTTTGTAGAAAACTGCTCTTTTGAAGGCTCAGGGAATGCAATAAGCTTATAACAATTACAACCGTAAAGGCAAGGCCTAAACTGGAAACTCCCAGATAATGTCCGACGTATTCCCCCAGAGCCATACCAGCCAAAGCTACAGGAGCCGAGAATCCTACGGTAAGTGATACCCAGCCCGAAAGGTATCCCAGAAGCGGGTGAAATGCCTTAGATAAAAAATGATATTCACCTCCTGAACGCAACCAATGCGTGCCCAATTCTGCATAGCTAAGGGCCCCGCATAAGGCCATTAGAGCTCCCAAAACCCATAAAATAAAGATAGACCAACTATTTATGGTATCATTGAGTTGAAAGCCCAGGCTTGTGAAAATACCTGCCCCAATCATGTTGGCTATTACCAGGGCAGTGGCGGTACGCCAACCTATGCTGTCAGATTTTGGCATGCTTATGATTTAGCTTTTAAATACTAACGGATATGACTCCCGGCATTCATATCTATTGTCGCTCCTGTGGCATGATCCATTTGTCCGCTTGACATCAGCGCAATTAAGGGTGCAATATCCTCTGGCTTGGTGAGTTCATTTAAAGCGATCTCTTCTAGAACCCGCTCCTCTCCATATTGCGCAATAAACTGCTCAGCCATCGCGGTCCTTGTAAAACCGGGTGCCACAACAAATGACTTGATATTGTCTTTTCCAAATGAACGCGCTACGCTCCTGGAGAGCGAAGTAAGTCCGCCCTTAGAGGCCGCGTACGCAAGGTATTCTTTTGTCTCTCCTCGGGAAGCGGCCCGGCTCCCTATATAGATAAAGCGTCCGCCTCCCTGCTTCTTATAGTGATCAATACCTAATCTGGTAAGCAAGGCGGCAGCATTCAGGTTAACGGCCATGGTTTCTTTCCATACCTTATACCAATCGTCTGCAGTATCCTCCATAACATGGGGCCTAAAAATGGCAGCATTAAGAATAATGGTGTCAATTCTCTTTAAAGCTGTAACTACTGCTTCAAAAAGTTCAGCAACCTGATGCTCTTTTGCCAAATCTGCCTGAAAAATTTTGGCCTTTTCAAAACTTTCTAAAAAATCTTCGGCGCCTTTTCTATTTCTATTGTAATGAATGGCAACTTCAGCCCCGTTCTGAAGTAAAAGTTTGGCAATTGCCTTTCCAATACCACTTGACGCTCCTGTAACCAAAATTTTATGTTCTTTCAAGTCCTTCATCAACCATACTTAGAATACAGCTCAAAGTATGGAGAATAGGTGAGTTTTACAACTTAGGATCAGAAACAAAACTGTAAGTTTTAAAATCCCGTAATCCAAAGTGCAGACTTCATTCGTATCTAAAAAAGTGCCTGAAAGATGTATCCCCTAAATTGACATTCACCCAATACCGGTGAGAACTGATTGAAAAGGAAGCGCCCAAGGGTACCAAGCCCAATCCAACTTCTACAAAATTTACTAAGATCGGAGTAATCTCCGGGCATGTCCCGTGGGTCAGTTCTATCTGGTAAATTTGACGAAGCTCTAAATCTTACACCCCAAAATCATGAGAAATTACCTAAGAATTTCCTGTGCCTGTATTTTACTGGCATTTTTTTCCTGTTCAAAGACAGAAGAAGCAATTATCGAAGTAGCACCTGACAACACTCCAGAATCTACTCCAGAGCCTGAGCCTGAGCCTGAATCCACCGACCCTGAATGCGAACCCAGTTCAATAGTTAATTTTCCAGGAGGTCGTGTCATCATGACCTTCGACGGCAATGTACATGACGATGACGATATTTTGGCTATGCCATACTCCGCTGGTATGTGGTGGGCCGCAGGCCTGAAAGATCAGGTAGTCCAAATTGAATACAATAATCATGTCTGTGATATCAATACAAACGAGAACGATGAGTCCGGACCGGGAGATGGAGACGATTCCCAAAATATGCGGCAAAGCGCCAATGGGCTCATGTCTCGTTTTGGTTATTCATCATCAGTACTTTTTGACTATGAGAAAAAAGCAACGGCTTCCACCAATAAAATGGCCGCCGAAATAGAGAAATCTACCGCTGCAAATCCGCTTTGGATCTTAGCCGCAGGTCCTATGGAAACCTTATGGAGGGCTTTAGAGCAGGCAGATAGCGGATTCGATCATGTCTCCATAATTTCACATTCCAATTGGAATGAACAGCATGCACATTGTAGCGATGCTCATACCTGGGCCGATATAAAGAGCAAATACAAACCAAAAGGCGTGTTCTTCGTAGGGTTTTGCAAACGTACCGAATGTGCCGGGCCCAGCACACTTAAGGACCAAAATTCGGGCTTTAGTTCGGAGATCAGCAATTGGAACTGGATGAAAAATAGCAGCCACGAATACAACCGTTGGATCTTCAACCGAAATCCTTTTTCAGATAAGTTCGACCCCTCAGACATTGGGATGTCTTATTTTCTGATTACCGGAGGTCCCTTTGAAGGTGGCGATAAAGAAGGTGATCATCAGGACGCAAAAAAACTAATGGAAAACCCTTGCGATTCGAGTACCGGAGGATAGGGGAAACCTGTTAAAATTCGTATGGCATTCCTATTAAGGCCGTTCTTTGACTGATTAATTATTATCTTAATCTCCTCTTTAATATGTGCGATGCTACGAAATCTGGTATTACTGTTTTTTTTGCCTGTGATGGCCACAGGATGGGCTCAGGATAATCGAATAAAAATCGAGGCTAAAAAAATTCCCAACAGGTTAGCTTTTTATGCGATTAACCAAAGTGAGAACGACCTTGACGTAAAGCTTACCTTAAAGGGTACCAATTTTCGGCAAAGTAAAGCCCGGCCAAGGTTTGTTAGAATCCCGGCGACTTCTAAGGTGCATATGAAAACGGTAGTAGTAGTAAGAGGAAAACAACCGCAATACACTTATGAACTGGTGGTGAACGACAGCTTATCGCGACGTGCTTTGCGAAAGGAATATGAACTGGTAAAAATTAAACCGAAAAAGAGCATAACACTTTACGTACCGGCTAGCTGTATATCATGCGATAGCCTTGAAGTGCGCCTTGCTGAAGGAAGGTATCTCTATAAGGTTCATAAGCTTGAGGAAAGACAGGAGATTAAAGATCAGTTAAGTAGGTCATTCGCAAATAGCATAAATCTGGATTCTTTGCAAACCCCTATCCTCAACCTTGGTGGCAAACTCTTTACCAAAATAGAGTCTTACGAGAAACTCCTCGAAGAATTAGCTAAGGAGTGAGCCTTCTCGCCTGTTTAAACCTGGTATTTAGCTGACTTTTAAAACTTTAACATTATGGTGTAAAAAAAAATTATATTTTTGTCAGCTGAAACTTACAAGTTTGTAAGTGGCTATTAGGCTATGCGTTAGCCCCAAAACACATACTTAATTATATCTTTTTATTATGTTCCCCCAAATCTCAAATGCCCGAATAGGGCTAAAAATTCAATGCGTTCTAACCGGAACGTCCTATTTCAAGAATCTTCCAAGCCTTCTAAAACCTCAAATCACATTTAACTCCAAATTTATTTTGTTAGAATAAGCCATTCACCTAACACGGATGGCTACAGACTTCCTTAGGAGAGCTTTTATAGCCTCTCCCGGGAGGTCCCTGTATTTTCTTAGCAGCGGATGACCTATGCGGTGCCGTGAAATCTCTTAATCTATTAACCCCTAAACCTTTACATGTAAAATTTGACCTTTATGAAAACAATTTTAAAAGTTTCCCTATTCCTGCTGATTAGCATTAGACTTTCAGCGCAATCTAATTGTAACCCAATTCCTGAAGTAAACTTTCCTGGCGGTCGTGTGATAATGACTTTCGATGGCAATGTACACGATGACGATGACATTGTTGGAATGCCCTACTCTGCCGCTATGTGGTGGGCGGCCGGACTAAAAAATAAAGTAGTTCAGATAGAATACAACAACCATGTTTGCGATACCAATACAAACGAAAATGACGAATCCGGGCCAGGAGCTGGTGACGATTCTCAAAATATGCGAACAAGCGCCTCTGGAATCATTTCGCGTTTTGGTTACAATGCGTCAATCTTTTATGATTACGAAACCAAAGCCAATGCATCTACCAATAAAATGGCTGCTGAAATAGAAAAATCGACAGCTTCTAACCCCTTATGGATCATAGCCGCCGGCCCCATGGAAACACTATGGCGAGCTATGGAAAAAGCAAAAAAAGGACATAAACACCTTACCGTAATATCGCACTCTAACTGGAATGAGAAACACGCACATTGCAGTGGGGCTCATACCTGGTCTGATATTAAAAATAAATACCTGTCTAAAGGAGTGTACTTTGTAGGGTTTTGCAAACGTTTAGAATGTAGTGGTCCCAGTATGCTAAAGGATCAGAACGCCGGATTTAGTTCTGAAATTAGTTATTGGACCTGGATGAAAAACAGTAGCAAGGAATACAACAGATGGATCTTTAAGCGTAACCCCTTTAGCAATAAATTTGACCCTTCTGATGCAGGTATGTCTTATTTTCTTATTACCGGCGGGCCTTTTAACGGTGGGGATTCTGAAGGCAACCACAACGATGCAAAAAAGCTACTGGAAAACCCTTGTACAAATACATCAGGCAAAGGTGGCAATACTCCCCCATCTCTCACTATTCTATCTCCCACTGAGGGCGAAGTTGTAACCGTAGGAAGCGATGTAAGTGTGGATATATCGGCTACTGATGCCGAAGGGAGCATAAGCACCTATAGAGTTATAGTAGATGGTGTACTTAAACAGACCAGTAGCGGTAGTTATACTCCTTATACCATTTCAAATATTAAGGCGGGAAGTCACACGATAAAAGTTAAGGTCACAGACAATTCGGGAGCGGTAACCGTGCAGACTATCGGAATTATAGCGCAAAATACCGGGACGAGTGGAAATCAAGCGCCATCTTTAAGTATTTCTGCTCCCCAAGATGGCCAGAATCTTGAAGTGGGAGCCTCACTTACGGTTATGCTCGATGCCGATGATGAAGATGGTAAAATTAAGCAGCATCAAATTTCGGTTAATGGCGTTCTTAAAGATACAGATGGAAGTACCTACTCTCCTTATAAAATGAATTCATTAAAAAAGGGAAGCTATGCAATAAAAGCTACGGTAACCGACAATAAAGGTGCAAAGACCAGCGAGACGATAAGTTTTACAGTAGGTGAAACCAACGGGAGTTCTGGCGGTGCTAATACCCCTCCCTCCTTGTCTATAACTGCTCCCGCTAATGGGGCCACGGTGGTTGCCGGAACCAATGTTGCCGTTAAACTATTGGCTACTGATGAGGATGGGAAGATTGTAATACATCGAATTTTTTTAAATGGAGTTTTAGTAGATAAAGATGGGCAAAGTTATTCTACCCATAGAATTAAAGGAATTAAAGCAGGAAATTACACCATCAAGGCCAAAGTTACTGATGACAGCGGTGCTGTGACAACAAAATCTATAAGTTTTAGTGCTGTGGGCAATTCAAAGCAATCTACCGTAGTCACTAAAGCAGCTGCAGACTTCGGCCCTGTTGAGAAAGCACCTGACCCAGGCACAGGCTCCTTTCTAACCGTTGCGCCAAATCCTGTTAAAGATGGGCAATTGAAATTTGAACAAGAAGGTAACCAATACCTTTATATAGTAGATATGCAGGGCGCACTGATAAAACAGTTAGAAGTAAACGGTAGTTCTCATGAGGAAGACATCTCCGAACTTTCTCCTGGTCTCTATTTCATAGTGACCGACAAATTATCTAAAAGGGTACTTATAGAATAGAAGATCTTCAATAAGGCGTTTTGCCATGCGCCTCAAATTGTGGGTTTGGAAAAAGGAGTCTGATCAGGCTCCTTTTTTTATGCTTTGCTAAATCTTCTTTGAATATTTATAGTCATACCTCCCTCCTATTTCTGTAAAATCAAGCTGTCAGTAAAGCTATAATAAAGCAGCTAAAAAGAGTTTTATAGAAGAAATTGATTTTTTAAAAAAAAAAATTCAAAAAAACATGAGGAAATCATAATATATTGATTTCTAGATGTTTATATGGATTATTCATGTTTTTGACGTCCAAAAAATTGTTAAATATTGCTTAAAACGGTACTATTTATTACATAGTACTGTAACAAAAATGTTAAAGCGTCGTCTTGTAAGTGTAAGCAAATCAAAATAACAGTAATGAAAACCTCAAAAAGTAAAAAACAAAAAAGAAGTAATTACTTAATTATGGGTTTCGGCTGGAGTAAGAAAACGACTTACAAAACAAGACAACAACAACACAACATCATTTTTTAACAACAAAAAACCTAGAAATAATGAAAACTTTTAGCAGCAGACAAACACCGACAGAATCAAGAAGATTCTCTTACTTCTCAAACTTTAAAGACAGCAAACGAGTGCGCTGGACAGAAGTAAGGCACTATGTGATCTAAATCAACAAACAATTTAATAACCCTCTATAAAAACATAATAATCATGAAATCATTTAGCAAATTATCATCACCAACAGCATCAAGAAGATTCTCTTACTTCTCAAGTTTCAACAACAGCAAACGAGTTCGCTGGTCTGAAGTAAGAAACTACGTAGCCTAAAACATACGTACAAGCAATTCATCAACCCTCTATAAAAAACAAAACAGTCATGAAAACCTTTAGCAAATTATCATCACCAACAGCATCAAGAAGATTCTCTTACTTCTCAAGTTTCAACAACAGCAAACGAGTTCGTTGGTCTGAAGTAAGAAACTACGTAGCCTAAAACATACGTACAGACAATTCATCAACCCCCTAGAAAAACAAAACAGTCATGAAAACTTTTAGCAGACTATCATCGCCAACCGAAACCAGACGATTTTCCTACTTTTCCAATTTTAAAGGAACTAAAAGAGTACGTTGGACAGAATGCAGAAACTACGTGCATTAACCAACACTTCAACAGCCAGAGGAATTAGTTAGTGGTTTGAAAAAGGAGGCATCTTAACGGGTCTCCTTTTTCATTTGTACTTAGAACCGCACTCCCCTATTTACCATTAAAAAAGCCCTTATCGTTGGATAAGGGCTTTTAACTTTTCCTAAATATCTTTTATTAATCGTTAAGCGTTATATCCTGGGTTGCCCCATTTGGATAGATGACAGTAGCTACATCGTCGCAGCTTCCATCTCCAAAATCTACCGTTACTTCAAGACCATTTTTATTGACATCCATCGTTCCTTGAGTAATATAAGCACAGTTTAAACTGGCTTCCAAGGTACTTGTAACCTCAATGGAATAAGAGTTTTCACCAATGGTCACTGTCCAGTTCCCTGAAATTGTAAAGGCAGTAGACTCCAGGTCTTCACCAAAAGTAAATCCAAAAGTTTTAGTTCCAGTCTCCGTAATAAGCGTTCCATCACCCATTGTAGCAGTCATATTGCTCGTAACATTGAAGGAATAAGAAGTTTGATCCATATTGGCATCGAAGGTATAGCTTCTAGTACCGTTTAGCTCTATATCTCCTACAAAGAAGCTATCATATGTAGCAGTAAACGCTGAAGATTGTTCACTGGTTTCATAGACAACCGTCAAAGTACCATTGACATTATCTGTCCCGTTTAGGTTACAATTATTAAAAACGATGGTAAAACCTGTATCTGTATACTCTGCTTCATAGCAGTCGTTGCCATTTTTGCCGGCAGGATCACCACCAATAAAGGCCTCAGCCAGTGCATTATCGGCTACACTGGAAATATCATCGGTTTCTAAAATTGTCTGTAATTCTGTTTGAGATAGCTCCTGATCTGGTGGAGAGTCTTCGCTGTCATTGCTACAGCTAAAGGTGAAAATCGCTAAAACTCCAAGGAGAGCAATATTCTTCATAGCATAAAGAGATCTTTTCATGATAATTTATTATGGGGTTTACCATGTAAGAACGGTGATTGGCGGGGTTTAGTGCGTTAAATTTTAAATTATACGGACAGTTTTTCGGAATTAAATCAATGTATTCAGATTTTTTTCCGGGTAAAAGGAACAAAACGAACGGCCATCACATCTTTCGTTTTTATCTTTCCGTCTTTTTTTGTAATCACCAGTAGGCTGCGCACCGCATTGTGGGGACCTACCGGAATAATCATTCTTCCACCTTCTTTTAACTGCTCTAACAGGGGTTCTGGTATCTCTTCAGCACCGGCAGTAACAATAATTGCATCAAAAGGTCCTTTCTCCTTCCAGCCGTGATATCCATCTCCTAATTTAACTTCAATATTGTTGTATTCCAGTTTCTTAAGCAGTTCTTTGGCCTGCTTACCTAAATCCTCAACAATTTCTATAGTAAAGACAGAATCTACAATTTCTGCTAATACAGCTGCCTGATAACCCGAACCGGTTCCAATTTCTAAAACCCTATGTTTCGACTTAGGTTTTATAGACTGCGTCATAAAAGCTACAATATAGGGCTGAGAGATGGTTTGCTTAAACCCTATGGGCAGGGCACCATCTGAATAGGCAAACTTTCGTACATCTTTAGGGACAAATAAATGCCTTGGAACCTTTCTCATTGCCTTAAGGGTGGCAATATTATAAATATTCCTGGGTTTTAATTGGGTTTCTACCATTGCGTCTCTATGCTCTTGATACTCGGCCTGGCCATATACAGAAGCCGATAGCAAACCCGTAAAAAAAACAACTATCACTAAATACGTTTTCATACATTCGGCTAAAGTCTTGATCTACTCAGTGTGCTTCCAGGGTGTTATTTAGTTTCCCTGTAAAAGCTCTTATTTACAATGTACCAGCGACCGTCTAGTTTTTGCAAAGTCATGAAGTCATGGAAGATCTTCTCTTCATCTTCAATGCGGAGCCTTGCAAATGCGGTTTGGCCGGCTATATCAATGCTTACTATTTCATTTTTACGTTTTAAGGGTTCTCCAGCTTTCATTTTGGAGAAAAACTCTCTGGCGTTCACTTGTTTAAAGGTACCTTCCTTCTCATTCGCTATGGTCATAATCGCGTTTTCATGAAAGGCTTTCTTTAAAGTGCTAAAGTCTTTATTCATGGCGCCTTCCATATAATAATTAAGGGTAACCTCAATAGCTTTTTTGTCGTCTGTGGTAGATATGCACGCTAGTGCAAGGACCGCAAGAATAAGTGATTTCATTGTATAACAGATTTTTTTGGTTGTTTCAATACAAACCGATCAGGCAGACGGAACGGTTGCCACCAAAAGCCAGATCTTTTTGCTGCTCTCGTTTTCCCAATTTCCCATATTCCTTACTTCCTCGGTAACCGTAAACCCGGCCTCTTTCAGCTCTTTCTTCACATATTTAGGAGATAAGGAATGTGAATTTGTTTGGGCGCTTCTCGATTTCCCTTTTACGTGGTCTTTTAGCTTTTCAAGAATGAGTATACGTCCTCCTGGCTTTAATGCCTTCTTAATATGTCCTAAAATGGTCATGTAATCTTCCATTTCGTGATAGGTATCCATCACAAAGACGATGTCTAAAGACTTTTCGGGTAGCTTAGGATTGTCATAATCTCCTAAGATTGTAGTTACATTGAGGAGCTTACGTTTCTTTGCGTTCTCCTTTAGAGCTTCTAACCTATACGATTTAATATCTACCGAATACACCGATCCTTGTGTTCCAACTTCTCGAGCCAGGTGCATACTCAAATAGCCTTCGTGACAGCCCACGTCCCCCACTGCATCGCCCGGTTTAAGATTTACCAGTTGAAAGATCCGGTCAACATCCATCCATTCGTCGCGTTCTTTCCAGTCGTTTTCGGTATATTGAGAAGCAACCGTTAATGAACCAAGGAAAAAAATAAAAATCAGTGAGAAGATACCTTTTGTTTGCATTGCTAAAAGGTAATAAATTGAAAAATGCCTTCTCCTTAAAATTCTCTTAAACTATCTATTGCTTTCTGATAGGTAATTTAATTTGTGAAGGATATTTTGAGGAATGGTGGATCTTGTTATGAGCCACAACAGCCTCTTTCTCATCGTAATTACGTCCGCCCGTATTTAGGTTTCTGGCGAATCTCGGAAAATTACTGCTCGATATCTCGATACGCATGCGATGTCCTTTTTTAAAGAAATTACTTGTGGCCATTGGTGTGAGATCAACTTTATACACCTCTCCATTCTTCATAAAAACTTCTTTGTCGTACCCCTCTCTATAGCGCACACGTTGTATGGTCTCATCGAGGTTATATGCGCGTCCGTCAGGGTAGACATCAATAAGTTTGATCGTAAAATCGGTATCCTTAACATCTGAAGAAACATACAATGTGGCCTCAATAAACCCGGTGACTTCAACGCCCTCTTCAAGTGTATCTGTGGTATAAACCAGGATATCCTGCCTTGTTTCCATTACTTGTTGATCGAAAGCCCCACCATTGATGGCATTTCCTGTACAACATACATTGCCCCCATAGGAGGTCACGGGGTTTAGGGGGTCATAGGTAAAAGAATCAAAAGAATCTGACTTCCCTGGTTTTTCCATAGTCAGTTTTCCGTCTCCAAAAAGGCTATTTGCACCTTGCTCGCTTTGCAGGTAGAACGTCTTGAGCTCAGAACTTTTAGGAGGCCATTCTTCAGAGGATTGCCATTTATTGCTACCCATGGTATAGTATTGCACCCTTGGGGTCTTGGCTTTAAAATCATTGCCATCTCCTTTTAGCCAGAGATCAAACCATGTATATATTTGTTCGTCATAGTTAAGGCGAGCATCACCAACGCTACGTTCACCAACGATCGTATTCTCCGTGGCCCGAGTAAATCTGCAATGCAAGGTAGGAGCAATTACCAGGTATTGATTATCCCTGATTTCAGGATTTTTCGACTCGCTTCTGATATGATTGAACATAGCGATATTCGGACTTATAGAAACATCGTACCAGGACGCAAACCAAAAACCCGGAGTTCCCATTTCCATAGTGTCATGAAACAAGCCGCCCTTATACCAATCTTCATGATTGGGGTGGCGGCGAACCATTTTGTCAAAGATATCGCGCTTGCCATTGATGTTTTGTAGCATATCCTGAATTGGTAGGTGTTTAAAGGCTTCAGCCATATCTACGGAAGGGTTTTCAGGTGCCAGATCATAAAACCTGGAGATACGGATGAGATCTTCCTGGCTTGCGCCAGAAGGGATTCTCGGCTTAAACTTATCGTGTTCTACACCATAGAGCCATGAAAAAAAGAGCATTTGTTCAGCTCCACCCCTATACCAATTACCCTGTTCAAAATAGTCTCCAATCCTGCCAACTCCAGCGCCATAACCCTGAGCCACCAAAGCAGCATGTGAGGGATGATCTAATGCAGCAACTGCCATTTGCCATTCGGCGGTTGACGAACAACCCAGAGTACCAATCTTACCATTGGACCATTCCTGGTCTCGCATCCAGCTAAATGCATCATAGCCATCGGTAAGTGGTGTTCCCAGGATATCCCATTCTCCTTCTGAGAAGTATCTGCCTCTTTCGTTTTGAACTACATACGCATATCCTCTTTTGACAGCTTCATAGGCCCTTGTCGCCGTGCGTGTTTGTCGTTCTCCATCTCCCCAGGAGTTAAAATTATATGGAGTCCTGGAAAAAATTATGGGCACCTTTTGGTCTGTCTTTGGTCTATAAATGTCAGTGGCCAGGCGTATTCCGTCTCGCATAGGCATCATTACCTTTTGGTCTATAATTGCTATGGCCTCAAGCTTTTCAAAAATCTCTTCCTGAGCTCTCGCCGAATGAATAATAAAGAAGACTAGAAAGGGAATCAGGTATTTTAGGTTGGATCTTTTCATTTCGCGGTTCTTAAAATTGGTTGTTCCTTTAAAATTATGCAAAATATTTATATCGGCCAGAATTCCTAATTCTATCTTAAAACTGCTATGAAGGCAGGTACTATTTCCTATTTTTAAGTACTAACAATCTAAAAACAAACACTATGAGAACTACACTTATTCTCCTTTTAGCCTTTTCGGGCTTCTTTGCGGTCAATGCCCAGGAACATTCTGAAGATGTCGCGGGAGTAAAGGCCGCATGTATGGATTACATCAATACCTTTTACAATGCAGACACTACACTGGCTTATAAGAGTGTCCACAAAAGCTTGCGGAAAACAGGTTTCTACTTTTCCGAAGAAGATGACAAATATTCAGAACAGTTAGAAATGCCTTTTGACAAACTCATCGCCCTTGCAAAACGATGGAATGCCAAAGGAGATCGTGCCGACGCCTCTTCACCTAAAAGCGTTGAGGTTTTTGAGGTATCAGACAAAACCGCGATTGCCAAAGTAACCGCGGTCTGGGGAATAGACTATATGAGCCTTATGAAGATGGGCAATCAATGGATGATCGTCAATGTACTTTGGCAATCCCCTCCAAAATTTTCTGTAGCCAATCCTTCGCGTTAAAAGCTTACAGACAGTTTTCCTCTTACAAAAAAGGGCGTCCCTGGCGTAAAATGAATTTCTTCAAAGGAAGTCGGTTCGTTAAATAACCGACTTTCAGTGGCGAACTGTGTTTCATTCCATTCAGTGTCAAAAAGGTTTTCTACTATTATTCCTAAAGTCCAGTTCTTTAGATTGTAGTTGAGATTAAGGTCCGATACAAAATAGCCTTCGGCCACAATTGAATTGTCTTCATTAGCAGGCCTGTCTTTAATATATCGATAATTAATACCGCCATCAAAATTTCCAAGTCCTCTAAATGAAAATCCACCCGTTGACGTTAAATCTGGCGCCAGCGGAATATAATCCTGGCCCTCTGGTTCTTCTGTACTACGCGCATAGGTATAATTTACATCTCCATTAAAATAGAGCCAATCTGTAATTTGATAGCGCATACCAAAATCGACACCGAGTCTCCTTGTTTTTCCACTTGGCTCAACGATTGCTTCGTCTCCTACATATACAAACTCTTGCTCAAGAAATAAAGACCAAAATGCTGCATTCAATACCAGACGTTTTACTGGCTTGAAAACACCTCCTAAGTCAAAACCAAGGGCTCCAGGAAGAATTTCTTCCCCGCTATTGGCCACAACCACTCTGGTATCATTAGAGTGGAAGCCATAACCTGTCTTTGCAAAAAGCTGCGCATTCTCAGAAGCGCTGTAAATTACATTCAGTTTTGGACCAAAAAAAGCTTTGCTTTCACTTAAGCTTGTATACACATCAGGTAAGAGGTCTTGATAATCATATCTGAAAAAATCGAGTCGAAGCCCTGGATTTAGAGACCATTTGCCCTTCTTAAAGGTTGCCTGCATGAAGCCGTAGGCATTTAACTCGTCTACATTGCCAAAAGCGAGCCGCTCTAGTAAGGTACTGCGATTCTGAGTTCTGGATAACTGTACGTCGTTCACATCATCGTACCTAAAACCTATCCCTGCCTCATAATTTAGTTGAGAACTGTGATCTTCCAAATGAAAAGACCTATCGTATTTAGTTTCCGCCCCAATAATCAAACGATCTTCCTTCTGCCTTATCTGGTCTGCATTTACCGGATTTTGCAGGAAGAAAGTGAAGTTAGAAAACAACTCAAAATCATAGGCGCTGATAAAGGCGTTAGATTGTATTCTTTGATGCTCGTCTATCTGCTTGCTGTGATTTACCCACAAATTAGATCTACTTGTATTTCCTCCTTCGGTATCATCAATAGCTCCAAAACGACCTATGAGCCCTTGATCTACAGCTCTTTGTGGGATTTGACCGGAAGCGTCCCATTTACTTTGAAAATGCGATATGGAAATGCTTAGTTTTTCATCCTCCCGGTTGTTAAAATTGTAGCGCCCCATAAAGTTTAGGCGATTGAAGTTCTGAGGAGATTCAAACACGCCGTCGGTCAGTACAAATTCTGAAGCAATATAAGCGTTGCTTTTATCGCCCTCGGTGATCTTCAACATACTAAGAGCCCTAAGGGTGTTAAATTGTCCAGCCTCAAGGGATATTAAATTGTCGCTAATGGTTTCTTTGGTTTGCAACCCTATATAACCGGCCGTATTGAAATTGCCTTTATTCGCATAGTAGGGCCCTTTGCCAAAGTCAATACTTTCTATTGTTTCGGGAATGATAAAATGCATGTCAGCATAACCCTGGCCGTGTGCATGCGAGACCATATTTACAGGCATACCATCGACCTTGATCGCAATATCCGTTCCGTGATCAATATCAAAACCTCTGAGAAAAATTTGCTCCGCTTTACCTCCCCCGGCATGCTGGCCGATTATAAGGCCCGGAATTTTTCTTAGGATTTCCTGTGAAGACTTAACCGGATTGGCCTTCACATCGAGGTTCACCAGATTACTAAGTACATTCACTTTAGAAACCAAAACTACCTGATCCAGTGATACAGCAGACTCTTTCAGAATCACCGTAATTGTAGCATCAAGTTGTCCTTCGGTAATTTTAATCTCCTGGTTTTCGTAACCCAGGCTGTAAAAAAAGATAATGTCACCCACGGAGATATCATCAAGTTCAAAATACCCGGAAATGTTTGAATAGGTATAACCACCAGTGGTTTTATTATAAACACCTACCCCTTCTAAGGGTACATTATCTTCTGAAACTATGGTCCCGTTTAGTTCGTGGGCATAACCGTACCCAAAAAAAACAAGGCCAAAAACATATAGTATAAACTTCTTCATTGTTGCAAGGTTTTTTGGTTCGCCTTTTCAAAAACTATTAGAGCAATGACAGGCCAAACCTATTTTAATAAAATACTTAGGAAGTAAGTACAGTTTGGGGGTTTACAGCAGCTGCCAATCAAACTTTTGATTCGCCTGCCTGCAAAGGAGAAGTTCGCTTATATGGGTGGTGAGTAAAGGATTCTAGGATGTCCTTTTAATAATTTTTTATTTCTATAATGCGTGTTATATTCCAGATCGTTCTTAGTAAATGAAATCAGAAAATATGAGGTGTTATTTAGATGCTTATCAATCTTGGTAACAGACAGGCCTCTCTCCTCTGGAAATTGCTCGTGCTGGTTAGTGCTCTCTAACAGGTTCTGAACAAATTCAATAAGGGCGTGTTCATGATCCGTTTCATTAGTGGCATTAGTATGATCCTGATGTACTTTGAGCGAATGGTCGTTGTGGGGCGAAGCATGTGAAATAAGGAAATTTGGCGCCTGAAGCTCATGAGAAAGGCTATGCATAATGTTCCCTATCTGATCATTTAAAGGACTTAAAACGTAGCATAAAGACATAAGTACGGCCACCCACTTAATTAAAAGTTGCCTGGTCTCCCCGCTTGTATTTATATACTCCTTTTTCACTCTTACTTATTGCTGTTTTTCAAGAATTTCGGTTAAGGTTGTTTCAATGAATTTGGCATACTCCTCAATCGTAGGCAATTCGAAAATCTTATTCAAAGGGAAATTCATTTCAAGTTCCTCATTGATTCTAGTCGTAACCCTGATTGCCGCCAAAGAATGACCTCCCAGGGCAATGAAATTGTCTAATATCCCTACTTTTTTAAGCTGTAATACTTCTTTCCAAATGCGTTCTACTAACTCTTCAATTTCATTGGTGGGCTCCTTATAAGGCGTTTCCAATTCTAGCTGGATGTGGCTTAAGCTTTTCAAAGCCAATTTATCTACCTTACCATTGGAGGTCAGCGGGAGTTGTTCTAAACGCTTGAAAACCGATGGAATCATATAGTCTGGCAACTTTGTTGATAGATACTTTCGCAGATCCATGGTAGGGATCTTAGTTTTAGAAGCATAATATCCCACCAGTTTTTCTCTGTCTTTCAACTGGTCTGAGTTTTCCTTGTACCCTATTTCAGCCATAATCCGTCGCACTTCAGTTTCATCAATGTATTCATTGATCTCCTCTAAGGTTTCTTCCCTGGTCTTATGGCCTAGGCGAACATCCCAGCTATATGGAAATGAATAATTGCTATATCCTTTTTCTTTCTTATGTACGTAGATACCAACCTGGTTTATAAGGCAATTGGTAGATCGCCCCGTATCTGTGGGCCGTTCCCAGCCAACCTTTTCTTTTAAAAAACGAAGCATTTCACCCAGACTAACCGCGCTGTAACGGTAGAAATCTACGAATTGAACTTTTTCAAAAGTTTCGGGTTTATTAAACATCGACACGTCTAAAAGTTGTTTTACCGCATCCTCCTCCTGGTGGTAAAGCTTACGAGCCTCCAAAATGGTATCGTCTATTGATGAGGTATCCACACGCTTATCCCAAAACAGTTCCTCGGTTAAGCGAGTTTCAAAAAACTGCCCCCGTGACAGGCCGGTAACAATAAACGGAATTTTTCGCTCTAGCGCTATCTTGGTGCTTAGCGTATAAATGGCCTTAAAACAACCATTGCAAACATTAGAATGCCGGTGCAAGCTATCTACGAAAATTTCATTCATATGAACAGTGTTCCCGTAAATATGGTCTACACCGAGCTTTTTAACAATTTTGTCAATATTGGCCTTTGCCTGATCTGATATATAACCGTTGTCAAAGGTATAAGCCAGCACTTTTAAGCCCATACTTACGAGTTTGGCCAAAATATAGGTACTGTCTTTCCCCCCACTCAGCAAGGAAAGGCAATCATAGGAGGTGTCTGAGCTGTTTGCTGCCTGAAGTAGCGATTTTAAATCTTCCTCTGTTTTGAAATACTTATTGGCTTCATCTTTATAACCTTCAAAAGCGTTGCATAGATGGCATACCCCCTCATCATCAAAATCGGTATTTGGAAAATTACTGGGAAGGCCACACTTACTGCAATTAATCACCTCGCTCTCGGCTGTTTCCTTTTTAGGATCTATCACTACTACCGCCGCATTGTCTATTTTCGGATGATCGTTGATATTAACTTCAATATCTGAGAGTTCTATTCTAAAGCCGTTGAGCTTTATCTGATCGTCTTTTCTTCCTAAAAACTCTAGTTCGTTTTGGGAGTTCCATCGCGCCAAATCTCCGGTCTTATAGAGTTTTGAGCCTTTAAAAAAGGGATTTTCAATAAACTTCTCAGCTGAAAGTTGAGGATTATTAACGTAGCCATTGGCAAGTCCATATCCGCCTAAATACAACTCACCTACTACTCCCATGGGTGTTAAATTCAGTTTGCTGTCCAGAACAAGCGCAGACATATTATCAATAGGTTTACCAATGGGAACAGAAGTACCTTTATAGGCTCCATTTTTGTCTCTATACTGCGATACTACACAACCTACCGTAGCTTCGGTTGGGCCATATTCATTAAAAATGCGAAGTTTTCCTCCAAGCGCCTGCTGTATTTTTTCCGCCATGCGAAGCTTAAAGTCCTCTCCACCTACAATCATGGTTTCAATTTTTGAGGTGGAAAGATCACGG
The DNA here is from genome assembly GCA_965212595.1 of Flavobacteriaceae bacterium. GTDB lineage: Bacteria > Bacteroidota > Bacteroidia > Flavobacteriales > Flavobacteriaceae > Poritiphilus. Next base: position 120,215 of record CBDBVE010000020.1, read on the forward strand.
CTTTGCAGCAGTACCAAATGCGATGGAGTTAACTTGATGGCATTTACTTTGTTATCTGTAATCACCTGTATGAGCGACATATCAGGCCCAATTTCGCTCTCTTTGTAAATTATTATTTCCCCAGCCGTTAGTAAGGGCAATAATGTTGAGGTGATGGTGAGGTCAAAACCTATTGACGTGAAAAATGGAAAAGTCAAAGGCATTTGCGTGCTGTAAAATGTCTTTGCCCATTCCAGGTAATTGCTCAAAGCGAGCTGAGAGATCATCACTCCTTTTGGGTTACCTGTAGATCCGGAAGTATACAGAATATAAGAAATCGAATCCTTAGAAGGCCAGCTACCATCTAGATTGTGATCATCTTTAGCTGCGGGAGGTAGATTTTCGACAGCCAGCTCGAATACCGGTACAGCCTCCTGCTCCATTTTCATACTTAGGCGCTTATCTGTAAGAACTATATCGCAGTCTGAATTTTCTATAATATAAGACAACCTGTTTAGTGGTAAATCTGAAGGCATCGGTACAAATGTGGCATGCAATTTCATTACTGCAAGCAGGCTAACAATGTATTCCGGGCTCCGATAGAAATGGAGTCCAACCCTTGCTCCTTCTCCAATACCATGGTCTTTTAGTTGTGAAACAAGTGCCACCACTTTTTCCTCTAGGTCTACATAGGTCCATGTTTCTTCTCCAAATCGCATCGCCACGGCTTCTGGAGAATTTATGGCCATCTTACTAAAATTTTCAATCACCGAAACGTATTCAGTCTGCTTCAGGTTTGGATTAAGAAGTTTTTCTTTTTCACTTTCACCAGACAATTCAGGGATAGGAATATGAGTTTCCAGATCGTTTAGCAAAGCGTCTAGCAAGTTCAGAAAATGCTGGCTAACGTTTTGTCTTAATGTAGTGTCAAAAGTCTGATGATTTAAGTCTAGCAGGACTTCAATTTCCCCTGTTTTGTCAAAATCAACGATATGGCAGCGTAGCTGGTGGGTTTCATCCATATGGCCAGGATGAATCCACTTGGTTGTTGTCTCAAGGCCATTAAATTTGCCAAAACCTGTATGAATGTAATTAATTATCGTATTGAAACTTCGTCGTATCTCAGCGGTACTTTGCGTTTGTTGGCTGTATTTTAAATACGCATTGATCTCGAGATTATTACGCTTTAAAACAGATAGGAAAGAATCGCTGTCATTTAACTCTGTAACAAGCGGAAAGAACTCAATAAAATAACCTAATGTTTTTTGAAAACGTCGGGGACCTCTGTTATGAGAAGGGCTCCCGATGGCCAGTTTATTTTGTCCACTCACACGGTAGATCAACACAGAGAGTAAACTTGAAAAAATATTGAAAAAAGTCAATGTTTCTGTCCAGCTTCTAATCCTGGGGTCTTTCGCTAAGGCTCGCAAACGTTCTACCCGCTCTTTGCCAAGGCGAAGGGCTACTCTGCTGGTTTCTGTGATATTCTCATTTGTAGTTTTGCCATATAATATGGGCGGTTCTTCAAGACCATTTAATTTCTCTAACCAATAATCTTTAGCCTCTTTGCTATCTGCTTCGATTTCTCCGTTTAGCCTTGCATCCAGGAACTCGGAATACTGCGAAACTTCGGTTTTTGCTATAGTATCGCCCTTTAAAAGAGAACCGTAGAAGTTTCCCATAGAATCAAATACGGAAGTAAGAGAAACTGCGTCGGTGATTAAGTGATGCATGTTTAAGTACCATACATACTGCCCCTTTGCCTTTTTTAAAAGAACAGTATCAAAGGCACAATTTTCTATAGTTAAACTTCTTTGACTTCTTTCTCTTATCCATTCTTCGAACGCACTTTCCTCAAGAGTTGAAAGGTCTATGCAGTCCAATTGAAAGCTTAAGGTAGGGAGTACTTCCTGAAAAGGAATCCCGTCTTCTTCCAAAAAGACGGTCCTCAATACATCATTCTGGCTTATCAATTCTTTGAAGGCTTCTTTAAATAAGTGAATATAAATCTCTCCCTGAATAGTAAAGGTATACACCGTATTGTGCAAAGGAACACCTGGGTGCATCTTTTGACCAGACCAAAGTGAAAGTTGGCTAGAAGTTAGGGCTCTTTTCATATAATGTGTTCAGTTAGGTAGCTTCGGTACCTACTGAGATTTTAACTGTGTTAAAAAAGTGCTGATGTTTTTTACCGTCATAAAATTTTCTACAGTGATATCGCCAGGGTTAATTTTTACTTCAAATTCTCCTTCCAGATACACCACCAATTTCATCATGCCTACAGAGTCGATAATACCACTCCCCAACAAATCCTCATCAAGATCTATTTCGTCGAGGGGTTCATTAGATACTTCATTTTGTATGTATGCGATTATCTTCTGATTCATGATATACTCGTTTCCAACATTTTCACAATTTCATTCCTGTCTATCTTCCCGGATCCCGTCCGTGGAAAATCTTCCATTATTCTTAGGGTTTTTGGAATTGAGTAGCCTGGTATATACGCTTTGCAAAATGTTTGGAGTTCTTCAGGATTTATGGAGGCTCCGGCCACTAAACGCACAACGGCCTCTAACTCCTGCTCATCATCTTCTTTATTAATCAGGACCACAGCAGCTTCCTCCACATTTTCATTTCGTAAAAGTGTCACTTCAATTTCGTCTAATTCTATTCTATAACCTCTTAGCTTTATTTGCCTATCATTTCTACCCAGGAACATTAGTTCACTTTTTTCATTTTCCTTTACCAGGTCTCCTGTTCTGTAATAGGTATGTTCATATCCTGCAGCCTGTTTTAACTTAAAGAAAGACTTTGCTGTTAAGGCTTCATTGTTCCAATATCCCGCCATTAGAGTAGCCGTACGTACTACCAGTTCTCCAGCTTCTCCCTGGGCTACTTCATTATCATTTTTGTCTAGTATTTTGTATTCTGTATTTCCCCAGGCATTTCCGATAGGTACGGCTTGGTTTTCGTCCGGTGGCTCCGGAAGAATATAATAGGTGCAAGCCACAGTTTCGGCGGGGCCGTATAAGTTATTGAATTGGGCATGAGGCCATTTTAGCATTAGTGCCCTTAAATGTTTTACCGGAAAAACTTCTCCGATAAAAAGTACCCAACGGACACAACTGAAATCATGCTTGTCAATATCGCCATGCAGTAATACCTGTACCAAAGTAAGGGGTACAGAATACCATACGCTGATTTTCTCTTTTACTACCAGGGCCGAAAGGCTAGCCGGTAGTTGTAAATGGGCATCTGGTATAATGATCGTAGTTGCACCAACCATTGGCGCAGCAAAATACCCAAAAGTTGAAGGATCAAAATGTAAGGGGGCAAAATTACCTACCCGGTCTTCACTCGTAAAATCATGTAGATCAGCTGCAAGCTTTGCCAAACTTAAGCCACTGTAATGCGTATGCATAATGCCTTTTGGAACTCCAGTAGAACCCGAGGTATATAAAATAAATGCCAGGTCCTGCTCTAAAATCGCAGGGGGGCTAAAATCTTCTAAGGTTCTTTTGAAAACCGCCTCCCAGGAAGCGGTAGTAATTCCAATACTATCTTCCAAACCAACAACAGACCTCAAAAAGGGTGCCTTTGCTGTAATAGATTTTATTTTCTTCTTTTGAGATGGGATGGTCAGTAAATGTGCTATACCACAATCTTCCATTATTGCCACAATTCTATTGATCGGCATAAATGGATTGATAGGAACAAAGACCCCTCCAGATTTAAAAGTACCATGAACTGCCGTAGCCGTGTCTAAACAACGATTCATAAGTATACCCACCCGGTCGCCTTTTTGCAAACCTGCATTAATCAGGTAGTCTGCAAGCTGCTTAGACTGAACATCAAGTTCAGAATAAGTTACCGAGTCATCTAAACATCTAAAAGCCTCCTTCTGTGGAAACCGAGCAGCCGACTGCTCAATGATTTGTGCCAGTGTATAAATCATTTAGTAGATAAGCTTCTTACAATAGTGTAAATTTCACCTTGTTTATATTGGGGTGTTAGCAGGTATAAAACCATGTGATAAAGGTAAAGCAAGAATCTAATGTTATCAAAACATGTAGGGTGTTTCTGAACCAGCAATTGCTCACGATCATCGAAAAAAAGGCCTATTTCCTCTATAATTGCTAAAAATATCGTCATATTTATAAAAAAAATGAGATCTCAGTAGTGTACTTAAATCGTATTCCTAATAAGGATTCCAAGTTTTAGAATTCGTTGCGCCTGGCTGGCAAATTCTAAAAACTACTGTTGTTATCTAAGAGCATACCGACCACCAAATTGGTCTTTGTAAAAACCGACTGTTATGAAGAGAAGATTTCTACTTGTATTTCTTATTGCCCTTTTTTTAGCCCCTTTCGCGGCAGACGCGCATGAACCAAATCAAAGTTTTATTTATTTAAGAGTGTATCAGGAAGCTGGTATAGAAGGGCGTTTTGAACTTAACATAAACGAAATAAATGAGTTTTTCGGATTAGATCTTCCGCTTCACATTAAGCCTGAAGATATTAAACCTTATGAGAAGCAAATACAGGCATACATCCTACAACACAGTTCATTTGCTTCAGAATCAGGAGCTTATCCTATAAAATTTACCGGTGAAATATCAAAATTATGGGTTAACTATGGCGATTTCATCAATTTTCATTTTCGCTTAGAAGGTTCAGAGGAACTTCCGGATGAGATAGAAGTAAAATATTCGGTTTTTTTAGAGGATAACCCTGGCCATATAAATCTATTAGGTATTGAATACAATTGGAAAGCCGGCCTGATTAATAATGAAACTATACTTGCGCTCGACTTTACATCGGTAGATGAAACAGAAAGACTTTCCTTAACAGACACTTCTGTTTGGAAAGGCTTTGTAGCTATGGTAAAGCAAGGAATATGGCACATTTGGATTGGCTTGGACCACATCCTCTTTCTCGTAGCCCTGATTTTGCCCTCTGTAGTAAGAAGAAGGCGACGAGAAGTTGACGAAAACGGGATAAAACCCAAATTCAGTATTTGGGGATGGGAGCCTGTGCTAAAATTTAAACCGGCCTTTTGGTATATATTAAAGGTCATTACCTTTTTTACCATAGCGCATACCATTACCCTGAGTTTGGCCTCCTTAAATCTGATTAATTTGCCTTCCAGATTCGTAGAATCTATAATTGCCTTGTCTATCGGTTTAGCTGCTTATCATAACATCAAGCCAATATTTAAGGGTAGAGATTGGGTCATTGCCTTTGGCTTTGGGTTATTCCATGGTTTTGGTTTTGCCAGTGTACTTGGCGATCTGGGATTCAGGGGTGAGTTTCTTACACTGTCTCTTCTTGGCTTTAATGTTGGGGTAGAAATAGGACAAGTTGCGATTATCGCCATGATATTTCCGGTGCTCTTCCTTATAAGAAAACTTAAACTATATCCTAAACTTCTTGTTTTTGTCTCAGTTTTTCTAATTTTAATATCGCTTTACTGGTTTGTAGAACGCGCCTTCGACATTGACATTGCCCTAGATGAATACCTAAGCAGGGAAGGCTACAAGATCGCCGTAAAGCTCGGATTACGATAGTTTGGTTTGGACTTAAATTACTTGGCCCTTGAAAGACGAACCTCATAAGAAGTCGCTCTTGCAGCGGTGGAAAAATAGAGAGAAAAGCACTACAAAATCCTCGGTTGTAGACATCGGAAAATCGCCGAAGAATGCCAGCATACCGTTATCTCACGGTCAGCAGAGGCTTTGGTTCCTGGAACAGCTATATCCAGGAAATCCGGTCTATAATTTTTCGGAAGTCTATCATTTTAAAGGAGCGCTTCAGTTTGAATATATCCAAAAGGGAATCCAAAAAATACTGGATGATAATGATGTTCTAAGAACTTTTTTTGAGTTTGACGATCAGAAAGTCACCCAAAGGGTTAAAGATGAGGCAGGCTTAGAAATTCCTGTATTCGATCTAAGTAAGCTCCCAGACACAGAACAAGAAGCAAGGAAAGGTGAGATTTTATATAAGGATGCAAGAAAATCCTTTGATTTGACAATCGCCCCTCTGGTACGCGCGTTGCTTATAAAACTCACCGATTCTAATTGGATCCTCTTTGTGACCATGCATCATATTGTCACAGATAAATGGTCCATGGGAATTTTTAGAGAGCAGCTTGCCGCTCATTATGCCAGCTTATGTGCGGGTGTACCTATGATTTCAAAAAGAGCTGAACTGCAATTTGCAGACTACGCTTATTGGCAGAAGGATCGGGAGGCAGATCAAACCCAATTGAACTATTGGAAGGAAAAACTAGGCGGTAAAATTCCTTATTTGGAGTTGCCGACTGATTTTAAAATGCCCAAAAGCCCAAGCTTCAGCGGAGCATCTTATGGAGGCGAGTTCTCTGCTCAGCTGTCAAAAAAGCTCTTAGATCTTGCCGTAAAGCTTGAGACCACCCCCTATGTACTATTGCTTTCTGTGCATTATCTCTTACTCTTTAGATATACTGGACAAGCAGATTTGCTTGTTGGTTCTCCTATTTCAAATAGAAGTGAGAAAGTTATTGAAGACCTCATTGGTTTCTTTGACGAAACTATTGTCTTAAGAACCCAATTGCAGCCCGATATGCTCTTTGAAGACTTGGTCCGGGCTACAAAAGAAACCGTGTTGAATGCTTTTTCAAATAAGGATATTCCTTTTGACGTACTTGTTCAGGAGCTAAAGCCTAAAAGGTCGCTTGGCACTAATCCTTTTTTCAGGTCGATGTTCATTTATCACGATGTTCCCCCTACGCCATCTTTTGACCAGGATATAGCACTTTCATATTCATTTTTTGACAGCGGCGTTTCTAAATTTGATCTAACCCTTTATGTAGCGCAAGACAATGGCATACTAGCCCCTTCTTTTGAATATAGCACCACCTTGTTTAATGAAAGTACTATAACCCAATTCTACAAGCATTTAGAACTACTTTGCCAGGGTTTAGTTACCAATCCTGATGTTTCCTTAAGTCAAATACCTATGCTGACATCAGAGGAAAGATCACTTTTTTCGTTTCAATCAGCGGAGACAAATAGGCCATTTGACGTTTTTAATGGCATTCATGAAGTCATTGAAAATATTGCTCATGAACGACCTAATGCGACGGCCCTGACCTTTGAAAAAAACACGCTCACTTATGCCGAATTAAATTCCAGAGCAAATGCTCTTGCCCATACCCTTGTAAGACATACCAAAGGAAGAAACCAAATTATAGGACTTTGCGCTGAGCGTTCAATAGAGCTCATTGTAGGTTTGGTGGCCATTTTAAAGTCGGGCTGTGCCTACCTTCCCTTGGACCCAGAGTACCCAGAAGAACGAATTGATTTTATGTTGGCCGATTCAGCTGTCGAAGTGATGGTTACTCAAGACGAGCTGGTAGGTGGTTTTAAAAATTTTAACGGTAAAATAGAAACCTTGAGCCCGAATACTCCAACTTTAAGCAATGAAGGCGAGGCTCAACTTCCAGTGGTAAAGCCTACGGATCTGGCTTATGTCATTTATACCTCTGGTAGTACCGGAAATCCAAAGGGTGTCCCTATACGTCATAAAAACATTCTGGCATCGACAGAAGGAAGGTTAAACTTCTATCCTAAGAACCCAAAGGCATTTTTATTAATGTCTTCAATAGCCTTTGATAGTTCTAAAGCAGGACTTTATTGGACACTATGCACCGGAGGAAACCTGGTAATTTCAGAAAAGCGCTTAGAACAAGACATCAAAAAACTTTCTGAGGTCATTGCCTCAAATGAAATTAGTCATTCCTTGATGCTGCCTTCTTTATACGAGCTCTTGCTTGAACATGCAGATCTATCCCTCCTAAGATCTTTAAGTGCAGTGATTGTTGCCGGTGAGGCCTGTCCTGCCTCCCTAAGAGAAAAGCACTTTCAACAGCTACCCGAGGTATCATTCTATAATGAATATGGCCCCACAGAAGCAACCGTTTGGTGTATTGCGCATCAAATTAAACAGAACAACCTCAATGCCGCCATCCCAATAGGAAAACCTGTTGCGAATGCGGCTGTATACCTCTTAAATAATCATTTAACTATGGTTCCCAGAGGAGCAACAGGGGAAATATATATCGGAGGACCAGGACTTTCTGGTTCCTATCTCAACAGGCCCGAATTAACAGAAGCCGCCTATATTGACAATCCATTTGACGACAAATCTGGAGCCAAATTGTACAAAACCGGAGACCTTGGGCGCTATAACAAAGATGGCCATATTGAGTTCCTGGGCAGGGCAGATCATCAGGTTAAATTAAGAGGGTATAGAATTGAGCTCGACGAGATCGAAAACAAATTGCGATCTGAAGTCACCATAAAAGAGGCTGTTGTCCTCTTGTCAAAACCTGAGTCGCAAGGCAGTTCTTCTCAATCTTCAGCGCCTGTGCAATTATTGGCTTTTGTTATCGCCTCAGAATTATTCGACGAAGCAAGTTCAAAAGAGTCGCTGAGAAGTTCACTACCAGCTTATATGGTGCCTCATAGTATTATTCAGGTAGACCAAATGCCCATCTTACCAAATGGGAAGGTAGACCGTACGGCCCTTGGCAAATACCGGGTAGCAGAAAGGGAAATTCTAGATTCTGATCTACCAAAAACTGAGGTAGAAGGCAAATTAGTCGCTATATGGGAAGAGGTGCTCAATTTAAGTCCGATAGGCATTAACGATAATTTCTTCACCATCGGTGGTGATTCTATTACAAGCATTCAAATCATTGCGAAGGCCAGGAATTTAGGAATTGAGATAAAGGCAAGTCAGTTGTTCGACAGTCAGACCATAGCAGAATTGGCGCTTTTTGCACAGGAGAAGCAGGAAAGCCGTGTGGAAAATGAGCAGGTGACCGGCCAGGTATTGCTGACACCCATCCAACATTGGTTTTTTGAAAACCATAGGAATGCACCTCATTACTGGAATAATGCTGTGAAGATAAATGGGGATCAATTGCCCTCCTCGTCACATTTTGAAAAGGTCACCATGGCCTTGATTACCTATCATGACGGACTTCGGCTCTCTTTCAAAAAAGGCGAGAGCTGGGAAGCAGAAATACTGGGTGTCTCAGATTCGAAAGGTTATTTTATTTACCAGGACCTGTCTGGAGTTGTCAAAATCGGGGATCAAAATGACGAGATTATTCGAATATTTAGAGCAATTCAGGAAGAAACCAATTTAAGTCGCGGAAAACTTTTTAAAACACTCTATGTCAATTGCGGCGCTCTACAAGCGCCAAAAGTATTTCTTATTGCCCATCATTTAGTCATAGATATTGTCTCATGGAATACACTTTTCAGCGATTTTGAAATTGGTTTAAAGCAAAGCGAACAAAATATACCGATACGATTTAAGCAAAAGACGAGTTCCATAAAACTATGGGGTACCAAACTGAAAGAGTTATCCAGCGACAAGGTCATTCTCAATGAGCTTCCATATTGGCAGGATCAAAAGATCGCGAATGTCAGCTTCCCTGTAGATTTTGAGTCTGAATTGGAATTATTTGAAGACCGCAATGTAGCCTTATATCAAAATCAATTGGATTTAGAAACATCTTCTGCCCTATTGCTTAAGGCCAACGATGCCTATAATACGAAGGTTGAGGACCTTTTGCTTTCAGCGCTTTACTTAACTTTTAAGGAATGGGCAGATCTTGACACCTTTAGCATAGGCCTTGAAAGACATGGTAGATCTTCCGAGGCCTTTGCGCTAGATGTATCAAATACTATAGGTTGGTTTACCGCTTTTTTCCCAATAGCTTTAGAGGGTGGTAAATCTAATGATATGGAAACAACCATAAAAAAAATCAAGGAAAAACTCAGGTCTATCCCAAATGATGGAATCGGCTATGGAATTCTCAGATATCTTTCGGAGGACGAGGTGGTTTCTGAGTCATTAAAACACGAACCTCAACTTATTTTCAATTATATCGGAGTTCAAAATGACTCGTCTGAAGAAAATTACTTGAATTTCGAACAGCTTTGGAAAGACGTCAGACACCCGAAAAGTGAACGAACTTATCCCTTAGAAATAAACACATTCGTAGCTAATAAGCTTCTGCAAATTAATTGGAGTTATAGTATAGATATTTACAAAGAAGCAACTATTCGGTATCTTGTAACTAATTTTGAGAAGAAATTAAAGGAGGTAATAGATCATTGCCTTGAAAAAGGAGATACTGCTTATACACCGTCAGACTTTCCCGAGGCCGATCTCAGTCAAGGTGATTTAGATGAATTAATGCGGAGGTTAAACTCTTAAAATGGAGCATAGAAAACAACCCAAAATAGAGGCTATTTATCCGCTGAGCTATATGCAACAGGGATTGTTGTTTCATCACCTCTCAAGCGAGTGGGATCAGGGTTTTTTGCATCTTGAGTGTATTTTGAAAGGGACCTTAGATCGAATTACTTTTGAGAATGCCTGGCAACAAATATCTTACAGGCATCCTATTCTAAGAACTACAATAGAATGGGAGGCGCTTGAAAAACCTGTACAAATCACTCATGGCCACAAGCCGATGGTGTTTAGTTATCACAATTGGACCAAGCATTCTGAAAAACAACGGGAAGTGATGCTGGCCAACCTAAAGGAAGAAAACCGCGAATCGGGAGCGCACCTGAAAACCGGACCCTTATCACACATCATCCTTATCAAAATAAAAGAAGAGGAACATATTCTTTTGTGGCCCTGTCATCATCTTTTAATTGATGGTTGGTCTTCCCATAGTATCCTTAGAGAGGTTTTTGAGTTGTACGGCGCGTTAACGCAGGAAAAAGAAGTAAGTTTTGATACGCTGCCTTCTCAGAAGGCCTATCTCAATTGGCTCAAGGAACTCAGGGACGAAGAAAGTAAAACATTTTGGCAAGATTATTTTGAATCTTTTGACCTACCCCACCTATTTAATTCTGCAAATTTGAGATTAAATATAGTGCAACCCGAACGTTATCGATTGCAACTGTCTCAAAAGCTCACTGCAGACCTGAGTATGGTAGCTAAGGAAAACAAACTAACAGTAAATACCATACTGCAAAGCGTCTGGTCATGCCTACTGGGAGTATATTTCGAAACAGACGATATAGTATTTGGTACAACAGTTTCAGGTAGATCGGGTGATTTTCCAAACATTCATTTGCTCACCGGAATGTTTATGAACGTTCAGCCCGTTCGGATCAAATCAAAAGAAGGATCGGCTCTTTTTGAATGGATGAACACTGTTCAAACCAAGCAATTAAAAGCAAGAAGTTACGAGCATCAGGGTTTAGACAAAATTACCGAGCAAATTAACTGGCCTGGAGGGCAAAACCTCTTCGACAATCTGCTGATATTTGAGAATTACCCTATAACCGATACTAGCAGCCAGGCCATACGGGTAGAAAATGTGAAGAGTGGGATAACCTCAACCTTCCCCTTGACCCTCGTAATTATTCCTGGTGATAGAATGGAGTTTAAGTTATCTGTTCTGCCCGAAATAATAGATGAAACCCTTGCCAAATGGATTCTTAGCGGGTTAGAACAAATTCTCAGCAAACTGGTTAGAGATAAACCACAGACCATCGGAGAATTGAAAAGCGTTCTGAAGGCACCTGCAAAACCCATTTTTTTTAAGGAAACCAAACATGGAGCTGGCCTTGAAAAGCACTACGTAGCCCCAAGAAACGAAGTAGAGCTTAAACTCGTTCAGATTTGGGAGGCAATTTTCGGGAGAGATAAAATTGGGGTTCACGATAACTTTTTTGACCTTGGAGGAAAATCTCTGATGGCCGTAAAAATGTTTGTCAACATCAATAAAAACTTAGAGCAGAAGTTTTCACCTACTACAATTTTAGAGTTCCCGACGATCTCCGAAATTGGTGAGCTCATTCTGGGAGAAAAAAAGCTGGTCACTTCAGATTGGAAAAACCTGGTTCCTATAAGAGCTAGTGGTTTTAAACGCCCTCTTTTTTGCCTGCATGCAGGCGGTGGGCATGTTTTCTTTTACAGTCCATTGGCCGCTTATATGGATGAAGACCGCCCTATCTACGCACTTCAACCTTCGGGTATTTTTGGTGAGGATACCTTTCATCAAAGCATTGAGGAAATGGCGAAAGATTATGTAACTGAAATCAGAAAGGTGCAAACAAAAGGGCCTTATAACATCCTTGTTTATTGTTTTAGTACGGCCTTAGGGTTGGAAATGTCTAAACTCTTTGCAGATAGAGGTGAAACTTCTAATCTCATTGTTATGGACACGATGACGGATCAGGATCAATTGCTCACTAAACAGCGATTTATGATGCGTTTTTACGGTTTTTTAAATCGCCTTTCCAAAAACCCCTTCCAAGTGGCCAGATATATGATAGGTGACCGGATAGAAGGACATCTAAAGCCACTTTGGATACAACTGTTTGGAAACGCGGAACAAAAAAACACCGAAAAAATCCGTATTCATCTAGAAAAGATCTACAACAATTACCATTGGGAAACCTATCCTGGAGAGATCAATCTTATTCTCACCTCCAAAGCCGACAAACGTTTTAACGAGGAGCTCATCCGCTCATGGTCGCTTGTAGCAACTGGAGAGGTAAAAGTGACTTATACCAAGGGAAGCCATAGAAGTATTTTTGAGAAACCTGAAGTGGTTTTTGCCGCGGAGGCGGTCGATAAATGCTGCGTTTAACTCAATTTGGAGCTAGCCTCTTATAAATTTAAAGATCTTCATGGCTCACATCGCCGTAATCACAACCGGACTTAGAGGGATACTGAACGCCAGCTTTGAGTTATTAAAGCGCCTGGAATCTTCCGGAATGGAAGTAAGTTATCTTTGCCCGATAGATGTGAAAGCCCAGGTAGAACAACAGGGGTTTAAGTATGTTCAATTACCAAAAGTTCTTTTCAACATCTCTGATAAGACGCAGCTTACCCAAGCCAAAACAAATCTTTTAGAATGTGAGGTGATTCTAAAAGAAGTAAAACCAGAGTTCATTCTTATTGATGAAGAGTTGCATGAGATCATTTTTGTTGCCCTAAAACTTCAAATAAAAGTTAAACTCCTGAGTCAGTTCTTCTGTCATCAAAAGAGGCATGGCCTTCCTCCTTTGAGGACCTCTATAATTCCCGGACGGGGACCAAATGGGACTGCTTTTGGTATTCAAACGACCTGGGTTTATATCAAATTAAAAATCTACGGTAGACTTTGGTTAAATAAAATCTTAGCTAAAGACTATCGGAGAAGGCTGCTCTTAGCGTATTTTAAGAAGATTGATTTCCCTGTTGGGTCACTAATCTCCCGAAGTTTCCCATCGCTGTTTATTCATACAAATTTGCCTGTATTGTCAATGACAATGGAGGAGTTAGAATTCCCGCATAAAAGAGCAAAGAATATGCGATACATCGGGGCCATGGTCTATGATGAGAAAGTGCATTCCGAAAAAAATGTGCTGCCAGAATCCTTGCGCAGAATACTAGACCTTCGCAAGAAAGACCCTGCCAAAAAACTTGTTTATTGTTCGGTTAGCAGCTTAAATACAGGTGATCAGGCTTTTCTACATAAAGTGGTTAATGTAGTTTCAAGTGAACCGAACTGGCTGCTTGTACTCTCCTTAGGAGGCAAACTTGACCCCTCTAAATTTGAATTGGAAACAGGTAATATATGTGTCCTCTCCTGGGTTCCTCAATTGGAAATATTGAAACTGGCAGATTGTAGTATTACACATGGTGGAATACACACCATTCACGAATGCATCCATTTCAAAGTCCCTATGATTGTATATTCAGGGAAACGCCACGATCAGAACGGTAATGCCGCTCGTGTAGCTTATCATGGCCTGGGGCTTCAGGGAGACAAAGACAATGATGATGAGAAAAGCCTCAAAAACAAAATAGAGCAAGTGCTTACAGAAGCCACATTTAGCGCAAAGATTGACGCAATCAACACGGTATACAAGGAATACAAAAAAAAGAACTTAACTTCTTTGCTCAAATAGCTTATACCGCAATCGTTTTTAAATCAGTTTGGAAATAAAGAATTACATACTAGAACAAAAAAGCCTTCATATTTGGTCGCTCAGTTTAGACGAGGAGCTACCAAATGCTTACGGCCAGCATTTGTCCTCCGAAGAAAGGGAAAAGGCAAATCGCTTTCGGTTTGCCAAGGACAGAGATATGTATATCTTCTCCCATGGAGTACTCAGGATCTTACTTTCTCGCTATTTGAAGTGTAATCCTAATGAGATCTCTTATGAATCAGGAGCTTGTGGGAAACCCTATTTAAAGGCTAACTCCAAGCTTAGGTTTAACCTTTCGCACGCAGGAAAAATGGCAGTGATCGCCCTGGTTGAAGACGTAGAAATTGGGGTAGACGTTGAAAAAATATCATCTTCCATAGACATACTGGAGGTTGCCCCAACGGTATATTGTCTACCAGAGTTGAAAAATTTGAGCGCCTTGCGCGCTAAAGACAAAAAACTTCTCTATTTTTTTGAATTGTGGACAAGAAAAGAGGCCTTTATAAAGGGCACCGGTTATGGTTTTTCTATGCCGGTTTCATTAACTGATGTTTCTGTACTCTCAGAACAAGTAGCCTTCCTTTCAAAGGAGATAAAGGTGCCGGAAGGTTTTGATAAGTGGTTGGTTCAATCTTTTAAAACCACTACGGGATACAAAGCTGCTGTGGCGTTTAATGAACCCTTGCAAGATATTCAACAGTTTACGTGGAAGGGATAATTACTTTCGGTCTTTTACCCGATAAACAAATTTAAGTCCGCTCCAATCTTCATCAATGGCACATACTTTGACGTCGACCAGGCCGTTGGCCAACAGAAAATCGCGAATTGGGTCTCGTGAGAGATCGGTTTCAATTTTTGAGCTTCCCTTCGGCCAGCTTACCCAAAGCATCCCCGTTTTTTTAAGCAATGGCTTTAACGTCAGTGATGTCTTTTGAAAATCTTTTGTTGAGGCACAAAATAAGTGTATGAAATCGGCAGATTCTTTTTGTGGGTTCTCTAAAACAGTTAGCTCGGGTAAAAGCTCAAAAAGTGTAAAATAATGAGCAGGCTGATTGACAAAATACACCGAAAAACCTTCTTTTATTCCCAGTTTTTTTGCCAAAGGTGTTCTGGAATATCCGCTTGTTTTCATGCTCTTCCCCTATTTTGTTCGTTAGATAGATAAATTAAGGGAAAATATTTAATCTTTTCGCTGAGCATTGTGTTTTTCCACTTATACTCAAAAGAATTTTTGCTTAAGTTGCATAAACAAATGTTTCTAGTCCTAAAACGGATGACTAAAAGGAAAAAGGAAATCATTACGGCACTCAAGGTATACTGTTTTACCTGGCTGTTGGCATTAACTTTGTTTCTTTGGCGGGTTATAGACCAGGACACTTCGGTCTCTGAAGCCTTGTATTTTTTCTTTGAGGCAATTGCTAACTCAACCTTGCTGGGAGTATTGCATGTGCTTTTTATAATAATCTACCTTTCCTTTTTAATTTTAAGGTATTTTTTCAGATTATACCTAAAAAAGGGTTTTAAAAGCAGTTTAAAACATTTTTTACTCTGGTTTGTCCTCCCCGTTTTGGCACTTTTTCTCTTTATACGTTTCATTACCTACAACAATAGCAACGAAGTTTATGCTTATAAATGGGACTACAGTGTGGAAAACAAAACAGGGGTTTCAAATGATCATTTCTCAAAAGACGGGAAGCACAGAGGAATGAGTGTTTTTGGATGGCGCGGAGCGAACCGGCAGGCCATAGCCGATCTGGTGCGAAATAATATCGAGTGGGTTGCCGTAATTCCTTTTCTGTATCAGGAAGATGAGCAAACGAAGGTTATGAATGCTCCTGACAAGCCTGGCAGATGGTCAAAGAGAGATTCTTTATTTATTCGAAGTATAAAAGACCTACATAATAAGGGCGTCAGAGTACATTTAAAACCACATCTGTGGATGAATAGTGGTTGGCGTTCAAATATAAACTTTGAAAAGGCAGAAGATTGGGATACCTGGTTTCAATCTTATCGCAAGAATATGTTGCATTACGCAATTCTCGCAGAACAGCTACAGGTAGGTCTGTTTTGTGTAGGTACAGAATTACGGACTTCTCTAAAAAATCAGGAGGAGTCCTGGATATCGTTAATTAAAGAAATTAAAACTTTCTATAGCGGAAAACTTACCTATGCTGCCAATTGGGATGATGGGTTTGAACAATCCGCTTTTTGGCGCGAACTAGATTATATAGGGGTACAGGCGTATTTCCCCCTTGCTAAAACACAAAACCCAGATCTGGAGGAAATAAAGGAAGGTTGGAATAAACATATCGAAAAATTGGAAAATATCGCCCAGGCCTTAGGAAAACCTGTCCTATTTACCGAAGTTGGTTATAAGAGCGAGGCTTCAGCAGCGATAAAACCCTGGGAATGGGGCAATTTTTTTAGCATTCTCTATAAGAAAAAATCCGATAGAACCCAGCAACTTGCTTATCAAGCTATGTTTCAACAGCTCTGGCATAAAGAGTGGTTTTCGGGCAGCTATATCTGGCAATGGGATACGCGTAGTTCAAAAGAAAATGCTGAAACGGATCTGGATTTTTCCCCGCGTTTTAAACCCGCTGAAAACACCCTTGCCAAATGGTACGGGTCTGCAATAATGCCAGTAGAGTAATTGGAAAGTTATTGGAATACTATTCCAATTCCCTCAATACATTTTCCGCAGAATTGGTAATTCGCTTATAGCACCTATACCCCCACCTGGAAAAGAAAAAAACAAAAACCAGCACAATGGCTATGAACCCATAAAGCCAATTTTCTTTTTCCATAATAAAAAAGTCTTCGTTTGATATAAGTTTAGAAGCTACAGGGATCGTGGTAAAAAACAATATAAAACTCAGGTAAATACTGAATTGCTGAATCATTAAAAGGTGTGTCTTAGCCTTTTCAAAAGCCACTATGGTTTCCTTATAGTTATTTTCGGTTATGCTGAGCTTTTTTATCTGGGTTAGCGCTCTTAGCACCAGGAGAGGCATAATCAACAGGAATGCCAGGGTTATACCTCCGCACAATTGCAGGTACCAGGTATCCAGTTTACCAAAGTTTAGCAATATATACATGGCAATCAAGAAACAAAAGATTGCTCCAACCGACTCATAGTTAGTCACTTTCTGAAATTTGTTCGTATAATTTTGTTGTGTCATTTTTAAGATGATTTCGTTCGTTAATTTTTTTTGCTGTTCTAATTGATCACTCATTTCGGCCCACACTTCTTTTATTTCTTCTAGGTCCATAGCTTATTCTTTAACAATTTGTGATTTTAATTTCTGCTTGATCCTTGATATCCTGGTCCCCACGTTTGTTGGGGTAAGGCCCGTTATCTCGGCAATCTCTTCGTATTTTTTTCCCTCCAAAAGCAGAAGTATTAATCCTTTTTCAAGCACATTTAAATTTTGGATGTGGCAGTACAGAATTTTCAGGCGCTCCTCAAATTCACTATCATAATACTCAGTTTGTTGCAACACCACCTGATCCATTGAAACCGCATGGGGTTTTCTTTTGTTTTTTTTCAACTGCCCTATTGCAGTGTTCAAAGCCACTCGGTACATCCACGTGCTGATCTTTGCCTCATTGCGGAAAGAATCAAAAGATTTCCAAAGTTGGTATACAATATCCTGATACAGATCTTTTTGATCCTGCCCATTATTTGTGTAAACGGTAGTGATCTTGAAAATCACTCCCTCATTGTCCTTAATTATTTGCGCAAACTGCTCTTCCTTCCCCATATGGTCTGGTACAATTACTCTATAAGTGTACAAAGTGCGGAAAAAATCACAAAAAATTTACAAAAAGCTTAGAAGAGGTAACTTAGTTTAGGAGCGTATTGAAAAACAGAGGCCTTAATCTAAAACCCAATTAATTGCCTGGCAGTTGGTAAAATGGCTAAAACGATCTTGATCTTAGGAATGTATTATTTATTCAAATAAGCTATTGTCTAATCCTTTGATCAACTTCACTGCATTTTTATAGTAGACTTTTTTCAATACTTCGTCAGAAAGATCTAAACCGTACATCGCCCAAAAGGCATGATATTTTTTGTAGTAAGGAAAGTATTCATCGTCTGTTTCCAAAACTCTAAAATAGGTAGGGAATTCTTCAGGTTTCCAGCTGTCCTTCCCAAAGAGAATTCGGTCCTGGTACTTTACAAAAAAGGCTTTAGCGTTTCTCGGTTGCCTGCCAAGTTCGGCAATCACTGCTGCTATCCCGACATACATATTTGGCATTTCATCCATCAATTCCCCTAATTTTCCGAGATTGTTCGCGTACCATCCCATATGCGCGTTGATAAAATTTGTTTTGGGGTGTTTTTTAAACATGTTGTGCTGCTCTGTAATGATCTGCTGCCACGGCGCTGGGTCTGTATCGGATCGCTTTCTTCTGGGACGTGTTTTAAGTTCCAGCCAACGTTCGTTCTTGCTGTCCATAGGGTCCCAAAAAGATTTTGGGTCTGCCGCATGTATAAGCACAGGGATCCCTAGTTCACCGCATTTGGCCCATATTGCATCTAGTCGAGGATCATCAATGGCCAGCCGCTTACCGTCACTATCTTTGTTTCTTAAACCCAGGCTTTTATAAACCTTAAGCCCCCCTGCTCCATTTTTTACGTCTTGCTCTAATTGTTTGACCGCATTTTCTGTCCAAGCCTCGTTCCCTACCCCATCGAAATTAACATTTGCGAAAACCACAAAACGATTCGGATAGTTATTCTTAACATTAGCCAGCGCCGCTTTCAGGCCTTCCCCGGATCCACCGCTCAAATTCACCATTACACCCATGTTCAATTGGTCCATAGCTCTAATGAGTTGAGACAGGTCTTGAGTAGCCATTCTAAATTGATGACTATGAATATCTATAAAAGTAAATTTGGCTCTGGGAACTTCATGAGTTGGAACTACAAGTGTTGAAGTTGGATTATAGGCTTCAAAACTCATTTCTTGGGCATGTACATCAAAAAAAAGAATGGCAAAAAATATTAGAAGGCTGGTTTTATAAGTATTTGGCATAACAACTGCTATTTAAGGCCATGAAACTAATACAATTTACAATACCTAATTCTAAATATTTTCTAAAAACGAGTACGAAGGGCATAAAAAAAACCCTGACGCTTTGCTAGGCAAAGGTCAGGGCTGCTATAAATGACGTTTTAACTAACGTTTCTTTTTCTTACTCGTCTTTTTTCTGGCCTTCTTAGATCCTTTCTTTGCCTTACTCTTTCCTTTAGAGTTATTCTTACCGCTTGTCTTAACACTGCGTTTGCCATCGGCGCTCTTGTTCACCGCCACCGCTTTTTTAGAACCATCTGGGTTCTTCTTTACAGCTACCGTTTTTCTGCTGCCATCCGGATTCTTAACTGTAGCCGCTCTCTTTTTTGTACCATCTGCCTTATTAACACCGGCTACGCGTTTTTTTGGTGCCATCTGCCTTATTAACCCCAGCGGCTCTGTATTTATCACCATCGGCCTGATTAACTCCGGCTACTCTCTTTTTTGTGCCATCAGCCTTATTCACACCTGCCGCTCTTTTCTTAGTA
The DNA here is from genome assembly GCA_965212595.1 of Flavobacteriaceae bacterium. GTDB lineage: Bacteria > Bacteroidota > Bacteroidia > Flavobacteriales > Flavobacteriaceae > Poritiphilus. Next base: position 139,762 of record CBDBVE010000020.1, read on the forward strand.
CCATTGGTCTTGTTTACGCCTGCAGCACGGTATTTGTCTCCATCCGCCTGCTTAACACCTATGGCCCTTTTTTTGGTGCCGTTGGCCTTGTTTACACCGGCAACCCTTGCGGTATAAGCCCTGTTGGGGTGCTTTATACCATAATCATTTCTTCTGGTTTTCGTATGTAACCTAACGGCTGTGGTACTATATCTTACATGGGTACGGTGATAGGTATGTTTTACATTAACATGCACATGTACATGCTTACGATAGGTATGTACCCGGAAAGGTCTCCATGGCCTGAAATATCTCGGATAGTATCCCCAGTAGAATACAGAACGGTACGGTCTGTAAAATGGCCTCCAAAAAATAGAGAAGATCACCGGCGTGTAAACATATACAGGTTCTACAATATAACCGGGTCCATAGAGATAGACATCGCCTACTACCTGGACTCTTGTTTCGCTGTTGGTATCTTTTTCAACCTCAATGGTCGCAACATCCTGAAAGATGTCTTCACCCAGCACCGCCTGAATGGCAATAAGGTGCGTATCATTCTCTGCAGTCTCAACTACCCTTAGGTAATCTACATAATCATCTTCGTTTAAATCTAAGTTAGAAATCTGTGCTTCCGGATCATTCAATTGCGTTTCAAAATCCTCCAGATCTTTGGCATCTCCAAAAATTGAGGCTACAGCTTCTAAATCAAGGTTTTCACTAATTTCATCACTAGCAGCGTCTACGGTAGTTACGTCTTGCGCTTTAACCGTATAAATTGCCAATAGTGAAAGGCAAAGTAGGTGTACAATGTTTTTGTTTCTTTTAGTTTTCATGGGACATAATTTTACCCTTTGATTATTAGAACATCAAAAGGTTTAACTACCCTAATAACGATTATTTGAAATGAATCGTATTTTCGATGAAATGCACAAAAAAGCAAGAATCCGGAAAAATGTGGCTACCGGGGGGGTTGGGCTTAAGGGTTACGGATGCTTTTATAATCTTCAGGAGTGTCGATATCCAGCGTTCTGTTTCCTGGGTCTATCAGAAGACAATCGCCCTTGTTTTGAGTAATGAGTTGTTTTGCTCCCTGCTTTGCTTCTAACTGCGACAAGCTGTGGAAGTATTTTTTACCAAATACAGCAGGTACTCCAGGTTTTTGTTTATAATTTGTGGCCACTATTCCGGCATTCGCTGATTTAAAACGGTCTATAAGCTCATTGAGAAAACCAGAATCTACTAATGGCTGATCACCTAGCGCAATCAGAATACCATCCCAGTCGGTTTGAGCGGCCAGCAGTCTTTTTACACCTATGGAAATAGAAGATCCCATTCCGCTTTGCCATGCCTTATTCTCCACTATTTTAATACTTTGTAGTTCAAGAGAGCCTCTTATTAGATCCGAATGGGCTCCTAATACCAAGTATATTTCATCAGCATCTGAAAATTTAGCTTCTTGTAGGGCATTACCAAGCAGGTTGGTATTTTTCCATGGCAGCAGTTGCTTTGGTTGTCCCATCCTGGAAGACGATCCTGCGGCCAGGATAAGTATTGCGAATTTCTTTTTTGCTAAACTCAAAGTATATTAGTCACTTTTAATCATATACTGGTCTGGGTTCTTTTCAAAACTGACTTTACAACCATCACAGCAAAAGTATACAGACTCTCCCTTATAATCTAATATGTGTTTTGGGCTTTTTTTGGATACAGGAACGCCACACACGGGGTTGATATAGTAGTCTTCTGTGAACTTTTCTTCTGAAGAATCTTTTTCATTTGTCGCGGTTTGCTGGGTGCCTGAATGCGCTTTTCGCGAGTCTTTTTTCCTAAAATCCTCTATGACCTCCGCAAGTATACTAATTACTACTTCACTTGCTAATTTGGCATTAATATCCAGGCCAACCGGACTCCTCAATTTCTTGAGTTGATCTTGAGAAACTTTTTCGTTCTTTAAATATTCCTGAATATGAGCCGCCTTCTTTTTACTCGCCACAAAACCAATGTAGCTCGCTTGGGTTTGTATGGCCGCAAGCGTGGCTTTTTCATCCTCTTCTCCCTGGGTTGCTATGATGATATAGGCATGGCGGGCATTTTTAATCTTTTCAAATTTTATTTCGTCTAGTACCAGACTTGCCTGCGGAAACATATCGGTGTCTGCATCGATGGCCATTGCACAGACACTGAAACCCGCTGCTGAAGCGAGCTTTACAAGCTTTCGGGCTATTTCAGATTTCCCAAGAACTATAATTTCGGGTTGTGCCAAAATAGGTTCGATTAGCAATTCAACTGTTCCTTCGCTCTGACAAGACATAACATAGTTTTTAAAATGGTCCGATGTGCTAGTACCTCCTTCAGGAGAAATCCTTACTCTTCTGTAACGTTTGCTTTTAATGGCTTCTAAGCCTTCCTTCACCACAATTCCCTTAACACAGCCCCCTCCAATCCAACCTATTAACTCTCCAGTATCGAGAATCAAGGCCTTATCCCCAACTTTCCCGGAACATGGAGCTTCCCGCGCAATTACCTGTGCAACGGCAAAGTCAGAGCCTTTTGCCTGAAATTCCCTGATCTTTATTATCAAATCATTAAACATCTGTAAGAATCTTTTCAAGTTTTAAAAGGCTATCCAGGTTATGAGCGGACTCAAAAACATCAATATGTGGTAGCGCGCTTACCATACCTTTCTGAATTGGCTGAAAACCTTCCATTCCTTTAAGGGGATTGAGCCATACCAGTGTTTTGCTTCTCAGCTTTATAGCTGTAACCGCCTTTTTAAGCAGTGCAATATTCCCGGTCTCAAGACCATCACTAAGAATCACGATAACGTGCTTTTGCGTAAGTAACTTGTTGCCGTATTGCTCGACAAATTCGGTAAGCGACTCACCAATTTTGGTTCCGCCAGACCAATCTGCAACATCCTCACTTATTCTATGGTAAATCTCAATCTCGCTTTTCTGGTGAATTATATCAGTAATTCTCTTGAGCTTGGTACTAAAGGTAAAAAATTCTAATTCCTTAAAATAGGCTTTTAACACCATGACAAATCTCAGCAGGTAATAGCTATAGGTATCCATTGAACCGCTTATATCTAAAAGCATTACTATTTTTCGCTTTTCCTTTTTCTTTTTTCGAAACGATAAATCTAGTAGCAACCCACCTTTAGGGACATTCTTCCTAATGGTCTTTCTAATATCTACTTCGCCGCTTGTAGCCCTATCTAACCTTCGTTTATACCGCTGACTCATCTGATGGAAGAGTTCTTTCGAAAGTTTTTCTAGCTGTTCAACATCCTGCAGTTCTAATTTGGAAAAATCTGTTTTTCTCAGCCTTCTGATATCACTTGCACCCTTGGTTTCCTTGCTACTTTCCTTTTTCTGACCTGCCTTTCCTGTGCCTCCGAGCCACACCAGGGAAGTGCTGGATTTCTGAGGTTTTCTCGGTGTTTTCTTAACTTTTTCCTCTTCTAATGCAGGCACATATGCCCTGCTCCAAAAGCGATCGAACATTTCTTCAAAACGACCCGTTTGTTCCTGGGTACTGCAGAGAATGGCTTTCAATCCATACTTAAACCGACTTCGATCTAAGATCAACCCCAGCCTAAGCAGTTCAAAAGCTTCAGTGCTCTGTTGGGGGGTAATTGTAAATGCCCTTTCCCTGCAATAATAAATGAAATCAATAAGTTTTTCCCGAAACGGTTCGTTTAGCTTTTTCATCTGTCGGCCTTCAATTTAAACAGCATGAACAGCCTATTTAGTAGAGATTAAAAATTCTTCTAAGGGCCTCGATCTGACAAATTTGATATCTTCCTGATTTTTCAGAATGCTGCCAATTGTATTTTGAACGGCCTCCTCAGTGATTGCCGAATAGTTTAACAGAAGTAGGGTTTTTGCCCAATCTAAAGTCTCCGCAATTCCGGGTGTTTTTTGCAAATTTGAAGCTCTGAGGTTGTTTATAAAATCTACCACCTTTGTAGCAAAGGCATCCCCTATATTTGGTATTTTTTTCTGGAGAATAGCAATTTCCTTCTCTTTAGAGGGAAAATCCAGCCATTGATACAAACATCTTCTCTTAAGAGCGTCTCCCAGTTCTCTGGTCCTGTTTGAAGTTAAAATTACCAGAGGTTTACTGCTTGCCTGAATCGTCCCCAATTCTGGAATGCTGATCTGGAAATCGGAAAGCAGTTCTAAAAGATAGGCTTCAAACTCCTCGTCGGCCCTGTCTATCTCATCGATTAAAAGTACTACAGGTTCCTTTGAAGTAATAGACTGTAACAACGGCCGTTTAAGGACATAATCCATTCCGAAAATCTGATCGGAAAGCGCCTTTTTATCGTTCTGTTGTTCGAAAAGCTTGATATGCAGTAGTTGCTTTTGATAGTTCCATTCGTAAATGGTGGTATTGACATCGAGCCCTTCATAGCACTGTAGCCTAATCAGGGAAGTTTGCAAAACTTCAGCCAAGGTACTTGCTACCATGGTCTTACCAACACCCGGCTGCCCTTCAAGTAAGAGTGGTTTTCCGAGGTTCTGAAGGAGAAAAATAGCTGTCGCCAGTTCTTCTCCTAAAACATAATCATGGGCATTAAAACCTTCAATAAGCTTCCCTATTGCCTTGTTCAAAGAATTGGTATTAATTTATTCGACATGCATCTACCGGCGCTAAGATTTCTCAACCTTGTTCTGCGGCTTCCAGCTTTTTCTTGAAATTAGTAACAAACTGTTTAAACAGTTGGTTAGATACGCTTTGAACCAAACGAGATCCAAACTGTGCAATCTTACCATTTATAGTGACATCCATGATGGCATCGAGTTTAGACCCACCGCCATCCATTTCGCCAAGGTCCATCGTCATAACCATTTGAGCATTCCCATTTCCTTTTGCATCTACTCCATTTCCGTTTAAAATTATCTTGTGGTTTTCCACATCAATCTCATCGTAAATGATATCTGCATTGTATTTTGCACCAATGGGCCCAAACTTCAATCCAACCTGACCCTTATAATGGTTCTCTCCAACTTTCTCATCTATTGAAACCCCTGGAACGCAATCCATAACTTTTTCGGGGTCAATTAGATGTTCCCAAACCAGGTCTCTTCCCTGGGGAACTTCAAAAGATTTCTCTAGCGTTGTTTTCACTTTTCTTTAAATTTATGAATGTGCCTGAATGGCCTCCCATACCTTATCTGGGGTAATAGGAATATCTAAATGTTTAACTCCCAAAGGAGATAAGGCGTCAATAATCGCGTTTGCTATAGCTGGCGGAGCTCCAACAGTTGGAGATTCGGCAACTCCTTTGGCTCCAAGAGGATGATGAGGCGACGGCGTGATCGTATGTCCGGTCTCCCAATGTGGAGATTCTACCGCCGTAGGCACCAAATAATCCATCAAAGTTCCGTTTAAAACATTCCCCTCGTCGTCGTATTGAATAGCTTCATACATGGCAGGAGCGATACCTTGTGTTAAACCGCCGTGTACCTGACCTTCAACGATCATTGGATTAATGATATTTCCGCAGTCGTCAATTGCTACAAATCTTTTTACATCAATGGCGCCAGTCGCCTGCTCAATTTCAACAACGCATATATACGCGCCATTAGGAAAAGTGAGGTTTGGCGGATCGTAGTAATGTGTTGTTTCAAATCCTGGTTCCATACCTTCAGGGAAATTGGTATAGGCAGCGAAAGCCACGTCCTGAATGGTCTTTGATTTTTCGGGAGCCCCTTTTACAAAATACTTGCCGGGTTCCCACTCCAAATCATCTTCACTTACCTCTAAAAGGTAGGCAGCTATCTTTTTGCCTTTATCTCGAAGTTTGCGAGCCGCTATTGCGGCTGCCGCTCCCGCCGTGGGAGTACTTCTACTCGCATAAGTACCTAAGCCATAGGGGGCAGTATCTGTATCGCCTTCCTCAACTTCTATCTGATCGTAGGGTATTCCAAGTTCTTCTGCAATTATCTGGGCATAGGTAGTCTCATGGCCTTGTCCTTGAGATTTTGTTCCAAAACGCGCTATAGCTTTCCCCGTAGGGTGTACCCTAATCTCTGCGCTATCAAACATGGCAATTCCAAGAATATCAAAATCCTTAGATGGTCCGGCTCCCACAACTTCAGTAAAGGTACAAAGGCCAATTCCCATAAGTTTACCCTGCTTTCGCTTTTCGGCCTGCTCTTTTTTAAAGTCGTCATAGCCAATCATATCCATAGCCTTCTGCAGTGTAGCATGATAGTCCCCGCTATCATAACTCCATCCCAAAGGAGATGAATAAGGAAACTGTTCTTTCTTTATAAAGTTCTCCATTCTTAACTGCGCGGGGTCTTTTCCAACTTCTTTAGCCAGAATGTCAACCATTCTCTCTATGCCGTGAACGGCTTCAGTTACTCTAAACGAACAGCGATAGGCAACACCACCCGGAGCTTTATTGGTATAAACCGCATCTAGTTCTGCAAAAGCATGCTCATAGTCATATGAACCCGTACAGATTGAGAACATTCCCGTAGGGTATTTTGATGGGTTTGCAGAAGAATCGGTATAACCGTGATCTGCAAGGGTTTTTACTTTAAAGGCCTGTATTTTTCCATCCTTGGTGGCAGCCAATTCGCAATCCATATGGTAGTCGCGCGCAAAGCCATTGGTAAGGTTTTCCGAGCGATCTTCAATCCATTTTACAGGTTTTCCAATAAGAAAGGTCGCAGCAATGGCTACTACATAGGCCGGGTAGACCGGTACTTTCCCGCCAAAGCCTCCGCCGATATCCGGTGAGATGATACGGATCTTTTCTTCTGAAAGTCCGACATGGCCAGCAACCAGGGCCACCACAGTACGTATTGCATGAGGTGCCTGGGTGGTAAGATATACTGTTAATTTGCCAGTATCTTTGTCATAGCTCGCTACACAACCACAGGTTTCTATAGAAGCCACGTGAATCCTTGGAAGATAAATTCGCTCTTTTACAACAATATCTGCCTTTTTGATAACCTCTTCTGTTTTGGCTCTATCGCCTCGCTCCCAGTGGTAAATTTGATTGTCTTTTTGGCCTTCCTTATCTGGTCTTAGTAAGGGGGCATCATCGTCAAGGGCTTTCCATGGATCTACAATAGCTTGCATGGGTTCGTAATCTATTTCTACGGCTTCAGCACCATCTGCCGCTATATACCTATCTGTAGCAATCACCGCCGCAACTTCCTGGGATTGATGCATAACCGTATCGGTTGGCAAAACCATTTGCGTATCCGACAGAAGTGTTGGCATCCAATGCAAATTGTATTGCGCCAAATCTTCTCCGGTAATTACCGCCAAAACACCTGGAATTGCAAGGGCTTTTTCTTTGTTTATACTTTTTATTTTTGCATAGGCATAAGGGCTTCTTACCATAACCATTTGCAACATTCCGGGAAGCTTTACATCATCTACGTAATTTCCCTTTCCATGCAAAAAACGGGCATCTTCTTTTCGCTTTACGGAGTGCCCCATGCCTCCTACTTCTTTTGATGTCTTACACTTAAACATATTTGATGTTCTTAAGATTCTACCTTTTCTTTTTTCATTTCTTCCGAAGCCTGCTTTATGGCTTTTACTATATTATTATATCCTGTACACCGGCATAGGTTACCAGATATTCCCCACCTGATCTCCTCATCTGTAGGTGAAGGGTTGCTTTCCAAGAAATCTATTGATCTCATGATCATCCCCGGAGTACAAAAACCGCAATGCAAACCGTGCTGATCGTGAAATGCCTGCTGTATGGGATGGTTTTCTCCTTCGTTGGCAACACCCTCGATTGTGGTAATTTCAGATCCATCAGCTCTTACCGCCAAATAGGTACAGGACTTTATAGACTTTCCGTTGAGAAGTATTGTACAAGCGCCGCAGTTAGAGGTATCGCAACCAATGTGAGTTCCTGTTAAATTGCATTGCTCTCTAATAAAGTGTACCAATAGCGTACGCGAATCAACTTCCTGGGTTACGCTTTCCCCGTTTATCTTAATTGTGATCTCGTGTTTCATTTTTGATATTTAATTTTTTGCCCTATTTAACGCACTGCGGAGTACTTGTTTTGCAATCTCGCCAGTAACCGCTCGTTTATATGCCTCAGAACCCCTTAGATCTGATGTGGGTTCGCAGTCTTCGCTGGCTATGGCTCCCACTTGTTCAATTAAGTTATCTGTGATCTCTTTTCCTTTTAGTAAGTCTTCTGCCCTTTCTAGTCGCATTGGAATATCGCTGACGTTTGTAAGTCCAATTCCTATTGTACTACAACTGCCACTGCCATCCAACTCCAAATAGACAGCTACACCAGAAGTCGCATAATCGCCTACTTTTCGCTCAATCTTATGGTAGGCACCTCCACAAGCTGCCTTTGCCTTAGGGATTTGAATTTCAACCAAGACCTCAGAAGGCTCAAGAGCTGTCATATAGAAGCCATGAAAAAACTCATCAATGGGTATTGATCTGCTACCTTCAGGTCCTTCAACCACGATAGTGGCCCGATAGGATAACATCAGCGCAGGCTGGTCATTGGCGGCATCGCCATGAGCTATATTCCCACCTATTGTACCTACATTGCGAACGGCCGGATCAGCGGTTAATTTAACAGCATCAATAAAAATCGGATAGTTGCTTTGTAATAGCTCGCTGTTTTCCAGTTCAGTCTGTGTAGTAAGCGCTCCAATTTTTAGCGTGTCTCCGTCTTCTTTTATATAAGACAGCCCGTCAATCTTACTAATGTCAATAATATGCGAGGGAGTTGCAAAGCGGAGTTTCATCATGGGTAAAAGGCTATGTCCGCCGGACATAAATTTGGCCTCTTCACCATGCGTCTGCGACAGTGCTATTGCTTCCGCTAACGATGTCGCCTTGTGATAGGTGAAATTTGCAGGAATCATATTTTTTTGTGAATTACATTAAGGAATAGATACTAAATATATCCCTTTTTTTCGGATATTCCAATAGATTAAACACAAGTTGTTGAAATCCAAAAAGAAAGCAAAAAAAGAGGGTTAAACGGCTTTTGAGAAGGGTACAACTAAAGGTATTTCAAGATATTTCTTTACCTTTAATTATGTAATGGTTCTCACTGCAAATGTACACTCAACACTACTTTGATTACAATGCTACAACTCCTTGTGCCAAGGAAGTAGTTGACGCTATGCTTCCCTTTTTTTATTCTGATTTCGGCAACCCCTCAAGTAGTCATCATCCCTACGGCTGGTTGGCCAAAACGGCAGTTGAAGAGTCTACCCAATTACTATCCCGTATTTTGGAAGTTCCCATAGAATCGCTGGTTTATACCTCAGGATCGACAGAGAGCATAAATATGGTCATAAAGGGAGTATGCAGGGCAAAGGAGGCTAAAGGAAAGCATATTGTGACATCCAGGGTGGAGCACAAAGCTGTTTTAGATTGCTGCGAATTTTTAGAAGGGATAGGTTATGACGTCAGTTATTTAGACGTTGATGAAAATGGACTGATCTCTGTAGACCAATACAGGGAGGTAGTTAGAAAAGATACCATATTAATTATCGCGTTATACGCAAATAATGAAACAGGAGTCGTTCAACCACTCGAAGAGTTAAGCATATTTGCTAAAGAAAATGACGTTCTATTGTTTTCCGATACGACGCAGGTGCTTGGGAAAATGCCAGTGAACGGCATTTTGGAATTAGTAGATTTTGCTTGCTTTTCAGCACACAAAGTCTATGGTCCGAAAGGTGTCGGACTCACATATATCAACCCAAAACTGAGTGAAGGATTCTTGCCTAGCTTTATTCAAGGTGGAGGGCAACAAAGAAGTCTTAGAGGAGGGACTTTAAATACTCCTGGGATCGTTGGTATTGCCAAGGCGGTGGAACTGGCCTATCAAGGCCTGGAAAGTGAAGCCACTCGGATAAAGACACTCCGAGATCAATTGGAAAAAGGAATTTTAGACATTGAGCTTTCGGTTCCTAATGGAAATCAGGTAGACAGGCTACCTAATACCACCAACATCTCATTCAAATATATTGATGGGCCGTCTCTTTTGCGCGCACTTAGCGCCAAGCTCGCTGTTTCTAACGGATCTGCCTGTAATTCGGCATCGGTAGAACCTTCTCATGTACTCATGGCTATGGGTATACAGCGTGATCTTGCCTATGCCTCGCTACGCTTTAGTCTTGGAAGGTATACAACGAGGGCCGAGGTAGATGACGTCATTAAAATTGTTAGCTCTGAAGTGGCAAGGCAAAGAGAGAACAATATTCTCTGGGAGCGAAGGTGAGGTGATGATCAATGAGCAGTAAACAATTAGCAATTAGCAATATCAGCAGGCAGTTAGTCAATTATTTAAAGCTGGGGTTACAAGAGTTATCAGATTGCAAGCACTTTCCAGCGTGTATTCCTAACTTATCCTGGGGGTGAGGTTGAGACCCCAAGCGAAAATCCAAATCCAGAATTAGAATTCCGGGAAGCTAATTTCGATAGCCCTTACGTTTAATCTGAAACTAATAATCTGCAATCAAATTACAGTAAACTTGGTTATCTTAATCCGGGGAGGGGTTTGGAACCCCTGGAGCTAAAAGATGCTGTTTTTTGAATGAACTAATTCCTGCATTGAGCTTGTCCTCCCTATTGAAGAAATCAATAGTTCTAAACCTGGAGAGGCCTACATAAAGGCAGGTTTACCCTCTTTCATGAATAGGACCTTGCTTGTATCGAAGCATTCCTCCTGTATTCCCGGAAAACACACTGAGAATTTCGCTAAAAATGCTTGCCGCGATCTCCTCGGGAGTATTCGCACCTATCTCCAAACCGCAAGGGGCATAGATCCGGTTTAAGTCCGCATCAGATAGTAGCACTCCCCTCTCTTTAAGGGCATTTTCCATTTTAACAAAGCGTTTTTTAGGACCCAAAGAACCTATATAGGATGCAGCCGTTTTGATTAAAAATTCAAGATTGGCAATGTCGGTTTTAAAATCATGCGCCATGAGTAGGATAGCTGTGCGGTCATCGATTTTTGGACGAGCTTCCATGTCTTTTGGATATAGCGCCTTTACAGATCGTAATTTCTTCTTATCAAGTTTTTGAATATTTCCTACCAGACTCACCTCCCAATCCATGACTTCCGCCAATTCTAATATTGGATATACATCGTAATTATCTCCATATACAGCCAAATGATATTGTGGAGGAACATACTCTATAAAAACTCTGATTTCCTGTTCGCCTTCCAGGAAATCGCAAGTATTCGACTTTTGTTTTTCAAGTACATTTGCTGCCTGTGCAGAAGCAAATCTTTCAAACCCGGCATGCTCACAGGACTCAATCTTACCTGCATCGGCATTATAATAAAAACTATTCCCTACCTCGAGTGATTCATAGACTCCCTTTAATCCTGTAATTGTAGCAATACAATGATGCCTTCGATCTGCCACACATTTTCTCAGCATCTCTATTGCAGAAGGGTTTTCATTGATCGGGGTTATTAAAACTTCAATCAAACCATTGCAGCCTAAACCCACACCTATTTCTTTTTCTTTCGAGGTGTCATAGGTGACTACTGAAGGACTCCCTTTTAAAATGGCCATCTGAGATCGCTTTAAGGCATCTCCTTCCAGACAGCCCCCACTAATTCCTCCTTCAAAAACGCCAGACTCAAACACTATCATTCTTGCACCTTCCCTTCGATAGGAAGACTCCTCTACCCTAACTACCTGGGCTATAGCAGCTTTCTCTTCAGAAAGACTCCCAGAATCAAACAATGAAAGTATAGACTTTATCTCCCTCATAAAAAGATGCGCTTTAGATGCCGGATTTAATTTTTGAGTTATTGTGATCCTGCCCTAATATACCCAAAAATTGTTATATTCATTCGGCCGTAAATGGACAATATATTTATCACATATCAACAAGCTTTGTCTGTCCTGGAAAGACACAAAGATGACTTTCTAACTGAAACCCTGGCACTTGAGAAGTGTACCGGAGGATACTTGGCTGAAGACCTCCTGGCAGATAGAGATTTCCCCCCTTTTGACCGCGTTACTATGGATGGTATAGCCATCTCGTACGACAGTTTTGAACAAGGGAACAGGCAATTTAAAATAGAAAGCACATCTCCTGCCGGTACACCGCAGGCAAGGCTGAAAGATTCAAAAAATTGTGTCGAAGTGATGACAGGTACTATGGTACCGAAAAATGCGGATACGGTGATACGATATGAGGACCTACAAATTGAAAATGGCATTGCCCATATCACAACGGAGCAAATTAGTTTGCGCCAAAGCATTCATTTTAAGGGAATGGACATCGCGCAAGGAGATTGTATTGTAAAAGGTGGAAAGCGGTTGAGCAGTGCTGAAATCAATATAGCGGCTGCAATTGGCAAATCTACCCTTGCGATAAAAAAGCTGCCTGAAGCGGTTATTTTTTCAACGGGTGATGAACTTATCGATGTTACTGAAACACCCTTATCACACCAAATCAGAAGGTCTAATGTATACGGGATTCGCAATACTTTGAATGAATGGGGCCTTAAAAGTCATCTTGAGCATTTGCCAGATGAAAAAATACAGATGCATAAGATCATTTCTAGCTATTTAGACCAATATAGCCTGCTTTTCTTCACCGGGGGTGTCTCTAAGGGGAAATACGACTACCTTCCCGAAGTACTGGAGTCTTTAGACATTGAAAAGCACTTTCACAAAATACAACAGCGACCGGGAAAACCTTTTTGGTTTGGAAGCAACAAAGACGGGGTTAAGGTTTTCGCACTACCAGGGAATCCGGTATCTTCATTCGTTTGCGTTTACGCCTACTTTCAATACTGGTTAAAACGCTCATTAGGTTTGCAGCCTTCGTATTTAAACGTTAAATTGAAGGAAAATGCACAGTTTAGGCCAGATCTGGTCTATTTTTTAGAAGCGCAATTGGTTAATGAGATCGATGGAAGTATGAGTGCAATTCCTGTACCAGGCAACGGGTCTGGAGACTTTGCAAATCTTGTGAGAACCGATGGCTTCCTTATTTTGCCACAAGGAAAAACAGATTTCAAAACAGGCGATATCTATCCTTTCATTCCTTACAGGCAGATTTTTTAATCGTATGGAGAAAATACAGTCGTCTTGTTGTAGTTCTAAGGTTAAGCCCCGAAAAAGTGTGGCAAGGGCCAGCAACACGGTTTCTTTTTTTTCTGCATTGCTGATCATTCTCTTGCCAAAATGTCCCTTATGTGTTACGGCCTACATGAGTGCAATCTTATTATTTTTTGATGTCGAAAATGGTGAGTTGGCGCCATTTCTGTTGCATGCAAAACCTATTTTAGGCCTGCTTATTTTATTAATGATAGTGCTCAACTATAAAGGTAAAAGAACCGTGGTAGCCTTAACAATAGCAACCGCTTCTTTAGTTCTGGTGTTTTTAAATAGCTATTGGTTTATAGCAATTTTTGCAGATTGGGTGATATACGCCGCATTCTTCTTCGCAATCTGGTACAATGGCAATTTTAAGTATGTGGTAAATTTTGTGCGTTCCCGGATAGTCTCCATCTAATAGTATGTCTAGTAGAAGACAAGTGCGTATTGATTTATTCCTCCCTCAACGTTGTAAACTCTTGTATTTTGGAAGTGATCTTGAATTTTTATGACAGCTTTCTCACTACGCTTTCCAGATTGACATAAAAAATAAACAGGAAGCTCCAAATTGATTTCCGAAATACGATTTTCAAGCTCATCCAGTGGTATATTCCTTGTCCTGGCTAAGCTGTGATCTGCAAATTCTTCCTCGGAGCGCACGTCTATAAGTTGTAGCTGCATTTCATTTTCAATGAGCTTATTAAGCCTTGAAGCCGAAATTGAAGGCAGTGGCGCACAGCTTTCTTCATCGTATGATTCCTGAAGTTTCTCTATGTGCAAATTGGCCTGTTTAAGAGGAAAATTTATTTTTTGATATGTTTGATCTAAACCATTAAAAATCAATAATTTACCAGACAGTACCTCACCTACTTCAGCAAGGATTTTAACCGCTTCAAGGGCCTGAAGGTTTCCAATAATACCAGGAATAATACCCAAGACGCCATTTTCATTACAATCAGGAAGCTCAACTGCCGAAGGCATATCAGGGAACAGGCACCTATAAGTAGGTCCGCCCTTATAATTGAATACGGAAACTTGCCCTTCAAAGCCATGCAGTGCTCCGTACACAAAGGGCTTTTTTAAAATAACGCAGGCATCATTGATTAAGTAACGGGTAGCAAAATTATCAGAGGCATCAATAACCAGATCGTAATTCTCGATAATGCCCAGCGCATTGTCCCGTACCAAAAACCGGTCATAGGCTTTGAAGTTGGTCTGAGAATTCTGCATTTTGAGCTTTTGTATAGCGATCTTTATTTTTTGCTGCCCTATATCCCGCTCAGAATACAAAACCTGGCGTTGCAGGTTGGTAAGGTCAATGACATCCTGGTCTACCAGGCCAAGTGTGCCTACTCCCATGGCATTGAGATATTGTAGAACGGGTATTCCGAGTCCGCCCAGACCCACAACTAAGACGCTTGCCTTAGATAATCGGCGCTGAGCCTCAGGACCAAATTCTTTTAGGCTGGTCTGCCTTATGTAACGATCGGGTTTCATACTTGATCTAGTCTAAGGAGCACTTGTTTATAGTCCTCTTCAGAATTCGCGTTTAGCAGCACCTCATCGTCTTCGGGAGCTACTAATTTAGTATCTGAATTAATCAAAAATTTTCTTGGGCAGGTACTGTCTCCTTTGTTCAGGTAACCAATGGCTTCTTCCAGTGCCTTGGGTTCCCAAATTGCTGCCAGTGGTTCTGGCAAACCACTTTTGAGGGTTGCAAAGGCCGTGGCATATTTGGTGACATCTCTTTCTGAAGCTAGTTTTTTCAAAGCCTTCAGGTCCATCAAGGGCAGGTCACAAGCCATAACCATCCAGGCTACGTCTGGATATCGTTCATATGCGCTAAGCAGACCATTAAAAGGTCCGCGGTATTTGTTTTGGTCAATAATGTAGTTAGTTCCTTCAGGTAAAGTGGCTCGTTGTTCCTCGCGAATACTAAAAAAAGTATGATCGCAAAGCTGTTCAAGCAATTGGAACAAATGCTCTTGCTGAGGCAAATCGTGATAAACTATTGCTCCTTTATCATGGCCCATTCGGGTACTTTTGCCGCCGCAAAGCACCAAACCGTATATCTCTGTTTTTTTTTGCATACTATCTGCCACTACTAGTCGTTGAGCGTATATTAGCCCCCAATGGAGGTCATAGAACTTGAAAAGATCTTTTTATAGTTCTCCTGAGCTTCAAATCCTGTTTTAAATCTTTTACTGATCGCATTCAGTATGGCCAGTTTTGCATTCTTTTTAGCATCGGGAGATCGCATAATTTCTCTCAAATTGGCAACCGGTTTCCCATACAGGCAGGTGATGATATCTCCGGTAGCCGTAATTCGCAGGCGGTTACAACTTCCGCAAAAGGTTCGGCTAAACGATGGAATGAGTCCGAAAGTGCTCTTATGTCCCTTAATCTTATAATTAATTGAGGTAGAGGTTTTTGGAGAGACCAATTTTTCAAAATCTGGATATTTGCTTCGAATATGCTCCAGAATTTTCTTATAATCCCAGGTAATTGCTGAGAAATTTTTGCTGCCCCCGTTAAAAGGCATTTCTTCAAGAAAACGCACAGAGACCGGATAGTGCTTCATCAGTGTTAACATTGGAAGAATATCCTGTGTATTCTGGTTTTCAAGTGCTATGAAGTTAATCCGAACATTGAAGCCTTCTGTAATTAGTCTTATCAGGTTATTATATACAGTATCGTAAAGATCCCTTCGAGTAACCCGAAGAAAAGTTTCTTTATGAATCGCATCAAGACTCACATTGATATTTTTAATGCCCAGATCTTTTAGCTCGTCAATATAAGGTGCTAACAAGGTGGCATTGGTAGTAATTGAGATGTCATTGAGGCCATCAATCTTAGACAGGTTTCTCAATAAAATCATTAGGTCCTTCCTAACAAATGGTTCTCCTCCCGTAATCCGAATTTTGTCAATCCCCTGCTCTACTAAGGTCTCACTGAGCTGAGACAATTCCTCTATGGTAAGCAATTTGTCTTTGCGTACAAAGTTAATCCCTTCCGAAGGCATACAATAATTACAACGTAGGTTGCAACGGTCTGTAACGGCCAATCTCAGATAGTTAATTTGTCTATTGTGATTGTCTAAGAGCATCAGAAACTATAGCTATTAATTATTGTTAATTGATTACTGCCAATTGTTAACCACCGCTTACGGGCGGAATTAAGGCAATTTCGTCAAAATTATCGATTTTAACACTATCCTCAGCGTACGAATTATTCACTGCCACCGCTAAGGATGAGAGGCTGTTTAAGCGCGGATAGGTATTTCCCAAATAGGCCTTCAAATCACCTACCGTCTCGAACTTTACCGTGCTTGAAACAGGCAAGGACAAGGTAGAACTGCCTACGATGTCCTTGGTAATTCCAAATAGTAAAATGGTCATTCTGTTTTATCCTATAATTTCCTTATTGGGTACTTCCAGCAATTCTGGGTACTTATTAAAAGGTTGATTATATATTCTTTTACCTGTCGCCGCCTTAAACGCGTTGGCGATTGCACCTCCGGCAGGCGGTAAAGTTGGCTCACCCAAACCGGTTGGAGACAGCTCGTTTTTGATAAAGTGAGTTTCAACCACCGGAGCCTCTTTCATTCGGATAAGGCGATATTTATCGAAATTGGTGGCCATAGGGGCCCCATCCTTAAACTCAAGATTTCCGTACATTGAATGCCCAATTCCATCTACTACGCCGCCTTCAATTTGATTTAAAGCACCAAGCGGGTTTATCACAATTCCGCAATCTATAACACAAGTTACTTTTTTGACAACCGGCGTACCATTCTCTATTTCCACATCGGCAACCTCTGCTACATGAGTATTGTGACAATAGTAATTCACAAAACCTTGGTACACTCCTTCTGGTTTATTTCCCCATCCAGATTTCTCAACCGCCACTTTAATCACCTCCTCCATACGTTCAGGTGAATATTCAATGCGTTCGTCTTCTACACCCTTTACATTTTGCAACAGATCTAAACGAAGTTGGATCTTATCTACATCCATTACTTCGGCCAACTCATCAAAGAAGCTCTGTTCTGCGAAGGCAAGGAAATTTGTATAAGGCGCTCTCCAGGCACCAGTAGTTATACTACTATTGTAATTGGTGGCGTCAACCTGATAGTTTTCTATGGCTCCTGCCGGAAAGAAGTTCGGGATCAAGCCATACATATTATCATTTATTGCCGCCTCCTTTAAGTGATAAGCGGTAACCTTACCATCTTTAATACCTGCTTTTATTCTATATTTTATGGCCGGCCTGTAAATACCATCTGCCATATCATCCTCTCTACTGTAAACCACTTTTACAGGTTTTTGAATGGCGTTTGAAATTTCTGCCGCTTCAAGGACGAAATCACCAAACAACCTTCTTCCAAATCCCCCGCCCATTCTGGTCATTTCAAGATGAATTTCCTCCGGCTTTCTCTCTAACATCGCAGATACAAGACCAGCCTTCCATGCAGGAGTTTGAATAGGTCCCACAAGATGTACCTTATCTGAAGTCACATTTGCATAGAAATTCATTGGCTCAAGGCAATTGTGTGGTAAAAACGGTGATTCATACGTTCTTTCCAAAACCTGATCTGCCTGAGCAAAAGCCCTTTTTACATCTCCATCCTTCCGCATGGTCTCAAACTTACTTCCATCTAATAATTCGGTAAGTATTTTATCATGGCTCTCCGTGTTTTCAATTGTGGAATCATCTGCCCATTCTGCTTTTATAGCTTTCTTGGCCTGCATGGCCTGCCACATGGTTTTGGCAATCACTGCTACTTTATCTGTCCCCGATATTTTGCTTGAAAAACTGGGGTCTTTCTCTAAAAGCCCTCTTACCTTCTCTCCAAATTTCACTACCTCTATGACTCCAGGCATGTTCTTTGCTTCCGAGTCATCATAGGAAACCAATTTCTTCCCAAAAGAGGAAGGCCTAACGACGGCCGCATATACCATACCCTCAGTTTTATAATCAAGTCCAAATAGTGGTTTCCCGGTGACAATTTCATCAATATCTACATTAGATTTATCTGTGCCAATAATTTTAAAATCCTTGACCTCTTTAAGCGCCACATTTTCTGGTACTTCGAGCGCGGCGGCTTCTTTAACCACCTCGCCATAACCCAAGCTAGCACCCGATGCATTGGTGATTACCCCATCGCTTGTTGTACACTCCGAAGGGTCTACTCCCCAACGTGCCGCCGCTGCAGACACCAACATATGTCGTGCCGTAGCTCCGGTTTGCCTTAAGGGTTCCCAACCAAAACGAATAGATTGACTACCCCCAGCTACTTGTCTCTGATAGTTTTCGGTATCTAAGGCTCCCTGTACCACGTTAACCATGTCCCAGGAAACATCTAATTCTTCTGCGATGATCATGGGCATAGAGGTTTTTACGCCCTGACCAATTTCTGGGTTCGGAGAGAAAATAGTTACTGCTCCGTTATCCGCAATTTTTATAAATGCGTTGAAATCATTATAGTTTAAGTCTGCAAGGTCTACGGGAGGTTCAGCCTTGGGTTTACAAGCCTGAAAAAAATTAAATCCGATTAATAACCCGCCTCCGGCTAAAGAGCTGGTTCGCATAAAATCCCTTCTGCTGAACGTAAATGCTGGTGTTTTTGAAGTTGACATGTTTTTTGCTTTGATTGATTATTAACCCATTTTCTCTGCTGCCAGTTCCACAGCTCTATAAATACGATTGTAAGAAGCACATCTACAAATATTCCCATGCATGGCATTTTTGATCTCTTCCGAATTGGGATTCGAATTTTTTTCCAAAAAGGCCGAAGCTGTCATTATCTGACCTGCCTGACAGTATCCACATTGCGGAACATCCACTTCTTTCCAGGCCTGCTGAACAGGATGGGAACCGTCTTCGGAAAGGCCCTCTATAGTTGTTATTGACTGTCCTTCTATCTGGGCCACTGTTAGCGAACAGCTGCGCACTGCATTACCATCCATGTGCACAGTGCAGGCGCCGCATTGGGCTATTCCACAACCGTATTTCGTACCCACTAAATCTAAATGGTCGCGCAAGACCCAAAGCAATGGGGTGTCTTCGCTCACCTCTACGGTACGTTTCTCGTTGTTAACTTTAAACTGATACGTTGGCATATTTTGTTGTTTTAGGTGTTTTAATACTTTGAGAATCTCTTTAAAGGTATCAAAAATAAAGGCAAGGCGTAGGCCTTTAACAATTCGTTAAATGTTAAAATAAGTATTAGCCGACATTTGCGAACTGGGACAAATCTCGGCTGTATTCTTAACATGTTTTAACAAAGTTTTTATTGCCCCTCATAATTTTATAAGGTTTTGGCCGTTCTGATGGAAGAACCGAAAACCCATATGAACATGAAATCACTTCTTAGAACTGCCTGCTTTTTTTCCTTAATTACTTTTTTTATCTCTTGCGGAAATGCTGATGACGATGTAAGTTTTGACCTTAACCAGGGAGGCTTAGGTGAAGGTAAGCCTGTAGATGAATGCCTGAACCTGGGAGAAAGCGATCTTGTACTCTCAATTCAGGATCAGTTTACTACACTTCCCGGGAAAGTGTCTATTTTCTTTAAAGTATCAGACACCAATGGGAATCCGGTACCCGGACTAACGGCAGACCAGTTTACAATTTACGAACAAGGCAGGAATGACGATTGTTTTAATACCATATCTACTTCAGAATCACTTGCTCGAATTTCTCCGAACTCACAAATCTTCCAAAATAACACATTGCTGGTGCTCGACTTAAGTAACAGTGTTCTTAGCAGTAGCCTTGACGAACTGAAGACCGCATCGATTAGTTTTATTAATAATGTAATGCCAGAAGCAGCAGAGGAGTCATTTAAAATGGCTATTTATTGGTTTGATGGAGAAGACGAGTTACATTTACTTAATGCCCTGTCTCCTTCCAAAACCGAATTGATCGCTGCAATAGATGGTATCACTTCTGATATAAGCAATGACCCGTCAACCGACCTTTATGGCGCTGTGATCAAGGCGGCCGATATTGCCGAAGATCTGGTCAAGGAAAGCAATAGCAATAATAGTATTGGTGCGGCATCAGTTGTCCTTTTTACTGATGGTACAGACCAGGCTTCTCGTTTTACAGAAACTTCTGCGCTTAAAAAAGTGAATGAGGCCAACGCCAATGTTTCTTTCTTTTCTATTGGCCTTGGAGGCGAAATAGATGCAGACGTACTTATGGAAATTGGGAAGACTTTTAGTGTCTTTGCTGGAAACGAGCAGGAGTTAGAAGCCACATTTAACGATATTTCGTTCCGCGTGTCGCAACAAGCAAATAGTTTTTACTTATTTGAATACTGCAGCCCCAAGCGTGATGGTAGTGGTGAAAACAATCTAGCCATTCAGGTCACAGAAGGCAGTCTCCAGGGCGCCGTACAAACTAAATTTAATGCTAAGGGCTTTACCGGCGGATGTGAGTAGCCTTATAAAGGTTGACAGCTCGCAGTTGGCAGTTGGATATTATCTACTTTTTTAATTTTTCGAAATTGTATTGCAGTCTAAGCTATTAACTTTCTCAAAGGCGAGCTAAGTACCCTGGATAGACCGGACGTATCTAAAAACAGCAAAAAAAGCCCTGAACTCCTGTTTGGCGGGTGGTTTCGTCTGCTTTTGGCTTTATTTCCATATTGTCATTCATCGAATACTTTGGTATTGAAGTAGGGTTTTGGTAAGTCCAAATGTTTTATACCTACAAACCTCAAAAACCCTTTGCAACTAAATACATCCTAGAAACCAGTAACGTTGTCTAATTTAAAATTGAAAAGTCATGGATGTTATCTACCAAATTATCAAGCAGAGTGCAATAGGACCTTTATCAAATTGGTATAAAAGTGCGGTATTGACCTTATTTTCTTCAATAGTGATTACATTATTTATTATGCTAGTACTATTGGCTAAATACGGTGCCGAGACTCCGCTTAGCTTCGGATTCTAGTCACAAGCACTATAAAATTATAAGCAAACCATATGCGCTCTTACCTGGTGAGAAGCGCATTTCTTTTTTAAACCAATTAAGATTAGCGGTAGATCATTGCATTTTTAAAGTTGCTCTTACCGGTTTGAAGGTCTATTAAAAACCCGTTGATCACTGCATATTTGAACTCCCCATCCTTAGCGAGTAAAAAGGTTGGGTTTATACCAACTTCTACCCGCAGTTCGGGAACTTCATAGTTGGGGCCTATCAAATGTAATGGGAGCGCTGAATTAAGCAAGCCATCAGGAAAGTTGTTTAGCTTTATATACGTGTATCCTTTTTTTAAGAGTTCTAAGGCATCAATATCGCTTAGTTCATCGATAGAATTCAATGTTTTTGGAAACACACTTCCCTGCCTTATAACATAACCCGAGGCGTCAAGTGTCTGATAACCATAGTAGGTAGACAAATCTCCCTGGTCAATAATTCTGCTGCTGTACCAAAAATTTTGATGATCTTCCAAATCTACCTCCAACCGTTGTATGCCTATATCCAGGATGTAAGATTCGCCCAAAAGTTCATACGTGGCTTTTTCAACTTTTAGATCGAAGAGCTTTCTATCGTTTTCAGGAATCTTTTCGTAGTCTTCCAGTGAGATTTCCTTGTAATTACCTTTGGCAATCGTATAAATTGCCGATAAAATTGAAACATAATTCAGTTTACGGATCTCCTGCTTTTCGATATCGTCTATATATCCTCCGGATTCTATCAGAATAGTGCTGGTACCCCACTTTTGTATGTTATCGCCAAAGGCTCTGGGTTCAAAATCGTCATTGTACCTACCCACCTGACCAGGAGCGTATTTCTGAATAATAGAATTCATAAATACGATCACGCGCATGGCGTCTCCCCTACCCTCATTGATTTCTTTTTCATAATTATAGGCGGGTGCCAAATATGAAATGGTGGCAGGTTTTTCTGTTCGTTCCGCGTTGTAATAGGTACTCTGATCGTGCAGGTTAAAACCAAAATCTGCTTCCAGGCTATCTCTGACTCGTTTTAGGGTTCTCCCTTCAGGAGATTGCAGACGAAGAGCGTCTCTATTAATATCTATTCCCAGCGTGTTTCTCCTCTGAAAGACTTCGGCACCATCGGGGTTTAGCATTGGAAGAAAGTGCAACTTCAGGTTATTTAGAATGGCCTCTTTTTCAGATTTAAAATCCGAACTATCTAAAAAATTGAGGATATCAAAAATCGCCTGGGTCGCTGTTGGCTCATTTCCATGCATTTGTGACCAAAGGAAAACATCGATGTTTCCCTGTCCAATACTTATTAGAGAAAGTGAGCGCCCCTCTATAGATCTGCCAACCTCAGTTACCTCAAATTTGGAGTTAGCCTTAAACTTTGCAATTAAGGGCTGCAAATCTTTATGTTTTATTCTTCTTGTGGCTATACTAGATTCTTTGTAGGTCTCATAACTTTCATATAAAGAAGTGGTTATATCCATATCCTGACCGCAGCTCAGCGTTAGAAAGGTAAGGCTTAAAAAAGTGCTGAATATTTTTACTTTCATTGGATCTCTTGTTTTTTGGGTACCTTTTTAAAATTAAACTTTTTGGTGGCGTCGCGCACCTTTCCCATAAATTCTTTTCCGGGATCATCTTTTACTGTTCGATAGCCTGCATCTTTTTCTAACCAAAGTTCATGCCCCTCAAATTGGGTATACTCATAATGCCCTATAAGGTATTCGATATCATATTTGTCTGCCAGGTATTCAACTAGCCAAATATTGGCTTCTAACTGGGCTTCTGTCAGAGGCAGTTGGTCGGTCCCACCAACATTTTCAATACCAATAGAGCAATGGTTTAAACCTATGATGTGCCTTGCCATGGTAGTTTCAGGCATTAAGCGATAAATTGTCCCATCTCTATCTACCATAAATTGTGAAGAAACATTAAGAGCACTGGCAGTGTTAATATCGGGGCGGGTATTCGCAAGACTTGGGCTATTAAAAGTTTCGAAAGACTCTTCAAAGGTGGGAATCACCGTCCAGTGGAGCACAATCATTTTAGGAGTAATAGTTGATGTATTTGTTTCCAGGCCGTATCTCTTCGCCATGTAAGCTATGGTCAGTCTTTCTCGCTCCTTATTGAAGACAATGGGCTTATCTTTGATCACATTAGAATTCGTACAGCTAAAAAACAGAACTGTCATAAGAAGCTGCCAGAACAGGCCCTTGGATGTTAGCTTTGGATTTCTATTCCATTTAGTGTTTTTCAACTGTACTGTCATTTTCAACTGCATATTGAATTTTCAATTTCTTTTTCCCCCAATACCTTGCTTTGTTTACGTCGGTCCCCATGTAGATATCTATTCTATTCTTCCAGCGCATATTCATTTTATCTTTTACCAAGTAAACCATTTCCAAGCCTTCAATTTTAACCTGGGTATTGTGCTTTAATCCTTTTGCGATAAGGTCTCGAGAAACCGCTATACATCTCATACCTGGCTTTAAGGTATCTCCCCAGGCAGTAATGTTGGGGTTGCCCGATGTTTGCCATGAAACCGAATTGTAAGCGGAAACTGTAACTTCCAGAGATTTCCAAACATATTCCGGCCTTGGTTCCTGGCAGGAAGTCCAGAAACACGACAAAAACAAGTAAACCAAAATCGGTACGAGCCTACTCATCTTCTTTAATTTAGTTTATTTCTAAGAATCATAATGTCAGCGTCCTTCTCTTCCCAGACCTTAGAAAGGGAATCGGGCACAGGTGTAAACGAGTAAGTAAATGAACTTAAAACAATGTCTTTGTCGCCATCTTCATCGATATCAGCTGCATCGATTAAAAACCACCTGCCCAATTTTGCATTATCAAGGGCGAATGGCGCAAACCTGAAACTTTCCGAATCTTTGTTCTCAAGATAAACAAACGAAAGGATCTTGTTTTTACTGTAGTCCGGAAAGGTGGCCACAAGGGCAAAATCTAGATCACCATCCTCGTCAAAATCCTGAGCAACCATCCTTGTCGCTCCGTTCAAGGCATAAAAGTATTTTTCATTAAAACTCCCGTTCTCATTAATATAAATTCTCATACCATGGTACGGTTTGGGAACATAGGACTTGTCGGCGTTATCACCATGCACGCTAATGATGTCCAGGTCACCGTCTCCATCGTAATCGATCAACTCAAACCAGCTACTACCATATAAAGGGCTGAATTCGAGCTTTTGGTCTAGCTCGAAATTAAGTCCTGATCGCTGATACAAAAAAACCACTTCTTCCCTTCCCTGGGCTGCCAGTACGGCCAGGTCTCTTTTTCCATCTCCATCTAAATCCTTCGCAATTGTCCGCACTATGCCAGACCTGTTTAAAAGCACTCTTTTTTCGTATTCCGAGCTGTCTGACTTTACGAAAAGTGAAAGCGAACCGCTGTGATGCCCGAACTCAGAAACTATGATTTCATCGCTGCCGTCCTCATTGAGGTCGGTAACCAAAGTATGTACAGGTCTGTGCAGCTTTTGCAAAGCCTCTATACCCAATTCATCCTTTGAGATCACTAAGCTTCCAACAGGCAGTTGTGATGGGTTCATATTACCCATACTCGTCGCATAGGTACTTCCTTGGCTCACTGAGAAATCTACCAGGGCTGTCTCGTACTGATCAACAATAGTGAGCGACTCATTTTTGAAATTGTAATTCAACAGCTCACCCGACATATCGCCAAGGATTAAATTTGCAGTCTGCTCATCAAATTGCAAAAAAGTAAAGAAGGACCCTGGGATGCTGTCTAATGATATAGGGCTTGCTTCAAATTGAGTCAAATATTCCAAATCATTAGAACTATCGGAAACGGGCATTTCTTCCGGAGCGTTTTTTAATATGTAGTGCTGAAGCAATTCCCAATCCTCCCTGCTGATCGTTGGCTTAAGAGGGTATATCCCTGAGTTAACAACGGCTTCATACTCTCTATATGAGAGTCCTGCAAAAGGGTTATAAGTAGAATCCCGTATACCCATTCTGGCCGCCATATCAGGAAGTACAGAACTTTCCCATATGTCTCTTGGTAAGTTGTTTATTTCAGGTGCTTTATGGCAACTTGCGCAGTGCGAAGCATAAAGTTCTACGGCTCTTTTCTCTTTCCGCCCTGAACATGCCAGGCATAGTAAAATGCACATTAAAAGGATTGTCCTTTGCATTTAATTATATTAGCGCTACTAAAGTAATACCATAATCTGAAAAAGCAATTTCGAATAAAAAACCAAGTAAAGCACTTATGAAAACGGTCAAGAGAATTCTTCTGGTCCTAGTAATTCTTTTTATTGTAGCCCTCATATATAATTATCCCAAACTAAATATTGTTTCGGGTTATGCTGCAAAAAATATGGCTTCAAGCGTATATATTGCCGGAAGGACCGCTACTTCAATTGAAGAAAACGACAATAACGTTCCTTTGATAAAGCTTGCAGAAGTAGATCTGAACAATTCTCAAAAATGGGCTGAAGCTTCGGTGTTTGGTCTAATGAACAGAAAAGCAGCTTACAGGCCTGGGCTTGGTTGCGTCTTGCTAAACGGCAATGACAATCCAGAAATTCTTTCAAAACCAAACCGAATACAACAAAGGTTAGACACCGTATTTCCATTTGGCAATGGTGGCGTAAAAGACACTGTTTTATCTGGTGTTGACTACAAGCTATTGAAAAAGGCTGTTGATGGGGCTTTTGAAAATCCTGAAGTCCAAAAGACGCGTAGTATTTTGGTGGCCTACAAAAATCAAATTATTGCAGAACGTTATACAGACGGATTCACTTCCGAGACTCCAATTTTAGGTTGGTCCATGACCAAAAGTATATTGGCTACGCTCTATGGGATTCTCCAGTATCGTGGAGAACTTAGCGTAAACGAAAGTGCAGCTGTGAAAACATGGGAAAATGATGACAGAAATAATATTACGCTGAATCACTTACTTCGAATGCAGAGCGGACTCGAATGGGATGAAGACTATAGTACAATTTCTGGATGTCACAAAAATGCTATTCATGGAAAGTGATATGACCAAAACGCAAGCTGATAAGCCGGCTATTGCGCCTCCTAAAGTAATATGGAATTACTCCTCAGGTACTTCAAATCTCCTTTCAGGAATTTTGAGGGATAGATTTGATTCACACCAGGAATATCTGGATTTCCCTTATGAAGCTCTTATCGATAAGATTGGCATGTACTCCATGCTCTTAGAGGCTGATTTAAGCGGCAATTACGTGGGCTCCTCCTACTGCTGGGCCAGCACAAGAGATTGGGCAAAATTCGGACTACTGTATTTGAATCGAGGGAACTGGAATGGCACCCAAATTTTCTCAGCTGAATGGGCTGATTATGTATCCGATCCAACAGAAAAGTCTGAAGGTGTTTATGGCGCACATTTCTGGCTTAATGCAAACGGGAAATACCCGGATGTGCCTCGAGATCTTTTTTCCGCAAATGGTTATCAGGGACAATATGTTTTTATTATCCCTTCGAAAAGCCTTGTTGTGGTTCGAACAGGTCTGGCCGAAGATCCTTATTTTGAGGTAAATAGCTTTTTAAGAGAAATTATTGAGGCGCTTCCTTAAGTTCTAACTCACTGTCGAGATTTTTAGTAATAAAGTTGAAAAGTGCAGCCCTGTATGCCTCCCCTCCTACCTTAGACATATTAAGATGTTTACCCCCGTCTACCGGATACCAAAACTTATGTGGTGATTTTAGAGAATCATAAAGTTGCTTGCCATAGCCAAAATTTATCCTTTCATCTGCCGTTCCGTGCGCTAAAAAAACTGGCTGCTCAATTTGGTTTGCTGCATTAATAGGTTTTACCTTTTTAGGGTCAAAATTAGCCAGTATACCTGCTCTTTTGATCGCATAGTCAGAAAAACAGGCGAATTCCTATTCCTCCCATTGCTCTCTTCTTATAATCATAAGCAATTTGATGCAGGTCTGTAAAGGTGCTTTCAATTATTCCAAATTCGAGCCGTTCATCATGTTCTAAGGCCTGGAGGGCTATTGCCCCACCTAAAGAGTTTCCCCAAATACCCAGGGGAGTTTCTGGCTGTCTTACCTTTATAAGGTCTACAATTTTCTTAATGTCTTCTTTTTCATAAAAACCATATGTACAGTAAACACCGTCACTTTCACCATGGGCTCTGCCATCAAAAATAACTGAGGCTACGCCCATATCGGCAAGTCGGGCAGACAGGGATAAAAAGTGTTCCTTGCATCCTCCAATGCCATGAACCAGAATTAGAATTCCGCAAGTCTCTTCAGTATTCGCCTTCACCCAATATCCTTTAAGAACTATACCCTCCTCTATCTTAAGTTGCAAGGTCTCGCTAGAGAGGCGAAAGTCTTTGGGTTCGCTATCTAGCTGTACCCTATATGGCTTCAGGATAATGTTAGGCGCGATAAAATGGAGGCTTCCAAACCCCAATAAAATAAGTACAATTAGACCTATACCTATATATTTGAATTTCCGCTTTATCATGTTTTTAATGTTGG
>CBDBVE010000021.1:0-117500 GCA_965212595.1 Flavobacteriaceae bacterium
CATTGCTCAAAAAGCTTTGTCAGGTAAGCTGCCTGCCAGTCTTCTGTAGCTTTTGCATTTATTCCAAGGTTTTGCAGTATAAAATCCTCAGCGGCAAAACCGGTTTCCGAGACAGCGAAAGGTTTTGTGGTATCCAGATTTCTGAAATCACTCAGCCAATCATCGGCAAAAAGATCAGGATTGGCATCTCTGGTAAGGTCCTGGTAGTAAAAGAAAGGATAAGTGCTTATTGCTATATAATCTGAATATTGGAGAATCATTTCTGAGGTTTCCAATAACTCAGCTTTTGTATTATTAAAGGATTGGTCCTGAATTGACAGGAATATAGGTAAGCTCGGGTAATCTGCCTTCAACGCAGTGTAGGTCTCCTGTGCAAGCTCTAAAAATGCCATAAAGCCAGCATCATCCTTTCTAAAAGCGGCATTTGTTTCAATACCGTATGCGAAATAGTCTGGCTGGACTTCATCTATAATTCTGCGGCAATATTTGAGATAGGTTGCTTTTACCTCTGCATCGTTAAACGCTCTGCCCTCCCAGAAGGGAGGTAAAGGTTCGTGCGTGCCATTATCATTCCAATATTTAGCCAAATTCTCACGAGTTTGATCTGTTGGTGTAGCAGTAAGTAAAATTTTTGTGCCGTTAGATTTATTAGTCTTCGCAATTTCAATAGCATTCAGCACCTCATTAGGGAACGCCTCATCATTTCTTACCTCGTCCCAGGGGACACCGAAATCAAAGTGATTTAAGAAAATATCTCCATCCCTAACCACATTTGTAACGGTTTCGTTTACCGCGTTAATATCAAGGTCGTATGGAAAGGCCGTAAATCCCATAAGAAATGACCGGGTTTCTGTTTCATCATTCAGATTTGGTCCATCATCGCTAGAACAGCCGCTTAGAACAAAAATTACCGCCAAAAAAAGTAAGCCATTGCCTGTGATCTTCATACTTAGCCTAACGAGCAATAGTCCAGAAATATTGTCGTTAAGTTGCAGAAAACCAAGACTATGCGGAAGGTAAAAATACCTCAGCCATCATACAGCGTGCACTTCCTCCTCCACAGGTTTCGATAAGATCTAAAGAGCTATGAATTATTGGATTGTATTTTTCAAGAGCAGCCAATTGCTCTGGTTTAAGGCTCTTATAAGCTGCGCTGCTCATTACGAGATAGCGTTGTTCATTATCACCAACCACCTGCAGCATGTTTCCAGCAAAATTATGCATTTGTGCCTCCGTGATGGCTATGATCTCCTTGCCATCAGATTTAAGGTGGTTGATCACATTTTTCCGTTCTTTCTTGTCATCTATGCTATCCAGACAGATAACGGCATAGTCTTCTGCCACGCACATCATAACATTGGTATGATATATAGGCAACCTCTTGCCGTCTACCGATTGGAGGGCCGTAAAAATAACCGGGCTGCACTCAAAATCCTCGCAAAACTCTATAAACAACTCTTCATCAGCCCTTGGAGATAAAGCACAATAGGCTTTGCTATGTACCCGGTCCATAATAATACTGCCTGTACCCTCCAGAAAGAAATCCTCCTTTTCGGCAGAAGAGTAATCCACTACATTTTCAATTTTAAAGCCCTGGTTCTCTAGAATATCCAATACATCTTCTCGTCGCTCCCTTCTTCTGTTTTCGGCAAACATCGGATAAAGAACTACCGTTCCATTTCTGTGGAAAGAAATCCAATTGTTCGGAAAATGTGCGTCAGGAGTATCGTCAGATACTATGCCCTCAACTACGACTACACGAACTCCTTTTGACCTCAGTTTTTCAACAAAAGCGTCAAATTCAGCTTGTGCCTTTTGCAGAAGTATTCCGGCAGGAAGTTCAATACTGTTATCCTGATAATAATTGTTTACCGCAGTCTCTTCGTTAGCTCTGAAGGTTGCCGGCCTGATCATTAATATGGTATCTGTAATCTGCCTCATTTGAATCTTTAAAATGCCTTCAAAAGTAACCAATTCCAAATTCATTTTGTAACAAAAACGAACTTAGGGTATCTTTAAAATCAAAATTGAAAGGATGCTGCGCAGGTATCTTAATAAATACAATGACGGACTGCTGTTTCTGGTACTGATTCCAGTGATCAATACCATAAATTACCATTTAACCTATTCAACCATACGTTGGGATTGGTATACCTATACTACCTACGCTATAGACACCGCATCGGGTTTTATCGCATGGTGGATTATCAGAGCGGTAATTCTCTGGTTTGACAAAAAACTCCCTTATTTGACTGCTCCTGTGAAGCGAATTGTTCTTCAAATTTTAACAACGAATATTCTTGCACAGGGCTTCATTATCATACAAACCGAAGTGATTAACGCGCTGTTTGGCGATGGACCTCTACCTACGAAGTTTTACACCTATAACCTCTTTATTTTCTTTATTTGGATTTTGGTGATTAATGGTATTTATATGGGTATTTATTTCTACGATCAGTGGAGAAACACCGCTGCGCTCAGGGCCAGGGACAAAGAGATCAGATCCCGGGGTTACGAAGTGCAATTGGGAAGATCTGTTACCAATATCGCTTTTGAGAATATCGCGGCCTTCTATGTAGCAGACAAAGCAACGTATTTGAAGACTCGCGGACTGAAAGACTACGTACTTGATGATTCATTGAATAAGATTATGCCTGCGCTCCCTGAAGAGTCTTTTTTTCGGCTCAACAGAAAGTTCATTATACATCGTGATCTTGTTAAGGGGTATCAGCGCGACATCAATGGTAAATTGAAAACAGAACTTGTTAGCGAATACGGTTTTCCAAGAGAGATTGTTGTAAGCAGAATTACCGCACCTTACTTCAAAAAGTGGTTTAGAGCATCTGCACCTCAGAAGTGATAAAGACAGCCTATACGCTTCAGCATCAAAAACACTACATTTCAGCAAAAAGAAGGTGGAATGTCTTGTTAATACCCTGTGGAGCCTGGAAATTTGCCCAAAACAAACATCATGAAAAAAAGAATAGTTGTTATGCTCACCGGGCTGGTTCTTAATTATGGCCTGGCTCAAAAAAAAGAATTTCCGCAAGAAAGGCAGGAGGCCATTAAGGAGATCTTCCAAAAATATACGGCTATCGGGATTCCGGGTTTGGCACTTAGCATTTATACGCCGAGCACTGGATTCTGGTCTTATTCTGAAGGCTTCGCGAATGTAGAAGACGAAAAACCGCTTAGCACAGAGCATTTACATTTTTTGCAAAGTGTTAGTAAAACCTATATGGCCGTTATCATTTTAAAACTCTACGAAAAGGGAAAACTTAGTCTTGATGACCCTATCAGAAAATATCTGGATTATCAGTGGCTAAACAGCATTGAGGGATCCGAAAAGGTAACCGTCCGCATGCTTTTAAACCACACTTCGGGGCTTCCTGAATACAGTACAGACCCCATTTTGGTCTCCAGAATTATGCAGGATCCGCTAACGGTCCTTACGGTGCCAGAAATGCTCGCCTATATCGCGAATAAGGAGCTTGAATTCGAACCTGGTAGCAGCTATACGTATAAGAATACTAATTTCGCTCTTTTATCGCTCATAGCAGATGATATAACAGGAGATCATGTGACTTTTATGGACAAGAAGATCTTTAAGAAGTTAGGCCTAAAAGACACGCGGTACCTGACTCAAAACAATATAATGTCTGATCTCAATTTGGTTTCCTCCTACTGGGATGTTCTACTGGAAGAGTTGCCCGTAAATATCTCTAAAATGCAACGGGCCAATGTTGCTTCCATGAGAGGGGATGATGGTCTGGTAACATCTACCATGGAGGCCGTAATTTTCCTTAAAAGCTTGGTAGAGGGAAAACTACTAAAACCTAAAACTTTAGAACTCATGCAGGAGTGGGTCACTGATGAGAAGGGAGAACGACGCTATGGCCTGGGTGTCACCTATTACGACCTGGACGTCACTTATGGAATTGGCCATTCTGGCGGTGGTATTGGAGCGGGCTGCCTCTTGGTTTACCTTCCCGAACTGGATGCGATTCTCTTCCTGGCAACCAATTTCAATACGATGATGGAATCTCCTATCCGAAAAAAGGCGGAGAATCTCCAAATGGAAGTGCTTATGGCCCTATTTGGAGATCCATCTCAACCTTAAAAGTATTTCGAAATTGCAATTCGCAAAAAGCTGTCATCTCTAAAATTTGAGAGAATCAGCTCATCATCCTCAATCGATGAAAAAATACGAGCCTCAATTTCTGCCGTCCAGGTGCTACCAAAGCGCCTGGAGGCTTCGAGGCTAAAAATCTTGCTGCTTCCATCTAAATCTAAAATTCCACCTACGAGAAAAGAGGTGTCTTGCGTATCATTAAATGCAATTCTACTTCCAAAAAATAAATCATTTTGCAAGGCAGTAAGCGCTAAATCATCTCTTTCATCGTAGAGGTATTCTCCTAAAATACCAATATCCAGGCCATTGCCGTCTATATTGCTAAAGGTATATTCCACACCGGCAACCAGGGCTAAAAAGTCTTGCGCATCTGCATTTCGATAGATCGATTCAAACTTCCATAGGAAAGCTCCATTAGTAATTTGCAAATCTAAACCAGTCTGGTGAATGACCGGGTAAAAGGCATTGATATTCCCGGCGGCATCAAAGGTAAAAAGCGGTTCCCTACCATTGCCGTAAAAATGAGATAAGCCTACATCAAAAGCGCCGAAGTAATGCTTCCAACGAATGGCCAGGTCTTGTCTCCATTCTTCAGCACCACTCTCGTAAACCAAATCATCCTGGTTGAGTACTGTACCAAACCTCAACCTGCCCGCTTCTCCGGCAAAAGTCCTCTTTCGGTGGAAGGGAAGGTAAAAGAAGTCTAAGGTTCCCAATTTATTAGTAACCCAGGAAAATTGCGCCATGGGTTGTCCCAGCTTTTCCTCTCCGTCAAAAGTTTCTACCGCATCTGTCTGGTTTATGATATCTACCAGATGATTGCTTTCGGCAACACCCCAATATACTTTTTTAAGCCCGAGACTCAGTTCCCAATTTCCTTTTGCCTTTTGATAATACAATTCCCGAATGTCCCAATGGGTTCGTTCATCATCGCGATCAATCCTTAGAAAACCTGTAAAATTTACACTTTCGTAACCCTTGTTCCAAGAGGCGGTGTATTCCGGGCGAAGGGCAATTGAGGGATAGTGATCTTTTTGCCCACTAAATTGCGCTTCATTGTAAAAATACCGATACTCGGCTTCTACCTCTAATTCCAGATCTTGCTCCACTTTTTGCTCCTTTTCCTGACCAAAACCAAGGCCAGTCACCAAAAACACGAAAGGAAGTATTTTTTTTGCGTTTTGTTTCATCTTTAGACATCTGCTGATAACAATTAAGGGGCGTCCTTGTTTGGCATGGTCCAAAGCCCAACACCCCGTTTACTAGCTATCTTAATTCCCCGCTCTTTTGAGCGCTACCTCGGTAAAATCGCCATCCGAGAGCTCGGAACCAAAATCATACTCGCTGAATTTTAGCAAGGTTTCTTTATTGCTTTGGTGATTCACCATTTTAAAAGTCAGGGCTCTCCAAAACTTATTTTTATACAACTTATAATCACTATAAGTCAGTGTCTTTAGTAAAGCATTTTTGCGATCATAAAACTCTACTTTTTCCAGTCGGTACCCCTTGTCCTTGTTATAGGTAACAATTCTTCGTGTATAGCCCGATTTGGGATCTACCGGATCTTGTTCTACAAGAAGCAGGTTTCCTTTTTCTTCCAGGAATTTGTACGCATACTTTTCTACCTCCTGAGAAGAAAGGTCTTCATAGGCAAACTCGCTCCCAACGAAAGGGCCAGACTTGTTATTTGAAGAAATACGCTTTACCCTTTTAATAGAAGGCAGGTATAACCATTGATCATCTGCTCCTACCTTGTGGGTAAAGGTGAGTGTCGCTGTTCCTTTAACGTCTTTTGGGTTGTTAAAAACAATAAGCGATTTGTCTCCATCTTCAGTTAATTCAAGGGTTCTTGTGGTCAGAAAGCGTTCACTGGTTTGACCGTTCTTGTTCTTTAAGGTCATTTTAAGGTCTACGATTGAGCTTCCAAAGCCCAGATCTGCCTTTTCGGCTTCTTTTGCTACCTGAAGTCCTTTTTCTTCGGGAGTTTGAGCATTAAGCATAGCTACTGACAAGAATGCCGCGAGTACTACAATTGAATTTTTCATGATTTGCAATTATTTACTATTATTTATCTAATTGAACTTGTGTTTTTAATTCCTTGACTTCATCAAGCGCTTCGCTTTTCTTGCTTATTAAAATTAGCAGGGATGGTAGCAAAACAAAGTCGATAATAAGTGCGGCCGAAATAATAATCAAAGTAATTCTGGCCATATAACTGTTTAGGGCGAAGGAAGAAGTAGAAAGCACGGCAAAACCAGCCAATAGTACCAGTGTTGTAGTAACCAGAGCCTTCCCAACGGTCTCAAATGCATAAACCACAGCTTGCCTGGCGTCATAGCCTAACTCTCGCCTAGCCCTCAAGAACTTGCTCATAAAGTGAACGGTATCATCCACTATGATCCCTAAAGTCATTCCAAATACAATAACCATCCCGGTATTGATTTGCCCTTTGTAAAGTGCCCAGATGCCAAAGCCTACAAGTACAGGCGCAACATTGGGAACAATACTCAACAGGCCAAGTTTTAAATTCCTAAGTGCAAGGATAAGCACCAGTGTAATAAGAATAATGGCGAATATATTGCCTTTAAACATGCTTTCTGCTTGCCGAAATCCCAGTGTTGAGAACATCAGAGTAGGGCTAACTCCTAATGAATGCATCGGCTCCGGGGTATTATCTATAAGCCATCGCTCTCCTCTTTTGGCAAAAGCGATCATTTCTGCGCTCGAAATATTCTCAATGGTTACAGTAACCCGTGTCTCAGATTTATCTACGTTGATCTGATTGTTCAGGTCTAATCCGAACGGCAAAGACAACTCATACAGGAGTAGGTACTGGGCTGCTTCCTCCCGGCTATCAGGAACACGATAATAAGCGGTATCATCGCCATGCATTGAGCGATTCACTCGTCTGGCCACCTCACTAAAAGCATTTACGTGAACCACTTCGGGTTGTTCATTGAGCCAGTCTTCAAATTCGTTGAGCTTTTGCAAATATTCAGGATTATTGATCCCTCCGCTTTCGCCACTGCCAATAGAGTATTCTATATTGTAAATACCCGTTAAATTTTTGCTGATATAATCGGTATCTGTCCGAAATTCGACACTTTGATCAAAATAATTAATGAATTCATCATTGAATTCGTTCTTGGTTGCCATATAGGCCAATGTACCAATGACAGCAAGGGAAATGAAAGTCAGTTTTACGGGTTGTCTTGCTACAAAATACCCCAATGAAGTATACCACCCGAGTTTCTGTTCTTTTTCAATATCTTTTCTTCTGGCCTTTACAGGAAAGATGGCCATCAGAGCAGGTAAAGTGGTTGTTGAGTACAGGAAGGCCATTGTCATTCCGAAAGCCGTAATGTTCCCGAGATCCCAAAAGGGAGGCACTTCACCAAAATTCATGGTAAGAAAACCAATTACAGTGGTAAGACTGGTGATCAAAACAGGCATAAAATTAAGTCGCATAGATTCTACGAGCGCATCCTTTTTGGTCATCCCATCTTTCCGCATTTTCTGCAACATCGTAATAAGGATGTGAATACTGTCTGCAACAGCTAAGGTCAGCACCATTGTTGGGAAGACAGCTGAGGGTGGCGTAAGCTTTATTCCCATAATGCCCACAAAGCCAACCGCACTGATTATAGAGAAAAGTACGACCACCAGGGTAGAAATAGTACTGAAAATGCTTCTTGTAAGTATCAATGTGGTAATAATTACGATGAGTACCATCACCAGCGTGAGCATCAAGTCTCTTTGTGAAGACTCAAAAAAGGCGGTGTTCAATGGAACAAGACCAGACGAATTCACTTCAAATTGCGGGTGTTTTTCTTTGAACTTGGCCACCATATTGCGCGTAAAGGCCGTTACTTCAGGAATTTCCTTGGCACTGTCTTCTCCGGGTAGCCTTACCGTTACATTAATAGCCGTAACACTGCCCTTTTCATTGATAATGCGTTTTACAAGCAAGGGTTCGTTAAGTGCTATTGATTTAATCTTTTCTATTTCTTCTGCAGTTTTGGTCTCGGACTCATATGACAGATCATCAACGTACAGGTCGTCTCCTTCCGCCCTGGTATGCTGATAATTGGTTATGGCATCCACTCTAGAAGAGTAGGGTGTATTCCAGGCCTCAGCGGTTAATTCTTCAATTGCTATGAGATTTTCTTTGGTGAAGACATTTCCATTAGAAGGTGATAGTACCAAGATCACATTATCATCTTTGGTATATTTATCCTGTAGGGCATCAAAGGCCTCCAGTTCTGGATTGGATTCACTGAAGAATACGTGATAATCTCCATCGAATTCCATTTTACCTTGCGAAGCTAGCCCAAAGGCCAGTAGTAAAGTTCCAATGAAAACGGGCCATTTGTATTTGATCACAAAAGAGGCCCAACGCTTTGCAAATTTGTTAGTGGCGTTGCCAGCTTTTTTAAGTGCATTCATAGTTTTTAGATTAAGAGTTGACCAGTCGTATATGAGCTGGCTGATTTTATTTCTTTTATATACATCCTTAAGACGGTCAAGATCATTTTAAATGGACATATCCTCGCTAATATTTCCTAAAATCAATAATAATTGACCGGTCGTCTATGCTATTTCAAAAAAAATTACTTCAACAAAAAAGTACGTAACATATTCATAAAGTTATCAATAGGATAACTACTCTTCATTTCCTTCATCGTGGTCATTGCCCCTTTGCCAGCATCTTCAAAAAAGGCGGTCACATCTTCCGCGTTTAAAGAAGCATCAATCTCACCAAACTCCTGAGCTTCTTCTATCGCAGCTGTTATATGGCCTTTAACAATTTGCTCATTCCTCCATATGGCTTTCCTGATATTCTCATTGTGTTCTGCCATTTCAGATGCAAGATTACAGGCAAGACATCCCATTTTGCAATTAAGTTCCTCCTTTAAAACATTTGTGCGAAACTCGTAAAAATCGAGTATTCGCTGTTTTGGAGAAACAGAGCGGTTAGAAAGCACCTCTCTTGCCGGCACAAAATGTGCCTCGAAATACATGTTTATTGCCTTGATGGCAAAATCTTCCTTGCTGTCAAAGTAAAAATAAAAAGAACCTTTAGGGACCCCGGCAGCCAAGACAATATCATTAACACTAGTTCCATTATAGCCTTTAGACCATAACAGTTCCATTCCCTTCTCTAACAGGTAATCTGCCTTTATCTCGTGTTTCGTCGTCTTCTGCATGACCTCTAATTACCACGTCAAAAATATGACCACTCGTCTAGTAAATACAATTTTTTATTGTTAAAGTTTTCTATAAAAAATAGATTTCTTTCATAATGGTTTGATTATCAGTATTTTAATTACCCCGACTGCTTTAATTTGAATGGCATTGGATTAATCACTATTTTGCTCCCTTTTGTTAATCTAATCTATCCTCCAAACAGCTTTTCATGAAGTTGAAAAACAATCTTCGAACTGAAACAGGGTGGGAAATCATTGAGAATTCCTTCAATCCAGACCAACTGGTAACCACCGGAAGTAATTTTATGATAGGTAATGGTTACCTCGGATACCGTGGAACCTTTGAAGAATGGGAAGCCAAAGACTACGTTGCCTGTATCGTCACGGATACCTGGGACAAGGGTAAGAAGAGTCAGTGGAGTGAGCTTTGTAATGTTCCAAACGGGCTTTTTACCCAACTTTCTGTAGAAAACGAAATGCTTTCGGCCTTCGAAGGTAAGACCTTAGATTACTACAGGGCTCTCGATTTGCGATATGGACTTAATCAAAGGAAAGTACGCTGGAAATCCCCGAAAGGGAAAAAAATCAGTTTGGAAGTTGAGAAATTTGCAAGCGCCACCAATCACCACCTGCTTTCGATGTCCTACAAATTCAAGGCTTTTCAAAAGGGCAGATACCAGCTGGTTACGGGTGTTGATGGAGAGGTTTGGAGTATAAATGGCGAGCATTTTAAAAGTTACTCCCCTATTCATGCCGAAAATAATCTGGGATTTAAGCTAAAGACAAGCGAGTTTGGAACCGAAATCGTAGTGCTCGAAGGCCTCAAAATAAATGGCGGGCATTTTCTGGAATCGGAAGTCATAGAGGAACCCAAACGCCTGCTTAGGGTCTTTAGCTTTGACCTTAGCGAGGGGGAGGAAATAGGCCTCCATAAGGTAGTTTCAATTACTCATAGCAACGAAGTGAAGCAACCCTTAGCGCAAGCGCGCAAAGAGAT
Organism: Flavobacteriaceae bacterium; assembly: GCA_965212595.1. Taxonomy (GTDB): domain Bacteria; phylum Bacteroidota; class Bacteroidia; order Flavobacteriales; family Flavobacteriaceae; genus Poritiphilus. The sequence goes on from CBDBVE010000021.1 coordinate 10,337, forward strand.
AAATGAAGGCCTATCTGTGGGTCATGAAACTTTAAAAAGAGCACATCAAACTTATTGGGACGAATTTTGGGCACTATCAGACATTCGCATCTCCGGTAACTTGGAAGACCAGGTTCTGGCTCGTTTTAATATCTATCAGGCTTTTATTGCCACGCCAACCCACGCAAACTTACCGATAGGCGCCCGTGGCCTGTCCTGTCAGGTTTACCAGGGTGCTGCCTTCTGGGATCAGGAGACCTTTAATCTAAAAATGTTCGTCTATACCCATCCAGAAATCGCCAAACGGCTTGTAAGCTACAGGTACGATACCTTAGAAGGTGCTAAAAGGAAAGCTCAAAATTTAGGATATTACGGTGCCTTTTACGCCTGGACAAGCGGAAAAACTGGTGATGAATTGTTCCCCGACTATTTTTTTACAGATGTACTTACGGGCAGAAAAATCAGGAACCATTTTAATTGCTGGCAAATCCATATTTCTCCCGATGTTGTTTATGGTATTTGGACCTATTACGAAGCCACCGGTGATTGGAATTTTATGTTAAATCAGGGGGCGGAGATCCTATTTGAAGTAGCGCAATTCCTGGTTTCCAGAGTGCATTTCAAAAAGGACAAAAATAGATACGAGTTTATTCGCCTGCTCGGTCCGGATGAATACCATGAAAACGTAGATAACAATGCATATACCAACTATCTAAGCAAGTTTGCTTTAGAAAAAGCCTGTGCTGTTTTTGACCTCATAAAGTCTGAAGCATCAGACCGTTTGAAAAGCCTTATAGAGCAAACGGGTATCCTGGAGGAAACCCCACTAATCTGGAAGGAAATTGCAGATTTGCTTTACCTGCCCCAACCCGGTTCAAAAACGGGTGTAATAGAACAATTTGACGGTTATTTTGAATTGGAGGATGTGACACCTGAAGAAGTAAGAAAGCGGCTTATAGATCCAAATGAATACTGGGGCTGGCCAAACGGCATAGCGGTGGCCACTCAGGTGCTCAAGCAGGCTGATGTCGTTCAATTATTAGCCATTATGGATGGCTTTACGCAAAAGGTACTTACCGCTAACTATGATTACTATGAACCCAGAACTGAGCACGGATCTTCATTAAGTCCTAGTGTGCATGCTTTAGTTGCCGTAAAAGCAGGCCATTATGAAGAAGCCTACCGTTACTTTGATGAAGCTGCAACAATAGACCTCTATAACGCCAGTAAAAAGGTGATGAGTGGGGGTTCTTTCCTTGGAGGAATTCACACCGCAGCCGCTGGGGGTGTATGGCAAATAATTGTTGAGGGCTTTGCCGGATTTGGGATGACGCAAGATGGCATCAAATTCAGACCAGCTTTGCCAGCCAATTGGGAAAGTCTTGCCTTTTCACTTAAAGTAAAAGATTGTGCGTTGGAAATAGAAATTACCACAAATACGATAACCGTTAAAAGCGGCCTAAGAAGTAATGATACCCTTAAAGTCTATATAGCAGAAGAATGTATAAATCTTCAGCCAGGACAGGTCTTTACACGATAAGAAAAAGGATTATTCGCGTATTAGCGGAAGCGTGCTGCACCTTAACAGCCCTTCTTGTTTTGAAATCTCCGCATAAGGTATCTCTTCAACTACAAACCCCTGTGCTCTCAACCAGTCGTTTAGCCTGGTAAAACTTCTTTCAGAAACCACGACCTCCGGAGAAATGGAAAACACATTGCTAAACATAAGATACATTTCGTCTTTGGTTATCTCAAAGACATTTTCTTTTCCAAAATAGTTTAGTAGCCATTCATATTCTTCTTCAACTAAAAATCCGTTCTTGTGAAGTATGGCCTTATCTTTTCCGACAGGTTGAAAGCAACAATCCAGATGTAAAGCGTTCTCTTTGGCATCTGTATTAGATTTTCTCAGTTCAAAAGACTTGATTTTTTTATGTGGAAACTGCGCTTTCATATAGGCCACAGCTTGCCTGTTGGTTCTTGCCGTAATATAATCTGGATAATCATCAGCGGTGTAAGTTCCAATAAATATATAATCGTTCCATGGCATCACATCGCCGCCTTCAACATGAACCTCTTCCGGGGGCGTCAAAATACACTCTGGAGAAATATAATCCAATACATGAAGGATAGCCTCAAATTCCTTCTCCCTCTCGGGCAGGATATTCGCCTTTATTAATTTGTCTTCGATAACAAAAGCGATGTCTCTCGAAAAGATCTGGTTACAATCTTTGAGCACCTCAGGGCGAAAAACTTGTACCTCGTATTTTTTTAAGACCGTATCAAAAGCGTTCATTTCCTGAATCATATCAACTTCTTTTGGGTAGGTACCGGCCAAAATATGTTCTAGCGATTTTGGATCATATGCTTCCTCTGGTTTGGGAGTAGGCCCGCTACTTTCTGCAGTTCCTAACAGTACGGCTCTTAGCCTTGAAGTCTCGTCTTTGACGTTTAAATGAAGCATAAAAATTGTTTGCGCAAATATAGAAAAATTCGCCTTCAGAGCGGGCAAAAAAAATCCCCTTCGGTTAGTTGTGCAAAGGGAGGTATTTTTCCGTATTTCAACTGCAGTTAGCGCTTATTTACTTCCACGAAAGGTCTATGGGTTTCACCAATATAGATCTGTCTTGGTCTTCCTATTGGCTCTCCTCTCAACCTCATCTCACGCCACTGAGCTATCCAGCCGGGGAGCCTTCCCAGGGCGAACATTACAGTAAACATGTCTACAGGAATATCCAAGGCCCTATAAATAATGCCCGAATAAAAATCAACATTGGGGTACAGCTTTCTGTCAACAAAATATTGATCTTCTAAGGCCTCCAGCTCTAATCCCTTTGCAATATCCAAGATTGGGTCTTCCACGCCAAGATCACCTAGCACTTCATCCGCGGCTTTTTTTATGATCCTCGCCCTGGGGTCAAAGTTTTTATAAACCCTATGGCCAAAGCCCATTAGTCGGAAAGGATCACTTTTATCTTTTGCTTTTGCCATATATTTTTTAGTATCGCCTCCATCTTGATCAATAGCTTCCAGCATTTCAAGAACCGCCTGGTTAGCCCCACCGTGAAGCGGGCCCCAAAGCGCAGAAATACCGGCAGAAAGCGAGGCAAACAATCCTGCATGAGAAGATCCCACAATCCTGACGGTAGAAGTGGAGCAATTTTGTTCATGATCGGCATGAAGAATCAACAATTTATCCAGGGCTTCAATGACAATTTGGTTCTGCTTGTACTCTTCATTAGGCATCTTAAACATCATTTTGTGGATGTTTTCTACATATCCCAGAGAACTATCGCCGTAATCAAGTGGAAGCCCTTTCTTCTTGCGAAGCGTCCAGGCGACCAACACAGGAAATTTGGCCAGTATTCTTACGATAGCATAATACATATCGCTTTCAGAAGACACATTTACAGATGAGGGATTAAAAGCGATCAGAGCGCTTGTGAGCGATGACAATACCCCCATAGGATGCGCAGATTTTGGAAACCCATCTAATATTTTCTTCATTTCCTCATCTACCCTAGACTCGGCCTTGATATCAGAATGAAACTTTTCCAACTCTTCCTTATTGGGAAGTTCTCCAAAAATCAACAAATAAGCCACTTCTAGAAAGTCGGCCTTTTCCGCTAAATCTTCAATAGAGTAGCCTCTATATCTTAGAATTCCTTTCTCGCCATCAAGGAAGGTTATTGCACTTTCGCAAGAACCTGTGTTTTTATAGCCCGGGTCTATGGTAATAATTCCCGAACTGCCTCTTAAGGTCTTAATATCCACGGCAAGTTCATCTTCCGTACCCTCGATTACCGGAAATTCATATTTTTCACCTTTATATTCTAATGTAGCTTTATCTGACATTCGTTTGATTTTGTAGTTTTTGAACAGAACTATAAATTTAAGAAAAACAGCGCATCTTAACAATTCCCGGATTCCATTTAAGGGATTATTAACAGGCTTTTCGAAACCTAAAGTGCATAGAGAAACTTATAATACGCCTCAACAGATTTTTCCCATGTAAAACGTACCTTTTTGGCATTAGCCTGAATTTTTTTCCAGCTGGTCTTGTCGTTTTGAAAAAGTGTAAGGACCTCTTCAAAAGTATCCACCATATTCCTTATTTTTTCGTCATAGGTCGCCCCATCAAACTTGAACCCTGTCCTCATATGAGAAACGGTATCTTTTAATCCTCCGGTATTATGCACCAGGCAGGGTTGACCATTTCGCATAGCGAGCATCTGGCTAATACCACAAGGCTCAAACAGGCTTGGCATAAAGTAAAGATCTGACTCAAAATAGATCGAATCTATGACATCTTCGGACTGCCCGTTTATGAATATGAAATTTTTATGTTCCCTGCTCATTTGCCTCAGGAATTCTTCATATTCCGGCGCCCCGGTTCCCAAAAGCATAAATACGCCGTTAACACGCTCCAATTTCTTAAGTATGGCCACAAAGGCATCCGGTGAGCGCATGAAGAAATAGAATTTCTGTTCGGTGAGCCGGGCTACGCTCGCACAGATAAACTCTGGAGGTTTAACTAAAAAAGGTTCTATCTTTTCACCTGTATGAGCCAAAAAATGTGCCTTATATTTTTTAGACTCTTCCTGTAGCCACAAAAAGATGGCTCTAATTATGTTTCTATAAATGCTCTTCTTTTTAGCCGTCCTAATATTTTTATAGTTGCAGCCATTGAGAATTCCAAAGAGCCTACCTTCGTCATTGGCCTGTATCAAATCTCTTTCAAGGCCCTCACCGCCAATAAATTCAGGAGGGGCACTTGGCAGTAGAATGTCCTCCTTATATGAGGGCGAAACAGTATGGACCGCATCTGCAAGCCTAATCCCTACAGCCATCAAATTGATACAATCGTCATACCTGTAATCTAACAAGGCCCCCTTGTCAAACTCTACCTCTGGAAACCAGTTACTTACAGAAGAGTAATTATCATCAAGAGGACGGATACCCTGTATGGCCAAATTGTGAATGCTGTACACGAAACGCATTTCTTTAAGCAACTTATACGTGGGATGGAACTTTCTTAAGAACAACAAAGTGCTGGTATGCCAGTCGTGCAAATGTACAATGTCTATCTGTCCAAAAGCTCCCTTTTTAATGGCTTCGGCAACCGCAGCGCAAAAAATGAAATATTTTATAGCATCGGTATAGAAAGGCTCTGTAGGGTCATTATGATAAATGTGGGCAATGTCTCCGGCCTCTATCTCGGGGTGGTGAATTACGTACTGACTGATATTTTTGAATTCCTTTTTTGGTGCAACCTCATACAGCTCTGCGGTATAGGTCATACCCCTTAACCGAATGTTGAGATTTGTCCTGAATGAACCTCCTTTGTGCAACCTGGAATAGGCAGGCACCACCACATACACCTTATCGCCCTTTTCAGAGATTTGCCTTGGGACATCTCGTACAACATCTCCCATTCCACCCGCCTTGCAATCTGCAATGGCATCATTCTCTGCAGCTACAAAAAGAAAGCTATTCATTAGATGGGCAAGGTTTAAGTTAAGGTCTTTTTGATAAGTTAGGCAAAGTTTTGGTATTGTACTAAAAAAAGGCCCTTCTATGTTTTGAAGGGCCTTTTCTTAATCTTATGGTTTCACTTTGAACGCTTGTTCTTTAGGGTAATATGCGGTATCTCCCAGTTCTTCTTCAATTCGCAGAAGCTGATTGTACTTGGCCATCCTGTCACTTCTGGAGGCGGAGCCCGTTTTGATCTGACCTGTGTTTAGAGCTACGGCCAAATCGGCAATGGTATTGTCTTCGGTTTCACCTGAACGGTGCGACATTACAGAAGTATAACCCGCATTTTTAGCCATATTTACAGCTGCTATGGTCTCTGTAAGGGTTCCTATCTGATTCACTTTAATTAAAATAGAATTCGCGATGCCATTTTCTATTCCCCGGGAAAGGCGCTCCACATTAGTAACAAACAAATCGTCTCCTACTAATTGAACCTTATCTCCTACTTTATCGGTCAAGGCCTTCCAACCGTCCCAATCGTTTTCATCCATACCATCTTCTACAGAAATAATGGGGTATTTAGAGCAAAGGTCTGCTAAATACTGTGCCTGTTCTTCGGAAGAACGTACCGCACCACTATCACCCTCAAATTTGGTATAGTCGTATTTTCCATCCACATAGAACTCGGCTGCGGCACAGTCCAAGGCGATCATTACATTATCGCCAAGCGAGTAGCCTGCTTTTTCTACTGCCTTGGCAATGGTATCCAGGGCATCTTCGGTACCATCAAGTGTTGGGGCAAATCCTCCTTCATCTCCTACCGCTGTGCTTAGCCCTCTATCGTGAAGTACTTTCTTGAGGTTGTGAAAAATTTCAGTTCCCATTTGCATGGCATGGGTAAAGCTTCTAGCTTTTACAGGCATAACCATAAATTCCTGAAAGGCAATTGGGGCATCTGAATGAGACCCGCCATTAATGATATTCATCATAGGAACCGGTAGCGTATTTGCACTAACGCCTCCGACATACCTGAATAAAGGCATTCCCAATTCGTTAGCTGCCGCTTTAGCCACGGCAAGAGAAACACCCAATATAGCATTTGCCCCAAGTTTAGATTTGTTAGGAGTTCCGTCAAGATCAATCATTTTTTGATCTATAGCATTCTGTTCAAAGACAAGCGTGCCTCTTAACTCATCAGCTATTGTTGTATTGACATTATTTACAGCTTCGCTAACTCCCTTACCCATAAAAGTTTCTCCACCATCTCTAAGTTCAACGGCTTCATGCTCTCCGGTTGAGGCGCCAGAGGGGACAGCTGCCCTACCCAGGATACCATTTTCTGTAATTACATCTACTTCAACGGTAGGGTTTCCTCTTGAATCTAATATCTGTCTTGCATGCACATCTACAATAGTACTCATATGGTCTATTTTTAAAGGTTGGAATATAAGTTAAACAGGAAGATCAGACAACGCACTCTTTCTCTTTATAAGCATGCGGACTCAAAAAGTACTTTTAGCTTTGAAGAACGCGTTACAAACTTCTTATTTTAATTCGGCAAATATACGAAAGCACTGCTTTAAGGCAGCACGCTTGCGCCGGTAAAAAGAGAAAATAACAATTCCTTAAACCAAAGTAGAATTAGTAACACCTGCCGCAATCATTTCAAAAAACTGATCAAACAGATAGTTGGCATCATGAGGTCCCGGACTGGCCTCAGGATGATATTGTACAGAGAATACGGTTTTGTTTTTCATCCGCATCCCGGCTACAGTATTGTCGTTTAGATGCAGGTGTGTGATCTTCAGGTCTGGATGAGACTCTGTTTCTTCCCTGTTAATAGCAAAACCATGGTTTTGAGAGGTGATCTCACCTCTTCCGGTTTCGAGGTTCATCACCGGGTGATTAATACCTCTGTGGCCGTGATGCATTTTGTATGTGGATATACCGTTTGCAAGGGCTATCACCTGATGTCCCAAACAAATCCCAAAAAGGGGTACATCTTCGGCAATAATCTTTTTTGCAGTTTCAATAGCCTCGGCCAGAGGCTCGGGGTCTCCAGGGCCGTTGGAAATAAAGTATCCGTCTGGCTCCCATTCTTTCAGCTGTTCAAAACTGGCATTGTAAGGAAAGATCTTGATATAAGCATCACGCTGTGCCAGGTTTCGAAGAATATTCTTTTTGATACCGATATCCAGGGCAGCAATTTTGTAGGTGGCATCCGAATTACCAAAAAAGTAGGGTTCTTTAGTAGATACTTTGGAGGCCAGCTCCAGACCTTCCATACTTGGCACTTCTTTCAACTGGGCTTTAAGTCCCTCAATATTTTCAACTTCTGTAGAAATTACCGCATTCATAGCACCGTTGTCTCTGATGTAACTCACCAAAGCTCTGGTATCTACATCCGATATGGCAAAGAGTTTGCTACGCCCTAGAAATTCTTCCAAACTCAAATCAGCATTAGGCCTTGAATACTCATAGCTAAAATTCTTGCAAATAAGTCCGGCAATTTTCACCGAATCAGATTCAACTTCCTCTTCATTTGCGCCATAATTGCCTATATGCGCATTGGTAGTGACCATAAGCTGACCAAAATACGAGGGATCTGTAAAGATCTCCTGGTATCCCGTCATTCCAGTGTTAAAACACACCTCTCCAAAGGCGGTTCCCTCTTTATCGCCCACCGCTTTTCCATAAAAAACAGTGCCATCAGCTAATAATATTAATGCTTTTCTTTTAGACTGGTACTTCATTTTATTTACAACTTTTTTTTGTTTGACAAAGAAACATAAAAAAAGGATAGCCTTGCTGGGCTATCCTCTTATAGATATTAAAGTTTTTATAAACATCTTATTCTTCCGAATCATCCGCTTTGTTTTCTGTTACCGCCACTGGGGCTGTTTCAGCTTTCTTACCTCTTCTGCTTCTTCGGGTTGATTTCTTCTTCTGAGGTTTTCCTGCGTTATACAATTCATTGAAATCTACCAGCTCTATCATGGCCATATCGGCGTTATCTCCGAGTCTACTTCCCAATTTAATAATCCGGGTATATCCTCCTGGCCTATCTCCTATCTTTTCGGCTACAGTTCCGAACAACTCGGTAACCGCTTGCTTATCTCTCAGGTTTCTAAAGGCGATTCGCCTGTTGTGCGTGCCTTTTTCAACAGATTGGTTGTTTTCTGTCTTTGATTTAGTAATCAAAGGTTCTATGAATTGTTTTAAGGCTTTCGCCTTAGCCACAGTGGTATTGATTCTCTTGTGCTCAATAAGAGAGCATGCCATATTGGCCAGCATTGCTTTTCTATGAGCGGTCTTTCTTCCTAAATGATTGACTTTCTTACCGTGTCTCATCGTTCTGTACTATAAATGTTCCTTCAAAAATTATTGGGCACCAGCCCTCAAATCATTCCAGGAAAATTAATCTTTATCTAATTTATATTTTGATAGATCCATTCCAAAGTTCAGTCCCTTGTTGATCACCAACTCTTCTAATTCTGTTAGTGATTTCTTACCAAAGTTTCTAAACTTCATCAAATCATTTTTGTTGAAAGAAACCAAATCTCCAAGCGTATCTACCTCAGCCGCCTTTAAACAATTTAAGGCCCGCACCGATAGATCCATATCTACCAATTTGGTTTTCAAAAGCTGTCGCATATGCAAAGATTCCTCATCATAGGTCTCGGTTTGAGCGATTTCATCAGCCTCAAGCGTAATGCGCTCATCAGAGAACAACATAAAGTGATGAATTAAAACCTTAGCGGCTTCAGTTAATGCATCCTTTGGGTGGATAGAACCATCTGTAGCAATCTCAAAGATCAGTTTTTCGTAATCTGTCTTCTGCTCTACACGAAAGTTCTCAATACTGTATTTTACATTTTTGACCGGGGTAAAAATGGAATCCACAGCAATGCTTCCAAGAGGAGCATTAGACTTTTTGTTCTCCTCAGCGGGAACATAGCCTCTTCCTTTTTCAATAATAACTTCCATATTGATGCTCACCTTGGGGTCCATGTTACAGATCACCAAATCTGGATTGAGTACCTGATACCCTGAGATGAATTTCTGGAAATCTCCAGCCGTAAGCTGTTCCTTTCCGCTTACCGAAATAGATACAGTTTCCTCGTTTACATCCTCAATTTGCCTTTTAAAGCGTACCTGCTTAAGGTTAAGAATGATTTCGGTAACGTCTTCAACAACACCTTCAATGACCGAAAATTCGTGTTCTACTTTATCTATTCGTACCGAAGTGATTGCAAACCCCTCAAGAGACGAAAGCAATACTCTTCTTAGAGCGTTCCCGACAGTTAATCCATATCCTGGTTCCAAAGGGCGAAATTCAAATTTCCCTTCGAAATCGGAGGAATCTATCATGATTACTTTATCGGGCTTCTGAAAATTAAATAATGCCATAGTCGGATCTGTGTTGTTTTTATTTAGAGTATAACTCGACGATTAATTGTTCTTTTATGTTCTCAGGGATCTGAACTCTTTCCGGAACAGCAACGAAAGCGCCTTCTTTCTTCTCTGAGTTCCATGTGATCCACTCATATACAGCGCTGTTAGCTGCAAGGGCATCCTGAATAGATTGGAGAGATTTCGACTTCTCTCTAACCCCAATAACGTCACCTGCCTTGAGAGCATAAGAAGGAACATTAACAAGTTCGCCGTTTACTGTAATATGCCTGTGCGAAACCAACTGTCTCGCTCCACGCCTTGAATTTGACAATCCCATTCTGAAGACAACATTGTCTAGACGAGATTCGCAAAGTTGAAGTAGCACCTCACCGGTAACGCCTTTGCTCCTGTTTGCCTTAGCAAACAAGTTTCTAAACTGACGCTCCAGTATTCCGTAAGTGTACTTGGCCTTTTGCTTCTCCATCAACTGGATTGCATATTCTGATTTTTTGCCACGGCGCCTGTTATTGCCGTGCTGTCCTGGAGGGTAATTCTTTTTTTCAAAAGACTTATCATCTCCGAAAATCGGCTCGCCAAATTTACGAGCGATCTTTGTCTTTGGTCCTGTGTATCTTGCCATCTTCTTTAAATTTGGAAATGTGATTATGAATTAAGGCTTATCCTTCGATAATCGTAACTACATTTCCTGTGAAAACTAATTATTAGGAATTTATAAAACTATACTCTTCTTCTCTTAGGGGGTCGGCAACCGTTATGAGGTAATGGAGTAACGTCGATGATTTCTGCCACTTCTATTCCTGAATTATGAATAGCACGAATTGCAGATTCTCTTCCGTTACCAGGTCCTTTAACGTATACCTTTACTTTTCTTAACCCAGCTTCATGGGCCGTTTTTGCGCATTCCTCCGAGGCTACCTGGGCAGCATAAGGGGTGTTCTTTTTAGAACCTCTAAAGCCCATCTTTCCGGCAGAAGACCAGGCGATCACATCGCCTTTCTTATTGGTCAAAGAAATGATAATATTATTAAAAGAAGCCGTGATGTGGGCCTCGCCCACAGACTCTACGATTACTTTTCGCTTCTTTGTTGTTTTTGTACTTGTCTTAGCCATACTATATCAGTATTGAGTATTTAACCTGTACTGGTTATTACTTGGTTGCCTTCTTCTTGTTAGCGACCGTTTTTCTTTTTCCTTTTCGCGTTCGCGAGTTGTTCTTAGTACGCTGTCCTCTCAAGGGAAGTCCAGACCTATGACGAATACCTCTATAGCATCCGATATCCATAAGTCGCTTAATATTCAATTGCGTTTCGGAACGAAGTTCACCCTCAATTTTGTACGAAGAAACCGCATCTCGAATACGACCAATTTCATCGTCATTCCAATCAGAGACCGTTGTATCTGCACTAACCTGGGCTTTCTCTAAAATTTCCTGCGCTCTGCTTTTACCGACACCAAAAATATAGGTCAGTGCTATTACGCCTCTCTTTTGTTTGGGAATATCAACCCCTGCAATTCTTGCCATAATTACCCTTGTCTTTGTTTAAATCTAGGATTCTTCTTATTAATTACGTACAATCTGCCTTTTCTGCGCACTATTTTGCACTCGGCACTTCTTTTCTTTATGGATGCTCTTACTTTCACTTTTCTATCTTTTTAGAAAACCAGGTCTCCCTCTGTTATCTTTTAATATCTATATGTAATTCGCGCTTTGGTTAAATCGTAAGGACTCATTTCGAGTTTTACCTTATCACCCGGAAGCAATTTTATATAATGCATTCGCATTTTGCCCGAAATATGGGCCGTAACCACATGTCCATTTTCAAGTTCTACCCGAAACATGGCATTTGATAATGCTTCAATTATACTACCGTCTTGCTCTATGGGTGCTTGTTTAGCCATAAATTATGCTACTTTTCTGTTTTTTCCAGATTTCATTAAACCATCATAATGCCTGTTCAGTAAGTATGAATTCACCTGCTGTACTGTATCTATCGCAACACCCACCATAATTAGCAATGAGGTACCACCGTAGAACAATGCCCAGCCCGGCTGAATATCCATAAGTTTTACGACCACAGCTGGTAAAACAGCCAGCAACGCCAGGAAAATAGAACCCGGAAGTGTGATCAATGACATTATTTTATCGAGAAAATCTCCTGTTTCCTTCCCTGGACGAATTCCGGGAATAAACCCACCACTTCGTTTTAAATCATCGGCCATTTTGTTTGTAGGAACGGTGATTGCCGTATAGAAATAGGTAAAGATGATGATCAATACCCCAAACAAAATATTATATGCCAAACCAAAGATATCCTGGAACTGCACTTCCATCCATTGTCCCACAGCTGTATCATTAAACGTTCTTCCAAGGAGTCCGGGCGCAAACATAATAGCCTGAGCAAAGATGATTGGCATCACTCCTGAAGCATTTAGCTTAAGTGGAATATACTGCCTGGATCCTGCAATGTTCTTTTCATACCCTCCTGAGGCTGTTCTCCTCGCGTATTGAACGGGTATTCTTCTCGTGGCCATTACCAGTAAAACACTTGCTAAAATCACCACAAACCACAGGATAACTTCAATAAGCATAAACATCAACCCGCCGGTATTATTTGCTGTCCTTGAAATGAACTCCTGTACAAACGACTGCGGCATGGTTGCTATAATTCCGATCATGATCAATAACGAAATCCCGTTACCAATTCCCTTGTCCGTGATCTTTTCACCTAACCACATTGCAAATACACATCCTGTAACCAAAATGATTACAGCCGGAATAATGAAATTAAGACCTTTCCCTAGCAAAAAAGCGCTGTCAGGAACCCCTAAAGCACTAAGGCTATACAAATAGGCAGGAGCCTGAACAATACAGATACCAATGGTTAACCATCTGGTAATCTGGTTCTTCGTCTTTCTACCACTTTCACCTTCCTTATCTAGTTTCTGAAGATAGGGAACCGCAATTCCCATCAGCTGCACCACAATAGAAGCCGAGATATACGGCATAATACCCAGGGCAAAAACAGAGGCATTAGCGAAAGCTCCTCCTGTAAAGGCATTCAAAATACCAAGAATCCCCTGTTCGGTATTAGACGACAATTCTGCCAATTGTGAGGTATCAATACCTGGAAGCACCACCTGGGCGCCAAAACGATATACCAAAAGCAGACCAAGGGTTACGATAATTCGCCCCCTTAGCTCTTCAATTTTCCAGATATTTGATATGATCTCAAAAAACTTCTTCATAGTAAACTCACTTATAAACTTATGGCTTCTCCTCCTGCTGCTTCAATTGCTGCTTTGGCAGTAGCAGTAAATTTATGTACAGATACTTTCAAAGAGGCTTTTAATTCTCCGCCTCCTAATATTTTTACCAAATCGTTTTTATGCGCCAACCGCTGTGCTACAAGATCTTCAACGGTAACTGTTTTTTTAACAATCCCCTTGTCAACCAACTCCTGAAGCGTACTCAGATTGATACCTCTGTATTCCTTTCTGTTAATATTGGTAAAGCCAAACTTTGGAACACGTCTCTGAAGCGGCATCTGCCCTCCTTCAAATCCAATTTTCTTGGAATATCCAGATCTGGATTTCGCTCCCTTGTGCCCTCTTGTAGCCGTACCACCTTTTCCAGATCCCTGGCCTCTACCTACTGTTTTACCTGCTTTATGAGTAGCTCCCTTGGCAGGTTTTAGATTACTTAGATTCATTAGACTACTATTTTATACTTCCTCGGTAGCAACCAAGTGTTTAACTTTATCGATCATTCCAAGGATATTGGGTGAGTCATTGTGTTCTACAACCTGACCAATTCCTCTCAATCCTAGGGCTTCAAGTGTCCTTTTTTGGTTTTGAGGCCTTTTGATACTGCTTCTTACCTGCTTAACTTTGATTTTTCCCATCCTTATCTTACTTATCCTTGAAACACTTTTTCCAACGAAATTCCACGCTGCTTTGCCACTGTTCTGGCATCTCTTAATTGCAATAAGGCATCAAAAGTAGCCTTTACTACATTATGCGGATTGGAAGAACCCTGAGATTTTGACAGTACGTCATGTACTCCTACAGCTTCCAATACCGCCCTTACAGCACCTCCGGCTATAACACCGGTACCGTGAGAAGCGGGTTGGATATATACTCTTGCTCCTCCGTATTTTCCTTTTTGCTCATGAGGAAGCGTTCCTTTGTTCAGAGGGATTCTGATAAGGTTCTTTTTAGCATCCTCAATTGCCTTCGCAATCGCAGTAGCAACTTCCTTAGATTTTCCAAGCCCATGTCCTACTACACCATTCTCATCGCCAACAACTACAATAGCCGAAAAACCGAAAGCCCGTCCACCTTTGGTAACTTTGGTTACCCGTTGTACTCCAACCAGGCGATCTTTAAGCTCAAGACCTCCGGGTTTCACCATTTCTACATTTTTGTATTTCCCGTACATACTTCTATTAAAATTTTAGTCCGGCTTCCCTGGCGCCTTCGGCCAATGCCTTTATTCTACCATGGTATAGATTACCACCTCTATCAAAGGCAACAGTCTCTATCCCTGCTTTTTTCGCTTTCTCTGCAATTGCCTTACCCACTTGGCTTGCAATTTCAGATTTTGTGCCCTTCGCTTTGTTCAACTCCTTGTCCCTGGAAGACGCTGCAGCCAAAGTCTCACCTTTGTCATCATCTATTAGCTGGGCATAAATCTCTTTATTACTCCTAAAAACAGCCAATCTAGGCCTTTCTGCAGTACCAAAGGATACTTTTCTGATCCTTCTGCGAATTCTCAATCTTCTTTCGGTCTTTGTTAGTCCCATAATTCAGTTATTAAGCAGATTTACCAGCTTTTCTTCTTAATTGTTCACCTACAAACTTGATTCCCTTTCCTTTGTATGGTTCGGGCTTGCGGAACGATCTTATTTTTGCAGCGATCTGTCCCACCAACTGTTTGTCATGAGAGGTAAGTTTAATAATTGGATTCTTACCTTTCTCTGAGATGGTCTCTATTTTAACTTCGGGTGCAAGATCCATCACTATATTGTGTGAAAAACCTAGGGCCAAGTCAAGTTTTTGTCCCTGATTACTTGCGCGATATCCTACTCCCACAAGCTCCAATTCTTTGGTCCATCCTTTTGAGACACCATCAATCATATTGGCAATCAAAGCCCTGTATAGTCCGTGTTTGGCCTTGTGATCTTTTGAATCTGATTGCCTTTCAAGCACGACCTGTCCATCCTCAACTTTTACGGTTACCCCAGAGAAATCCTGGCGTAGCTCTCCCAACTTTCCTTTTACAATAACCACATCATCCTGAACTTCTACCGTAGTCCCTTCTAGGATCGCTATTGGATTATTACCTATTCTAGACATTTTGTTCTCTTTAAAGTCGTATTAATAAACGTAGCACAGTACCTCGCCACCAACATTTTCCTTCTTGGCTTGTTTGCTGGTCATAACTCCATGAGAGGTAGACACGATGGCAACACCAAGACCATTAAGAATCCTTGGCAACTCTCCAGATCCTGAATACTTTCTCAATCCAGGCTTACTGATGCGCTGTAGTTTCTTGATAACAGGCTCTTTTGTAAACTTATCGTATTTAAGAGCTATCTTAATCGTTCCCTGAACCTTGTCATCATCGAACTTGTAGCTCAAAATATACCCCTGATCAAACAAGATCTTAGTAATCTCTTGTTTTAAATTAGAGGCAGGAATTTCTACCACCCGATGGCCTGCACTACTGGCATTTCTAATTCTTGTCAAATAATCTGATATAGGATCTGTTAACATCTTCTTTCCTATTTATAAGTTTACCAACTTGCTTTTTTAACCCCGGGAATAAGACCTTGATTGGCCATCTCCCTGAAAGTTACCCTTGATATTCCGAAGGTTCTCATATACCCTTTAGGTCTACCTGTTAGCTTGCAGCGATTGTGCATGCGCACAGGTGAAGCATTCTTAGGCAACTTTTGTAATGCCTCGTAATCTCCTGCTTCTTTAAGCGCCTTACGCTTTGCCGCGTACTTAGCTACCATTTTTGCCCTTTTTCTTTCTCGGGCTTTCATTGATTCTTTAGCCATCCTAGTTCTTTTTAAAAGGTAGTCCTAATTCGGTTAACAATGATTTTGCTTCTTTATCCGTCTCCGCGGAGGTGACAAATGTAATGTCCATCCCGTTGATCCGGTTAATTTTGTCAATATTGATTTCCGGAAAAATTATCTGCTCTGTAACTCCCAAATTGTAATTCCCCCGACCATCAAATCCCGTCGCACGGATACCTTGGAAATCCCTTACCCTTGGAAGCGCAGAAGTAACCAGTCTATCTAAAAACTCGTACATACGCTCACCTCTTAGGGTAACCTTGGCTCCAATAGGCATTCCTTTACGTAATTTAAAAGCAGCAACGTCTTTCTTAGAGATCGTAGCAATTGCCTTCTGTCCTGTGATAAGGGTAAGTTCATCCACGGCATGATCTATCAGCTTCTTATCTGCAACTGCAGCACCTACTCCCCGGCTTACAACAATCTTATTCAGCTTAGGTACTTGCATTACATTGCTGTATCCAAACTCTTCAGTAAGCGCTTTGACTACGCGCTCTTTATATTCCTTTTTTAATCTTGGTACGTAAGACATAACTAAATTACTTCATTCGATTTCTTAGAAAACCGCACTTTTTTACCATCTCTAATCTCAAACCCCACTCTTGTAGCATCGCCAGATTTGGAATCAATCAACGCCAGATTAGAAATATGGATTGGAGCTTCCTTTTTAACGATTCCTCCCTGAGGATTCTGAGCACTGGGCTTTTCGTGTTTTGAGACCATATTAGCGCCTTCCACAATTGCCTTTTTCTTTTCTCGATCTACCTTAACAACTTTACCTTCTGTACCCTTATGGTCTCCGGCAACAATTCTTACGGTATCTCCTGCTTTTATTTTTAGTTTCATCATTCTAGTCTTTTACAGCACCTCAGGAGCTAGTGATACAATTTTCATAAACTGTTTGTCTCTCAACTCTCTAGCTACAGGGCCAAAAACACGGGTTCCTCGCATTTCACCGGTTGGATTGAGCAACACACAAGCGTTGTCATCAAAACGAATGTAGGATCCATCTGGCCTTCTTACCTCTTTCTTGGTGCGAACAACCACTGCGGTTGAAACAGCTCCTTTTTTAATACCTCCATTTGGTGTGGCTTCTTTAACCGTCACCACAATCTTATCACCTACAGAGGCATACCTTCTTTTGGTTCCTCCTAATACGCGGATCGTCAAAACTTCTTTTGCTCCGGTGTTGTCCGCCACTTTAAGTCTGGATTCTTGCTGTACCATTTTATTTAGCTCTTTCTAGGACTTCTACCAATCTCCAACATTTGGTTTTACTTAATGGACGTGTCTCCATGATCTTTACAGTATCACCAATATTGCAGTCGTTGGTCTCGTCGTGTGCAACATATTTTTTTGTTCGTAATACGAACTTCCCGTACATAGGATGCTTTACCCGCTTCACTTCGGAAACCACGATAGATTTCTCCATACGGTTGCTGGTTACAACGCCAATCCTTTCCTTTCTTAAATTTCTTTTTTCCATAAAGCAGAACCAATTATTGGTTTTCCCTTTTTGTTAATTCAGTTGACAATCTTGCCACGGTCCTTCTCGCTTTTCTTATCTGAAGCGGATTTTCCAATGGAGTTACGGAATGTGCTATTTTTAAGTCGTCTTGTTGCTTCTTAAACTCAGCAATTTTTTCCTTTAACTCTTCTACCGATAATTCTTTTATCTCAGACTGTTTCATCGTTATTCGCAATACAATTAGGCGGCTTCGTAATCTCTAGCCACAACAAACTTCGTTTTAACGGGCAATTTCTGAGCGGCCAATCGCAAAGCTTCCTTTGCGACATCCATGGGCACTCCCGCAACCTCGAACATAATTCTACCAGGTTTTACAACAGCTACCCAATATTCTGGCGCTCCTTTACCTTTACCCATCCTTACCTCAAGAGGCTTTTTGGTAATTGGCTTGTCTGGGAATATCTTTATCCACAACTGCCCCTGTCTTTTCATATATCTAGTTGCCGCAACACGGGCCGCTTCTATCTGTCTTGAAGTAATGAAACTAGAATCGAGAGATTTAATCCCGAACATCCCGTTAGAAAGCTGATGGCCTCTTCCAGAATTTCCTTTCATTCGGCCTTTCTGCGCTTTTCGAAACTTGGTTCTTTTTGGCTGTAACATCTTATCTTACCTCTTTATTATTACTTTCTGCGGCGTGGTTTCTTGCCACCGTCTTGTTTTCCTTTTCCTTGTCCTTTAGACATTCCTACTAATGGAGAAAGCTCTCTTTTGCCATAAACCTCACCTTTCATAATCCAAACTTTGATTCCCAATCGGCCATAGGTAGTATGTGCCTCATGCAAGGCGTAATCGATATCCGCCCTAAAAGTAGAAAGTGGAATTCTTCCATCTTTATAAGATTCTGAACGCGCCATTTCTGCACCGTTTAAACGGCCCGAGATCTGGATTTTGATGCCTTCAGCATTCATCCGCATAGCCGCAGCGATAGCCATTTTAATAGCCCTTCGGTACGAAATTCGGTTCTCAATCTGGCGCGCAACACTTGCGGCGACCAAGTTGGAATCAAGCTCAGGACGCTTTATTTCAAAAATGTTGATCTGAACTTCTTTATCTGTGATCTTCTTAAGCTCTTCTTTCAACTTATCTACCTCCTGACCACCTTTTCCGATAATAATACCAGGTCTGGCGGTGGTAATGGTAACCGTGATGAGCTTAAGTGTGCGTTCAATAATTACTCTAGACACACTAGCCTTGGCAAGACGAGCATGAACATACTTCCGGATCTTATCATCTTCAGCAAGCTTATCACCGTAGTCATTTCCTCCATACCAGTTAGACTCCCATCCTCTGATAATTCCCAGGCGATTTCCTATTGGATTTGTTTTTTGTCCCATAATTCGCTGCGCTAGCTTTGTGTGTTATTATTAGATCCCAAAACCAAGGTCACATGGTTGGAACGTTTTCTGATTCTATGTGCCCTTCCCTGGGGTGCCGGACGCAATCTCTTTAGCATACGACCGCTATCTACCTTGATCTCTTTTACAAAAAGATCGGCTCCTTCTAAGTCGGCATCTTCATTCTTAGCCTGCCAATTTGCAATTGCCGAAAGTAACAGCTTCTCTAACCTTCGTGATGCTTCTTTAGGGTTAAACCTAAGAATAGCTAGTGCCTTCTCTACCTCTGCTCCTCTTACCAAATCGGCAACCAGGCGCATTTTCCTAGGTGAGGTGGGGCAGTTGTTCAACTTGGCAAAAGCCAATTCCTTCTTCTCTGCCTTGATTCTTTCGGCCATTTGTCTTTTTCGAACTCCCATAGCTTACTTACTTTTTACCTTTATTCTTTGCTCCGGCGTGACCTCTAAATGATCGTGTCGGAGAGAATTCACCTAATTTATGACCTACCATATTCTCAGTCACGTATACCGGAACAAATTGCCGTCCGTTATGAACTGCGATTGTCTGGCCTACGAAATCTGGAGTTATCATGGAAGCTCTAGACCAGGTTTTGATCACAGACTTCTTTCCAGATTCTACATTTTGCTGGACTTTCTTCTCCAGGCTATAGTGAACGTATGGTCCTTTTTTTAATGAACGTGCCATTTCTTTCTTTGCTTTTTATTTCTTTCTACGTTCTACGATATATTTATTGGTGTCTTTGGTCTTAGAACCGTGTTCTAAAGCCTTTGGCCGGAATACCATTACGCGATCTTGGGTGACCTCCAGAAGCACGCCCTTCTCCACCACCCATTGGGTGATCTACAGGGTTCATTGCCACTGGTCTTGTTCTTGGTCTTCTTCCTAACCACCTGCTTCTACCTGCTTTACCAGATACGATAAGCTGATGATCCGAATTAGATACGGCCCCTACGGTAGCCAGGCAATTTGCCAAAACTAACCGGGTTTCACCCGAAGGAAGTTTTACCGTAGCGTATTTCCCTTCTCTCGCCATCAATTGCGCGAAAGCTCCTGCGCTTCTAGCCATAACAGCTCCTTGTCCAGGACGCAATTCGATGCATGAAATAATTGTTCCTAAAGGAATTTCTTTGAGTGGAAGAGCATTCCCTATCTCTGGGGCAACACCTGCTCCAGAAGATACTTTCTGACCTACCTGTAATCCGTTTTGGGCTACAATGTATCGCTTCTCTCCATCTTTGTATTCCACCAAAGCAATGAATGCCGTTCTGTTAGGGTCGTATTGGATAGATTTAACTTCGGCAGCAACATCTTGCTTATCTCGCTTAAAATCAATAATACGGTACCTTCTTTTATGACCACCACCTCTATGGCGCATAGTCATTTTTCCTTGACTGTTTCTACCTCCCGACTTTTTTAACGGAGCAAGCAAGCTTTTCTCCGGCTTATCAGCAGTAATCGCGTCAAATCCGTTTACCTACTTTAAAACGCTGTCCAGGAGTGATTGGTTTTAATTTTCTAACTGACATTGTATGTCTTTATAGATTACTGTAAAAATCAATAATATCGCCTTCTTCAACATCAACGATGGCCTTCTTAAATCCGCTTGTCTTCCCGTGCTGTATACCGGTTTTGGTATATCTTGTTCTTCGGGAAGGACCGTAATTCATAGTTCTCACTTTCTTCACAGAAACACCGTAAGTAGCCTCAACAGCATCCTTAATCTGCAATTTGTTTGCACCAGGATCTACGATGAAGCCATAGCGGTTGTAGAGCTCGCTATCCGATGTCATTTTTTCTGTAATGATGGGTTTTATCAACACACTCATGATTTCCCTAACTATTTAAGTTCGATTCTATTCCTTCCAAGGAACCCTCCATAAGCACAATACTACTAGCATTTAGTATTTTGTAAGTACTTAATTCTGAGTTAGTTACAACTTCAGGACCTTTCAAATTACGCGACGACAAATATACGTTATTATTTGAATCGCCCAACACAAACAAAGACTTTTTGTTTTCCAATCCGAGTGACTTCAAAACCTCTTTAAAATCTTTCGTCTTCGGAGCGTCAAAATTAAAGTCCTCCACGACCAAAATCGCGTTCTCTTTTTTCTTGAGACTCAAGGCAGATTTTCGGGCTAAACGCTTCACATTTTTATTGAGTTTCTGCGTGTAGTCTTTTGGCCTTGGACCAAAGATTCTACCTCCGCCTCTAAAGATTGGAGATTTAATGCTTCCCGCCCTTGCCGTTCCGGTTCCTTTTTGCTTTTTGATCTTTCTGGTACTTCCTACGATCTCGGCTCTTTCCTTGGTTTTATGCGTTCCCTGACGCTGATGCGCCATGTACTGCTTTACATCAAGATAAATCGCGTGATTGTTAGGCTCTATTTTATAAACAGCATCAGAAAGGTCTACCTTTCTACCTGTTTCTTTTCCTTTAATATCTAAAACTGCTACCTTCATGATTTCTATTTCTCGATAGTTATGTAGGCGTTTTTATGACCGGGAACACAACCCTTTACTACGATCAGGTTTTTCTCCGGAACAACCTTTAAAACCCGAAGGTTTTGAACGGTTACTTTTCCACCACCCATTCTTCCTGCCATCTTCATTCCTTTAAAGACTCTTGCGGGATAGGAGGCAGCTCCAATAGAACCAGGAGCCCTTAATCTGTTATGCTGCCCGTGAGTGGCCTGTCCGACTCCGGCAAACCCGTGTCGCTTAACCACACCTTGAAATCCTTTTCCCTTGGAAGTCGCAGAAACGTCTACGAACTCTCCTTCTTCAAATAGATCTACCCCTATGGTATCACCTAATTTGTGTTCACCTTCAAAATCCCGGAACTCAACGACTTTCTTTTTGGGAGAAGTGCCTGCCTTTTTAACATGACCCATTTCGGCCTGGTTTGCACGCTTTTCTGCCTTGTCATCGAAACCAAGTTGAAGGGCATTGTACCCGTCTACCTCTTCGGTTCTGACTTGGGTAACTATGCATGGCCCAGCTTCGATAACCGTACACGGAATGTTTTTCCCGTTGTCATCAAAAATGCTGGTCATACCTACTTTTTTTCCTATTAACCCAGACATACTTAATTATTGATTATTAATTATACTATTCTTAATTCTTGACAAAAAAAACAGGGTCAAAAATAATTCGACCCCGAATTTATTTTTGTTACCGTTTTTCCTTCGCGAAACGCTCCGGACATGTCTTTCGAAACTCTGAATTTCGAATTCTGAATCCCGACTTATACTTTTATCTCAACCTCAACACCGCTTGGAAGTTCTAACTTCATAAGCGCATCAATGGTTTTAGATGAAGAACTGTAAATATCGAGCAACCTCTTGTAAGAGCTCAATTGAAACTGTTCTCTAGATTTCTTATTCACGTGTGGTGAACGCAATACCGTAAAAATCTTCTTGTGCGTAGGAAGAGGGATTGGCCCTGTAACTACCGCTCCGGTGGTTTTCACCGTCTTTACGATTTTCTCAGCTGATTTATCCACCAGGTTATGATCGTAAGATTTTAGTTTTATTCTGATTTTCTGACTCATTTCCCTACAATTTAAGCGGTTACTCCTTTAGTGGCTTTTACAACTTCTTCGGCAATATTGCTTGGCGTTTCGGCATAGTGCGAAAACTCCATTGTTGATGTGGCTCTACCTGAAGAAAGTGTACGCAATGCTGTAACATACCCAAACATTTCGGATAATGGCACTTCTGCCTTGATCACCTTTGAGCCCGCTCTGTCATCCATATTGTTCACCTGACCTCTCCTTCGGTTCAAATCTCCGACAATGTCACCCATATTTTCCTCTGGAGTAAGCACCTCGAGCTTCATGATAGGCTCCATCAATACAGCCTTGGCTGCTTTAGCGGCCTCCTTGTAACCTAGTTTGGCTGCTAGTTCAAAAGAAAGCGAATCAGAATCTACAGGGTGGAAAGATCCATCCTTTAGCGTAATTTTCATGCTATCCATTTCAAAACCAGCCAATGGTCCATTTTTCATGGCTTCCTTAAAGCCTTTTTCAACCGATGGAATATATTCTCTAGGAATATTACCCCCTTTTATCTGATTGACGAACTCTAATCCGGCCTTTTCTTTATCTTCTGCAGGTTCCATGGTAAACACAATATCTGCGAATTTACCACGACCACCGGTTTGTTTTTTATAAACCTCTCTGTGATCTGCACTCCTGGTAAGCGCTTCTTTGTACTCAACCTGGGGTTGACCCTGGTTAACTTCAACTTTGAACTCTCGTCTTGAAACGATCAACAATAATATCTAAGTGAAGCTCTCCCATACCTGAAATGATGGTTTGACCCTGACGCTTCATCAGTCTTTACCTGGAAAGTAGGATCTTCTTCAGCCAATTTGGCCAAAGCCATACCTAATTTATCAACATCTGCCTTTAGTCTTAGGTTCAACAGCAATACCAATAACGGGATCAGGGAAGTCCATGCTCTCCAAGAATAATTGGGTGCTTTTCAGTCAGACATGGTATCACCAGTCTTAATATCCTTGAATCCTACAGCTGCTCCAATATCTCCAGCTTCGATAGTAATCGATACCGCATTTTGCTTATTAGAATGCATCTGATAGATACGTGAAATACGTTCTTTCTTACCTGAACGATTGTTCAAGATGTACGAACCAGCATCTAAACGGCCAGAGTATGTTCTGAAGAATGCCAAACGACCAACGAAAGGATCCGTAGCAATTTTGAATGCCAATGCAGAAAAAGGCTCCTTAACATCTGGCTTTCTAGATGATTTCAGCACCTGTATTTAGGATCTACACCCACAATCGCATCCTTATCTATTGGAGAAGGCAGGTATCTACATACTGCATCCAACAAGAAACTGTACACCCTTTATTTTTAAAAGAAGAACCACAAATCATCGGAATGATAGCTCCTATCCATAACCGCGGCCCGCAAAGCAGCGTGCACTTCTTCTTCGGTAATAGATTCTTCATCTTCGAAGAACTTTCTCCATTAACTCCTCATCGTATTCCGCAACAGCCTCAATCAAAGCAGCTCTATACTCCTTAACTTCAGCCTTCATTTCTTCAGGAATATCAACAACATCAAAGGTAGAGCCGATAGCCCTCCTCATGCCATACAATGGCTCTGTTCTTTGCCAAGGTCAACGATACCTTTAAAATCAGCTTCGTCACCGATTGGCAATACAATAGGTACAGCATTGGAACCCAACATCTCTCTGACTTGCTTACAAACGGCATAAGGAAGTTAGAACCCTGACGGTCCATCTTATGTTGACAAAACCGATGCGTAGGCACCTTATAGTTATCAGCAAGCCTCCAATTCGTTTCCGATTGTGGCTCAACACCGTCAACCGCACTAAAAAGGAATACCAATCCATCTAAGAACACGTGAAAGACCTGATTTACTTCAACGGTAAAATCTACGTGACCTGGGAGTATCTATAATATTAAAGTGGTAGGGTTCAGATTCTGGCATCAGCCGTTGGTTTTCCATTTTCAGTAGGAAAATTCCAGGTACAGGTGGTAGCAGCGGAAGTAATGGTAATTCCTCGTTCCTGCTCTTGCTCCATCCAGTCCATGGTTGCCGCTCCGTCATGAACCTCTCCAATTTTATGGCTTACACCGGTATAGTAAAGAATACGTTCTGTAGTAGTAGTCTTTCCGGCATCAATATGTGCCGCAATACCAATATTTCTAGTATATTTTAAGTCTCTTGCCATTTCTAAATTAAAATCTAAAGTGGGAAAATGCTTTATTTGCTTCGGCCATCTTATGAGTATCTACCCTTTTCTTTACAGCCGCACCCTCTTCTTTTGAAGCTGCCAAAACTTCTGCCGCCAACTTCTGAGCCATTGATTTTTCATTTCGCTTACGTGCAAAACTGATTAACCATTTCATCGCTGTAGAAATCTTACGATCTGGTCTTATTTGCATTGGAATCTGAAAAGTTGCCCCACCTACTCTTCTACTTCGCACCTCTACATGAGGCATCACGTTAGAAAGCGCATCTTTCCACAACTCTAAACCAGACTTTTCTTCATCTGTTTTCTTTTCTTCTACGATATCTATAGCATCGTAAAATATTTTGAAAGCAACCGATTTCTTACCGTCCCACATCAACATGTTTACAAACCTTGTAACCAGCTGATCATTAAACCTTGGATCTGGTAATAATGGCCTTTTCTTTGCCTGTCTTTTTCTCATCTTTTCTTCTTAAATAATTAAGATTACTTTTTAGGGCGTTTAGCACCGTACTTAGACCTTCGTTGTGTTCTCCCGGCTACACCTGCTGTATCAAGCGCTCCTCGAACAATATGATATCTAACACCTGGCAAATCTTTCACCCTTCCGCCTCTTACCAATACTATCGAGTGCTCTTGCAGATTGTGTCCTTCTCCAGGGATATACGCGTTGACCTCTTTCCCGTTCGTCAACCTTACCCTGGCTACCTTTCGCATAGCTGAGTTAGGCTTCTTCGGTGTTGTGGTGTATACACGCGTACAAACCCCCCGTCTCTGGGACACGAATCTAAAGCAGCCGATTTACTCTTCTTAGTAATTGTGGCCCTTCCTTTTCGTACTAATTGTGAAATTGTTGGCATACTATTTTATATGTATAAATACTACCCTCTTTTAAGGGCTGGCAAATGTACTAATTATTCGTTATAATTCAAATGGTTCCGAATTAATTTTAGGGATTTTTTTTATCCCTCTTTTCAAAGCATAATTTACCCGTCTCAAGATCTTCAATTATATAGTAATAGGTATCGGCTTAATGCTTCATTTAAAGCGTTTTACAAATTCTAAAAAAAAGCAAGTGGAATCTTACTTTTTTAAGGGTGTTTTAAAGCTACTTTTAGATCCGAAATCGCTCTGCGGAATACTAAAACTCTCTAGCTTGTTTTAAGATAAAATATGAGACAAAAATGACCGAAAAATACTATGAATTGAGCTCTTAATTTTGACCCCTCGAAATGTTAAAATTAAGATGGAATAAATGGCCTTGTCGCAAATTCAAACAAAGCCATTCTTTATAAATTTTCTAAAAAAAAAACCTCTGGCGCTTAAAAATCCTCAAAAGAAGCTTCAATATTTCAAGGGATTACGATTTTTTTAACAGATAGAACGGTTTTAATCCTAACAAATGCTTCGCGAATTGTTTTATATCCCTAACAACTTCTTAAAGTTTTATTAAAATAAGTTTGGATTATTAACATGAAATTATGATTTTCGCAATTAGCTAATTCAAATAATTAAAAAATGAGAACAAATTTAAATGGAATCTTAACGCTATTATTGGCGTTTTTTGTGCATTTATCCTATGCGCAAGACAAGACGATTTCAGGTACGGTGACGGATCAGGATGGTCTACCGCTTCCTGGTGTTAACATTGTCGTTGAAGGTACTACTAATGGTACACAGACCGATTTCGATGGTAATTACTCAATTCAAGGAAGTGTAGGCCAAACCCTACTCTTCTCTTATATTGGGCAAAGAGATGTTCGAAGACCGATCGGAGACTCTGATACCATTAATGTACAAATGGAGGAAGATGCGGAAGCCCTAGAAGAGGTAGTGGTAACCGCTCAGGGTATTAAGAGGGAAAAGAAAGCTCTTGGATATGCCGTAACTTCCGTAGGCTCTGAACAGCTTCAAGATCGAACAGAAGGAGATGTTGCCAGGGTACTTGCTGGTAAAGCAGCAGGGGTACAGATTACGGCTGCCGGAGGTGCATCTGGATCAGGTACCAACGTTACCATTCGAGGTTTGAGTTCTTTCAGTGGAAGTAACCAGGCCTTATTTATCGTTGATGGGGTGCCATTTAGTAATGATACTAACCCAACAGGTGCGACCAACGGTCAGGGTGCAAGTTTTATTAATGGTAATACCGGTTCTTCTCGTTTCCTGGATCTAGATCCAAACAACATCGAAAGTGTTGAAGTACTTAAAGGTCTTGCAGCAGCAACCCTTTACGGTACACAAGGAAAGAACGGGGTGATCCTGGTAACAACCAAAGCGGGAGCCGCTACGGGAGGAGCAAAGAAAACCGAAATTACAGTTAGCCAGTCATTTTTCTCAGTAGAAATGGCTTCTATTCCAGATTACCAGGATAAGTTCGGTAATGGGTTTGACCAATCTTTCGGATGGTTCTTTAGTAATTGGGGGCCAAGCTTTGATAGAGATGGAACCGCAGGATGGGGCAACCAGCCAGCCATTGATGACAACGGTACCTTAGAACACCCATATTCAAGTACGGCGGTTGCATTTACCAGACAAGGATTTCCTGAGTTACAAGGAGCCAGATACCCATGGCAACCTTATGATTCTGTTGATGAATTCTTTCGACCTGGTTTTGCAACGAACACCAATATAAATGTTGCAGGCGGTACTGCGGATGGCAGCACTACTTTTAATGCCAACCTCGGATATCTGAAAGATGAAGGTTTTACTCCAGGTAACTCATTGAACAGAGCTAACTTATCAATAGGTGGTAGATCAAGACTTTCAAATAAGTTCACCATTAGCGGAACAATGAACTATGCCAGGATCAGATTACACTTCGCCTCCAATTGCAGCGAGTAGAGGTAATGGTACAGAAGGGCTTTCGGTTATTTGCGTAACATATTCTTTACACCCCGCAGTATCGATCTAAACTTGGTCTTGCCATTTGAAAATCCAATCGACAACTCAAGTGTCTACTATAGAAATGGTAATGATATTATCAACCCTAGATGGATTGAGCCAAGAATATCAGCAATAACGTCAGCTTAACCAATCGTTTCTTCTGGAATGCATCAGTTAACTTATGATATTAGTGACAACCTAAATCGTAACGTATCGTGAGAACAGGTATGGATTTCTACAACGAGACGCAATACGTTAAGCTTCATCTAACAAAGGAGGGGTTAACGGTTCAACGATCGGCCATCTTTGGCTTTCTTGAACACTTTTGACAACAACAATACCATTTGGGAGCACTTCTTGTCATTAAATGGTAATTATGATCTTTCTGAAAAGCTAGGACTTACTTTTACGGCAGGTGCTACTTCAAGACAGGATTTCTTTGATCAGCAAGGTACAGCAAGTACTGGTCAGATCGTTTTTGGTATCAAAAGACACTTTAATTATCAAAATCAGTCGCCAATCCAGTTCTCTCAAAAGAGAAATATCGTTGGTATTCTTGGACAGGCTACCCTGGATTATGACAATATGCTTTTCTTAAACGTATCTGCCAGGACAGACTGGGTTTCTAACCTTACTACAGAGAATAACAGTAAGACGTATCCCGGAGTTAGTTTATCTTTCTTGCCCACTGCAGCCTTTGATGGTTTACAGTCGCAAAACGGAATTAACTTCTTAAAGTTTAAGAGCCAGTTACGGTACTTCTGCAACCTTCCCAACAGGATATCCTACAATTAACGTTGTACAGCAGAATACTCAGGTTTTTCTGGATGACGGAAGCCTTACTACGAACCAAGTAGATAACTTTAGAGCAAACCCCGACTTAAAGCCGGAGTTGCTTGAAGAGTTGGAAGTTGGTCTGGAGACAAGACTTTGGAATAGCAGAATTTCTCTTGATGTAACTTACTTTGACAGAAGAACTAACGACCTTATCGTTAGAGAACCGCTTTCACCATCCACAGGGTTTTCATTTACCCAAAGTAATGTTGGTGAAATCAAGAATGACGGTTTCGAAGCTGATTTGGGGGTAGACATCTCAAGGGAGAGAACTTCTCCTGGAATTCAAGAGTTAACTTCTTTACCAATAATGAGGTTGTAACAGAACAGGAACAAGATTTCATCGCTTATGCGGGTAGTTTAGCTGTTGGTGGTGGATTGTTCAGAGGTTCTAACGCGGCCATTGAAGGAGAGTCACTTGGTTCTATCGTAGGAACCGCGATTGCTCGTGATGATGCGGGTAACTTCTTAATCAATGATGGTGGTAGTTATGTGGTAGCAGAACAAGACAATGATGGCAATGTGCCAATCGTTGGTGATGCTATTCCAGATTATACAATGAACTTCATTAACACGTTGCGTTATAAGAATTGGAATCTTGGTTTCCAGATCAATCACGTAAAAGGTGGAGACATTCTATCAAGTACTGTTGCAGTGCTCTTAGGTAGGGTCTTATTGTTGAAACACAAGATCGTTTGAACACTTACATTTTACCAGGTGTAAGACAAAGTACTGGAGAAACTAACAATATTCAGTTAAACAACTCCACTTACTTCTTCTCTAACTTGTTGTTTGGACCTACAGAAACGAGAATTTACGACGCTTCTGTAATTAGACTGCAAGAAGTTTCTATAGGGTATACCTTCCCATCTAAGTGGTTGGATTAAAACACCTTTCGGATCTCTTAGCATTACTGCTCAAGGCTTCAACCTATGGTATGATGCTTACAACATACCAGATGGAGCTAATTTCGATTCCAAACGTACAAGGTGTAGGTATCGGTAACGGTAGAGGGTTCGACTTTATCAACGGCCCAAGTGCAAGAAGATATGGAGTTAGCTTAAGAGCAACTTTCTAATAAAAATTGTTAATGATATACGAAATTATGAAACGAGTATTAAAATATATTGCAGTTGTTTTTCTTGCAGGCGGCCTTTTCAACGCCTGTGAGACAACTGACTTGGACCAAAGAGTGAGTCCGAACGACTTGGCTTCGAATCAGGCAGATCCTAATCTGCTTTTGAACTCCATTCAGCTGGCGTACGCTTCTAACATGACTGTTATTAGTGACCGCGGTGCCGAATTAACCCGTATCGACTATATGTTCGGAAGGGATTATTTTAACAACTACCCTGGATCTACCTTTGACGGGATATGGTCTAGAACTTATAGTAGTGGCTTTACACAAATAGGCCCTACTACTACAGTGCAGGTAGGTATGTTTACCAACATCAACAACCTTATTAGCATTAATGAAGCTACAGAAGTAGATTACTCATTCCACATTGCTGTTGGAAAGACACTACAGGCACATATGTTGATGCTGCTGGTTGATTATCTTGGTGAGGCCGCATTCTCTGAGGCCAGTAACCCTGAGGAATTTTCTGCTCCACTTTTAGATGATGGACCATCTGTTTATAATGAGGCTTTAGGGCTTCTTTCTGAAGCAGAAGCTTTATTCAATACAGACCCCGCAACTTTAGGCGCTACAGACCTTTTCTATGGTGGGGATTCTGATCTGTGGCTTAAGCTGGTCAATACCATTCGATTAAAAGCTTATGTTACCACAGGTGATGCCGCTAATTTTAACTCGGTTATCGCAGGTGGAAATTATATTACCGAAGCAGAAGACGATTTTGAATTCCAATTCGGTGCCAGCGAATTACAGCCCGATACCAGGCATCCAGATTACGCTGCTGATTATACCACCAGTGGAGCCAACATTTACCAGTCTAACTGGTTGATGGAAACCATGTTAGACGATAATGATCCTAGAATACGTTACTATTTCTACCGTCAGGTTGGCGAAACTCCAGGAGCAGATGCTGACCCAGATGAAGAGACATTAGCATGTTCACTGGTTGTACCTCCACAGCATTTCCAGGACGGAGGCTTTACCTACTGTAGTGTAGAACTAGGGTACTGGGGTAGAACACATGGTAATGACGAAGGTACTCCTCCAGACAACTTTACAAGAGTTGCTGTAGGTGTTTATCCTGCCGGAGGTAAATTCGATGGCGATCTTTTCAGAAACGGATCTATAGAAGACCAGGGCGATGGTACATTTGATTTCGAGTTGGATGCTGCCGATGACGGTGTAAACCTGGGTCTAGGTGCAGGTGGTGTAGGTATTGAGCCTATTATCCTGTCTTCTTATGTAGAATTCTGGCGAGCTCAAATGGCCATGGCAGCCGGAGATGCTCCAGCGGCATCTGGTTTTATCAGAAGTGGCCTTGAGAAATCAATTGCAAAAGTACAGTCTTTCCAGGATCCAAACTTTATAGGAGGGGCTCTTTTGGATGACAGTACTTTCGATTCTGCTACCGGAGCAATTACCTCTGCATCTTTGGCATCTTCATTAGTGCCAACTGCCGCAGACGTTACCGCATACATAGATGGTAAGATTGCAGAATTTGACGGAGGAGATAACGAGACTCAAATGAATGTTTTAGGAGAAGAGTACTTCAAGACTTTGTTTGGTGGTGCTACAGAGGCCTATAATTTCTATAGAAGCACTGGTTTCCCAAATACCTTAGTGCCTAACTGGGAACTAAACCCAGGAGCGTTTCCAAGAACTTTCTTGTACCCTCAAAACGAGGTGATCACCAATCCAAATCTGACGCAACGGTCCGATTTAGCGACGCAAGTATTTTGGGATACGAACCCTGCTAGTCCAACATTCCCATCTGCTAATTAATAAAAAGAAGAACTATGAAAACATTTGTAAACAATTATTTTAGTAAGGCTCTCGCCGTGATGGTGTTAGTTTTCGCGGCCCTGCGATGAAGGAGATCAGGTATTTGATCAAATTCAGGGTGATGTAGAGCGAGGTGCGATTTTAAGGACTATTGATTGGACAACCAATGAAATAGCCATTGGAAATATGGATTATTCCTTCGACATAGAAATGGAAATTCAGGACCAGGAAAACGGAACATTGGTAGACGCCATTGAAGTATTTATTGGCTTTAGGGACAATACCGTTGAAGATGGTGACCCGGACCTCGATGTTGATGAATCTCTTGTTGAAACCTTAAGCAGTTCTTCATTCACTACCGGAGAATTTGGCCTTCCAAGAGTAAACTACTCTATAGGGCTTGCCGAAATGCTAAGTGCAGTTGGCCTTCAGGCTTCAGACATTTTCGTCACAGGTGGCGATCAGTTCACAGTTCGTTTCGAATTGGTACTTAGCGATGGCCGAAGATTTTCTAACGATGACAACTCCGGAACCATAACCGGTTCTTATTTCAGTTCTCCATTCTTATATGTGCCTATAGTGGTTTGCCCACCTCAAGCTCCATCTGTAGGAACATGGACTATTGCCATGCAAGATTCTTATGGTGATGGCTGGAATGGTGCATCTATTGATATCACAATAGATGGGGAAGTTTTTAATTTCCTTGTAGATGATGCTGAAGCTACAGATTCTAGTGAGACATTAGAAGTTGCAGACGGTGCGGAAGCGATTTCCATTATCTTCAATTCTGGAGATTGGGATTCCGAAATTACCTTTCAGATCACTTCTGCCAACGGAAATACCATTTTGGATTTAGGCCCAGAACCTTCAGCAGGCGTAGAACTGCTAGATTTCTGTGTGGATCTTGGACTATAAATTTCCTTGATCTGGCTCAGCCAATACTATTTAAAACGGCTCAAACTTGTGTTTGAGCCGTTTTTTATAGCTATAATTTCAAAATATCCCCAATACAAATTTTACACGCTGCGTTAAATAAAATACTAGCTCGAAGTATTTTTTTACTTTAGCAAGACCTTAAAGTAGCTAATTCATCTAAAATCAAAAGCATTTCAAAACCTTAGCAAAACTTCATTTTTTGCATGCACTACCATAAATCTAAATACATATACGTACTCGTGTTTGCACTTGTATTGGTCCTTTGCTGTGAGACAAAAAGGGAGCATTCTGGATCGACTCCTACCACTTCAGATGATCGCAAAGAAATCACCAAAATATTTGAAAAGGTGGATGATTCTCTAAGTGGAATAGAATTTATGAACAGCCTTACAGAGAACCTCGGCACCCTCGAAAACCTATTTAATTTTGATTATTTCTATAATGGGGCCGGTGTGGGCCTGGAGGATATTAACAACGATGGCCTTCTAGACATCTTTTTTTGCGGAAATCAGGTAGATAACCGCCTTTACCTCAATAAGGGGAATTTGCAGTTTGAAGACATTACAGAAACGGCCGGTATAAACGCAAATAAAATCTGGTCAAATGGCGTGACCTTTGCAGATATCAATAATGACGGATGGATGGACATTTATGTATCCCAGGGTGGTCCAAATCCGCGTCTCAGGCGTAAAAATCTTCTCTATATCAATCAAAAGAATAATACGTTTAGCGAACAAGCCGAAGCTTATGGCCTTGCCGATTTTGGAATTAGTACCCAGTCTACCTTTTTTGATATGGATAATGATGGCGATCTGGACTGTGTAGTTATGAATGAAAATGAATATTATGGCGTAGATCCGGTACGCTTTTCCAAACTCCTCAAAGCAAATCCTGAGGCACCTTATTTTAATTCTTCACATCTCTACAGGAACGACAATGGAAAATTCGTAGACATTACAAAAGCTTCCGGTATACAACGTCCTATTTTTGGGTTGGGCCTGGCTGTAAGCGATATTAATGAGGACGGTTGGCTTGATATCTATATAGCCAGTGATTATTACTTGCCGGATGCCCTCTTCATAAATAATAAAAACGGAACTTTTTCCGATAAAATAAAAGCGTATACCAAACAAATATCTTACTACGGTATGGGCATTGATATCGCAGATATCAATAATGATAGCCGTCAGGACATTTTCGTCCTGGACATGGCATCATCAGATCATAAAAGATCAAAAACGCTGATGCGTTCTATGAATACCAGCCGTTTTAATTATCTCGTGAATGAAGCGAATTATCATTATCAGTACATGTATAACTCCCTTCAACTCAATACCGGTAATAACAAGTTTAATAATGTCGCCCAAATGACCAATACAGCGAATACTGACTGGAGTTGGTCTGTATTAATGAGCGATTTTGATTTAGACGAAGACAAAGACATATACATTACAAACGGATATCGCCGCTACGCCCTTGACAATGATCTTCAGAATAAAGTATTCAGTGCTCAAAGGCAGTATGGGCAAAACATGCCGATTGAAATAAAAAAACAACTGTATTACGACATGCCTTCAGAAAAGCTGCCAAACATCCTGTACGAAAATAAAGGAGGCATGCAGTTTGAAAATTCAGCCTCATCCTGGGGCCTTTCTGATTTCACTTTTTCAAATGGAGCGGCACAAGGAGACCTGGATAACGATGGCGATCTAGATCTCGTAGTGAACAACATTGACGAAACTGCTATGCTCTACAGAAATACGGTGAGCGACAAGACGGGTAAAAATTATCTCAAAATAGCGCTAAGTGGTCAAAATTCTGAGCCATTTGCCAAGGTTCAGATCAAGTATGCTGGTAAAGAGCAATTCCTGGAAAGTAGGCGAGTAAGAGGCTATCGTTCATCTCATGACCAAAAATTAAGCTTCGGACTCGGGAAGCACCAGGTTGTGGATACCGTTCGCGTCCGCTGGTTAAATGGCCTGGAAGAAGAACGTTATAATGTTTCGGTGAATACCACACTTAAGTTTGATATAAAAAATGCCAAACCGTCTGGAGGAAAGAAATCTAAAAAACCTACTTTATTCAAAGCTACCAAAAACCTGGCTTTAGATTATAGACATAAGGAAAACACCTATGATGATTTTGATACGGAAATACTTCTGCCGTACAAGCAGTCTTCTTTAGGACCTTTTATCAGCAAAGGAGATATAAACAATGATGGCCTGGAAGACCTATACGTCGGGGGTGCTTCTGGTATGGCCGGAGCCCTATTTCAGGCAAAAAAGAACGGTTTTCAGCGCTTACATTCCGAAGTCTTTGAAAAAGACAAAGATTTTGAAGACCAGGAAGCTCTGTTTTTTGATTTTGATGGGGATGGTGATATGGATCTTTACGTTGTAAGTGGAGGAAACCAATATGATGAATATTCCTCTTTTTATGCTGATCGCCTATACATCAATGAAGGAGGCGGACGGTTTTCTAAGTCAGAGATGTCAGCTTTGTCTCAGTACGCAAAAAATGGAAAAACAGTTACTGCCCTAGACTTCGACAAGGACGGGGATACCGATATTCTGGTAGGCAATAGGGTCATCCCAAAAAATTATCCAAAGCACCAGGCTTCACAACTTTTTGAGAACCAAAATGGCCAATTGGTTGAAGTAACAAAGCAAAAAGCTCCGGAACTTGACCAGTTTGGAATAATAAACAAGCTCATCTCATCTGATTTTAACAATGATGGCTGGCCTGATATTGTAGCCGTTGGTGAATGGACAGGTATTGGTTTCTTTGAAAACAAAAAAGGGAAATCTTTTGAGCTCCTAAAAAATGAGGCCTTACAAGAA
Organism: Flavobacteriaceae bacterium; assembly: GCA_965212595.1. GTDB lineage: Bacteria > Bacteroidota > Bacteroidia > Flavobacteriales > Flavobacteriaceae > Poritiphilus. The sequence continues at coordinate 45,336 of CBDBVE010000021.1, forward strand.
GAAAAGGGATGGTGGTTCGATGTTAAAGAAACAGATGCAAACAAGGACGGCTTAAAAGACTACCTTATTGGCAATGTTGGTCTTAACCTGAAATTTAGTGCTTCAAAAGAAAAGCCTTTTAAGATATTTGCGTCAGACTTTGATGACAATGGTAGCAATGACATAGTGCTCAGCAAACAATATCAGGGAGAATATGTACCTGTCAGAGGCAGGGAATGTTCCTCAGAGCAAATGCCTTTCATCAAAGAAAAGTTTGGTACTTATACCGAGTTTGCCAACGCTTCACTTGACGATATTTATGGTCAAAAGCTCAAGGATTCCTACCGGAAAGAGGTGACAGAATTCAGATCAATTTTATTACTAAACAAAGGTGATGGCAAGTACGAAAAAGTTATTTTACCGCCCAAGGCTCAGGAATTTCCCATCCTGGCTATAGAAATCACAGATCTGAATAAAGATGGCTTTGACGATTGCATTTTGGCCGGTAATATCTATGAAACCGAGGTAGAAACGCCTAGGCTCGATGCCTTTACAGGGCTTGTCCTGCTATCAGATAAGCAGGGAGGTTACGTTCCGCTTGACCCGGAAGAAACCGGACTGTATTTAGAAGGTAATGTAAAAGACCTTAGTTTGATCGAAAATAACGGCAAAACCTATCTCCTGGCTACTGTAAACAATGGTGTCATTTTAACCGCTAAAATGGAATAAATGTCTAATTTTTAAGCCCTTTCTGGGCAATATTTGTTACTTTGCAGTAAAATTTTAGAACATGAAAAAAATTGTTTTTTTGATAGCTGGGTTTGTATTTTCTACAACCGTTTTTTCTCAATATGTCGGGCAGACCAATAAATTAACTTCAGCAGGTGCCTTGGCCGGTAGTAGCCCACTTTTAGGGTATACCATGGCAACTATAGATTTTGACCACAAGCAGAAAGAATTGCTAGAAGGTATTAGTGGTTCTCCTTACACTTCAAATAATTTTGCTCCTACAACGCTTTACTATAAAGACGAGGAGGTACAAGATATTTTTTATCGCTATAATGCTTATAATGAAGAAATAGAGATAAAAGAGAACCAAGGGAATAATGAAGCTGTAAGAGCACTTGGAAAAGACAAATCTATCGCCATTCTGGTAGATGGAAAACCTATGTCTTTTAAGACATTTGTTGATAAGAAAGGCAGTACACTTAATGGGTACCTTGTTGCCTTGCAAGCTTCTGAAAAGTTTGTTTTGTACAAGCGTATAAACGTAAAATACACCGAGGGTCAAAAGGCTCAGAATTCCTTCGTTAAAGATATTCCCGATAGGTTCTCTCACTTCACTGAATATTATTTAGAACAAGATGGGGGAAAAAGACTTACTGAAATTAAGTTAAAGAATAGCCAGTTATTGAAGCTTCTTCCAGAAGAACTGCGTGCTTCAACAAAGCAGTACATGAAAGAAAACAATCTCAATATTAAGAATGAGGCAGATCTTGTAAAGATTTTTATGCACCTAAATAGCTAGGCAGAAGTCTTTTTATTATTTTGCTATCTTAGGATAGTGAATTTCTTGGTAGATCTTAGGCGCTATGAAAAAGTTATACCATAATTTTAGAAGATTATCACCATTTTTGGTTCTATTCCTCATATTGGCATGTTCAAATGATGCGGATACTCCTGATCAGGAGGGAATGCCAGACCCGGATGATGATACGGTTATGATGCCCGACCCGGACGGCGAGGAGCCCGAAGAGCCTGTTGGAGATGTTGAATTTTTCAATGAGGCTTTGGTGGATGACAATTACGTTTTAATAAATGATGCATCGGCCAACAGTGTTTATATAATGAATAAGCAGGCCGAAAGGCTTCACGAATGGCCGCTAAGTAGTAACATTGGCAACGATGTATTCTTACTCCCGAATGGAAAATTACTAGCTTCTCTGGAAGTAGATGATCCCAAAATAAACTTTGGAGGGCAGGGAGGTAAACTACAATTCATCGATAAAGACGGTAATATTGAGTGGGATTTTGAATTTTCTTCTGAAGATGCCGAAATGCACCACGATGCAGAACTACTTCCTAACGGTAATGTCATTGTTTTGGTTTGGGAAAAACGTACAGCGGAAGTGGCAGAGCAGGCCGGTTCTAGTTTGGAGATCGATGTTTATCCCGAATCTGTGATCGAAGTAAACCCTGCTACAGACGAAATCGTATGGGAATGGCATGCCTGGGATCACCTCATCCAGGACCACGATGACACTAAAGACAATTTTGGAGTTGTGGGAGATCATCCAGAGTTAATCAACCTTAACTACGTACCAATTGATAATGGAGATATTATGCATGCTAATGGCATTGCCTATGATGCTATAAATGATCTCATTTTTGTTAGCATTAACTTTTATCACGAGGTTTGGGTTATAGACCATAGTACCACAACCGAAGAGGCAACATCTCATACCGGAGGGAACCTCGGAAAAGGCGGAGATCTCATCTATCGCTTTGGGAATCCTGGGGCTTACAACAATCCTATGGGCGAAAGAAGGTTTTTTAATAATCACTTTCCAAACCTGTTAGACGGAGATAAACAAGGTAACCTCTTGATCTTTGCCAATGGAAATGATAGCGGTTTGGATCAATCTGTTGTTTACGAATTAGAGCTACCCAGTCCTCTTAAGCTTGAGGCTAATACAGACAATGAACCTGAAGTAGCCTGGAGTTTTACAGATCCTGAACTGTATTCGCCAAAAGTCTCAGGAGCAGTAGAGCTTCCCAATGGGAATGTACTAATTACCGAAGGAGATTTTGGGGTTTGGGAGGTTACAAGAGCCGGCGAAGTGGTATGGAAATTTAGTGCGCCCGGGTTTTATTGGAGGGCATATCACTACAACAAGGACGCCCCGGAAATTGAGGCGTTGGGCCTTTAAATCTTTTAGCCGCTAAAGACGAACTATTTTTTCAAAATAAACTTTCTTCCCTTCTGAAATCTTAAGCAGGTAGATCCCGGAACCTAGTGTTGTCAAATCAACATTTGGATCGGAGTCAGAAATATACTGAAGGTCTACTTTTCTTCCCTGCATACTAAAAATTTCGATCTTGATCCTTCCCCCATTAAAATCTGCACAGGCCATGCTCAATCCACTAATGGCCGGATTGGGAAAGAATTTACCCTTGTTGCTAATGCAGTTTTCAGATTCATTAAACGCAGTATCAGCAGCGTCTGCATTATCGAGGTTTTCTGAAGAATTAGACTCCTCTTCATCCCCTGGCTCCTCATCTGGCGGAAAAGATTCTTCTTCAAGTTCGAGATCAATAGCTTCACCACTACCCTCTTCAATTTCATAATTTCGATTGGCCGATACATTCTCAATATAGTCCTCTTCTCCACTTAGCCAACTTACCCTGATATAGTCTACGCTTGTCGCATTTCCGAGCCCAAAGAATTCGAAGCTGGAATTCTGCCCAAGATATCCTTCCCCACAGAGTGTATACCGATACTGCTTATCACCATCAATACCAATTTCTATTTTACTACCTATACCAGAGCGATTACTTAGAGTACCTTTTAATCTCACCTTGATCCAATTGTTCTCCGAAATGCCTTGATTGTGCCAAAGAAAGTTATCCTCGCTATCATTCATAACAAGAATATCTGGAAGACCGTCGTTGTCAACATCGCCAATGGCATTGCTAAAACTTGTACGCCTGTCCTGGGCAAATCCTATTCCCGATGGTATGCTGAACAGCCCCTCTTTGTTTTCATAGAAAGCAGACGGAAGCCTTGTAGGGTCCGAACCATCAAGCATACCACTAACATACAAATCCAAATCGGTATCATTATCGGCATCCAGGTACACCGCGCCCCACGCAATACTCTTAAAGTCGGTTCCCAATTCTTCGGCGACATTGGTAAATGTACCGTCCCCATTATTCCTTAAATGATAATTACCCAGTGTTGTATTGGTAACATAGATATCTAGCCAGCCGTCATTGTTATAATCATCGATCGTGGTTGACATGGCATCAATAGCCATTCCGGCACCACTAAAATCTGAAACATCTTCAAAAGTGCCATCCCCTCTATTCCGGTATAATTTATTGCTTTTTAAATACTTATCGTTGGAGACATAGATATCCTGAAAGCCATCGTTGTTATAGTCGAAAAAAGACGCACAGAACGATAAGTCGTTCTCCAAGTTAAGGCCAGCAGCTTCTGTAATATCCGAATAAACACCATCATCATATAGATAGAGGTAGTTTCGCTGGTTCTTGCTTATTACATCTCTATGAGTCAGAAATACATCCAGGTCACCATCATTGTCTATATCACCAAATGCCGCTCCATAGGTGTATAAGTTCTCCAGGAACAATCCAGACCCGGTTGTCACGTCCTTAAAGGTCATGTTCCCATTGTTTTCATACAGCTTATTTAAGCCTGTAATACTTGTTGCAAAGAAGTCTTTATCGCCGTCATTGTCATAGTCTACCCAAAGTACCTGCTTGGTTTCAAAAGTATCATTGATACCGAGGTCTACCTGCTCAAAATACCCCCGGATATTTTTAAAAAACAGGGTCTCCATTTCCTTTCCTGTAGCCAAGGTAATGTCATCCCAGCCATCACCATCAAAATCGTGAAAAGAAACTCCACCTCCCAAATTGCTGATACCATAGGTAGCCGCCGCACCAAGAGATGAAGCATTTTCCTGAAATAATATCTGAGCTTCTAGCTTGGGTACCCACACTAGAAGAAATAGAAAAAGTAATATCCTCATAGTCGTCTGTCTCTACAACTTCAAAGAATGTTAAAGAATTCCTAAAAATAAGTTAAGAGGGCCAGATTTACAAATGAGAATCAACTGGAAATCAAATTTTTATGGTCTTTTTATTCCGGTTGTAAGATAAACCTTAAAAACGGTGTCACATTCCTTAACTTTTATACTTTATCCTAAGTTTACATTCTTTAAAATTCTATTTTTAAGCAATGAAAGAAGACCACCCAATTTATGGTATTCGAGCGGTGATAGAAGCGGTTCAGTCCGGGAAATCTATAGACAAGGTTTTTGTTCAGAAAGGGCTTGGTGGAGAACTCTACAAAGAACTTGAGGCACTACTTAGAGCTAAGAGCATACAAGTTTCCTATGTCCCGGTTGAAAAATTGAACCGACTCACAAAAAATAATCATCAAGGCGTTGTGGCCAAAAGCTCTCCTATCACATTTGCTAAGTTTGAAGAGCTTTCAGAAGCGATTATTACGTCAAAAGAAAAACCCATTTTCCTATTATTAGACCAATTGTCTGACGTTCGTAATTTCGGGGCAATAATCAGAACTGCCGAATGCAGCGGAGTGGATGCCATAATTATACCTAAAACCGGCTCGGCACCTGTTACCCCTGATACGGTTAAAACCTCGGCTGGAGCGGTCTTCAAAGTTCCTATTGCAAAGGTTGATCATTTAAAAGATGCTGTTTTTTATTTGCAGTCTTCCGGAGTCACAGTGATTGCCGCAACCGAGAAAACAAAACACTCTGCATATGCCACTAATTTAGATCAACCTATTGCCATTGTTATGGGTTCTGAAGATAAAGGAGTGTCAGAGTCCCTTTTGAAGCTAGCAGATCAACGTGCAAAGCTTCCGCTACTTGGCGAAATAGGATCCCTGAATGTTTCTGTGGCCTGTGGTGTCTTTCTATATGAGGTATTAAGGCAGCGATCCGCACATTTAGAGCCCTGAATTTTCATTACGCTTTTTATAGTGGTACGTGATCTTTAACTCTGAGTCCGGGTCTTCTTGTTGTTCGTCCTTGCGTTCAATAAAATTACCATCCTCATCAAAATGCTTTAAAAATTCGTCGTCGTCCTCACTGTAATCCTCTTTTTCCCAGGTATACTTTTTCAACGAAGGCACCCTGGTCTTTAAGAAAATTGCTAAAAAAAGCCCTGTAATGAATCCTGCTAAATGCCCTTCCCAGGAAATATCATCTTTAATAGGGAAAATATACCATAGTAGGCTACCATACAAAAATACGACGACCATTGATAGTGCTACAAGCCTGAAATGTTTTGTAAAGACCCCCTTGAAAAAAATAAAACTTGCAAGTACATAGATGAGTCCGCTGGCGCCAATATGATAAGAGGGCCTTCCAATAAACCAGGTAAGTAGGCCCGAGCATATAATTCCTAAAACAATCACCCAAAGCGCTACTTTTCTATAAAAAAAGGCAAGCGCCCCACTCAAAATAAGTATTGGTAAGGTATTGTTGTAAAGATGTTCAATAGAACCGTGTAATAACGGACTGAAAAATATACCTCTAAGTCCTGTCAGCGTCCTTGGGTAAATGCCGTATTCATTCAGGTTAACCTGAAAACGTATTTCAAACCAAAACACCGTCCAAATCAACAGGACAGCCGCCATTGGAAGCAACAAGACCCTATTAGAAAATCGAAAATAGTTCTCCTCGGACATATATTGAATTTACGATTTATTGCAGCAATTAGTCCGCCATAAGCAGAAAACCTGATAAATTGTCATCATATTCAGATTAGTTCATCGCATTTCTTACTTTTATTATCATGAATGAGCCGTTAGCAGAAAGGGTTCGCCCCAAGACTTTAGAAGACTATGTAAGTCAGCACCATTTAGTTGGTAAGGAGGGCTCTCTAACAACGCAAATAAAGAAAGGATTTATCCCTTCTCTAATTTTCTGGGGGCCTCCAGGTACGGGAAAGACAACACTTGCTCATATTATAGCCAATGAGAGTCAACGCCCTTTTTATACCCTAAGCGCCATCAGTAGCGGGGTAAAAGATGTGCGTGAAGTTATAGAGAAGGCCAAACAAAGCGGGGGCCTGTTTACCTCCAAAAACCCAATCCTGTTTATCGATGAGATTCATCGTTTTAGCAAGTCGCAACAAGATTCACTCCTGGGTGCTGTAGAAAAAGGTTGGATAACACTGATTGGTGCAACTACAGAAAACCCCAGTTTTGAAGTAATTCCGGCACTGCTTTCACGGTGTCAGGTATACACCTTAGATCCATTTGGGAAAGAAGACCTGGAAGCCTTGTTAAAAAGGGCAATGGTCAATGATGAACTTATGAAATCTAAAAAAATACTGCTTAAAGAGACTGAAGCATTATTTAGACTTTCTGGTGGCGATGGAAGAAAATTACTTAACATTTTTGAGCTTATTGTCAATGCTCAGGAAGATGGTACAATTAGCATCACCAACGATTTGGTGATGAATATGGTACAGAAAAATACGGTACTCTATGACAAAACCGGTGAACAGCACTACGACATTATTTCTGCCTTTATAAAGTCTATCCGTGGAAGTGATCCCAACGGGGCCGTCTACTGGTTGGCAAGGATGATAGAGGGTGGAGAGGATGTAAAATTTATTGCAAGACGATTGCTTATTTCAGCTTCTGAAGATATAGGGCTTGCAAACCCAACCGCCCTCGTAATAGCTAATGCGACCTTTCAGGCAGTTACTACCATAGGATACCCTGAAGCCAGAATAATACTGAGCCAGTGCACCGTTTATCTAGCTACTTCTCCAAAAAGCAACGCCAGTTATATGGCGATAAAAAAAGCACAGGAAAAGGTTAGAGAAACCGGAGATTTGGCAGTACCCCTGGCCTTGCGCAATGCCCCAACCAAATTAATGAAAGAGTTGGGATACGGTGAGGGTTATAAATATGCTCACGACTACCAGAGCAATTTCATTGATGAAGAATTTTTACCAGATCAAATTAAAGGAACTTCTTTTTATGCTCCGGGCAAAAATAAACGAGAAGATGCCTTAAAAGACTTTTTAAAACACCGTTGGAAAGACAAATACGACTTTTAGAATTTGATCTTGATCTCTTCTATCTTGTGTGCGCCGCCTTCATAGTATTCAAAAAACCAGACACCGTTTTTTTGGTATACAATACCATTTCCCTTATCACCCTGACCCAGAAAAACATCAGAAACGGAGGTCTTGAATATTTTCATTCGTATTTTGGGCGTGCTGTCTACTAACTGAAATCCATTGGGTATTTCCTGGGCATACCAGAATTCGTTCTTTGAAATGGCTTCTTGAGCTTCATTCTTCTCCTCGCGTATTTCCTTTTTTATTTCAGAAACTTGGGGGGTTTTGTTATCATAGCTTTGTTCCTGGGGCGTGGCCAACTGTTCTACAAGCTTTTTATCTATTTTTTCTTCATCTAAGGTCTTTACATCATCTTTAAAACTCACCGTAACAGGCCCTTCTTCTTTTTTCACTGGCGTATAATTATACGTAATCCCACTAAACGACTGGAAAGCCTGTTTGATGGCCTCGCTATAGGCTTCCTTATATTCCTTTGATTTGCTTCTTCCTTCAGCAGAAACGAAGACTTCCTCACCTTGGCAATCTTTTAATATCAAGGTAGTTTTTGTAGCAAATAAAGATGAATCATCCTGTAGGTGCGTCAAAAGTGCAAGGCATCTGTTGGCCACCGCATCAGGTGGTAGTTGATCATCATAGACTGCCGTAAAGCCCTGCTGGGCAAAAAGGTACTTAATCAGAGTGCTCGTTTGATACTGATTTTGATTATTGAACTCTTGAAACTTCTTGGGAACAACGATGTACTTATATTCATTCAGCTGAGCATTCGAAGTGCTACATATTGCAATAACCAGGACAAAGGAAAACAGGAATTTTTTCATGAAGTACTTCTTTCAATTTCGGCCCCAAGATATGATATTTAATCCGAATTGAAAAGAAGCGTAGTGGCTGTCGGGGATGTTCTGATAACCCAATAAGTTATCTGCCAGGACATAAAAATTCACAGGCCCAGCCTGTAGGTTCATCCCCAGGCCTACATTGGTAAATGTAAATTTGTCAATAGTGTAGGTGGCCTTTAAAGAGAGTGCTCTACCAAATCTTCGCTGATAGAAGGCGGTTAGCGCAGCCTGCGGGCCGCGGGGTCTGTTAATGATATAAATTTGTCCCCCTGCTGTGTTTGTATATTCAATAGTACTTCTTTGCTGCCCGGTGACCCTGTAATCACAATTGCAATCTTCCTGGTTTAAATTAGGCCTGCCAAAATCGTACCTAATAGATCCATAGAGTTTTGTTGGCCTAAATGTAATATAACCTTTATCATTCTCTTCGAAGGGTACCAGGGCCTCGATCTCGTCGACCAAATCCTGCCAAAAATCCGCACTTGGGTTTATCAGGGCCTCGGGAAATATGATTTCAACACCTTCTGTTGTAGCGCTACCATTAAGTGTAAATGTCCTTACATCCTTGGTATTATAGATAAAACCCAGATCTAAAACACTCCCGGTTACCACGGTTTGCTCATTTAACTTATAACTAAATCCAAAGTCAACCCCCAGCCCTAAATCTCCGCCAAGAAGAGCTTTCCTGGTTAATATCTCCCGAATTGCGCTGGCTTCATCGGCATTGTCATCTCTCAGGGCCTGCCGAAATTCATTAAGGCCGGCGGTACGAAATCGCATATCGGATACAATAGTATTTGACAGTAGATTATTCTGCCCCTCGCGGGTAACAAAACGGCCGTCATTTTGAGTGCTGTGAAAATTGAATATTCCGGAATAGAGTTTGGCTCTGGCCCCTAAAGTTAGGTTCTTGTCCATTTCCCTATTTATGCCAAAATGAAATACATTGACCAATTCACCCCTTGTTTTAAGGTGACTCAGATCAAAGCGCCTGTCTAGCATATCTGCATTCCCTTCAAATGCCAAAATAGCCAGGTCTCTCGGCCAATAATTGATGGCATCCCCCTCCAAATACATTCCAAAGGAGTAAAAGTCTTGCTGACGATATTTTCCCCTAAAGCCTCCGCTTAGCAGCTCTATTTGGAAGGTGCCGCTGATCTCGTCTCTTGTATTTAAGCCAAAGACTGCCCGTTCGCGCACTTTTTGATTAATGTCAATCCCGTCATCCGCAAAAATATCATGTACTGTAAGTCCGCTGGTCGCGGCCTGTAGTGAAACTCCAGAAAGGGCAGGGATTCCTGCATACCATTGATACGATACCTGTACCCCAGGGTTCACCATAAGCGATTGGGGTATTTCCTTGAAATCGTAAAGTAATTGCTTATTCTGTGCACGCAAAATTGTACCTCCAAAGAGAAGGGCTACTAAGTACAGGCTAAGTTTTTTCATTTTAAGCGAATCCTTAATTGGGCACTTGAGCGTAAAATTATTTTAGGATCCGGAAGTGAGGATACGCTTGAGTTGTCACCTAGATTTGTACCGCTTACCCTTATTTCAGAGGTATTCCTTAGGATATCTATACTACGCCCCGAAGCGCCTCCATAGGTGATTTCTCTTCTTAATATTGCTGTGGGCGCCGGACTTATGGCAAAGTTCTCAGTATCCAAAGAGTTCCCTGCATCATCTAAAAACTCTACATTTATATCCAGCTCTTTACTTGTAGTATTTTCTACCTCGTATGTTATTGTTCCATCTAAAACTCTTTCGGCCACAAAGTCCTCGCTAAAGGCATCAAAATTGAAGGTTTGGGTATAGAAATTAACCCCTACTACTTGATTGATAAGTCGCTCTGGAGATTCAACATAAACCAGGCTTGCTTCTACCGTTGGTGTAATGCCCAGATCGTCGAATTGGTTAAAGTCTTGTTTCTCAGCACAAGAGTGCGAAAAGCCTATAAGCAGAAAGCCTGCCAAAAGATATTTTAGGAAATCTCTCATTGTATTATACCTTTTAAAATGGTGTTTTAGGTTGGAACCATCTTGCCTGGTATTGATGCAAATTGTTATCCCTTATATAACTCTACAAAAAGGTTTTTATTTCACTAAGATCATGAATCATATGGCAAACTTCGTGCTTCTGATCATTATGCGGGTTAAAATGCAGGGTATGAAACCCAACAGCCAGGGCTCCCATGACATCCGCTTCTATGTTATCGCCTATCATCAGGGCATTTGTAGCATTAATTCCTGCACGTTTCAAGGCTAGTTCAAAAATGATAGGGTTTGGTTTTTTGACACCGGCCATTTCCGAATTTACAATCTGATCAAAGTAGTCAATGATATTCGAATTTCTGAGCTTCTTTTCCTGAACTTCCTTAAAGCCATTTGTAATAATGTGTAACCTATACTTTGGCCTGAGGTAATTTAAAATTTCCACAGTATTTGGAAAGAGATGATTAAAGGAAGACAAATGCCGTATATATTCAGTGGCCAGGATGTCAATCAGTGCTTCAGAGACATCGTAACTAAGGATATCAAAAGTTTTTTTTAGGCGGGCATGCCTCAGCTCGGCCTTTGCTATCTTTTCTTCCCGATATAACTTCCAATACTCCTGATTGATAGGGGCATATGCTTTTAGAAATTCATTCAAATCAACCTTAACCTCATGCTCAGCGAGTATTTTTTGAAAAGTAAGGCCGGAGTTCCTGTCAAAATCCCACAGCGTGTGGTCCAGGTCAAAAAAAACATCGGTAACTATAGCGTTAAACATGATACCTTTGAATCACTTTATCATAGAGTTCTAGCCAATTCATTCGTTGGTTTCCACCTATTAATTCATTAGAAAAAATGGTGATAAAATCTCCATTTACTGCTTTTGCCCTCTGGTACAAACTATCGAGTTTTGCCAGAATTGCCTCTTCCGATTTTAAATTAATCAGTGCGTAATCGTGTACTGCGAAAGGATGTATTTTAATAGGTTGTTTTACTTCTAAAGCCAAATCATAGAAATAAAAGGGCGTACAGGTGCCAGCCCTAAAGCCAGCTACATGGGTATATCCCATAGTATAGTCGTCTGTAAACTCGGCATCTACCAAATCCCTGTAGGTTTCCGGAATATCTACGCGGTTATAACGCAGGCGTGAATAATTAACAGGTCTGTTTATAACATCTGTCAGTCGTTTTTTTTCTTTTACCAGGAGTTCATTATCGTGCAAGGAGCTGTAGGAGGCTGCCAGTGAAACCTGACTATAATCCGCCACAGATTTGATTAAATGCCTGAATTTGTTATTGTTGGGTGAAACATTTTTGTCATAGGTAGAATAATCAGCAAATTGAAAAAAGAACATGCTTTTAACAGTATGCCTTTTATGCATTTCAATCAGCGGAAAGAAGTTGTCATAAGGGTCTTTCTTCGCATTGAACCAAACCATAACCCGCTGCCCCACTCTCCTTAGCTTAAATGTCAAAAGATCTAAAAGAAACCCCGCAAGGCCACGAATTAATCCCCTATACGCAAAGCAATGTGAAGTAGTAACATCGATAACCGAAGTATAGCTGTACTTCCTTCGTTTTCGGACTAAATCCGGAAAACGCTCCTTGAGTTTTTCAAGTAGCTTGTAGGCCCAAATATCGACTACTGGCAACTCCAAAAAGTCGTTCTTACTGGCAATACTTTCCGAAGGTGAAAACCGTCCATGAATATCCTTGATATGGGGCAAGTATTCTTCATACCGGCTTAACAAATAAAAACTAGCGGAAAAAATGTCGAAAGGTAAATTGCTGCGCTCTCCACTACGAAAAAAGCAGGGAACGCCTTCCCAGTCTTCCATATTGATCTCGAAATCGTTTACGCCCTGTTCGAAAAGCAAATCATTACTCCTAACAAAGAACTCGTTTTGCAAGGGCTGCTTCGTATAGGTAATTTTAGGGCCCTTGTGTTTAATGAAGTCCTCCACTTTGGTCGCATAGACTACCTCAATGCCTAAAATTCTCTTAAATATATGTTTCATTGTATAACTGAAACGTGGAGTAATTTTGTGAGTGTAGATAAGCAGCATAGGCAATTGAAGACTTAGATGTTGTTAGAGCAATTGGTTATCGGCAAAACTAAAGTACTGCTGACCCGCAATAATCAAATGATCTAGAATTTTAATATCCATCGCATCAGAGGCTCCTTTTAACTTTTGAGTAATCTCCTTATCGGCTTTGCTGGGTTCAAGTGTTCCTGAGGGATGATTGTGCGCAAGCAAAAGGGCAACCGCGCCATATTCTAAGGCATTCTTCATGACCAATCTTACATCTACTACGGTCCCAGTGATACCTCCTTTACTCAATTGCTCTAAATGTACCAGCCTGTTCGAATTATTTAGATAAGCAACCCAGAACTCTTCGTGGGGTAATTCGCCAAGAATAGGACATAACAGCTGAAAGGCACTGTGACTACTGGTTATCCTCCTAATTTTCCCGTTGTTTTCGCCCTTTCTTCGTCTACCAATCTCAAGTGCCGCGGCTATCGCAATAGCTTTAGCCTTTCCAATTCCTTTGAATCGCATCAACTGACCCACGGAAAGCTTACCTAGATCGTTCAAGTTGTTGTTTACCGAAGCCAGTATTTTCTTTGACAAGGTAACCGCGCTTTCACTGTGGCTCCCAGATCCTATTAGCAACGCTATGAGTTCTGCATCTGATAATATAGAACGCCCTTTTCTCAACAGTTTCTCTCGAGGCTTGTCATCGTCAGACCAGTGTTTTATGGTGAAGGAAGTTTCGTTCTCTTGCATGGTCTAAAGATAATCAACTAAAATTTTTATTGTACATTAAGATCTCAAAATCGGTAAGAAAAGTATGAAGTCATTATTTGAGGAAAACACCTTAAATGAAGTGATTGATAGAATATCACAACTGGGTCCTGAGGTAGAGAGAATATGGGGGAAAATGGAGTTAGCCCAAATGCTAAGTCACTGTCAAAATCCACTGGCCCTTGCCATGGGAAAACAAAAGTTAAAAAAACCTAACCCCATCATGAGATTGATTTTCAAAAGTTTCAAAACATCTATGTATAATGACAAGCTCTGGAAGCCCAATTTGCCAACTGTTAAGGAGTACAAGGTAGAAACAGAAAAGGACTTTGAAACAGAAAAAAAGAAATTACTTCAGTTGGTACGGGATTTTCATGAATATAAAACCAAAAATCACTGGGAACCACATCCCAGTTTTGGAAACTTTACACACGATCAATGGGGGCAAATGCAATATAAACATCTAGACCATCACCTTAGGCAGTTTGGGGTTTGAAAGTCAGCAATTCACCTAACGATCACTGATTACCTAAAACCATAAATCTTGTATGCTGAACAAAGGTGCCCTCTCAATACCCTTTAATTAAACCTTTTATACCTTCTAAGTCAAGACCGCCATAATTGCCAGAACTCATAAGCAACAATACAGTGTTATCAAAGTTCTGGTCAAATAGAAAACGTCTAAAGCTTTCAGGGTCTGTATAAATATTTAGGTCTTTGCGTCCAAAAGCTTCCCCAATCTGCGCTTCGCTTACCTCCTCAAGCCTTTTTATTTTAACAGCCTCCGGAGAGTAAAAAACGGCAGCGACATCCGCACTTCTCAAAGCCCCGGAATATTCTTTAAGAAACTCTGCATTCAAGCTGCTATAGGTATGCAACTCCAAACAAGCGATCAAGCTTTTGTCCTGGTACTGTTCCTTTACCGCTTTTGTAGTCGCTGAAACCTTGCTGGGTGAATGCGCAAAATCTTTAAAGGCCAGGCTTGAATTTCCCTCGGCAATTCTTTCCAGGCGCTTTGAAGCTCCTTTAAAACTGCCGATAGCCTCATAAAAGTCTTGTTCGTCTATGCCCATATGCTGACAAACCCATTTGGCCCCTGCCAGGTTATTCAGGTTGTGTTCTCCAAACACTTCAACCGGCAAAAGACCTTCAGGGGTTTCTAAAAATGTATTTCCATTCCTTAGTTCATATTTTGGGGTCCTGTACGGAAATTTCCGAATGGTATTTACCGAGGTCTCCACTACCTTTTTTACCTCATCGTCTTCCTCATTGTAGGTAATGCTCCCGCCCTGAACAATACCATCCACAAAAACCTGAAATTGCGCCACATAGTTTTCATACGTCGGGAAAACATTGATATGATCCCAGGCAATACCGCTTAACAGAGCAATATTGGGCTGATATAGGTGAAACTTCGGTCTTCGGTCTATGGGTGATGAGAGGTATTCATCTCCTTCAAGTACAATAAAGTCATTGGCTTCAGTAAGGTGTACCATTCTTTCAAAACCATCAAGCTGTGCCCCTACCATATAATCCACCTCCTTCCCGTGGTACTGTAGCACATGAAGAATCATAGAAGTAATGGTAGTTTTTCCATGGCTACCTCCAATTACCACCCTTGTCTTATGTTTAGACTGCTCATACAAAAACTCAGGATAAGAGTAGATTCGCAGTCCTAGTTCCTGAGCTTTTAGTAGTTCTGGATTATCAGGTTTGGCATGCATTCCCAAAATAATCGCGTCTAGCTCTTTATGGATTTTTTCCGGGAACCAACCAAAATTTTCGGGTAAGAGTCCTTCTTTTGCTAATCTGCCCTTAGATGGCTCAAATATGACATCATCGCTTCCGGTAACCGTATAACTTTTATGGTGAAGGGCCAGAGCCAGATTGTGCATAGCACTACCTCCTATGGCAATAAAGTGAATTTGCATTTAGGCCTTATTTATGGGGTAAAGATAAGGATTGCATAATGGCGGGCAAACTACTTCATTCTAGATAAGATTCTTTTTATCTTCGTGCTAAAACCAGTTCATATGGATGTTAAGCTTGCCGATTTGGATTCTAAGGAAATCATGCCCGGATATCACGGAAAAATGGTTCATGCACAGCACGTTACTATGGCATTTTGGGATGTGGAAAAAGGTGC
Source organism: Flavobacteriaceae bacterium (assembly GCA_965212595.1). GTDB lineage: Bacteria > Bacteroidota > Bacteroidia > Flavobacteriales > Flavobacteriaceae > Poritiphilus. Next base: position 60,970 of record CBDBVE010000021.1, read on the forward strand.
GACTGTTCCAGAACATTCGCATATGAATGAGCAAATAATGCAGGTCTTGGAAGGGACTTTTGAGTTTACCGTCAACGGAATTACGAAGGTTTATCGCCCCAATGACCTCGTTGTGATTCCGCCACATACTAAGCATGGTGGAAAGGCGCTTACAACCTGTAAATTATTAGATGTCTTCAGCCCGGTAAGGGAGGAGTATAAGTAGATCTAATTGATTATTGATTATTGATTATTGATTATTGATTATTGATTATTGATTATTGAAAATAACGTATGGAAATCTCATTAAAAGGGAAAAAAGCCCTTGTTGGCGGTAGTAGCAGAGGTATAGGGAAAGCGATTGCAGAACAACTTGCCGCCAGCGGAGCGAGTGTTACACTTATGGCCCGAAGCGGGGACAAGTTAAAGACATTAGCAGAAAATTTACCTACTTCACAAGGGCAAAAACATCAGTACCTCTCTGTTGATTTCTCCAACTTTGAAGCCTATAAAAGTGTCATGACTACCTATTTTAAAACCAATAGTGTTGATATATTGGTGAATAACACCCAAGGCCCGGAAGCCGGAGGTAGTCTAGAGAAACATGTAGAAGACTATCAGGTGGCTTTTGACGTTTTGTTTAAATCTGTAGTCTTTACCACAGAGTTGGCACTTAAGCAAATGATCTCCCAAAACTGGGGCAGGATAATCAACGTCGCCTCCATCTCAATACAGGAACCCCTATCTTATCTCGCACTGTCTAATAGCATAAGGGCGGCCGTTGTCACCTGGGCCAAAACTCTTGCCACAGATGTTGCAGCATATAAAATAACTGTAAATAGTATCTTAACCGGGTATTTTGATACAGAGCGAATTTCTGACCTAAATAGTAAAAAAGCTGAGCAACTGGGGGTTGGAGTCGACGAGGTTAGGGCTAATATGGAGTCGCAGGTACCTTTAAAAAGAATTGGAGATCCTAAAGAATATGGCTATTTAGTGGCCTTTTTATCCTCTGATCAGGCGGCCTATATTACTGGAACAAAAATTCCTATAGATGGGGGCTTGTTAAAATCACTCTAGGCTTTAAAGTCCAGAATTTTTTTCTTTTCCTCTAAGGCAGGTCTAAACTCTTTTTTAATTGCCAGGGCTTTATTTGCCCATACAAGGGCCTGGTTTTTCTGACCTTTTTTTCTATAGAGTTTTGCCATCCTGAAATAGGCCCATTCAAGTGGCACTCCGTCGAGAACGGTATAGTTATCAATATATGACCGCATCTGTCTGATTCCCAAGTCTAGTTTACGGTTATAGTCTCCACAGACCTTCCCGATCTGATAATGCAATTGGTTGCTATTTACGATAGACAATTCGTCCACGAGATCTAGCGCTTTCAAGAACATTTCTTTTGCCAGTTCTGGCTGTTCATCGTATTCATAGACATAACCCCTGGCCAAATAGCCATCAATTTTAGATAATCCTTGCAATTTTTGAGCATATTTTTGAGCCTTGCTGTTACTTCCGCCCACAATACCTGGAAGAGAAACATAAAGATCTACCAGAGCCCAATGTGCTTTTATATGATTCGGATTGAGTTCAACAGACTTTTTGAAACTCTTTTTTATCTTTCCGATCAGTGTTAGGGCGGCCAGTTTATTAGTATTTTGGGCTTTTTTCGCCAGTACGCCGCCATACCTGAAAAAATAATCTGCATTGCGGGTATTGGCCTCTGTTAGCTCTGCATAGATATCTATGGCCGCATCCCATTTCGCCTGATACCCATATACCTCGCCAAGCTTATCCTTAAGCATAGGATCTGAGGAGGAGTCTAAGGCACTCAATAGTTCCATCTCAGCTTCATCATATGCCTTTTCAAGAATTAGCTTATCTACAATTTTCAATGTACCCTGGGCGTACATAAATGCGCTAAAAAGGCTAAATACTACAAATACTAAAAGTCGCATGCTTTTTTGTAGGTTTTACTAGTTCTCTTGGTCGTGATTCTTTTTGTCTCCTTAATCTGTAATACTTGTTTCTCAAATAGGGCGCTTAGATATCACTTTAATGGAGTCTAAATTTTCAGTGTATTAATATGCTATTTTCTGAATAAAACGCCTATTCTTTTACCAAATTGTTGGTTTTTGCGTAATTTTAATACATTAACAACTAAACTAAGTCAATATGAATTCTAAAGTTTTTATGGTCGTAAGGATACTCCTTGGCCTGTTCGTACTGGTCTTCGGGCTGAACAAATTTTTTAATTTCATCCCTATGGAAGCCCCAACCGGGGATGCCGGCGCCTTTTTTGGAGCCCTGGCAAGTGCACAGACCTTATCTCTGGTTGCAATAGTAGAAATTGTGGCAGGAATAGCACTTATTTTCAACAAATACGGTGCATTGATGGCCCTTATTTTGATGAGTGTATCGGTAAATGCCTTACTTTTTCACGCTACATTAGCCCCTGGTGATATGGCAGGCGCGGTAGTATTGGTTATACTAAACGTACTTGTGCTTTTTGGATATAAAGACAAATATCAAGGCTTACTAGCTGGCTAGCTACGAACAAATAAATATTGAAAAGGGCTCTGAAAAGGGCTCTTTTTTTTCTAGAGACTCATCTTATCCTTAAAAATATAGGATTGCCTTCTTGACACCTCTACTTCCTCACCGTTTGTAAGTGTTAGTTTAAGCTTCCCATTGAACCATGGCACTACCGCTTTAATGTAGTTGACATTAATAATTTGCTGTCTGTTGGCCCTAAAAAAGTTATCTAAAGGGAGTTTCTCCTCCACCTGATTCAAGGATTTATAAAGTAGGGGTTTTTCTTCCTTAAAAAAGACTCTGGTATAGTTCCCGACAATCTCAAATAGGGCTATTTCTTCAATCTTTACCAGCCAGCATTTTTCTCCATCCTTAATGAAAATCTGGCTTTTCTCACTTAACCTTTCTTCTTTACCTCTTTCGGTTTCCTTGTCCTCCAGTTTAGAACGAACTTTATCCATGGCAACCGCAAAACGCTTGGCGTTAATTGGTTTTAAAAGATAATCAAGAGCATTGTACTCAAAAGACTTAATTGCATATTCGTCAAATGCCGTGGTAAAGACAGTAATTGGGACTTCAGGAAGCATTTCAAGCAGTTCAAAACCATCTTTTTCGGGCATATTAATATCTAAGAACAGAAGAGCTGGTTGGGTTTGCTGAATGAGCTCAAAAGCTTTATCAACATTTTCTGCTTCGCCCAGCAATTTAATTTCTTCATGTTCTTTAATGAGCTCTTTAAGCTCATTCCGGGCCAGACGTGAATCTTCAACTATTACTGCAGTAATCTGGTTCATTCGAGGGGTATTTCGATAGATGCTATAACTTCTCCATTTTCTTCTTCCAGGGAGAAATTAGCCCTAGTGGCATATAGTAACCTAAGGCGTTGTCTAATGTTTTTAAGCCCTAGTTGGGTTGAATTCTTGTCTATCCTGAGCTTTCCCGTATTGCGCACCTCAATGAGCAGTTGATCTTCTCTATGCTTGGTTTCCAACGAAATAGTTCCGCCTTCTTTTAAGTTAGAAATACCATGTTTGGCCGCATTCTCCACCAAAAGTTGAATGATCATGGGAGGGATGGGTACGCTTAAGGACTTCGGATCAATATTTTTTACAAATCGCAACCTATCCTCAAATTGAATCTTTGATAGGTCTATATAGTTTTCCACCATTTCTATCTCCTCCTCAAGAGCGATTGCATTGACATCATTCTTCGTCAAAGAATACCTCAGCATTTCTGAAAGTTTGGTAAGCATATCTCTTGATTTTTCAACATCTTCCAGCATAAGGCCTCTTATATTGTTAAGACTGTTGAACATGAAATGTGGATTAATTTGTCCCTTCAGTGTATTAAGTTGGGCTTGCTTCAAAGTAGTGTTTAACTCCAGGCGTTCTATCCTGTCTGAATTAAACTTTAAAAGGAGTTTAATTACCAGGTAACAGGCTACCCAGACGAAAATAATAAACAGAGAATTAAAAATTAAGACCCAAAAACTATCATAGGCCTTATATATTTTTAATTCCAATTCTGTAAGTTCCGGACCAAATTTTACATAAAGAAGCCCAAACAAAAAATTGAGGCCTCCGTAAATAATCGCCGCTATTAAGGTAGAGACGCCAACCTTAATTATTTCTTTCAGTCCAAATGTGTCCAGCAAAATATTCTTTCTAAGATATATCCTGAGCAACCAGGTAGCAAAGACACCAATAAACATCCCAGCTATAAAGGAAAAAATAAGATATTGAATGCTCAGGTCCTTTAGTAAAAAAAAGGGAAGTACGTTGATGAATCCCCAGCCCAAAAACTGGAGCAACCAAAAAATGCGGTTTCTTCTCGAGGTTGATAATTGCATATCGTAGTCAGGAAAGGTTCAAATATACCCTTTATTTATAAAGTGGTTTTTGATCAATTGAACAAATGATAAAGTCCTTTACCGGCAAAATAGCCTAGAATAAACATGACCAAAACCACAGTGATGGTCACAAGAAAAGATTTAGCCGTTAACTTCAATGTTTTGGTATGTGATTTCATACTGTAAAATTTAAAGTATTACACTTAAGATCAATGCGATAACTATTTTTGCCAGTGCGATCATAACGCTCAATTTAAAAGGTTTCTATCTCATTTTTGATATCTCAAAGATAAGCCCAGAAAACAGCCATATAAACGGTATTATGATCAACGGTAAAAAAATAGAAGTAAGCGGTTAAGGAGGGGTTGATTAGGTCGAAAGTGGGATAGTGAGATAATAGCTAACAATTGGCTTATAGTTGCTTGCAAATTGCAGTGAATGGGAGTAACTTAAATTGGGGAGGGGTCTGGACCCCATTCCAACGAAAGGCAGTTACAGAGATCCTCTTTGATCATATCCATTTTGCGCCTCAAAAAGCAATCAACAAAAAAGGAGCCCGAAGGCTCCCTTTTCAAACTACGTATGAATTCCTTCCCTTAATCTTTTAAGGGTTTTGAAATTTCCTGTTGTCCCAGATGCTTGGCATAAAAACCCATCATGGCCTTATACAAATGCAGTGAATTCTCCTCTTTCCCAAATCCATGGCCCTCATCATACTTCACCATATAAGGAACATCATACCCTTTTCCTCTCAAAGCGCTGACGATCTGGTCTGACTCATCTATATTTACCCTGGGGTCGTTTGCTCCCTGTACCACAAACAATGGCTTTTTAATCTTATCTATCTGATATACCGGAGAAACTTCTTCCATTATGGCTTTTTCTTCAGGAATATCTTCATCGTACCAGATCTCTTTAATGATTTTAAGATAAGGTTTCCAGTAAGGAGGGATAGTCTTCATAAAAGTAAAAAGGTTAGACACGCCAACATAATCAACACCACATGCATACAACTCAGGAGTCTTAGTAAGTCCTCTCAATACAGCATACCCACCGTGACTTCCACCATAGATTGCTGCCTTGTCTTTGTTAACCCAACCTTGATCAATTGCGTATTTAAGACCATCTTCTACGTCATCCATAGCTTTTCGCCCAATCTGCTTGAATCCGGTCTCCAAAAATTCCTTGCCATAACCACCAGAGATCCTGAAGTTTACCTGTAAGGTGGCATATCCACGGCTGGCAAACAATTGCGCTTCAGGGTTAAATCCCCAGTTATCCCGTATGCCTTGCGGGCCCCCGTGAGGATTTACGATTACCGGAACTTTTTGGCCCTGTAATGCCGCTTTAGGAAGAGTGATATATCCGTGTATTGTCAATCCGTCTCTACTCTTAAAGCTTATCGGGCGCATTTCAGCCATATCTTCCTCTTTCAATTGAGGCATCAAATTGGTACAGTTCTGTGAACTGGTCTTTTTTGGCATCATATGAATAATAAACTCCGTATAGTTTATCGCTTTGTACAAAAATCAAATACTTGCTTTCCATCATCAGTTGCATCTGGTATGGGAATACTGCTTGCCAGGAAACTTTTCGGTTATCTTATTATGCAACTTTGTGAAATACGCACTGACGGGTACAATAACACTTTGTTCTCCCTGATAGCTAAAGTAGTCTAACTCCCAATTTCGGTTTCTAGACACACCCAAATTGGCCACATCATACTGATCGTTCGAAAATATTTTTTCAATAATCTTGTCTTCTTTTTAATCATAGAGCACAATTTCTGCCTTGTCACTATCAAGATTTGATACCATATAGGCGTCATGAGGGTTCTCGGTGGCATAGTTGAATTGTAAAATTCCAAAGGCGTCTTTCCAATTTAAACTCTTTAGTAACTCTAACTTCCCTTCTTCCTTGGCATAGTAGATATCTTGCTCAACGCCGTCCCGAATTTTGGTAAAGGATTTTAGATTTCCATCTTTATCAAAATTATAGCCCCGCAATAGGATTGGGCCGGGTCATCATTAGAATACAACTGGTTCATTTCCCCGCTAACCACATTAATTTTATAGGGTTCAAAGACCTGAGGATTGTTTTTATTCATTTGAATAATGATGTGATCCTTGTCTTCTTTAAGTAAGTCGCTAAACTGCGCACGCACGCCATCAAATGGAGTAAGATCCTTTTGGTTAGAACCATCCAGGTTTACCGCGTAGACGTGGTAATTCTCATCACCGCCCTTGTCCATGGTATAAACCAATCTCTCGTTGTTTATCCATCCGTAACCGCGTACCAATTCTTCTTTTTCTTCTATAATTCTTTTAGCTTCCCCGCTGGCAACATCTTTAACGTAGATATGCCTTTTCCCATTCTCGTCTTTCTCTCTATATGACATGTATTTGCCATCTGGAGAGAACCTAAAAGTAGAGGCCTTTGGCTTAGCAAAATAATCTTCAACGGTATACCTGTAGTCTCCTTGATCCAGGCTTGCCAGCTTGTCTAATTCTTCGTCTGAACTGGGCAGATCAGGGTTTCCGGGTATCGTCTTCACGGTTTTCTCAAGAACAAGTGGAAACTCTCCACCTCCCTGATAAAAGGTACCAGTGATCTTTTCTCCTTCAAGCTCGCCAACGTACTTTATCCCTGCCTGCTTAAAAGCAATGGTAAGTTGGTTATCTGTTACAGAGGTCTCATCCATAGGAATATCAGTGGCTCCCTGTGAAGGACTATCCATAGTTGAGGGTATAATTTCCATCGGTTTCAGTAACATTGAAAACCAACGGAACTTCTGTTCCTTGTACAGAAAGCTTTCCTTTCCAGGTCCCGGCAACCTCTTGGGCATAACCGGACAAGCCTACAAACAGCAAAATAGCTGCAAGCATTCCTTTAAATGTTGTAGTGTTTAATTTCATCTTCTTTTTTTTAAATTTTAATCTAATGGTTTTTGTTTAACCCTTCGCCTTATTTGTATACTATTACTAATATTTATTACAGACGAGGGGCAATTTTAACACATCACAAATATAGACCTGAAGAGGCTCCTTAGCATTGAAATTATGCCAAGCGGTAAAAAAGTAATAATGAGCGGCAAGGAGATTTGGAATTTAGAAATTCCAACTACTGATTACTGATTACTGATTACTGATTACTGATTACTGATTAGAAGGTACTAGTTTCGAACTGAAGGAGGGTACTTTGAAAAGACTTTGGATACGATGTCGTTTAGTTTTTCTTCCTTAACCGATGGTGAGGCGTTCTCGCGGAAAGCGCTTTCGCTCACAGCCTGCCAAAAAAGTTCATCTTTCTGACTATCTACGAGATCAAATACGATTTCACGTTCAAAATTGGATCCTCCGACGGGTATCCCTATAGATACTCCCCCTCCTACGTTGCGGCCGGTACCTCCCACTCCAACGCCAACAGTACTATTTTGAGGATTTCTAAATGCTCTGCTTTGAATGTTTATGAAAAAGTCTGGTTCTTCAGAGAATAGTATGCCTTTGAGTTGCATGGTAGAATCGATCGCCTTCAAGAGTCTTTTGCTATCCAACTCACTCAAACCGGTTTCCATTTCTGGATAATAGTTGTAGGTCGTATAGTTAGAAAAGTCGGTTTTCTTATCATAATCATAGTTGACCCGGACTGCGCTACACGAGAGCAGGGAGCTAATTAACACTAATGATAACAGGCTTCTCACTACAAATTAGGTTTCTATAAAAATACGGAAAAAACACCGGTCAGGGACTTGGAGAGACCATTAATTGTTTAACAATGACCACAGTTTGTCTTTAAGTACAGAAAGGCCTAACTGCGAAACTGCCGAAATAAAAAGATAGGGTATTTGCAGGTCTTTGTCTAATTCCTTTCGCATTTCATCCATTAGTTCTTCGTCTAACATATCGCTTTTCGAAATAACCAATAATCTTTCTTTGTCTAAAAGTTCTGGATTATACTTGCGAAGTTCGTTGAGCAAAACCTCATACTCCTTACTGATATCATTGCTGTCTGCCGGAACCAGAAATAAAAGCATTGCATTTCGTTCAATATGTCTTAGGAAGTAATGCCCCAGGCCTTTGCCTTCGGCAGCACCTTCTATTATCCCGGGTATATCTGCCATTACAAAGCTTCTGAAATCACGGTATTGAACAATTCCTAAATTTGGTTTCAGTGTAGTAAACTCATAGTCCGCAATTTTGGGCTTAGCTGAAGTGAGTACAGAAAGCAGGGTAGACTTTCCGGCATTCGGAAAACCCACCAAACCCACATCAGCCAGTACTTTTAACTCTAGAGTAAGCTGCTCTTCTTTTCCAGGAATACCAGGTTGCGCATATCTGGGTGTCTGGTTCGTCGGGCTTTTAAAATGCCAATTCCCTCTACCTCCTTTTCCTCCTTCCAAAGCAATCTTCTCCTCGCCATCCTCAGTAATTTCGAAAAGGACCTTATTGGTATCGGTAGATCTGACAATCGTCCCGAGGGGAACCTCAATAAAAATATCTTTCCCATCCGCTCCGGTACTTCTGTTCTTACTTCCGTGTTCGCCATGACCAGCTTTATAATGCTTTTTAAACTTAAAGCTAAAAAGGGTCCAGAGGTTTTTGTTCCCTCTGAAGATAATATGTCCGCCACGACCCCCGTCTCCTCCATCCGGGCCTCCTTTGGTTATGTATTTTTCGCGATGTAGATGTACAGAACCTTTCCCTCCATTCCCGGAAGCAATTTGCACCTTTACATAATCGACAAAGTTCCCTTCAGTCATCTAATCAATTATTTTTCAACACTCAAGTTACCTATTCCGTTAATGTAATTTTGTGTCAATCAAATAGGTAACTCCATTTGATTTCTTATCCAGAACCCATGGGGCGTGCCCTGGTTCAATTTTTAGGGCACCCAGTTTTTTCCATGGCCCTTTGGGATCTTATGTTATTTACGTTCACATAGAACACTACTTTTTCAAAATACAAAAGCGCATAGTTGACCATTAAACGTTTAATCGATCTATTGTAATGACCGCCCCAATACTGCCTGGCGATGAAAGTCCAGCCTATTTCAACCACACCTTCTGCCTTATTGATCATCTTAAATCTAGAGCTGCCAATGATTTTATCTTCTTCTTTCGCCCTTATTTTTAGGGCCGTTCCCGATTGCATCGATTCTTCAAAAAAGCGAGTAAATCCTTCTAAGGTATGTCTTTGGTTATCCTGATGCTGTTCCCAAATAAGCGGATCGGCGGCCACTTGAAAAAGAATTTCAATATCTGAAGCCTCCAGGGGTCCTATTGACACCAATTTGTCTTCAAGGAAAGGCTGCAGGTTCGTACTCATTGCTTACTATTTTTCCGCCTCGCAGAAATCTTAAACTAAGCTTCCTGAAGTGAGGCTATCACAAGGTGCAGACGTTCGGTAATTTCCTTTATAGAGCCAATCCCGTTAACACCGTGAAATTTGCCTTGAGATTCGTAATACGTCTTTAGCGGCGCCGTTTTTTGATTGTACTCTTCGAAGCGGTTTTTAATTTTAACCTCATCCTGATCATCAGGGCGCCCGCTTTCTTTACCTCTTTCAAGAAGGCGCTGCACCAATACATCGTCATCTGCCTCCAGGGCGATTGTTGCATCAATCTGCATACTTTTTGATTCCAAAAAGTTATCTAAAGCCTCTGCCTGGGCCGTCGTCCTTGGAAATCCATCAAAAATAAAGCCACTGGCGTCAGGATTGTTGTCTACTTCGTCCTGCAACATTTTTATGGTAACTTCATCGGGCACGAGGTCGCCCTTATCCATATAAGATTGAGCAAGTTTGCCCAATTTTGTGCCATTTTTTATGTTGTAGCGAAACACATCTCCTGTGGAGATATGCTTCAGGTTGTATTTCTCCTTCAAAAAAGCGGCTTGCGTGCCCTTTCCGGCACCCGGTTTTCCGAATAAAACTAGGTTTATCATTTTTTTTTGGTTTAGTTGGTATACTTCCCTCAAGTTTCTTCCTAACTCTCTATAATCTAATCCGTAACCCACGATAAATTTGTCGGGGATCTCAAGGCCAAAATAGTCAATACTATATTCTCCATTGTATAGTTCAGATTTGAAGAATAAACTGGCAATTTTGAAGTTTTTTACATTCGTATTGGAAAACAAATGAACCAAAGCCTGTAGTGTTCGGCCCGTATCAATAATATCTTCCAGAATAATGATACTTCTTCCCTCAATATTGTCAGGAACATCAAGGAGGGTCTCCACAATCCCGGTAGAAGTAAGACCGCGATAAGAACTCAGTTTCACAAAGGAAACCTCACAACTATGGGGGTAGTACTTAAGAAAGTCAGAAACAAACATAAAAGCCCCATTTAGTACGCCAACAAAAACAGGTACCTCGTCTTTATAATCCGCAGCAACCTCGGTAGCAATTTTTTTAACCGCAGTCTGAATTTGTTCTTCATTGAGGTAGGGAACAAATTGTTTGTCGTATAGCTTTATCAATGGTTCTCGTATTATCGAACTGCGAAGATAACACTTTGATTTCTCTTTTTTAAAAGAGCTGTATCCGATTATAAGATTTCGGTGTATTTTTGTGCAGGCTTAAAAAAATCTATGCGTTATTTTTCTTCAGAATTTAAACTTGGAATCCTAGGTGGGGGTCAGTTGGGAAAAATGTTATTGTATGTTACCCGAAAATGGGACATTTATACAAAGGTTCTGGACCCTTCTGCAGAAGCACCATGCAAAATAGCATGCGACGAGTTTTGCCAGGGAGATCTAATGGATTTTGATACTGTGTTGGAGTTTGGGCGTGGTTTGGATGTACTTACTATAGAAATAGAAAACGTTTCGGTAGACGCTCTTGAAAAACTGGAGCAGGAAGGCGTGGCAGTTTATCCTCCTTCGAAAACTCTTCGTACCATTCAAAACAAAGCTACTCAAAAGCTATTCTACGTTGATCATGATATTCCAACTGCCCCTTTTGTACGCTTTGCATATATCAGTGAGATTGAAGATAGCATTTCAAACGGTGGCCTCAACTTCCCTTTTGTATGGAAAAGTGCCCAGTTTGGTTATGATGGTCAGGGAGTAAAAGTTATTCGTTCTTTAGAAGACTTAAAAAGCTTGCCCAAGGGGGAGTGCATAGCAGAGGAAATGATTCCTTTTAAGAATGAGCTTGCTGTCATTATCGCGAGAAGCTCAAATGGTGAAATAAGTACTTACCCCGTGGTTGAAATGGAATTTCACCCGGAAGCCAATCAGGTTGAATATGTTATTTGCCCTGCCAGGATCCCTAAAGAAGTAGCCAAAAAAGCAAGGGAAGTAGCGAGCAAAGTATCTGAAAAACTAGAACATATAGGCCTTTTGGCGGTAGAGCTGTTTCAAACCCGGGAAGACGAGATTCTGGTAAACGAAGTGGCGCCAAGGCCACATAATAGCGGTCACTATAGTATTGAAGCCAGCTATACGAACCAGTTTGAACAGCACATTCGAGCTATTTTAGGGCTCCCTTTGGGCAAATCTGATAGCATTTTGGCCGGAATTATGGTAAATTTAGTGGGTGCCGAAGGTCACACCGGTGAGGTTGTCTATGAAAATATGGAATCTGTTTTAGGAATGGATGGTGTTACCCCTCATATTTATGGCAAGAAGCAGACCAGGCCCTTTCGAAAAATGGGGCATGTTACCATAGTTCATAAAGATATTAAGCAAGCAAGGGAGACGGCAGAGATCGTTAAAAAAACAATCAAAGTAATCAGTAAATAATAGCCATATGAGCAAAGTAGCAGTGGTCATGGGTAGTACCAGCGATCTTCCGGTAATGCAGGAAGCGGTAGATATTCTCAAGGGTTTTGACATTGAGGTTGTTGTAGATATCGTTTCGGCTCATCGGACACCTGAGAAGTTATTCGAATTTAGCAAAACCGCGCACACCAATGGTTATGCTGTTATTATTGCAGGCGCCGGTGGTGCGGCTCATTTACCGGGAATGGTAGCTTCGCTATCACCCCTACCCGTAATTGGTGTCCCTGTGAAAAGCAGCAATTCTATTGACGGCTGGGACTCTGTACTCTCCATTCTTCAAATGCCTGGAGGAGTGCCTGTAGCCACAGTGGCCCTAAATGGGGCTAAAAACGCAGGAATACTTGCTGCACAAATTATTGGGAGCTCGGATCAATGTGTACGGGACAAGATTGTTTTGTACAAAGAAGGGCTAAAAGCCAAAGTGATTGAGGGAGCTAAGGAGCTCGGAGATAAGTTATAAGGCTAAACTCAGCTTAATAGACCCTGATCTTGACTACAAAAACGAGCATACCGTACTTTTTGAACTTGAATTTGAATTTGAACTTGAACCTGATCTTGTAATGAACCCACTAATCGAATCCTTCAACACCCCTCCCTTCTCCTCGATAGAAACCAGCCATTTTAAACCTGCCATTCACTCAGCTATGAATGCAGCCAGAGAAGAAATAGACGCTATAGTTGCACAGCCAGAAGCTCCCACCTTTAAAAATACCGTTGAGGCATTAGAATTCGCAGGGCAGCAATTGGATAGAATCTCAAGCATTTTTTTCAATTTGAATGCCGCGGAAACTAATGAAGAAATTCAGAAACTAGCCCAGGAAATTTCTCCAATGTTATCAGAGTTTGCAAATGACATTACGCTAAATCAAGCCCTGTTTGTCAGAATTAAGTCTGTTTATGACCAAAAAGACAATTTAACCTTATCCCCCGAGCAAAAAACGCTCTTGACTAAGAAATACAGAAGTTTTAGCAGAAATGGTGCAAACCTTCCAGCTGACAAGAAAGAGCGATTACGGGAAATAGATACAGAATTATCCAAACTGAAATTAAAATTTGGAGAAAACGTTTTGGCTGAGACCAACAAGTTTGAAATGCACTTGACAGACGAGCAAGATCTCGAGGGTCTACCAAACGGAGCCAAAGAGGCCGCAGCCCAATTGGCTGTATCGAGGAACAAAGAGGGCTGGGTCATAACTTTAGATTATCCCAGTTATATCCCATTCATGAAATATGCGAAAAACCGTGAGCTCCGCAGGCAATTGGCCATGGCCTTTGGAAGTAAGGGGTTCCATGGAGATGAGTTAGACAATCAGCAAATCATTCTTAAAATTGTCGGACTGCGTCATGAACGAGCGAATCTTTTAGGCTATAGCACCCATGCGAGTTTCATCCTGGAAGAGCGTATGGCGTCTACTCCTGATAAGGTCTATGATTTTTTGAAAGAACTCCTAGAAAAAGCCAAACCAGCTGCTGAACGGGAATTTGAGCAACTAAAACATTTTGCTAAAAACTTAGATGGGTTAGAAAAGCTGGAAAAATGGGATGGAGCTTACTATTCCGAAAAGCTAAAGCAAGAATTGTTCAACCTGGATGATGAGAAGTTAAAGCCCTACTTTAAGCTGGAAAATGTCATAGATGGCGTCTTTAAGGTAACCGAAAAACTCTTCGGTCTAAAATTCAATGCAGTTTCAGACATCGATAAATATCACGATGAGGTAAAAACCTTTAAGGTTTACGATCAACAAGGTAATTTTGTCTCATATTTTTATGCTGATTTCCATCCCAGACCTGGCAAAAGAGGCGGAGCATGGATGACTTCTTATAAACCCCAGTTCCGCAAGGATGGTAAAAACTCTCGCCCACAGATCTCAAATGTGTGCAATTTTACAAAAGCGACTCCGAGTAAGCCCGCCCTACTAACCTTCAACGAGTTAACCACCTTGTTTCATGAGTTTGGACATGCGCTTCATGGAATGCTCGCAAATACTACCTATCCAAGCCTTTCGGGAACCTCGGTATACTGGGATTTTGTTGAACTCCCCAGCCAGGTCCTGGAAAACTGGTGTTACGAAAAGGAAGCCCTGGAACTTTTTGCCACTCACTATGAAACAGGAGAACTAATTCCGATGGACCTGGTAAAGAAAATTAAAGAATCGGCCACTTTTCAAGAAGGAATGGCCACCTTGCGACAGCTTAGCTTTGGCTTCCTTGACATGTCATGGCATGCCCAAGATCCTTCACAAATCTCGGATGTGAAACAGCATGAAGTCGAGGCTTTCAAGGGTACAGAGCTTTACCCGGAAACCGTTGAAACTTGTATGAGCACTGCTTTTTCACATATCTTTCAGGGTGGATATTCTTCTGGATATTATAGCTATAAATGGGCCGAGGTACTAGACGCGGATGCTTTCGCCTATTTTAAGGAAAACGGTGTTTTTAATCCCGAGATTTCTAAAAAATTCAAAGATCATATCCTCTCAAAAGGTGGAACAGAAGATCCTATGGTGCTTTATAAGCGATTTAGAGGAAGTGAACCAAAAATTGAAGCTTTGTTAGAAAGAGCTGGGTTACTTAAAAAAACCGGATAGCATTTTACTGACACCCAACACTTTGGTTCCCCTTTAAGATATCTTTAGGCCTTAATTTTAGTACCTTTTTGTGAAAATTCTGTGATAGGTTTTGGTTTTATTTGCTAGTGAATATGAAGAAATAGAGAAAACACCTCTGTCTAAACCGGTTACAAGCTGTGTTTAGGTTTCATTTCAAAATGCAATTTATTCACTAAATTCAACTAATTTTGGAAGCAACAAAGAACACCATGACAGCACATCAACTACAGCCAGATAAGTGGGTAGATGTTTACGCGGATTACCTATTCAACTACGCTGTGGGAAGAGTAAGCGATGCCGAAATAGCGAAAGATCTTGTACAGGAGACTTTTTTGGCGGGTTTAAAGTCTGCCAAAAACTACAAAGGTACTGCTGCAGAGAGGACCTGGCTTATAGCCATTCTAAAAAGGAAGATCATAGATTATTATCGCAAAATAAATTCAAAGAAGGGCAAGGCCGAGGTCCGAATTAATTATGCCGCTGGAAGTGATTCTGAAGGGGATTGGCTCGAAGAGCAGGTCGCCGACCCATTTAGCATCCAGGAAAATGATGCCGTAGAGAATGAAGAATTAGGTATGGCCATTCAATCGTGTATTGCCAAATTACCTAAGAAACAGTCCTTGGTTTTTACCATGAAAACTATTCAGGGAATAAGCACAGAAGACATTTGTAATGAACTTGGAATTAATCCGTCTAACCTGTGGGTAATGGTACACAGGGCAAGGACAGCTCTGATGGGCTGTCTTAATGAAAATTGGTATAGAGTATGATTTCTTGCGAAGAAGCTGCAATTATTTGTAATAAAACTCAGTATAGGGAAGCCACTTTTTTAGAAAAACTAAAATTGAGGTTTCACCTTTTTATGTGTAAAACTTGTTCTGCATTCACTAAAAAGAATACGCAGTTTACGGCTTTGTGCGAAAAAGCTAACCTACAATCGCTGTCTGAAGAGGATAAGGTGAAGATGAAAAAGCGCATACAGGAAGACCGCTAGTAATTTCCAGACAAAAACCAGACTATACCCCACCAAAGTATGGGAATTGCTTCTACCCAAAATGATGAAAAATAGCCCGACTGTTCTTTTTTGCTTAAGACAAGCATTCCAATAAGCATGAGAAAAAGTACCCCTTTTGTAATAATTTCAAGTTCGCTTAATTCATCCTTTAAAAATGTCATAAAAAAGAAGGCCAGGGTGGCGATTGTTCCAAAGATCTTGGTATTGGCCACTCCTAACCTTTGAGGTAGCGTTTGCAATTCGGGTCGGTCATATTTCAAATCCCTTATTTCAAAAGGAAGCAATAAAACTAAAACCAGAACTACGCGTTGTAAGGTTTCAATACCTATATCCCAACTTATTTCTATTTGTAAAGAAAGGATGGGTAAAACAACCGTGGTCCCCGCCCAAATTATTGAAACCAACAAAATTTTTAACAAACCCAAACTTCTAAGTCGTTGTCCGGCAGGTAAGACCGGTAAGGCGTAAAGTCCGGTTAAAACCATTAAAAAGGCAATACCAATCCAGGTTTCAATATTTAAAAAGTAGGCATGATAGAGTGCAAAGGCCAGTGCAATGAAGCTAAAAAACTGTATATTCTTATGATAACGGTTGGCAACCAGGATATACTTTTCTGCTTCTACCCCATATTTTACAAAATTATAGCAGGCAATAGTTGCAAAAAATGCATAAAAAGCCAGATGTTCGTTAGACGCAATTCCCAAAAAAACATCTGTAATTTTTAGCAGCGAAAATACCGCAATTGCCACATGAACGCTGGCGTCCAGATAAAAGTCAAAAATGCGGATGAGCAGCTTCATAAAGCAAAATTAGCTAAACTGTTCATAAGCGCCTTTTTTCGTTAAAAACTTTAAGTCTCAGAGGAAGTAAAAAAGTCTTTTTTTACAAGAATTAATCCTAATTTTGTTCACTTTAATTTTTGAAAATTTGCTAGCATCATGAGGACAGACGTGTTTGCATCACGCCATATTGGAATTAGGGAGAAAGATCTTTCACATATGCTGAAAACAGTTGCAGTTGAAAATCTTGATCAGCTTATTTATGAAACCATACCGGATGATATTCGGCTTCAGGAACCTCTTGATCTTGATGAGGCAATGAGCGAACACGAATTTCTGGCTCATATACACGGGCTTTCCAAGAAGAATAAAGTATTCAAAACCTATATCGGGTTGGGATATCACGAGAGCCTTACCCCCCCTGTTATTCAACGAAACATTCTGGAAAATCCAGGGTGGTATACAGCTTATACCCCTTACCAGGCGGAAATCGCTCAGGGTCGGTTAGAGGCTCTGTTGAACTTCCAAACTATGATCTGTGACCTTACCGGCATGGAATTGGCAAACGCTTCACTTCTTGATGAGAGCACCGCAGCAGCCGAGGCTATGACAATGCTTTTTGATCTGCGAAGTCGCGATCAAAAGAAAAAAGAGGTGGTTAAGTTCTTCGTTTCCCAGGAAGTCCTCCCACAGACAATTTCGCTTCTGGAAACCCGTTCCAGGCCTCTGGGAATAGAATTGGTAATTGGCGACCACGAGAAGCAAAGTTTTAACGGAGAATTCTATGGCGCACTATTGCAATATCCAGGAAAGTATGGTAAAATATGTGACTACCGAGATTTTGTAACCCATGCCAAAGAGCACGACATAAAAATAGCCGTTGCCGCAGACATCCTTAGTTTAGCTATACTAACTCCTCCAGGCGAATTCGGAGCCGATGTGGTAGTGGGGACTACTCAGCGTTTCGGGATTCCTCTTGGTTATGGAGGGCCTCATGCCGCTTTTTTTGCAACCAGAGAAGCTTATAAGAGAAACATCCCAGGTAGGATTATCGGGCTTACAAAAGATATGGATGGCAAGCCCGCCTTGCGCATGGCTCTGCAAACCAGGGAACAACACATAAAAAGAGATAAGGCCACGAGCAATATCTGTACGGCACAGGTTTTGTTGGCGGTTATGGCAGGGGCATATGCCGTATATCATGGACCTGCCGGTTTGCGTTACATTGCCAATAAAGTTCATAATTTGGCGGTAAGATTGGGTGAAGCCATTTCTTCTCTCGGATTTAAACAACAGAATCCTGTATTTTTTGATACCCTTTTGATAGAAGTCCCAGACACGCTAAAACTTCGTCGAATAGCAGAGAATAAGGAGATCAATCTTTATTATATAGACGAATCCCGGGTATCTATTTCTTTAAATGAGGCTACAACAGCAGACAACCTTGAGTTATTGATAAGTTGCTTTCTGGAGTTAAGTGGAACTGATAAACTTCCGGGGCTCTCAGAACAAGCCAAAGACATCATTTCCTTTCCATTTCTTCGAACCTCAGAATTTATGGAAAACGAAGTGTTTAACAGTTATCACTCCGAAACGGAGTTGATGCGATACCTTAAAAAACTTGAACGTAAGGATCTTGCGCTCAATCATTCCATGATTTCGCTGGGATCTTGCACAATGAAGTTAAACGCGGCATCCGAAATGCTTCCCTTGAGTCATCCGCAATGGAGTAACATCCATCCTTTTGTTCCTGTTGATCAGGCGGAAGGTTATCAATTTGTTTTAAAGGAATTAGAGAGAGATCTAAGCATTATAACTGGTTTCGCAGGTACATCTTTACAACCAAATTCAGGTGCTCAAGGAGAATATGCCGGCTTAATGACTATTAAAGCCTATCATGAATCAAGAGGTGATGGGCATAGGAATGTATGCATTATCCCTGCATCGGCCCATGGTACTAATCCCGCCTCAGCCGTTATGGCAGGAATGAAGGTTGTTGTCACTAAAACAGATGACAAAGGCAACATTGATGTCGTTGATCTCGAGGAAAAAGTTAAACTTCATGCCGAGAACCTGGCTGCGCTAATGGTTACTTATCCTTCTACACATGGGGTATTCGAATCTTCAATAAAGTATATTACTAAATTGATTCACGATCATGGCGGACAGGTTTATATGGATGGCGCAAATATGAATGCACAGGTTGGCCTTACTAATCCGGCGACAATCGGAGCAGATGTCTGCCATCTAAACCTACATAAGACCTTTGCAATACCGCATGGGGGCGGAGGGCCTGGAGTGGGGCCAATTTGCGTAGCAAAGCAGCTAGTTCCGTTTTTGCCGGGCAATCCACTTATACAGACCGGAGGTGAAGAAGCGATATCTGCCATTTCAGCCGCGCCCTGGGGTAGTTCTCTGGTATGCTTAATCTCTTATGGGTATATCAGAATGTTAGGGGAAAAGGGACTGACCCTATCCACAAAGGTGGCCATTCTAAATGCTAACTATATCAAACACCGTCTTAGTGGCAGTTATGAAGTGCTATACACCGGTGAAAATGGAAGGGCAGCACATGAGATGATCATTGACTGTCGACCATTTAAACAGAAAGGTATTGAAATAACGGATATCGCGAAGCGACTTATGGACTACGGTTTTCATGCGCCTACTGTTTCGTTCCCTGTGGCAGGAACCTTGATGATAGAACCTACTGAAAGTGAAAGCCTTGAAGAGTTAGACCGTTTTTGTGAGGCTATGCTCTCCATCAGAAATGAAATTGATACTTTGTCTCCCGAAAAAGGAGACAATATACTCAGGAATGCTCCTCATACATTGGCGCTAGTTGCAAATGACCAATGGCCTTTTTCCTATAGCAGGCAAAAAGCCGCTTTTCCGCTGCCGTTTATCTCTGAAAACAAATTTTGGCCAAGTGTAAGAAGGGTAGACGATGCATATGGCGATCGTAATTTGATTTGTACTTGCACTCCTATAGAGGCGTACGCTGAGGCTGATTAATTGTAAAAGCCAATAAAAAAGGGGATTTAAGGGCATAATAGCGAGAATTTAACACTCCATTTGGCATTGTAAGCCAATCTGGGCATCGTATTTTTTATTATGCGCGCATAGTAGACCGCTTAATTTTATGGTATTTTGTACCTACCAACTAACATTCACTCTCATGAAAATTGGAATTGCCGGAACAGGTTGCTACATTCCCGAGCTTATTGCACCCAATAAAAGTTTCGAAAGCCACTCTTTTCTCAATGCCGATGGTTCGCCCTTTGAAAACGGCAACACCGAGATCATTGAGAAGTTCAAAGCGATAACTGGCATTGGCGAGCGACGCTATGCCAAGAACGAACTAAATACCTCAGATTTAGGATCTAAAGCTGCCGAAAAGGCCATTTTGAACTCGGGTATCGATCCTGAAGAACTGGACTATATCATCTTTGCACATAACTTCGGTGATGTTTCTTATGGTACGCCACAAGGCGATACACTACCCAGCCTCGCCACCAGGGTGAAGCATAATCTCAAAATTAAAAACCCTAAATGCGTGGCTTACGACCTGCTTTTTGGTTGCCCGGGGTGGGTTGAAGGGGTAATTCAGGCCCAGGCTTTTATTAAAAGTGGTATTGCAAAGAACTGCCTGGTTATAGGCGCAGAAACCCTTTCCAGAGTGGTTGATAAGCACGATAGGGATTCGATGATCTTTTCTGATGGTGCCGGTGCCGCCATAATAAATGCCGCAGACGGGCAAGGAGAAATTCTAGCGCATGCTTCGGCAACTCATGCCAACGGGGAGGCGTACCTGCTTTACTTCGGGCATTCCAACAAACAGGATGAAGATGATGATAACCGCTATATTAAGATGTACGGCAGAAAGATCTATGAGTTTGCCGTAACTCATGTCCCAAAGGCAATGAAAGAATGTCTGGAGAAGAGCGGATTGGATATTTCGGAGGTGAAAAAGATATTTCTTCACCAGGCAAATGAAAAGATGGATGAAGCCATCATAAAGCGTTTTTACCGACTTTACGGGATGGCGGTACCAGAAGGAATTATGCCTATGAACATTCAAAAATTGGGCAACAGTTCGGTGGCGACGCTCCCTACCCTATTTCATATGGTGACTCAGGGAAAAATTGAAAATCAGTCAGTGCAAAAAGGAGATGTTGTTATCTTTGCAAGTGTAGGCGCAGGAATGAATATTAATGCCTTCGTCTATAGATGTTAGTTATATGTACGAAAACGCCTTTCCAAGTAAACGATATAAAAAAACCCTTTCTTTTCTAAAAAAACATATTTCCACCTCCGAGTCTATTCTAGATCTTGGTGTGGAAAACCCCTTTTCTGATATTTTGAAAAGTGAAGGTTATCGTGTTCAAAATACAAAGGGAGAAGACCTGGATACTGATTTTTCTTCGGTTGTCAATTCTGAGGCTTCGGTTATTACCGCCTTTGAAATTTTTGAACATATGCTTGCCCCCTTTAATGTCTTAAAAGAAATTAAGGCAAATAAGCTGGTGGCCAGTATTCCGTTGAGGCTCTGGTTTTCATCAGCGTACAGGAGCAAAACAGACCTATGGGATAGACACTATCACGAATTTGAGGACTGGCAATTTGATTGGTTACTTGAGAAGGCCGGCTGGCAGATAATAGATAGCGGAAAGTGGACCAATCCCGTAAAAAAAATTGGTTTTCGGCCTTTGTTACGAAGTTTTACTCCAAGGTATTATATTGTCTATGCCGAAAAGAAATAATTTTAAATTAATATAAAGCATCAGCACAGGAAACAAGATGTCAGATAGTAGTTTTATAAATTACTATATTATTATACCGGCTCACAATGAAGAGGCCTTTTTAGCATCTACCTTAAATGCTGTATTGGATCAAAGTTTGAAGCCGGCCAAGGTCGTGGTGGTCAATGATAATTCTTCTGATGACACAGAATCTACAATTGATGCCTTTACAGAGAAAACCCAAATAATTCGAAAAGTTAACAGGCACTCTTCAGACGAACATATGCCAGGAAGTAAGGTAGTTCATGCGTTTAATCAAGGCCTTACATTACTAGATGAGAATTATGACTTTTTGGTTAAACTGGATGCCGACACCATTCTTCCCAAGGATTATTTCGAAAAAATTGCGTTTATCTTCAAATCACATCCGAAAGTTGGTATTGCCGGTGGCTTTGCATATGAGCAGGATTCAAGTGGCGAGTGGAAATTAAATCACCCCATGAACAAAGATCATGTCAGAGGTGCCTTTAAAGCTTATTCCAAGGCTTGTTTTACAGCAATTGGTGGTTTAAGAACTGCCATGGGCTGGGATACGGTAGATGAGCTTCTTGCTCAGTATTACGGTTTTGAAACTTTTACCGACAATTCATTAAAGGTGAAGTTTCGCAGACCAGTTGGTAAGGCTTATAGCGCAAGAGCAAAGTTGCTTCAAGGAGAGGCCATGTTTACAATGCGTTATGGCCTGCTCATAAGTATTGTTGCTTCTCTCAAAATGGCCTGGAAGTCTCAAAAACCAAGAGCCTTTTTGCATAACCTCAAAGGGTTTTTTAGTGCAAAAAAAAGGAGAAAACCTTACTTAGTGTCGCCTGAGCAGGGCAAGTTTATACGAAAACTTCGATGGAAGAGTATCAAATCCAAACTATTCTAAGGCCATAGAAATTGGTTTTCCTGTGGTTCCATTGGGGAAGGCTATGCCTAACAATGCCGCAATCGTTGGTGCAATATCCGGTATTTCCGTCCTTTCAACAGTGCTTCCTTTTTTAATTCCTTTCCCATAAAGTAATAGAGGCGCATGGGTATCATAAATGTGAGGAGTACCATGGGAAGATCCGGTCATGCCATAGTTTATAAAACCCGGCTTGTAGACCAGCAGAACATCACCAGAGCGGCGTTGGTTATAGCCATTTTGAAGAATATAAGGGATCCCCGAAGCATATTCATTTCGCATCATTTGATAACCGGTATAAACCCTGTCAATACCCTCATAACCTAACAGTTCTGAAGCAATAGTCTGTTGCACTTCCTGTATATCCAGGTCTAAATTGCGAATTATCTTATGGTCCAGAAAAACCTGTGCATTCGACACACTTTTAAGAATATCTGTTGTGCCATAGGTGTACTTTAAAAACTCTAAAAATTGTTCCCTTAGTTTGTCAGGTTCCAGATAGCCTGCAGGAATATTCTGGTTTTTCAGATAGGCGGGCACATTTATGGCTGCATGATCTGCGGTGAGAAACACCGTATACTCACCGACACCCACCTTTTGATCGAGTGTTGCAAGGAGCCGGGCCAGGTCTCTATCCAACCTAAGGTAAGTGTCTTGAACTTCCTTTGAATTAACTCCAAATTTATGTCCGATATAATCCGTGCTGGAATAGCTGATGGCCAGGAAATCAGTAATAAGGTCTGCCCCAAGGCTTTCGTGCGCTATTGCTTCAATTGCAAAATCTGTTGTAAGGCTATTGCCATAAGGCGTGTATTTAAGAATTTCAAAATCATTTGTCTTGCTCAGGAGATTTGGAGTACTATGAGGAAAGATAGGCGCTGCTTCGTCCTCAAATGTACTCTCATAGGGGTTATTATCCAGACCACTTTCTACGTAAGTGGCGATGTCTTTAAGGGTATTCCAGGGTTTTTTATAAGTTTTTATGCGATCAGACGCATTAAAATCTACCACCCATTTTGGAAGCGTATTCATGTAAAAAGAGCTGCTAATCCACTGTCCAATATTCCCACCTTCAAACCAATAAGCAGCATTAGCTGTATGTCCGCCGGGCAATACCGCCCCCCTGTCTTTTATGGCAACAGCAATGGTCTTTCCGCGCATCTGTGTATGAAGTCTTAGTTGGTCTGTAATTGTGGTGACGTTCATACGATGTGGCGACATTTGTCCGGCTTCTGTTGTGGTCCCAACAGAAGAATAGCTGTCGTCTGAAGCACAATATACCTCCCCCCCGCTTTCCTTATCGTACCAGTTATTGCCAATAATACCATGTGTTGAGGGCGTGGTGCCGGTATAGACCGATGCATGGCCAGGTCCGGTGCTGGTAGGCGCATAATTGAAATGGTTGTTCTTGCAATTGAAGCCCTGGTTCACCAATCGTTTAAATCCGCCCTGTTCATAATGATTCCAGAAACGAGTGAGATAATCGTATCGCATTTGATCTACCACGATGCCCACCACCAATTTGGGGCTAGAATAAGGTTGAACGTTATTTTGAGTACTAATTTTACCCTTAGATTTTCGTTGTGCGTTCACTGCACCAACCATAAAAACAAAAAAACTAAGTAAAATAAGCTTTAGAATAGTCCGGTTTTTCATGCCAAAATAATTACTGATCAAAATTAAGTAAATAAAGCCTTAAAATTTTAATTGGATGCTAAGTGTAGGTTAATATTGTTATTTTTACTTTTTGAAGACTAGAACTATTACATGAATTACCTGGCATCGATTGGAAGCTACGCGATTATGGTGCGTGAGGTTTTTAAAAAACCAACCAAGTGGCCCATCATGAGGTCTCTTATCTTAAAGGAAATCGATGAATTGGTGTATGGTTCTATGGGCATAATTATCTTTATTTCCTTATTTATCGGTGGGGTTGTTGCAATACAAACCGCATTGAACCTTACCAATCCACTCATCCCTAAGAACCTAATAGGCTTTGCCACAAGACAGTCGGTAATTTTAGAGTTTGCGCCAACATTTACTTCAATTATTATGGCAGGTAAGGTAGGCTCTTATATTACTTCCAGTATCGGAACCATGCGGGTTACAGAGCAGATTGATGCGCTTGAAGTTATGGGAGTAAACTCCTTGAATTATCTAGTCTTTCCCAAGATAATTGCCATGCTCTTATATCCATTTGCGGTAGCAATTGCCATGTACGTGGGTATATTTGGTGGTTGGGCAGCAGCCGTTTTCGGAGGACATTCATCTAGTGCTGATTTCATACAAGGCTTGCAATTAGAATTCATTCCCTTTCACATAACCTATTCCTTTATTAAATCGCTGGTATTTGCGATTGTAATTGCCACAGTGCCTTCCTACCATGGATATTACATGAAGGGCGGTGCGCTCGAGGTGGGTAAGGCAAGTACAACCGCATTTGTTTGGACCAGTGTTGTCATTATTATTTTGAATTTTATTCTCACTTCACTTCTTTTAGGCTGATGATCGCAGTAGAAAATTTACATAAATCGTTTGGAGATGCCCATGTACTTAAGGGCATTACAACCACTTTTGAAAAGGGAAAAACGAACCTTATCATCGGACAAAGCGGATCCGGAAAAACGGTTTTTCTGAAATGCCTGCTTGGTTTATTTACTCCCGAAGAAGGCGCCATTACCTATGAAGGAAAAGTGTATTCTGAGCTTTCATTAGACGAACAACGTGATTTACGGCAAGAAATGGGTATGGTTTTTCAGGGTAGCGCTCTTTTTGACTCCATGACCGTTCAAGGAAACGTGATGTTTCCATTAGATATGTTTACAAGGCAGTCGAAGTCGGAAATGCAAGATCGGGTAGACTTTGTACTTAAGCGCGTTAATCTTGTGGACGCGCATCATAAATATCCCTCAGAACTCTCAGGTGGTATGCAAAAAAGGGTAGCTATTGCAAGAGCCATCGTCATGAATCCGAAGTACCTTTTTTGTGATGAACCTAACTCTGGCTTGGATCCAAAAACTGCCATTCTTATTGACAATCTTATTCAGGAGATTACCAAGGAATACGATATTACAACTGTAATTAACAGCCATGACATGAACTCTGTGATGGAAATTGGAGAAAAAATTATCTTCTTAAAAGACGGTTTTAAAGAGTGGGAAGGAAGCAATAAAGAGATCTTTAAAACAGACAATGTAGCTGTCACTGATTTTGTATACTCCTCAGAGCTCTTTAAAAAAGTAAGGCAGATGTATATCGAAGAGCGAAATTAATTAGGTGCTTGTCTGATTGTTACCCTGGTGTTCTTTATTCTGAGTTTTAACCATTCTTTCAGTTTCTCGCTATCCGAGGCTATCTTGTTTTTGTTTGCAACCTGTTTCCATTTGACTTCGAAAACAGGGATGGTGTCCCATTTTTTAAAGTCAGTAATAATAGTTCGGGAGTATGCTAAACTTGCCAGGTTTTCGTAATTGGTTTTAGCCTCTGCAGAAATGTCCTCTAGCGGAATCTGTTGAGAAGTGAGCTTGCTCAAACTCGACACTTCTTCTTCCAGGATACGAATCCGCTCATCTTTGTTGAGTAACTCTGCCTTTTTTGTTTCGTATAACTCATTTACATATTTCAATTGATCGGCTGCTTCATTTCTAGACCCCTGAATCACTTTTAACTCGGCGTCTTCTAATTTGTCAAAGGTATTTTTCTGCCCAGTCCAGGTAGCTATTACATTGTCTGGAATGGTTTCATTCCCCATAAAAACCAATTCGATCAGAGCATTCTCTCCATTGTTGTATTCCAGATCAGTAAAGTCCTCTAAAAACCGACCTTCTGCTGAGAATTTATATGGTACAATATTCTCTTCTATGAATTCATTGGCCTGTTTCTTAAACCGAAATTCCTCAAATACATTATAAAATATATAACCCGAAGGAATCATTACGGTAAGCGCAATGAGTGATACCACCCTGGCAATAAGCCTTCTTCGTTTAGAATTTGCATAGCGTACCATCGGAAACCTTAATAGTTTCAAGACTAAAAAGGTAGCCAAAGCGATAAAAATTGTATTGATCCCAAACAACAGCATCGCACCTCCAGCGTATTCCCAATTGCCAATTGCCAAACCGAAACCTACAGTACAAAGCGGCGGCATCAAGGCTGTTGCAATAGCCACACCAAAGATTACACTGGCAATTGTTCCTTTTTTAGCCCTGGCAATTACCAAAGCCAAACCTCCAAAGAAAGCAATTAATACGTCTCTGATATCTGGTTTGGTTCGCGCTAATAGTTCGGAAGACTCATTTTGAAGTGGAAAAATATAAAAGAAAAGAAAGGCAGTCAATACGCTAAGGGCCACCATTACGGCTAAATTCTTCAGCGAGCGCCTAAGAGTGTCAATATCATTGATTGCCAAAGACATCCCCATACCCAGTATAGGTCCCATAAGAGGAGATATAAGCATGGCCCCGATCACTACTGCCGTAGAATTAGCGTTCAAGCCTACAGAAGCGATAAAAATAGAACATACTAAGATCCATGAAGTATGTCCTTTAAAGGGGATATCAGCAATAATGGCTTCTTTAGTTGCCTCCTGGTCCGTATTTTGTCTAATGTCAAGAAGTTCAAACAAGAACTTTCGGGTACTTCCCAAAAGTCCCTGAAAATTCCTTCCTACATCCTTGGCATGTTGTTCTTCAATACTATCAGGGGCTTGCTGTTCCTTAAAATCTTCATTCATAATTATAGGTGCTTATCTCCGAATTTTTCTTTAACACTTGCCAAAACCTCTTTAATGTCCTGTTCTTTAGACTTGGGAAAAACCAAAAGTACATTCTCTTTGTCCACGATGATGTAATCATTAAGCCCATCTAAAACCACTAATTTTTCTCCAGTGGTTCTTACCATATTTCCGCGGCTATCTCTGGCAAGGAGTAGACCATTTACCAGCGCATTTTTATCTTCAGATTTATCCAGTTTATCAAATAAAGATCCCCAAGTTCCAAGATCGTTCCAATCAAAAGTAGCCAACAGTACGTAGGTAGATCTTGATTTTTCCAGAATGGCATAATCAATAGAAATATTATCGGCTTTGGGGTAATTCTCCAGAATAAACTCTTGTTCCTTCTCCGTATTGTATACTTCGTAGCCCGCTTTAAAAAGCTTATACTCTTCGGGCTGAAAATCCTGAAAGGCATTGATAATTGTTTTTGCACTCCACATAAAGATTCCAGCGTTCCAGAGAAAATTACCCTGGGCTATAAAGTACTGGGCTGTTTCGTAATCAGGTTTTTCCCTAAACTGTATAACCTCCTTAAGGTCTTCCTGCTGCGTTTTTTGATATTCAATATAGCCAAAACCGGTATTCGGAAAGCTGGGTTGTATCCCAAGCGTGCAAAGTACTTGTTCTTTTTCGCACTTTGCAAAGCATTTTTGTACGTCTTTTGCGAAGGCGGCCTCATCTTCTATCCAGTGATCACTAGGCGCAACGACCATCACGGCATCTGGGTTCATTTTTTCAATTTTCATCGCCGCATAAAGAATACAGGGTGCTGTATTTCTCATTGCCGGTTCGAGCACCACTTGTCTCTGCGAAATTTGGGGTAATTGCTCCAATACTAGCTCATTGTATCTTTCATTGGTGAGGATGAATATATTTTCAACAGGAATAAAAGCATGAAGTCTCTTAAATGTTCTTTGAATCAGTGTTTCACCAGTTCCTAACATATCGTGAAACTGCTTGGGGAAACTTGCCGTACTAACAGGCCAAAATCTTGATCCTACGCCTCCGGCCATCAAGATTGCATAATAATTTTTGTTCACTGGTATTCTATTTTGGTTAGTAATTTAGTTTTCAATCGCTGAGGAGTTCTACTTCTGCATTGGGTTGAAAAAGATATAACTTTCCAGTGGTCACCTCAATGCATTCATACCTTTTTACCCTTTTATCGCCTTTTTTAAAGCGCTTTCCATTGTAAATTTTGAAAATTGCGCCCTTTGGGATCTCAAATACGTAGCTAGAGCTAGTATCATTTATCTCATCATAGTTCTTCAAAGCTATGGATAAATTTGCATCAGTACTGCTACTGGCTTTGGGGTTTTTAAAATGATTAGCAAGAACAGGCAACAGTTTTGACGGAAAAATATCGGGTCGTATAAAAGGCACCATAAGGTATTTAAAGGTTTGCTTCCACTCCTTGCCATGCGGTTTTATATATCGGCCATATTTTTCAAAGGCTACCAGGTGAGCAATTTCATGAACGAGGGTAATCAAAAAACGGTATTTATTTGAGCTGGCGTTAACAGTGATTTGGTGTCTCCCGTCAGGAAGGCGCCTGTAGTCTCCATGACGCGTAAACCGCTTATTAACCACTTTAAGATTTACCCCATAGGTTTTAATAAGTTCAAAACCGGGTAGTACAGCCCGTTCGGGAAGGTATTTTTCTAAAACCTCATTCATCCATACAAAAGTAGGATTTATAGTTAAAGCATAACACCTGGCAAAAAGGATATTTTGTAGTTTTATGAGGGTATGGACAGCACCCAAAGTACTGTTAAATATCAAAATTATGTGGGAACAAAGGCTTAAAATTTATGACGCATTAGTTGAACAGTGTTTGCGGTTCGCATGAAAAGGAAAAACGATGCCTTATACTTCAGCAAACGGCTATATGTTTTCAATGCTCAATAAGGCCGGGGAATTGGGTATGAGATTACCTAAAAAAGAGAAGGTGTTGTTTATGGAAAAATACAAGGCGACAGAGTTCAAATCTCACGGTGCAGTAATCAGAGAATACGTGCTGATTCCGGAAGACTTACTAGACAAGAAAGAACTGTTAGTGTCCTATTTAAATATGGGGTTCGACTATGTAATGTCTTTACCTCCCAAACCAACAAAAAAAGCAAGTAAAAAAAATTGAAGAAATGCACGCACTGATTCTCTATATCGTTTTCCCAGGCAATTGCAAAGAAGCCAAGGAGTTTTATGCCGAAGTTTTTCAAAAATTAAGTGATCAATGGAAGGTTTTATTTCCATTCCACGATAATTTTGGAATGCATAAAGAAAAATATGACATCCAATGGATGTTTGTAACTCATAAGGATTAAGCAATTCGCCCTTAGGGAGTACTACTGCTTATTTGCATGACCTTACCGTTGTAAAACTTATGCCCAGTTAAGGCAAATTCTTTCACATAATTTGCCATTTCTAAAGCAGTAACAGGCGCCTGATAACCTGGGAATGCCTCTTCAAGCATTTCTGTTTGTACCGCTCCCAGGGCCAATACATTGAATGAAGGACCGGTTTCTTTAAATTCTTCCGCCCACAATTCGGTTAAGGTGATTACGGCGCCTTTGCTAGAGCTATATGCTGCAAGACCTGGAAATTTTGCGCTGCCTTGCACTCCGCCCATCGAACTTATGGTAACTACGTGTCCTTCTTTAGACATTTTTGGCAAAACAGTTCTTGTAATTTCTGCCACTCCAAAGACATTAACGTCATAGACAGTCTTAAAGTCGTCAGGTGTGGATTCAAGAAATGGTTTGTTTAACAATTTTCCTGCATTATTAATAAGGAGATCTACCTTCTTCCAATTTTCTGTAATAAATTCATGTAATTTCTGAATGTCTTTGGCTAGGCTTATGTCAAAAGGGAAGCTCCTAATGTTTTGGTGATTCAACGCTTTCATCGGCGCGTCATTTCTTGAAAGCGCTAAAACCTGATGATTCTCTTCCGCAAACAAGCGAGCCAACTCATAGCCTATCCCCCGGCTGCAACCGGTAATAATTACATTTGCCATTAGTTGTATTTTATTTCTTTCGTGGGTGCATTTGTAATTCCCACCAAAACCGGGATCATTTTATTAACCACCAGGGCCATATAAGCCATATCCATTTCAGAAACCTCGTCCCCTGGCTTGTGGTAGAAATTAAAGTTCGTAAAGTCGAAAGAGCAATAGGTGTGTGAAGGCACATTAAATATTTCGTGAAAAGGAAAATTATCGGATCGTTGAAATAAATTAAATTCTTTAGCCTTAGGTAAGAACCCTATAAGCTTTTCTTCGGCATAGCTATTGGATATTTCTGCTAAATTAGAATTGTCATATCCTGTAACGTAAAGAACATAATCCTTGCCTACCAAGGGAACACCAGTCATTTCAAAATTCAGCATCGTATACAGGTTAAGATCCTGGTTTTTCAATCTGTTGGCCAAATGTCTGGATCCCAAAAGCCCTTTTTCTTCAGCGCTAAAGAGAGCAAAAATCAGGCTTCTCTTGTTGATTTTCTTATTGCCAAAATATCGTGCTAGCTCCAGGACCGTCGTAGTCCCCGAGGCATTATCATTGGCTCCATTGGCAATGCTATCTCCGTTTTCTGGCGCAACAATGCCAATATGGTCGTAGTGGGCTCCGATAATAATGTATTCGTTCTTCAGTTTTGGGTCTGTCCCCTCGAGGACACCAACCACGTTGTACGCGGGTTTAGAAAAATTTGTCAAGCTGTCCCGGTAGCTAGAAAAATATGGAGTAATCCCATTTTGCTTAAAAATTCCCTCAATAAAAACAGCGGCCTTCTCTATTCCTTCACTGCCAGAATCACGTCCTTTTAAATCGTCAGAAGCCAGAAAATTCATGATGCCGTTGATGCGGGTGTCGTCTGAAAAGGCTTCAAAAGCCATAATGTTTTTTGCCGTAGTAGATTTGTTCGCGTCTACGGTCTCAGAAGATGTACTTATTGACCCCTTTACCCCTTCAGGGCCCTGAGGTACATTGTCAGGGTTTGTTGTTCTAAGTCTTGAGGCTCCACAACCCATAAAGGCGAAAACCAGTGCGAGAAGTACAAATTTTTTCATTGAAAAGTGTATTAGTGTCCAAAAGTAAAAAAAGCATCCGTAACAGATACGCATGCCCTATTATTTTCGAAGATCTAAGTGCGATCCTTTTCTATTACGCCAACATAGTCACCGGATTTTCGAGATATGCTCTTAGGGTTTGTAAAAACTGAGCTCCGGTAGCACCATCAACTGTTCTGTGATCACAGGCCAAAGTTACTTTCATGGTACTCCCAACAGCGATCTCTCCATTCTTCACCACTGGTTTTTCAACAATTGCTCCCACGGATAGAATGGAGGAATTAGGCTGATTAATGATAGAGGTGAATTCTAATATCCCAAACATTCCCAAATTGGAAACCGTGAAGGTACTTCCGTCCATTTCAGCCGGGGTCAATTTTTTGATCCTGGCCCTGCCTGCAAGGTCCTTAACCGATGCCCCAATTTGTGTCAAGCTCATCTGGTCTGCAAATTTCAGAACAGGAACTACCAGGCCGTCGTCAACCGCAACAGCTACTCCAACATGGATATGATGGTTGTATTTCGTGGTATCCCCATTCCAGGTGGTATTTACCTGTGGATGCTTCTTTAAAGCCATTGCACAGGCCTTAACTACCAGGTCATTGAATGAAACTTTGGTATCTGGCAGACCATTTATCTGAGAACGAGAGGCTTTCGCATTATCCATGTCCACCTCAATGGTCAGGTAATAATGAGGTGCGTTAAATTTGGATTCACTCAGGCGTTTTGCGATAACTTTTCGCATTTGTGAATTCTTCACCTCTTCAGAACTCTCTTCCCCTACAGGCGCAGTAAATTGAACTGCCGGCTTAGTTGTTGCCTCCGTCGCTTCTGCTGTAACTGGTGCAGCAGGAGTCTCAACCTTAGCAGCTGGCTGGTAGTTTTCAATATCCCGTCTTATTATTCTGCCGTTGTCGCCACTTCCCTTAACAGCTGCAAGGGTAATCCCCTTCTCTTCTGCCATCTTTTTTGCAAGTGGTGAAGCGAAAATCCTCTGACCCTCACTCGTTGGCATCGCCGAACTTACGCTTGCTTCCTGAACGGATTCAGCTGGCTTAGCCACGGCCTCTTCTGTTGCTACAGTCACTGCCGCGGGCTTAGCACTTAAAACTGCATCTACATCTGTTCCTTCAGGACCTATAACAGCCAGTACTTCGTCTACCGGGGCGGATTCTCCTTCCTGAATTCCTATATGCAGGAGTGTTCCTGAATAGAAGGACTCAAACTCCATAGTAGCCTTGTCTGTTTCTATCTCCGCTAATATATCGCCTTCCTCAACTTCATCTCCAACTTTCTTTAACCAGGTAGCTACTGTTCCCTCCTCCATAGTATCGCTAAGTCTGGGCATTTTTACGACTTCAACTCCTTCAGGAATCGCTGTGGCAGCAGCAACCTCATTACTTTTGGTTGTTTCCTCAGTGGGTTTCGTCTCTTCTGCAGAAGGAGCAGAACTTTGGGCCTCCTCAACTACCGCGGCACCATTCAGCAAAGCGGATATGTCTTCGCCTTCCTCACCAATTATCGCCAAAAGGGAGTCAACGGGTGCTCCATCACCTTCCTGAATTCCTATATGTAATAAGGTTCCCTCATGAAAGGACTCAAACTCCATAGTGGCTTTATCCGTTTCTATCTCCGCTAGGATATCTCCTTCCTCAACCTTATCTCCAACCTTCTTAAGCCATTTTGCAACGGTACCTTCTTCCATGGTATCGCTTAATCTTGGCATATTGATCACTTCAGCCATTTTGCTCTATTTGTGTTGTAAAAATGGATAATCTTCTTGTTCATAAACCATATCATACAATTGATTTACAGGTGGGTAATCTGATTGTTCTGCAAATTCCTCGCACTCCTTCACTCTGGCTTTTACCCCAGCATCAATTGCTTTAATTTCCTCTTCCGACGCGTACTTCTTCTCCTTTATAATTTCCAATACTTGAGATATTGGATCAATTTTCTTGTACTCTGCTACCTCTTCTTTGGTTCGGTAATGCTGGGCATCGGACATTGAATGACCGCGATAGCGGTAGGTCTTCATCTCCAGGAATGTGGGTCCTCCACCACTTCGTGCTCTTTCTATCGCCTTGCTCATCTCCTCTGCCACGGTTACCGGATCCATACCATCCACCGGTCCGCACGGCATCTCATAGCCTAATCCAAGTTTCCAGATCTCAGTAGAATGCGATGTCCTTGCCACTGAGGTTCCCATGGCGTAACCATTATTCTCACAGACAAAAACTACAGGAAGCTGCCAGAGCATAGCCAAGTTAAAGGTCTCATGCAAAGATCCTTGTCTAACCGCACCATCGCCCATATAACATAGGGTGACTGAGTCTCTTTTAAAATACTTATCTGCAAATGCCAGCCCCGCACCTAGCGGTATCTGCCCACCCACAATACCATGTCCTCCATAGAAGCGATGCTCTTTGTTAAAGATGTGCATAGAGCCGCCCATTCCTTTAGACGTTCCTGTTACCTTTCCGTAAAGTTCGGCCATAACCTTTTTCGGGTCTACACCCATACCAATAGGTTGAACATGGTTTCTGTAAGCCGTAATCATTCGGTCCTTGCTAAGGTCCATGGCATGAAGGGCACCAGCAAGTACTGCCTCTTGCCCATTGTAAAGATGCAGGAATCCCCGAACTTTTTGTTGAATATAAACGGCAGCTAGTTTGTCCTCGAACTTTCTCCAGAACAACATGTCCTCATACCATTTTAGGTAGGTTTCCTTAGTTATTTTTTCCATTAATAAGAGGTATTTAGGTTCTCTAAACCCAGCTCCGTTCATCTTCTGCTCCGCTATAGCTGGTAAAGAGGAAAAACAAAAATACACATTATATCAATAGTGAAAAAGATTTGACAAAAAAGCTTGAAAGCAAAAAATACAGCTTAGGAAATTTAGAAAAAATACCCTGCCGGGTTGCGGTTAGCAAGGATTTACTTCAGGTAAGAATTACCAAAGCCCAGGGGAAGAATATCAGCTATTGCCAGACATTTCCAAACTTCGCCGGAGGCACCCATCATAAGGATAGAAATAGGGTCTTCCTGTCTTTGTTCATATTCTGAAATCGATTGCCTGCAATTGCCACAAGGGGCGGCTGGAAGGTCTGAAGCCACATTAATCGCGATAACTTTTATGGCAACTCCAGGAAACTGTGCGCCTGCCTGAAAAACCGCTACGCGTTCAGCGCATAGGCCAGATGGATAGGAAGCATTCTCCTGGTTGCTTCCGATAACTACTTGTCCATTTGCCAATAGTACAGCAGCACCTACTTTAAAACTTGAATAGGGGGCATAGGCATTTTCACGAGCTTGCATGGCTTGCTTCATTAGGGCCTGATCTCCCTTTGAGAGTTCTTCTAAGGAGTTGAACAACAACAATTCAAAACCAAGCTTTCTCTTCTCCATGCTTAAAAATAGGAATACCTTAATGTAAAAATAATAAAACCCGCCCAAGGGCAGGTTTTATTGTTGTATTAAATTGAATTTTCTAGTCGTTAATAAATTCCTCGCCAAGGCTAAAGGTTAACGAAAATCTAAGTGTGTTTTCAAGAGGGTTTCTTACTTGAGCGGTAGAGAATAAATAAGAAAGGTCTACCTGTGCGGCCTTAAATTTAAAACCGGCACCCAGGGTAAAAAACTTACGCGATCCTTTATCTTCACTTTCATTAAAGTAACCTGCCCTGATCATAAAAGCATCCTGATACGTGTATTCCGCGCCCAGGGCCCAGGTAAATTCTTTTAACTCTTCACTAAAGCCATCAGGAGCATCTCCAAAAGACTTAAAAACCCCATCGAAAAACGTAATCGTCTGGTACTCCTCATTGTCATCAGCATCAACATCTCCGTCTCCATCAAAATCCTGAGGCGTAGGAACCAATAGTTTATTAAGCTCTGTTGTTATTCCCAAAACATTGTCGGCGTCTAAGATAAAATCGAATCCTCCACCTATTTTCATGTTAGTAGGAAGGAAGTTTTCCTGGCCTCCCTGATCATATTGAATTTTTCCTCCCAAATTTGAGAAGTTAAACCCGGCACGCCAGCGGCCATCAAAACTATTATAGGCAATTTCCTTAGAGCGGTAGTAACCTGCTACATCAACTGCAAATGAACTCGCCGCTTGAGAATCGACATCACCATTCTGAGGTAATTTCAGATTAGACCGGATAAACCTTCCGGCCACAGCCATGGAAAATTGATCACTCAGCTTTAAAGCGTATGACCCATCAATAGCAATTTCGTTAGGTTCTGCAAGGGTTCCAGGATCATTTGCGGATTGTCTTAATTCTATTTCACCCAGTGTAAAAAACCTCAAACTTACCGCGAACGCGCTTCTATCATTTATTTTGTTGTAGTAATTACCGTTTAAAAGAGCAATGTCTGTGATAATACTTTCAAGGTAAGGGGTATAACTAACACCTATCCCCATTTTTCGTTCGGCGAAGGCAAACTTGGCTGGATTCCACTGCTGTGAGAATGCGTCTACTGAAGTCGCTACTCCCATGTCTCCCATTCCTGCAGCTCTCGCATCTGCGGCAATAGTCAAAAAAGGAACAGCCGTGGTGATTACCCTGTCTTCCTGGGCAGATACTTTAAGTACCATAGCCAGCAAAGCAAATAGCAATAATTTTTTCATTTTTTTCTTCTGGAATTTAATTGGCTCAAAAATCTTAAATAATAATTGAATACTCAAATATATTAGACGTAATACTAGTTCTCCCTATTAATATGTATTACTTGTTAACGAGCATTTTAAGAATATCTTGTACAGTGCGGTACTTTATTTTAATGAAATCCCTGCAAAATCATTGAAAGTCCTGGAAACTAAAGGGCTTTAGAGCATATCACGGCAAGAAAACTCAAAAATGAACCAGGGGTAGTCATTGCTATCCTGAAAAAGTATTTAAGCCCTTATACTAGAACGGGTTTTACGGCGTTATGAAACTAAGAACACGATCTATGATAACACCTAATCTAATTGGGTGAAAATATTTTTTGAGGCTATGAAATATTATGTGTAAATCATCGTTTTATAAGCCGAAAGTGACACAATAACATAAAATCGCACATGACAGGCTACCCAATAATTGCTTGTCTTTTGAACTTAAGTCCTAAATACAAATGAAAAAACAATTTATCAAAGTTGTACTCTCTTGCGCGGTGATAGCCGGAGGTTTTACAGTAAACAGCTGTAAAAAGTCGTCTTCATCTTCGTCCAAGAATGTTTCAAGAGCTACCGGTTGGAAAATTAATGCCAAAGAGGGAGGCTTTCAGTACAATTCAGACTTTAAGGAACAGGAAACGGCCCCAGGGCTTGTGTTCGTTGAAGGAGGTACTTTTACCAAAGGAAAAGTACAGGATGACGTTATGCACGATTGGAACAATAGTCCAACGCAGCAGCATGTTCAGTCTTTCTACATGGATGAAACTGAGGTCACCAATGTGATGTATTTGGAGTACTTAGATTATCTAAAGAGTGTCTATCCTCCAGAAAACCCAAAATATGCCAATATTTATAAAGGGGCTTTGCCAGATACTTTAGTCTGGAGAAACC
This sequence comes from Flavobacteriaceae bacterium, assembly GCA_965212595.1. Lineage (GTDB taxonomy): Bacteria > Bacteroidota > Bacteroidia > Flavobacteriales > Flavobacteriaceae > Poritiphilus. The sequence goes on from CBDBVE010000021.1 coordinate 97,600, forward strand.
GCTTAGGGTTTAATGAGACCATGACCAATAATTACCTCAGGCATCCTGCCTATGCGGATTATCCTGTAGTGGGTGTCAACTGGGTGCAAGCTGTTCAATTTTCTGAATGGAGAACCGATAGGGTAAATGAGGCTATGCTAGAAAGAGAAGGATATCTTGCCAAGGACGCTAAGTACAAGGCGGTTACCGGAGAGATTGAAGGAACATTTAGCACGGAGGCTTATCTAAACAGGCCAGAGTCTGTTTACGGAGGCCAGATTGATTCACTTCAGGGAAAGCAAAAAAAGGATTCTGTTAGCAACTTTGCAAAGCGAAGTAGTGGTATAATCATGCCAGAGTACAGGTTGCCCACTGAAACAGAATGGGAATATGCCGCTGCTGCCCTTCAGGGGTCCAGAGAATATAACAACTACCGAGGTAGAAAAAAATATCCATGGGAAGGTGACTACACCAGAAATGGTCAACGCGTAGGCCGTGGAGACCAACTTGCAAACTTTAAGCAAGGAAAAGGGGACTACGGCGGAATTGCAGGATGGTCTGATGATGGTGCTGATATTACAGCAGAGGTGAAATCGTATAAACCAAATGATCTTGGATTGTACGACATGGCTGGAAATGTTGCCGAATGGGTTGCAGATGTTTACCGCCCTATTGTAGATGACGAAATAAGTGACTTTAACTACTATAGAGGAAACATTTATATGAAGACAGCCATTGGGGAAGACGGAAAAGTAAATGTACTAAGAGATAGTATTGTTTATGATACCTTACCAAATGGCAAAGTGGTTGCCGTAAACCTTCCTGGAGAAATCAAAATGGTTCCTGTAGATGAAGAAGAGACTTATTTAAGAACTAATTTTAGTTCTAGTGACAATAGAGCCTACAGAGATGGAGACGCCGGATCTTCTAGATTTTTTGACAGATTCGCAGATGAAGAAGACGAAAGCAATCAACGTAAAATGTACAATTCTCCTAAACATAAAGTTGAAAGAGATTCTTTAGGCAAAATAGTTCGCCAGTACGATCAACGTAACGACCGTACCACATTGATTAATGACGAAGTACGGGTCTTTAAAGGAGGATCATGGAGAGACAGGGCCTACTGGTTAGATCCTGCACAACGAAGATACTTGCCTCAATATATGGCAACAGATTACATCGGGTTCCGATGTGCCATGTCTAGAGTTGGTTCTAAAGCAAAAACAAAGAACAAAACGGTTCGAGGAAAGAAAGTGCGATAGTACATACTTTGATCATAGAAAAAGCCCTGACTTAAAAACCGTCAGGGCTTTTTTTTATCTTTGTTTTATGACCATTGAAAAATTGCACCAACACTTTTTGGCGCACCCTATTGCTTGTACAGACACAAGAAAAATCCAACAAAACTGCATTTTTTTTGCCCTAAAAGGGGCCAATTTTAATGGCAACGCTTTTGCCTTAGATGCTATAAAAAAAGGAGCGGCATATGCGGTAATTGACGAAGAACAGTTTTTAGATGGAGAACGTACTATCCTTGTGAGTGATGTGCTGAAAACACTACAAGATCTGGCATCTTTTCACAGAAATTATTGCAGTGCAAAAGTAATAGCGATTACCGGTAGTAATGGTAAAACAACTACCAAAGAACTAATTACTCTCGTACTTTCTAAAAAATACAGGACCATTGCGACCCAGGGGAACCTCAACAACCATATCGGTGTTCCATTAACCCTTTTGTCTATAGGAACTGATACCGCAATGGCTGTTGTAGAGATGGGAGCAAATCATCAAAAAGAAATAGCTCTCCTATCTAATATAGCTCAACCAGATTACGGCTACATAACCAATTTCGGGAAAGCCCATCTAGAAGGTTTCGGGGGTGAAGAAGGAGTAATTAAAGGGAAAAGCGAATTATATGATTACCTATTAGACCAAAACAAGCACATTTTTTTAAATGCGGATGACCCCATACAATTTGAAAAATTGGCGCCTTACATCAAGAAAATAGGTTTTAGTCAGGCCGATCCAAAGTTTTATAATATTTCACTTTTAAAGACACAGCCCTATATAGTTTTTGAGGCCGAGGGGATAACAATAAGTACGCAGCTGATTGGGAAATACAATTTTACCAATTGCGCTGCCGCCTTCCTTATTGGAAAGTATTTTAATGTGCCTCTGAAGGAAATTAAAGAGGCCCTGGAGTCCTATTCGCCTAAAAATAATCGTTCACAAATAATTGAAAGCAAGGGCCACACTATTATTTTAGATGCTTACAATGCCAACCCTACCAGCATGAAAGCCGCATTAGAGAATTTTATAGGCATGAACAGGCAACCTAAAACGGTGGTTCTCGGAGATATGTTCGAACTTGGCCAAAGTGCTGCTATGGAGCATCAAAATATAGCAGACCTAACCGTTTCATTGGGATTTGACAATGCTTACCTGGTTGGAGAAAATTTCTATAAAACCGGTTCTCCCCTAAACAAATTTGCATCATTTGATCAGCTGGCTGAGCATCTAAGGGAGCAACCCATAAAACAAGGCGCAGTACTAATAAAAGGTTCGAGAGGTATGGCTCTGGAGCGCATCTTGGATTTGTTATAGTGCACTTATTTGTAATTGATTTTTTTATTCTACGACCTATGCATTATGGGGAAAACCGCATTTAGAAAGGTTAATTTCTTAATTGGCCTACAATATTTGGTTACCAGAAGGAAACAAAGTACCCTAGCGGCTCTTGGAGTTACACTGGGGGTCAGCACTTTCATTGTGATGGTTAGCTTCATGACCGGGGTTAATACTTTTTTAAATGATGCCGTTTTGAACGGAAACCCAGATATCATCATTAGTCCCAGAAACGACCCGGAATCTAAAGGCAAATCTCCTGTTTCCAACTTCCTGCCCGAGAAGAAAAGTAAAATTGAAAAGATCTTAAAGGGTCCCGAAAACATCCAGGCATTTTCACCTCAAATTATTTCCCCGGCCATTCTTATCAGTGAAACCCAACAATTGCCAGTTGGACTTAATGGTGTTCTTCCCAGCTATGAAAAAGCAATGGTAGACCTGGATCGTAGATTAATTCAGGGAGGGGGCTTTGAAGGTTTAAATGACCAGAAATCCATCCTTTTAGGAATCAGTCTTGCCAAACGCCTGGGAGTTAAATCGGGAGCTTCAATACGAGTTATTCTCCCTACCGGAAAAAGCATTGAACTTATTGTTTCTGGAATCTTTAGTTTTGGTATCACCACCATAGATAATTTAAGAGCATATGTACATGCCGCCACCTTACAGGGCCTCCTAAATAGTCCTGATGGCGTATCAAATGTCCACATAAAACTAAAAGACAGAAATGAGCTGGAATCTATAAAGTCCTTACTGCTTCAAAAAGTAAATGGAATAGAAATTCAGGACTGGAAAGCAAATAATAAGACTATTGTTATCGGAAATAAGGTCAGAAATGTGCTTACATGGTCAATTTCTATGGCACTGCTGCTGGTAGCCGGATTTGGCATTTACAATATTCTAAACAGCACTGTAATTCAAAAAAGAAAAGATATCGCTGTTCTTAAAACAATGGGATACAGCACTAAAGACATTGTCGTCATTTTCCTGGTTCAATCATTTGTCATAGGGTTTGTTGGAACTGTGATTGGCGGGCTTTTAGGATATTTGGGAAGCTTTTTGATCTCAAGTACCCCTTTAGAGACCACAGATTTTATAATCGTAGAAACTTATCCCGTCAGTTTTATGCCGCTTCACTACTTTTTAGGGATTGGTTTTGGATTTCTTGTGGCAATTTTAGCCGGTTACTTTCCATCTAAAAAAGCGAGTCGGGTAGATCCTGTAACCATTATTAGAGGGATATGATCTTAAGAGCAGAACATATCAATAAATTTTTTCATCAGCCCGAGGAATTTCACGTCCTGAATTCCGTTTCATTTTCGGTAGAGCAGGGCGAGTTGATCTCGCTTTACGGTGAATCCGGGAGTGGAAAATCTACCTTACTTTATGTTCTCTCTACACTTGATACCGAGTTTGAAGGTAACTTAATTATCAAGGATCAGAATGTTAGTCATCTTTCTCCTGCTGAATTAACTGATTTTAGAAATGAGCATATTGGTTTTGTATACCAATTTCACTTTTTACTTCATGAATTCAATGTTTTGCAAAATGTAATGCTTCCAGCCCTAAAATTGGGTGCAAAGAGCAAAGATGAAATCAGAGTAGACGCCGAAAGGCTTTTAGATGAAATGGGGATACTTGAATATGCAAAGCGCTCGGCTTTCAGGCTTTCTGGAGGGCAACAACAGCGCGTGGCCATTGCAAGAGCTCTAATCAATGACCCCGCAGTGATCATTGCAGATGAGCCCACAGGCAATTTAGATCAAAAAAACACACGGATGATCTTTGATCTGCTAAAGAAAATCACCGAAAACAGGGGTAAAACTGTTATAATGGCTACCCACAATGCGTTTATTAGAAAAAAAATCGCACCGCAGTATTGAAATGATCGATGGTTCTTTACGACTATAGCAAAGAACTTAATAACAAATCATCAAATACAAGCCCATGGAAAGCGTAATTATTTTCGACGGAGAATGCAATTTGTGTAATGGTGTAGTAGGTTGGCTGTTGCGTTTTGCACCAAGTGAGATTTTTCGTTTTGTTCCCTTTCAATCTTCTGAAGGGCAGCAGTTGCTAAAAAAATATGGTTTTCCCACTGAAGAGTTAGAGACGGTTATTTTACTGGATGAAAAGGGGGTACATACCCATTCTGACGGTTTTTTAAAAATTGTATCCAAAATACCAAAATGGCGACTAGTCGCCGCCTTACTTGCTTTTATTCCGCGTATTATTCGAGATACCATCTACAATATGGCATCGAAAAACAGAGTGAAATGGTTTGGTAAGTCTAGAAGTTGTACAATAAGTTTTAGGCAACAATTAACTTCTTAGTTGCCCCTATGAAAAAGAAATCAAAAACCCTGACATTAAAGTCAGGGTTTCTCATTTGGCACCAAGACCCTGTTAATACATGATTTAAGTATGTAAACACACCTGCTTATATTTTTTCCTAAATACCACAATAACAAGTATTTTAACGTTCATATACTTAAGTTTTTACCAACAAATCCGTATCTTATATATCGCGCCTTTTCTAATTCAAAAGCAGAATTAAAAGTAGGCAAACTTAAATTGTTCAATATGGATACTCCAGATTCCAATTTTGTCAATCATCGCTTAGTGATTCTACAGGTTCTATTTACCATTCTATTGGTCATTGGAATCTTAGCGCTTTTATGGGCAATTGCATAAGTGCTTGAGAGGTATCATATAAGGGTACTCTAAGGATTGTTTATAGGGCAATCTATAGGGATAGGGTATGTATATTTCTAGCATTATACTTTTCAATTTAAGCCAGGAGGTTTTCAGGTAGGGGCCTGTGACCCAAATGGAACACGCCTCTGCAACCTGCCACGCCGGCAGGCGGGTAGAAAACCGCCCTTCGCTTTCGCGAATTGCTTTTTTCTTCCCCCTCCAAAATGGATTAGCTCATTGCATTCGCTGATCCAGATAGAGCGCGCTGCTGCAAATAGAAAATCACCCTTCGCTTTCGCGAATTGCTTTTTTCTTTCCCCTCCAAAATGGATTAGCTCATTGCATTCGCTGATCCAGATAGAGCGCGCTGCTGCAAATAGAAAATCACCCTTCGCTTTCGCGAATTGCTTTTTTCTTTCCCCTTCAAAATGGATTAGCTCATTGCATTCGCTGATCCAGATAGAGCGCGCTGCTACAAATAGAAAATCACCCTTCGCTTTCGCGAATTGCTTTTTTCTTTCCCCTCCAAAATGGATTAGCTCATTGCATTCGCTGATCCAGATAGAGCGCGCTGCTGCAAATAGAAAATCACCCTTCGCTTTCGCGAATTGCTTTTTTCTTTCCCCTCCAAACATCCAAACAAGTTTGGTGTTTTCCTGGAAAAGAAAAACCCGCGATTTTATCGCGGGTTTTCTGCTTGATGTGAGATATACTGGATTCGAACCAGTGACCTCTGCCCTGTCAAGGCAGCGCTCTAAACCAACTGAGCTAATATCTCCTTAGATTGTTAGATCTTACAAAACTACCTAATAATTCTGATTTTTAGCATATTTATTCGCCTAATCCAAACTAGATTACCAGCTATATTCCGGAGGTTGTATGTCGTTCATTCTAATATAAAGGTTCGCTTTTGCCCGGTGGTTGGTCAAATGGTCTTGTACGTAAAAAAGGGCAAATGCCCGGCTCACAGTATTACCGCTATGATACATTTTACAAGTTTCATCTAATTGTTCTTGTTCAATGTTCAGAATCACCTCAGTGGTATAATCAAATCCTCTTCTAAGCATTTGTAGTATTTCTTCCTTTGTCATTGAGGAAGCGTCCGGAATATTAGGCTTTACCTCCATCCCTTGTACATAGCGCTTAGTCAGAAGTTCTATCGTAGAGGCAATATGCACCATTTGTTCTCCGAAGGTCTTACTGATCTCTTTTGGTTTATAGTTATAAAGCTCTTTTGGCATTTTCTCCGCCACGGCCATGCAATGTTCTCTGGCCTCAAGCCAAACTGGCAGGTACATTTTTGTAAAAGGTGTTTTGGGAATACTGTCTTGACAATAGGTTATGGTAGTAGAGCCTAGGAGAAGAGCAGTTAAAATTAATTTTTTCATGACAAAGAATACTAAAATACCTGCAAGATATCTATTATTTCACAAGCTAAAGACTGCTTAAATACTGACAGGAAATCGGGCTACTGATCGAAAAACACTAAAAGCTGGAGGTCTTCTTCAATGGCTTCAAACTTATGAGCCACATTGGCCTTAACGAAAAGTACACTCCCTTTGCTTACTTCAGTTGTTTTTCCTCCGGCTACAAATTTTGCTTTTCCCTGAAGTACGTAGTATACCTCATCAGTATCATGGGGTTGTTGGCGGTCTTCATGCCCTTTTTTTAGATAGTACACGCCGCCTAATAGATTCTTTCCCTTTAAAAATGAAACCCATCTTTTATCATTAGATACCAAATTTGACACAACGGTATCCATATGAAAAAACAAGGCATCGGGGTCTTCGGTAGCAGTGGTTTCCTGACCAAATGCCGTACCTATACCTGAAAGTATGAGAGTTGAGATAAGAAAAAGTGATTTCATGATCTTCTTTTTTAGGCATTTGATAAAGTCTTAAGATACGATTATTTCGATTGGAAATAGCTTTACCCAAACCGCTTCTGCAAACCTGCCTCGACGGCAGACGGGTAGAAAACTGCTCTTCGCCTACGCGAATTGCTTTTTTCTTTCCCCTGCAAACATCCAAATTGATTACAGGCATTCGCCTGTGATCCAGACCAAACCCACGACTGCAAATAGAAAACCGCGCTTTGCTAGCGCAAAGTACCTTTTCTTTCCCCTACAAATCAAGGATTACTTCATTGCATTCAGTGATCCAGAATAATCCCGCTACTGCAAATAGAAAATCAAACACTGCCCTGCAGTGTTTTGAGTTTTTCATCTCCTCCAACCGCCCAAATAAATTTGGCGCTTTCCGGAAATGAAAAAATCCATCCGCCTGGAGCGGATGGATTTTCTGCTTGATGTGGGCCCTACTGGATTCGAACCAGTGACCCCCTGCTTGTAAGGCAGGTGCTCTGAACCAACTGAGCTAAGAGCCCCTATATTTCCCTGTCATAAATTAAGGGAGTGCAAATATAGGATAGTTTTTTTATTAGTCGAAACAAAAAACGCAAAAAATAAGGCGGTCGCTATAGCACCTCAGCCACCGTAAAAGTACTCCCTCCTACATAGATAAAATCTAAAGGTGTCGCCTTGGTAAGTGCGGCCTCAAAAGCTTCGTTTACAGAACTGTACTGTTCCCCCGTAAACCCCTGTTCTCTTGCCTTGGCTGTCAATACTCCGGCATCAAGGCCTCTTCGAATATCTGGCCTGCAAAAATAATAGCTGGAGTTCTTTGGAAATAACGGGAGTATCAGATCTAAGTTCTTGTCTTCTACAAAGCCGAGAACCACATGTAAGATCTCAAAATCCTGCTTGGCTATCTGCTCTAAGACCAGTGCAATTCCCTCACTGTTGTGAGCAGTATCGCAAACTACTTTCGGCGACTCTTGAAGCACTTGCCATCTGCCCATTAAACCGGTATTTTCCTCTACACTTGCAAGTCCGCTTATTATTTGTTCTTCGTTTACTTCAAAACCTTCCAGCATTTTAAGTGTGGCTATTACCCCTTTAATGTTCCGCTTTTGATAATTTCCAAGGAGTGAGGTCTTAAAATCTTTTTGATCTTCTTCGCTGGCAAAGACAATTTGGGCGTTCCGCTCATTTGCCACCTCCTCAAACAAATGTGCAATTTCTTCTTGTTTTTCGCTTATTACCACAGGAACTTCGGCCTTTATGATGCCTGCCTTCTCCATGGTTATCTTTTCCAGAGTATTGCCTAGCAAATCTGTATGATCCATCCCTATATTGGTAATCAAAGAGACTTCAGGAATAACAATATTTGTAGCGTCTAAACGTCCGCCAAGGCCTACCTCAATTATTGCGATATCTACTTCATTTTCTAAAAAGAAGTAGAACGCCATACCCACGGTCATTTCAAAAAAGGAAAGTCCATTGGAGGCCAGGAAGGCCTGGTATTTGGCAATAAAATCAACAACGAATGCCTCGCTTATGGTCTGACCGTTTATTTTAATCCGCTCTCTGAAGTCCTTTAGATGCGGGGATGTATAAAGTCCAACCTTATATCCTGCTTCCTGCAGAATTGAAGCCAGCATGTGACTACTAGAGCCTTTGCCGTTTGTGCCAGCAACGTGAATGCTCTTGAAGTGTTTATGAGGGTCTCCTAAATGCTCAGAAAAAGAGGTAATTTTATCTAGTTTGGCATTAAGGGCTTTTGGTCCTTTTAGCTGGTACATTGGAAGTTGCGCGAACATCCAATCCAAGGTTTCCTGATAGGTCATGCAGTACCGATTGAAGTTGCAAAGTTACGACCTATTCTCCCAATTTAAAATTCACAACTACGAAACCTACCTGCTGATTGGGAGCTTTTGAATCTAAGTTCCATTTGTGAAGCAAGGCAGTTTTCCGGGCAGGATCGAGCAGACAAGGGTCGTTGTTTGTTGTACCCTTAACCCCAGGTGTAGCCTTAATAACTTTTCCATTTCTGTCTACCACTATTCTTACCACAACACGACCTTCCTGATTACAGTCTTGCTGAACTTTGCCTTTACTTACCAAAGACCTTCCATTAAGTCCGTAACCGCCTGTACCGCTTCCAGACCCAGGGGTCCCATAATAACTGGTTGCATAAGGGTCGCCACCAGGTTGGCCTTTGTCTCCCGGACTGTTATCGTCACCTTCGCTACCCGTGGCTGTACCATCAGATTTGTTAAGGCCACCCATTAGGGCATCGAGTTTTTTCTTTTTCGCTTCACGCTCCTGCCTGGCTCGTTCTTCTGCTTCACGCTTTTCTCTTTCCTTGCGTTCAGCTTCGGCTTTGGCTTTTTTTGCAGCCTCTTCTGCTTTGCGTTTTGCTGCTTGTTGTTGTTTTATTTTGATAGACTCTTCCGTCTCCTGCGTCAACACCTTTTCTGATGGAGCCTCGGTAAACTCCTCTTGGGCTACTTCCTCTGGTGGTGTCGCTTCCTTTTCTTCAACCACTTCTTCTTCCACGATCTCCTTGGTAGGTGTGGGCTGTGATCTTATTTTTTCCTTTGGCTGCTGATTTCCCATACCCACATCCATAGAACCAAAATTCACTGTAATCCCGTTTTCTATGGGTGGATCCAAATAGGTAAGGCCTATATAAAAAAGCAAAAGCAGAAGTACACTTAACAGAGCTGTTGTAAGTGTAAAAGATTTTTTCTTGTGTCTCGTGTCTAAGAAAGGCATTAATTTGGTCGCACCGCCAAAATTACCTTGTAACTATTCCTATTGGCAATATCCATAACGTTTACTGCTTCTTTGATAGCAACGCTTTCTTCCGCCCTAAGAATAATTGTGGGTTTATCCTGGCCCTCAAGTGCTTTTTTTAGTTCAATTTCAATGTATTCTCCGTTAATTCGCTCATTATTCACAAAATATTCCAGGTTCCTATTTATAGTAACTGAAACATTTTGAGTATTCGTAGACTTTCCCTTGGCTTTAGGAAGCAGGAGGTCTAAGGCATTGGGTGAATTGGCTGTTAAGCATAAAGAAAATCATCAATAACAAAAACGATATCCGTCATTGAAGACATGCTAAATTCAGGACTTACTTTATTTCTTCCTTTCAATTTCATATTACAGTGCTTAAACCGGTTCGTTCAACAAGGTCTAAGAACTCCACAGCATTGGCTTCCATCTTATGCACGACCTTATCCGTTCGGTTCACTAAATGGTTGTAGCCCATATAGGCAATAATACCTACCACCAGGCCTGCTACAGTAGTTGTCATCGCGGTGTAAATACCAGAGGCCAAAGCGCCCATCTCGGCCTGCCCGCCACTACTGGCCATTTGGTGAAATGCCAAAATCATACCAATTACGGTGCCCAAGAAACCAATCATAGGAGCCGCTCCGGCGACTGTAGCAAGAATGCTGACATTTTTCTCTAATTTATATACTTCCAGGGTTCCGGCGTTTTCAATAGCGGTATTAATATCGTCTAAGGGTTTACCTATTCTCGACACTCCTTTTTCCGTTAATCTCGCCACTGGTGAATCTGTCTGAGCGCATAAAATTTTTGCCGCCTCCAGTTTGCCGTTCATGACGTGATCCCTGATCTGGTTCATAAAGTTCTTATCTATCTTCGAGGCTGCTTTTATGGCTAGCAGACGCTCAAAATAAATATAGAGCGCAACTGCAAGCATAGCGAATAACACCGAAATGATCACGATGCTACCGGTGCCTCCATTAAAAATCAGGTCAATTACGGAAAGAGTCTTTTCCTCTGAAGCGATCTCACCAAGCTGTGACTCGTCCACGAGATCTTGTAACAATGCCATATGTTTTCTCGGTTTAAGTTGCCTTTATAACGGTATTTTATCGATAAAAGTATGTCTTATTGAAGGAAATATCTAAAGGCAATAAAACAGGCTGCACCGGCAATAAAACCAAGAAAGGCCAGCCAGGTTATTTTACGCAAGTACCAGAAAAAGTCAATTTTTTCCATTCCCATTGCAACAACCCCAGCTGCCGAGCCTATAATAAGCATACTACCACCTGTTCCGGCGGAATACGCTATAAAATGCCAAAGCGGGTTATCCATTGGCTCAGAGAACATTCCTAAACTTGCAGCCACCAAAGGAACATTATCAATTACAGCCGATGCCAAGCCTAAAAAGATTACCACCAGGTCGGAAACCGCAGTTCCTGCCAATTCAGTACCCGCCAAAGGGGTGGCGACTTTTAGCCAATCTGCAAAGCCAAAGAGCATCCCAAGGGATTCCAGGGCAGCCACCGCCATTAAAATACCGAGAAAGAAAAGAATACTGGGTAATTCAATCTTTGATAAGGCACTGTGAACCGGACTGTGATGCGCGTGTGCGTCACTCTCTCCATCTACCGTGGATATACTAAACTTTCTATTGCTATAAATTTCCGCGAAGGTTGCTACGACTGCCAAAGACAGCATCATACCTACATATGGTGGTAAATGAGTAACAGTCTTGAAAACAGGAACAAAAACTATGGCACTGAGACCTAAATATAACATTGTAGGCCCATATTTGTGTTGGCTGTTATTATCATCCTCTGCCTGGTCTATTTTTCCCTTGAAGGCCGGCAAATAAGAAGCTATAAAGGCAGGAATTAGCATACAAACAAGCGAAGGAACAAGCAGGTAGCCGATAAGCTTAAGGGTTGAAACTTTGTTGCCAATCCATAGCATTGTGGTAGTAACATCGCCAATTGGTGACCATGCGCCTCCTGCATTGGCCGCTACTACAATAAGACCGGCATACCACAATCTGTCTTCTCTTTTCTTAACGATCTTTTGAAGAATTGAAATGAGTACGATGGTTGCTGTAAGATTGTCTATAATTGCAGAAAGTATAAAAGCAAGAAAAGAAAAAATCCAAAGGATCTTTCGCTTACTGCGGGTCCTAACAAATGTCTTGATTGTTGCAAACCCATTGAAATAGTCAATAATTTCTACAATGGTCATCGCTCCAAGCAGGAAAACTAGTATTTCCGATGTTTTCCCAAGATGGTGGAGTAGCGTTTCTTCTAACAGATGCATCCTCGATTCATGCTGAAGGGCTTCATATCCTTCAACCAACCCATGTTTCGAAGAATCAAACCAACTTGTAAAACCATCTACATTAAATGCCATTAGTGCCCACAATACTGCCATCATCGCTAATGCAGGTATGAGCTTGTCTACTTTAAGTGTGTGTTCCAGGGTAATTGCCAGATATCCCAGCGCAAAAATGACAATAAGAAGCGTTTCCATATTCTAGTGGTTGGTTTAAATTAACTGTTTCAATGCTATCTCAAATGCAGTCTTACTAATATTGGTCTTAGACGCATTTTGCTTAAAGATATTCAAAATTGCTTTTCGAATGGTATTTGAGGTATCATTAAATATCATTTCGTCTTCTATGCCAACTCTTCTTTCCATAAAATAGGCAAAAACACGAGCCATACCACAGTTAGAAATGAAGTCGGGGATTAGGCTAACGCGCTCATCGGTATACTCCATAATAGGTCCAAAGAATATTTCTTTGTCAGCAAAAGGAACATTTGCTCCACAAGAAATTACTTCCAGGCCTGTGTCTATCATGGTGGAAATTTGCTCCTTCGTAATTAATCGGGAAGCCGCACAAGGTGCAAAAATCTCGGTCGGTAAATTCCAAATTCTTTCATTCATTTCAGCAAAGGGAATCATCTGATTTCCATCGGCGATCAAGGTGTTTCCTTTTTTATGAAGAAAGAAGGTTTTTATTTCATCAAAAGAGAATCCATCTTCATTGATAACCCCGCCTTCCCGGTCTATGATACCAACGATCTTGGCTCCCATTTGGGTCAGATAAAAGGCAGCGGCAGCTCCCACATTACCAAAGCCCTGTACTATGGCCCTTTTGCCAATAACCGAGCCTCCGAAAATATCGTAGTAGTGCTTAATAGCCTCAGCCACGCCAAAGCCGGTAATCATATCAGCTACAGTATATTTATTTTTGATGTTTGGTGAGTAGGTTTCACTTTCCAAAACCTTGATCACCCCCAACCTAAGTTGTCCGATCCGATTTATTTTATCGGCTTCTGTGGGTTTGAAATGGCCGTTAAAGACGCCTTCCTGCGGATGCCAGACACCTGCATCTTCTGTAATTGGGATTACTTCATGGATCTCGTCTACATTAAGATCTCCACCTGTTCCATAATAACTCTTTAGTAAAGGTGAGACAGCGCGATACCATCGCTCCAGAACTCCTTTTTTTCTTGGGTCATTTGGATTGAAGTTGATCCCTGATTTAGCTCCTCCGATGGGTGGGCCTGAAACCGTAAATTTTACTTCCATAGTTTTGGCCAGGGACAAAACCTCATTCATATCAAGGCCCTCACGCATTCTGGTACCTCCGCCGGCAGCCCCTCCCCGTAAGGAATTAATAACGGTCCATCCTTCGGCCTCAGTTTCGGGATCTTTCCAGTTAAATACAATCTCAGGTGCTTTATTCTCGTATTTCTTAAGTAGTTCTTTCATACAATTGATTCTAATTATGTGACATTTACAACTAAGTTCATAGCCTATTTTGGTGAGAAATTTAAACGAATTTTATCCCCCTGGGGGGTTAGTGTTGCCTCATAATTTTAAGATTAAATCAATTGTGGCCAAAAGGCCCGGACAAAGATAAAAATATTGCTTAGGTTTTAAAGGTTTCTAGCCTTAGTCCTACGCTCTAATTACAAAAAGTATATGAAATTAGCATTATTGTATTCTTAAGTCATGGACAATATCATTGAATATTTTCCAATATAGCCGTATATTTGAGCCTGTTTTTTAAATTATTCTAATCAAATGGATTTTACTTTAACAGAAGAGCAATTAATGATACAACAGGCGGCGCGAGATTTCGCACAAGCCGAACTTCTTCCCGGTGTGGTAGAACGAGACGATGCCCAGGAATTTCCTGCTGAGCAGGTAAAGCAGATGGGAGAACTTGGATTTTTAGGGATGATGGTAGATCCAAAATACGGCGGAAGTGGTCTTGATACCCTTTCATACGTTTTGGCCATGGAGGAGCTTTCTAAAGTAGATGCATCGGCATCGGTCATAGTTTCCGTAAACAACTCCTTGGTTTGCTGGGGATTAGAAACCCATGGAACCGAAGAACAGAAAGAAAAATATCTAACTAAACTAACTTCTGGTGAGTCTATTGGTGCCTTCTGTCTCTCCGAGCCCGAAGCTGGCAGTGATGCCACTTCTCAAAAAACTACAGCTATTGACCACGGGGATTACTACATCTTAAATGGCACAAAAAACTGGATCACCAATGGCGGAAGTGCTACCTATTACTTGGTAATTGCACAGACCGATGTTGAAAAAGGACATCGCGGCATTAACGCTTTGATCCTCGAAAAAGGGATGGAGGGCTTTGAGATCGGGCCTAAAGAAAATAAGCTTGGGATCCGGGGAAGCGATACACATACCTTACTCTTTAACGATGTTAAGGTTCCTAAAGCCAATCGGATCGGTGCCGATGGTTTTGGGTTTAAATTCGCAATGAAAACACTTGCTGGCGGTCGTATTGGTATTGCAGCTCAAGCACTGGGAATAGCGGCCGGAGCCTATGAATTGGCCAAAAAATACGCCAGGGAACGCAAAGCCTTTGGCACCGAAATTGGAAACCATCAGGCCATTGCTTTCAAGTTGGCCGATATGCATACACAAATACAGGCGGCCAGGCATCTGGTATACAAAGCCGCCTGGGATAAAGATCAGGGTCACAACTATGATCTGTCTGGCGCAATGGCAAAATTATATGCTTCAGAAGTAGCCATGAACACCACTGTAGAAGCAGTTCAAATTCATGGCGGAAATGGTTTCGTTAAAGATTATCACGTGGAGCGCATGATGCGTGATGCCAAGATCACTCAAATCTACGAGGGAACTTCAGAAATCCAGAAAATCGTAATTTCCAGGAGCATTCTAAAGAATTAGGATCGCTTACCACATCTTCTTTACAATCACCCCATCAAATTGAGGGGTTATATCTGTGTATTTTGTAATTTTTATACAGCCGAGCCCTGTTTCAAGGCCTTTTTTTCCTCAGAAAGCAAAGTTTAAAGAAGAGACCCCCTAATTTCTTAAGGAAATCATTTCTTCGACACTTCATTTTATCAATATCCCAATGAAATAACTGCAATATTTTCAAATTACATTTTTTTTAACCTTAGATTGTCAACGCTAAATATTTTATATGATATCTCTGAAAACCATAAATTATTCTTATGCAAAATGATATTTTTGAGTAAATACCATAATTTATGACATTGACTAAGCAGGGCCTGTATTTACCGGAATTTGAACATGACAATTGTGGAGCTGGTTTTATTTGCAGTCTAAAGGGTGAAAAATCTAATATTATCATTCATAAAGCCCTGGAGATATTAGACAAATTAGAGCATCGTGGTGCGGTAAGCGCGGATGGAAAGACTGGAGATGGCGCAGGGATTTTGATAGATATTCCACATGAGTTTTTCATAGAGGCATGTGAGTTCGACCTGCCAGAACCTGGAAATTACGCAGTTAGCAATGTATTTTTGCCTCAAAAAGAAAATCAAAGAGATTTTTGTCAGACTGTCTTCGAAGAAAATATCAAAAAACAAGGCTTAAAACTCCTGGGCTGGAGGAACGTTCCGGTAAACAGATCGGTTCCCGGTAGAATTGCAATGGAAACCGAACCTTTCGTTAAACAGGTTTTTATCGCTAAAGAAGATAAGGAACAAGAGGAGTTCTACTTTAACCTAAAGCTGTTTACGGCGAGGAAAATTACCGAACACACTATTGCCAATTCTAAATTATCTGAGAGTCAGTTTTTCTACCTCCCCAGCCTTTCTACAAGGATTATCATTTTTAAAGGGCTGTTGATGCCTCAGGATATTAAGTTATACTACACAGATCTAATGGATCCTAAAGTAGTAACCAGGCTTGCTTTGGTTCATCAGCGATTTTCTACAAATACCTTCCCTACCTGGGACCTGGCACAGCCTTTTAGATACATGTGTCACAATGGTGAGATCAATACACTGAGAGGAAACGTTGCCAGAATGAGATCTCGCGAGGAGCTTCTTCAAAGTGAGCTGTTTGGGGAAGAAATCAAAAACATCCTTCCTATTATCCTACCTGGAAAATCAGATTCGGCTACCATGGACATGGTTGTAGAACTCCTACTTATGACGGGGCGTTCCTTGCCAGAAGTAATGATGATATTGGTTCCTGAGGCCTGGGAGAAAAATACTGAAATGTCTGAAGTAAAAAGGGCGTTCTACGAATACCATTCCTGCCTGATGGAGCCCTGGGATGGCCCGGCTAGTATTCCTTTTACGGATGGAAACTACATAGGAGCGGTTTTGGATAGAAACGGATTGCGTCCATCGCGCTATTCGGTAACCAAAGATGGCTATGTAATTATGTCTTCGGAAACAGGTGTGATTGATATTGAACCCAAAAATGTCTCCTTACACGGTAGGCTAGAGCCGGGAAAAATGTTTCTGGTGAATATGGAGGAAGGACGCATCGTAAATGACGAAGAAATTAAAGAAGAGATTGCCAAACGCCATCCGTATAAAAAATGGCTAGACAAGAATATCGTGCATTTAAGAGATATCCCTTACAATGATTGCCCGCTTTTTCTAAATGAAGCAACGCTAGAAAAGAGAAAAGCTGTTTTTGGCTATACCCAGGAAGATATTAATACAATTATTCTGCCCATGGGAAAGAATGCCAAAGAACCTATAGGTTCAATGGGATCTGATACTCCAATTGCAGTTTTATCTGAGCGTCCACAACTCATTTATAATTATTTTAAACAGCTTTTTGCTCAGGTAACCAATCCGCCGCTTGACGGAATCAGGGAAGAGTTAATCACCGACATAAGTCTGACCCTGGGTGAAGATCACAACATATTTGAATTTACGGAACTTCATTGTCGAAAATTGAAAATCCAAAACCCCGTAATTTCGAAAGAAGACCTGGATAAAATAAAAAATTATGATGCAAGCCCTGATTACAAAGTGGTTTCAATACCCATACTTTATGAAGCAAAAAAGGGGCATAATGGTCTGGAAGACGCCTTAGAGTCTATTCTAAATGAGGCCTCAGAAGCCATTGACCAATCTGCTAATATTATAATTCTTTCCGATAGAAATACCAACAAAGAATTGGCTCCCATCCCAGCTGTTTTGGCTTGCTCTTTTGTAAACAGCGGACTTCAAAAATTAGGTAAGCGATCTAAACTCAGTATCATTATAGAATCTGCAGAACCCAGAGAGGTCCATCATTTTACGGTATTATTTGGTTTTGGGGCAAGCGCAATCAACCCCTACCTGGTAAATGAGATAATCGGGGAGCAGATCGAGGAAAATGACATTACAGAATTCACCTTTGATGAGGCCATAAAGAATTACAACAAAGCAGTTGGGAAGGGAATCCTAAAGGTGATGAATAAGATAGGTATATCTACGCTTAATTCATATCGTGGATCACAGCTATTCGAGTGTATTGGAATCAACACCAAAGTGGTGGAGAAGTATTTTCCGGGAACACCCACAAGAATACAAGGAATAGGTTTATACGAAATTGAAAAAGAAATAGCCAAGAGGCATAAAAAGGCTTATGCCGAAAAGCAGATCGCCGCAAATCTGGAACTCGAAGTAGGTGGTGAATACCGCTGGAGACGAGACGGGGAGAAGCATATGTTTAACCCCTTATCTATCGCGAAATTACAGAAGGCAGTCCGGGGAAATGAACCCGAGACCTATAAGGAGTTTTCAGAAATGGTGAACGAACAGTCAAAGAACCTTTTAACCATTCGCGGTCTGTTTGAGTTTTCAAATTACGATCCTATACCGCTGGACGAGGTAGAACCCTGGACAGAAATTGTCAAACGGTTCAAAACCGGGGCGATGTCTTACGGCTCGATAAGCAAGGAAGCTCATGAGAATTTAGCGATAGCAATGAACAGAATTGGCGGAAAGAGCAATTCTGGAGAAGGGGGCGAAGACGCTGAAAGATTTTACAAGAATGAGACTGGAGACTGGCGTAACAGTGCTATAAAACAAGTTGCTTCCGGAAGATTTGGGGTTACTTCAAACTATTTGACCAATGCTCAGGAAATTCAAATAAAAATGGCCCAAGGAGCCAAGCCTGGTGAGGGAGGGCAACTTCCTGGACCCAAGGTCAATCCCTCTATTGCCAAAACGAGAAATTCTACACCCTATGTAGGATTGATTTCACCTCCCCCACATCATGATATTTATTCCATTGAAGACCTTTCTCAACTAATTTACGATCTGAAGTCCGCCAATAGACAGGCCAGGATCAATGTAAAATTGGTGTCGGAAGTAGGTGTAGGTACCGTAGCCGCTGGTGTTGCCAAAGCTAAGGCAGATGTTATATTGATTTCAGGCTTTGACGGAGGAACGGGAGCATCGCCCCTGACCTCTCTTAAACATGCCGGTTTACCGTGGGAATTAGGAATTGCGGAAGCACAGCAAACACTGGTAATGAACGATCTTCGCAACCGTATAATACTCGAGTGTGATGGGCAATTAAAAACGGGAAGAGATGTTGCTGTGGCTTGTTTACTGGGAGCTGAGGAATTTGGCTTTGCAACAGCTCCACTGGTTGCCTCTGGGTGCATTATGATGCGGGTGTGCCACCTCAATACTTGTCCGGTTGGAATTGCCACTCAAAATCCTGAACTCAGGAAGAAGTTTGAGGGAAAACCAGAGCACGTTGTGAACTACATGTACTTTGTAGCCCAGGAATTACGAGAGATCATGGCTCAATTAGGATTTAGGACTGTTAATGAAATGGTAGGACAGGTACAGAAACTAGATCGAAAGAAGGCCATAGATCATTACAAGGCTTCGGGCATTGATCTCAGTCCTATTTTGCATCAGGTCGATGTTCCTAAGGGAACCAAATTTTACCACTGCCAGGAACAAAAACACGACGTTGACAGGTCTATTGAATTTGAAATAATAGAGAAAGCCACACCTTCATTATTTAGAAAAGAAAAGCTGACTTTAGACTTTCCAATCCACAATACAGACAGGGCGGTTGGTGCGATTATCAGCAATGAAATTTCAAAAACCTATGGAGCTGAAGGCCTACCTATAAATACCTTGAGGATAAATTTTACCGGCTCTGCAGGTCAGAGTTTTGGCGCATTCGCCACAAGGGGGCTCACGCTTACCGTAAACGGAAATACGAATGACTATTTAGGCAAGGGGCTATCTGGGGCCAAATTAGTAATAAAGGTACCGGAAGGCGCGACCTTTGTCCCTGAGGAAAACGTAATTACAGGAAATGTTACTTTATATGGGGCAACGGCAGGTAGGGCTTATATTAATGGAAAAGCCGGAGAGCGGTTCTGTGTTCGAAATTCAGGTGCCAAAACTGTAGTGGAAGGAATTGGAGATCATGGCTGCGAATATATGACAGGTGGTGTTGCGGTTATCCTAGGGGAAGTAGGCCGCAACTTTGGAGCGGGAATGAGTGGAGGTATCGCTTATATCTATGATAAGAACAAAACCTTTGAGGCAAAGTGCAATAAAGATGCCTTGAACTTATTAGCCGTTGAAGAAGAGGAAGATATTACGCAATTGCGAGAGCTTGTGGAAAGCCACTACAACTACACTATGAGTCCCTTGGCCCAGCGAATTCTGGAAAAT
>CBDBVE010000021.1:122500-125653 GCA_965212595.1 Flavobacteriaceae bacterium
CAATATGTCAATGAACTTTTCAATAATTAATAATGAATAATTACTAATTATTAATGTGGAGAATACCGGAGTCGAACCGGTGACCTCTTGAATGCAAATCAAGCGCTCTAGCCAGCTGAGCTAATCCCCCTTACTTGCAGTTGGCAGTATCAGTATTCAGTAATCAGTTTGAACTTTGATGTACTGCGTACCGCAAACTGCGTACTGTAAACTGGGTGCTCAACTTCTAAAATTTCCAATATCGTATTCTCAATGAACTTAAATTCAATAACCATTTAGCATTTAGCAAGTAACAATGCCTGACATTGTTAACTGTTTATTGCTAATTGATCATTGTAACTCGTAGTCTCCCCGCCTTAGGCGGGATTAATTCCCACTGCAATATCCATTCGCAACTAAACTTGCTCCTGAATCTTGGCGGTCATTAACAGGCATCTGCCTTCGCCTACTTTGTAGTCTCAGGCAGACTCGAACTGCCGACCTCTACATTATCAGTGTAGCGCTCTAACCAGCTGAGCTATGAGACTGCATTTATTTATAATGACAGACAACAAAAAAACTAAAAACAATAAAAACCAAAAAGGACGGAAATTCCTATTTCCTTAAAATCAAATCGTCGTAAATGTAATCAAAGTACCTCTTCTCTAGAAAGGAGGTGTTCCAGCCGCACCTTCCGGTACGGCTACCTTGTTACGACTTAGCCCTAGTTACCGATTTTGCCCTAGGCCGCTCCTTACGGTGACGGACTTCAGGCACTCCCGGCTTCCATGGCTTGACGGGCGGTGTGTACAAGGCCCGGGAACGTATTCACCGGATCATGGCTGATATCCGATTACTAGCGATTCCAGCTTCACGGGGTCGAGTTGCAGACCCCGATCCGAACTGTGACCGGTTTTATAGATTCGCTCCGCCTTGCGACGTGGCTGCTCTCTGTACCGGCCATTGTAGCACGTGTGTAGCCCAGGACGTAAGGGCCGTGATGATTTGACGTCGTCCCCACCTTCCTCACGGTTTGCACCGGCAGTCCCGTTAGAGTCCCCAGCTTTACCTGATGGCAACTAACGGTAAGGGTTGCGCTCGTTATAGGACTTAACCTGACACCTCACGGCACGAGCTGACGACAACCATGCAGCACCTTGCAAAATGTCCGAAGAAAAGTCTATCTCTAAACCTGTCATTCTGCATTTAAGCCCTGGTAAGGTTCCTCGCGTATCATCGAATTAAACCACATGCTCCACCGCTTGTGCGGGCCCCCGTCAATTCCTTTGAGTTTCATTCTTGCGAACGTACTCCCCAGGTGGGACACTTATCACTTTCGCTTGGCCGCCGAATCCGAAAATCCAACAGCTAGTGTCCATCGTTTACGGCGTGGACTACCAGGGTATCTAATCCTGTTCGCTCCCCACGCTTTCGTCCATCAGCGTCAGTATATGGTTAGTGACCTGCCTTCGCGATCGGTGTTCTATGTAATATCTATGCATTTCACCGCTACACTACATATTCCGGCCACTCCACCATAACTCAAGACAACCAGTATCAAAGGCAGTGCTACGGTTGAGCCGCACCATTTCACCCCTGACTTAATTGCCCGCCTGCGGACCCTTTAAACCCAATAATTCCGGATAACGCTCGGACCCTCCGTATTACCGCGGCTGCTGGCACGGAGTTAGCCGGTCCTTATTCTTACAGTACCGTCATCGGAGTATACATACTCCTTATTCTTCCTGTATAAAAGCAGTTTACAACCCATAGGGCTGTCTTCCTGCACGCGGCATGGCTGGATCAGGCTTCCGCCCATTGTCCAATATTCCTCACTGCTGCCTCCCGTAGGAGTCTGGTCCGTGTCTCAGTACCAGTGTGGGGGATCCCCCTCTCAGGGCCCCTACCTATCGATGTCTTGGTAAGCCGTTACCTTACCAACTAACTAATAGGACGCATAGCCATCTTTTACCGTAACCTTTAATCATTTGGTGATGCCACCAATTAATACCATGGAGTGTTAATCCAAATTTCTCTGGGCTATCCTCCAGTAAAAGGTAGGTTCTATACGCGTTACGCACCCGTGCGCCGGTCGTCAGCAAAGAAGCAAGCTTCTTCCTGTTACCCCTCGACTTGCATGTGTTAGGCCTGCCGCTAGCGTTCATCCTGAGCCAGGATCAAACTCTTCATCGTTTATTTTTAAATATCTGTCGATACTTACAATTACATAAACAAGTAAAGTAGTTCTAAAAAAAATCAGATCCCGCCCTCTTATTTGGTCTTTATCTATTCTTAATCTATTTCTTAACGCTTCGCTTATACCTCTTGCTAAAAAAGTATAAACCTTACTTCTTCTTTCTTGTACAAAAGAAGAACGCTGTCTGTCAATATGTCAATGAACATTCTCAAAATATTGAAAAAGAAAAAATCAAATCCCGAAAGATTTGCATCCATATCCCTCTTCCAATATCGCCCCTATTGTGTATCACTCTAAAAGCGGGTGCAAATATAGAGGACTTTTTTTGTCTGTACAATACCTAAAGCAAAAAAAATTTTACCTTATCCCGAAAAAAAGATAACATCTTGTATTACAATTAGTTATAGGCTCAAAAAAAAGCAAAGCGGGGCAGGGATTAAGCGCTTGTCTGAGCTCCTCCTCCTACGCTACTCCTGTAGCTAAGGAGGATAGCGAGTAGCGAAAGCCCGATTCAACGAAGCAATTGCGAAGTTGTGGCCCCCAAAATTAATGATGAAACGGCCTAAATAACCTTTGAAAAATTCGCAATGGTTTTGCTATGAGAAGAAATTCCAAACAAGTCCGAATCGGATCACAAAATCGCGATAGGGATAGTTTGGCGCTGCGTAAAAATTATTATCACTAAATGAAGAGTTGAAATGTTCTGCCTTAAGATAGACTCTTGTTTGTCTTATTTTGGCATTAATAAAAAAGTCGAGCATAGGAAACCCTCCCAACTCTTCCCGGTTCTGAGTGTAGAACTCACCCAGCAAGGGGTTATAGGCATTCATATTGTATTTCGTAAAATACTTAAAGGTCACTCCGGTCTGAATGTACATCGCCTTTTTAAAAACGTGGCTCGAGTAATACAAGGTATTCCGTGTAACCAATTCAGGAACATTCAATACCGTATTGCTTTGGGAAACATTTTGATACAT
>CBDBVE010000022.1:0-93226 GCA_965212595.1 Flavobacteriaceae bacterium
ATCAGAAAAAGAATATGAGTGGTGAGGAGCGGATTGAAGCGGCAAGCAGGTTCGGAATACCATTAAGTGAAGAAGACGCTTCTGCAGCAAAATTCTATAAACCCGCTGCTGATAGCCCCGAAATGCTGTACTTAAAAGAGCGCCGGGAAGCCCTGGGTGGGTATCTTCCAGAGCGCAGAGACGACAGCAAGCCCATAAAAACACCTGATGAAAGTCTGTTCGAAGAATTTTACATGGGGACCGAAGGGCGGGAGGTTTCAACGACCATGGTTTTGGTAAGAATCATATCTAAATTACTTCGAGATGAAGAGGTTAAAAATTACATTGTTCCCATAATCCCGGATGAGGCAAGAACCTTTGGGATGGATGGTCTTTTTCGTTATGCGGGAATCTACCAACCTAAGGGCCAATTGTACCAACCGGTAGATACTGGGAGCATTTCTTATTACAGGGAAAGTACAGATGGGCAAATCTTGCAGGAAGGCATTTGCGAGGCCGGAGCACTGGCTTCCTTTATGGCGGCAGGATCAGCCTATTCTCTGCATGGATTGCCTATGATTCCCTTTTACATTTTTTACTCCATTTTTGGTTTTCAGCGTGTCGGGGACATGATCTGGGCCTGTGGCGATATGATGTGCAAAGGATTTTTGATTGGAGGCACCTCTGGCCGCACCACTTTAAATGGCGAGGGAGTGCAGCATCAGGATGGACATTCGCATGTGTTGTCGAGTATTGTCCCTAATATGAAGAGTTATGACCCGGCTTTTGCCTTTGAACTAGCCGTGATCGTAAAGGATGGTATTTATAGGATGTATGAGTTGCAGGAGAAAATATTTTATTACATCACAGTAACCAATGAGAATTATACAATGCCCGTGATGCCAAAAGGAGTTTCTGAAGGTATTGTAAGCGGGATGTATCGCTATCAGAAATCTGGTAGCCCTGCGAAAAAAGGCAGGAAGGCCCATCTTATGGGTAGCGGGTCGATTATGATACAGGTACTGGAAGCCAAAGAACTATTAGAAGCTATGAGTATTTCAACAGATGTTTGGAGCGTTACCAGTTATACAGAATTGCAACGCGATGCTTTGGCTGTAGAAAGGGAGAAAATACTGTCCACTGCCACCAAAAAACCTAAATGCTACCTCGAAACCTTATTGGAAAAGGAAACCGGAGTCTTTGTTTCTGCATCTGACTACGTAAAGTCATTGGCCATGGGCATTTCAAAATGGATGCCTGAAAGATATCATGTATTGGGAACTGATGGTTACGGACTTAGTGAAGCCAGGTCCGATTTGAGAAACCATTTTGAGATAAGTGCGAAATACATTGCCCTGAGCGCCTTGCAATTGCTTCATCGGGAGGGAGCTGCTAGCCTGAAGGAGGTCAAAGATTTTATGAAGACCCATGGCATCAAGGCGAAGAAAACAAACCCTTCGCTCTAAATAATTATGAGTACCGAAGTGATAGAATCTAATCTTATACAAGGAAAAATGACCCAGCTTGCATTGCCATCACTTGGTGAGGGAATAGAAAAGGGAACTGTAATCTCCATAATGGTCAAACCGGGTGATACTGTAGTCCTGGAGCAAACACTGATGGAGGTAGAGACAGATAAAGTGGTTGTTGAGGTACCTTCCGAAGCAGAAGGCGAAATTACCAAGCTTTTGGTCAGGGTAGGAGACGAGATTTCTAAAGGAACGCCATTCCTTGAACTAAGCGTAAATGGTGCTTCTGAAGAGCTCCAGGCAGCCGAGAAGCCCACGGAAGATAAAAAGGTTGAGGTCGAGGTTGAGCCGAAGGAGACAGCTCCAAGGGAAGAAGTTAAAGAGATCTCCATTCCTGCATCAACTTCAGAACCCCAGCAGTCAAGAGTTTCTAAGGTCAGGGCCACCCCTCTGGCCAGAAAACTAGCTCGTGAGATAGGAATTGATATCGGCTCGGTCAGCAGCTCAAGCCCTAATGGCCGGATCGGGGTTAAAGACGTTAAAGCCTACTCTAAGCAATTGAATAGAAATAAGGGCTCAGGAGTGGGGTTAACGGCACCAATTACACTTCCAGATTTTTCAAAATGGGGAGCTATCCGAAGAGAATCAATAGCAGGAATTACCCAGGCGACAAGCAAAAACATGAGCACGACCTGGAGCCAGATACCTCATGCCTGGTTACAGGAAAAAGTGGATATTACTGCGCTTGAGGCGAAGCGGCAAAAACACAAGCAGCAGATAAAAGAGGAAGGCGGGGCACTTACGATTACCAGTATCCTGGTTAAAGTAACCGCAAAGGCATTGGAAAAATTTCCTGTATTTAATGCAAGTTTCGATGCTGCGGCCAATGAAATCATTCATAAGGACTACATAAATATTGGAGTGGCGGTAGATTCAGAACGAGGGCTTTTAGTACCTGTACTTCGGGATGTTGAAAAAAAGGGGATACTTGAAATATCTCAAAACCTTGTGGCTCTTTCTCAAAAAGTGAAGGAAAAGAAAACAAAGCCAGAAGAATTAGAAGGAGGAACCTTTACGATTTCAAATTTAGGAGGCATAGGAACTTCCGCTATATTCCCCTTGGTGAATCATCCGCAGCTTGCCATTTTGGGTGTTGCGGCCAGTCAGACCGAAGCTGTATGGGTCAACGGACAATTTGAACCCCGGGCTTTGATGCCACTTACCATAGGCTTTGACCACAGGATCATCAATGGAGCAGATGCGGCACGCTTTTTAAAGCATGTTAAAGAATTACTGGAAGATTGGTTTTTATGGAGCTTGTAGGGCTATTATGAACATTAAAAAACAACCAAATGACCTTGTTTTTAATTTTAAAATATTTCCACATTTTACTTTTTGTATTCTGGTTGGGTACTGATATGGGCACCTATTATTCCAGTAAGTTTGTGATCAATCCAAACTTATCGGCACCTCAAAGGGCAACAGCTTTACAGATTCTCTTAGGATGCGATTTGGGTCCGAGGATAGCAATGCCACTTATAATTCCGACGGGTATTCATATGGGAAGTTTGCTCGGATTAGTAAAAATAGGAGCTGTAGGTTTAGGTGTACTATGGTTGGCAGGTCTATTTTGGCTCATCCTGGTACTGAGGGTACACTTTAATAAAAATGAGGTGCAAAAAAGGAAATTGAAAAAGATAGATTTCTGGATTCGCCCTGTAATCGTAATTGCAGTCTCAACAGTAGCGATATACTCACTTTTTCAACCTACTTATATTCTCGCCCCCTATTTAAGTTGGAAACTTTTGATAGTATGCGCATTAATTCTATTCGGATTAGGGATACGATATCATTTGGGTAAATTCACACCTGCCTTTGTCTCATTAATGTCGGGCAATGAAAGTGAAGAAACCAATAGCACAATGAAGAAAAGCATGGATAACTGTCTACCCTATGTCTACGGCATTTGGGCCGGATTGCTGCTAAATGGCGCCCTAGGAGTGCATTTAATTTAGAACCAACAATGAAGCATAGAACCATACGTGGATATATCCGTTACACAAGTAAAAAACCTGAGCGTTTAGACGAGGAACGTGGTAGGGAGTTTTTTACCCTAACAACACAGGCCGATGAGACTATCGTCATGTTAGCACACTGTGAGATTGATGACGAACCCAATGTGGTTCGCGATGTGGTGCATGCCATGAGAAAAGATGGGTCTCCTATTGATTGTTCAGTCCGTCTTTCGGTAGGCGATCGGTTCGAGGGCTCTGGTTGGTTTCACTTTGGAGAAGATTTCGCAGAATGTGAAACGGTGAACTGGAAAGATGGTCGGGTATCTCAACGTATCGTGACTAATGGTCATGTAAAGTGGTTGCAGTCTCACCCCATAGTGGGTGATGGTCAGTTGATGAAACTCTATGATCTTTCTAAAGGTCCTGGTAAACAGTTTGTAAAGGATTTTATGCTGACCTCGCCAGACCATCGAGGAGCAACTGGCCCTATGCTGTTCAAAATGGCCAAAATGAGTATAGCGTATTGGGGCGAAGAAGAAATTACCATTGCGGCCGGCACCTTTAAAGCCCGTCATTTTTCCGTTGGTGATACAGCCGGAAGTCTTCCGGAAGAACATCCACCTTATCACGTTTGGGTTACCGCAGACGAGGATTATGTTTTTTTAAAGGCAAGTGCGGAAGGGTATATGAAAACACATTATGAATTGGAAAGTGTGGAATACTTTTAATCAAAGCGGCATGAGTAATGTCATTTGCCAGGCGGTAATACAATATTACCTTGGCCAGCATTGAAGAAATTAAAGATGAGAACATTTAAAAACAACACTTATTAATAGCAACGTTATGAAAGAACCAGAATTAAGATTATTTCCAAAACACGAAGGAATTTGGGAAGGAACTTATAGAAGAATTAATGCTCAAGGAGAACTTGTAGATCAATGGAAAAGCAGATTGACCTGTGTTTTACTTCCGGGTGGAAAGTACCATCAGGTAAATCAATACATCTGGGACGATGGTTTTGAAGAATGTCTGGATTTTGGCGTCTGTGAATTCAATGAAAATAACGAATTGATTTTTGAAAATCCCAGATTGTCCGGGAAAGCATGGGAAACAGGGCGAAGTGTCGTCTTAATATGGGATTACAAGCACAGACCAGGTATGACGTTATTTGAACAAATAGATTTGATTGGCCCGAAGGAAGATCACCGTATTCGCGTTTGGAAATGGTCTGAAAATGATAACTTTAACGGGGTTACAATGATTGAGGAACGCAAAGTTTGTGGGAAAGAAGACATAGACCCCCAATTTTGGGTAGACTTGCCAAATATCAGAACTAACGGCCAGGAATCAAGATCGGATAGTTAACTAATCGATTAGTATCCCTTTTTTGAATTATGGAGCGTCGGGAAAGAATGCCTTATTATTTTCTTGGGTTTTCATTTACAGATGTTGGCCTAAATACGACCTATAGTCTTCCAAAATAGCGGCGCGTTCTTCCTGGGAGATTCTAGATGCTCCGTATCCGACGAAGTCTGGCAATACATCAAATCCAATAAGGGCAAGAATGCCCTGATGAATATTTTTCAGGATATCGGAAACGGTTCTGCCGTGCGCTCCGGTCTCTGTATAGAAATCGGCCGGGCTACCAGTGGTGACACATAAAAATGCTTTTTTGCCCCGAAACCTTCCTTTGTCAAAAAAACCGTAGTCACCTCCGTATGCAAAACCGTAAGCCAGAACCCTATCAACCCAACCTTTTAATACTGCGGGCATGCCAAACCACCATAGTGGAAAGTTAAATATTAAGACATCTGCAGATAGCAATAATTCCATTTCCTTTTTTAGCTCTGGCGTAAAACCATCATTTTTAGAGGCATGTATCTGTTCACTTGCATATTTGTAATAAGAAGCTGTAGATAAGGCCTCGAAATCGTGTTTGCCACCAACAGGATTAAACCTTTTCGCGTAGAGGTCGGATATCTCTACCTGATATCCTTGTTCCTCGAGCTTCTTTTTGGCGCTAAAAGCAAGCGCTGAACAAAAAGAATCGGGGTTCTCATGAGCATGTACGATGAGTGCGTTCATAGAGTCTTAGGATTTAGTTTTCCTCGCTTTCAGGTACAAACTCCCGGTACTTTCCTAAAAACAATAACGGAAATGAGCCAACTAAAAATGCTATAGCGGCATAACCAAGAATGGTATCATAACTTCCAGTAGTGGTAAAAAACCTTCCAAAGATGTAAGGTCCGAATCCAGCACCTAATCCAAAGAAGGCATATAAAAGGCCATAAATAGCCGAATAGTTTTTCATACCAAAATAACGGGAAACCAAATAAGCCATAAGATCGTACTCCACCCCGGCTCCGAAGCCTAAAATAACAACGGCCAGCATAGCACTGCTGTAACCCAGATCTGCTTGCTGTAATATTAGGCATGAGACAGCGGGAATACTCAATAATACAAAGGCTACTATTGGAGCCCAAAAACGATCCAGAAGGTAACCTCCAACAAGCCTTCCTACAACCACTGCAAAACCAAGTGTACTGGCTAGAATTACAGCATCTGACACTTCAAATCCCTTGGCGGTAAATAACTTCTCTAAGTTTGGAATAGGTCCGCCAACCGCAAAAGAGATCAAAAGGAAAGCAAAGGATAGGAGCCAAAACCTCCAGTCGCCAAGGGCCTGCTTAACTGTCATTCCGGCGGTGTTACTTTTAACATAGCCTGGTACCTCTGCTCTGAGTTTGGCCACCTTGTCGGCAACTTTAGGATCATCAGTATCTCTAAAAAAGAAGTAGGCCAAGGGAAGGGCAATAACAAGTGGTAGCGAGGCTACCCCGATATATGCCATTTTCCAGCCGTAGTTTTCAATGAGGCCTGAGGCAAATAACTTTGCCAAAGAACCAAAAATACCGGTACCGAGCAGGGATAAGCCCAGGGCTAGACCTCTATTTTGGTTGAACCAGTTGTTAATAGCTCTGGTCCAGGTCATAGGCAAGGTGCCGGCCCCTGCCACAGCCAGGACCGCCCATAAGGTCAGATAAAGTGCTTTAGATCCGGTATTAAAGCTAAAAGCCATAAATGCCAGGCCAAATAACAATACGGATATCAAGGCGGTTTTCCTGGCGCCAATCTTATCGGCGATATAACCTACTATTGGGCCAAAAAATACCGCTCCAATGGTAAATACCGGCATGGCCGCCATTACAGTATCCATACCCCAGCCAAAATTTGCAGTTAGCGGTATAGCAAAAACACCAAGGGTATAAAAAGGCAAAGGAGACATTCCTAAACCAATTCCAAATGTCGAGGCCATCACAACAGGCCATCCGTATTTAAATTCTTTGTAACTGCGTTTTTTCAAAATAACGTTTGTTAAGATTACTAATATTGTTCCTAATATCCTGGTTAAGTTACAAAAACAGAAATCGGCCTTACCTTAGACAGATTACTATGATTTGGGAGGGATTTTGCCGATAAAAAGTGCTTTTTTGGGAATAAAGCACTTTTTTAACCCGAAACGATTAACTTTGTTAATAATTAATATTGTTAACTAAAATAAAATAAATATATTAGACAAAACAAGTTTTTAAATAAATAATTCACAATATGGGGATGACCATTACCGAAAAGATCATGGCACACAACAGCGGGAGAGAACAAGTGGTACCTGGCCAGTTGGTTTGGACAGATGTGCATACAGTGATGACCATGGACTTTCTAGGAAAACAATGTTTTAACAAATTTAGGTCATTAGGGAAGGCCGAGGTCTTTGACAAGGACAGGGTGATATGTGTTTCAGATCATCTGGTGCCTCCTCCCAATCAGCGTTACGCCAATATGTTGAACGAGTGGCGCGAGGTTGTCAAGGAACACGATATTACACACTTTTATGATTTGGGCCGACAAGGTATCGCGCACCAGATTATGGTAGAACAGGGACATGTACTTCCCGGAAAGATAAGTATAGGCACAGATTCTCATGCAAATACCTATGGCGCCGTAGGTGCAATGGGTAATGCTATTGGTGTTACAGATGCCGCGGTGGCTATGGCTACCGGTAAGGCATGGTTTCGGATACCAGAATCAGTGAAGTTCAATATTACCGGGAAATGGCAGCCGTGGGTGATGGCGAAAGATCTGAGCCTTCACATTATGGGAATGATGCATTGGAATGGTCACTTGCTATATAAGGCCCTGGAATTTACAGGTCCGGCCATATCGTCTTTAAGCATGGCTGGCCGAATGACCTTGTGCAATATGACGGTAGATTTAGGTGCTAAAAACGGAATCGTAGCTCCTGATGTAGTTACAGAAAGATATTTAAGAAGACGAACTACAGATAATTGGGAGATGATTAATAGCGATGAAGATGCCAAATACGATCAGGAGTACGATATTGACATCTCAGACCTGGGTCCAACAATTGCCATGCCTGGAAAACTGGATGACACTGTGCCCATAGAAAAATTAATTGGAACGAAATTTAATAAAGCATTTGTTGGCACTTGTACAAATGGCCGATTGGAAGATTTTGCCACCATGGCTGAGATCATGAAAGGAAAACAAATTCACAGAGATGTTAATATGATTCTTGTACCCGCCAGTCAGACCGTTTATCTTGACGCGATACGCGAAGGATATATAACAACTTTGGTGGAGGCAGGGGCAGCAGTAGATACGCCTAGCTGTGCTTCTTGTGCGGGTCTTCATACAGGTGTCGCGGGCGACGGAGATATTGTCTTGAGTGCTGGTAATAGAAATATGACTGGGAGAATGGGTAGTAGAAACGCTCAGGTATATTTAACCTCACCTTCAGTTGTGGCTGCATCGGCTATAAGGGGAGAAATAACAGACCCGAGGACCTTTGACATATAAGAGTTACTCACAAAGTATTACAGAATAAAAAATGAAAAGAAGAACCTTCATAAAATCGAGTGCGCTTGCAGGCATAGGCCTGGCAGCATACCCCGTGTCTTGTACGAAAAAATCAGATACGGAAATTCTGATTTTGGGAGCTGGGATAGCGGGGCTCAGTCTTGCATTTCAACTGCAGAAGGCTGGGAAGGAATGCATTCTACTGGAAGGAAGCGATCGTCTTGGCGGAAGATTGTTTACGCATCCTGTGCTGAACCGGGATGTTGGGGGCAGAGGGATAGGAGATAAGTACGTTGAGGTGATGAAGCTGGTGGAAGAGTTAAATGTGGAACTCATTGATATTACTGATAGTATCGGATCTCCAAGTGCGATCTATGTCGATGGACAACTGCACCCAAGTTGGGAAGACGCTACTACGAATCCCAGCCGCCTGGAATTCTCTAAACTAAGGTCCGCGGTGGGTCTTAATAGTTTGGACGGATGGTATAAAAGACCCGATCTTGACCAACCTTATAGCGAGTTTCTAAAGAAATTAGGACATACCCGGGATGAAATAGACCTTATCAATATCAGCACCAACTACAATGACGTTTACGAAACTTCTGCCATAAATAGTTACCACAGCAGGGCTTTCAGGAGGTTTAATGGAACAAAAAGACTTTTTAACTTCAAAGGAGGTGCCAAATCCATGATTGGTGCAATAGGAAGTGCGCTAAACATTCCGGTTTATACCAACAAAATGGTAACTTCAATTGCCGATGACGGCAAAAGTGTAAAAGTCACATGTGCAGATGATAGTTCTTTTGTAGCCAAGAAGGTAGTTTCTACCTTACCTTTTAGCACTTTAAGGGATGTAAAAATAGATGCGCCCTTACAAAACAATCAAAAGCGAGCTATTGAAGAATTAAAATATACATTGATCACCCAGATACATTTACAGGCAGAACCCTATTGGGCGGAAGATGGAATACCCTTGGGGATGTGGACAGATACTCCTTTAGAACGCATAATGAAGATCAATCCCGATAGTGAAAAGGGAGAGTTGGTTTGTTGGGTAAACGGAAAGGGAACCGCCTTTTTCGATGAGATGAGTGATAAGGAGATTGCCGATTTTAGCTTGAAAAAATTAAAGGAAATACGTCCATCCACGGAAGGAAGAGTAAGCTACGTAGGAACGCATAAATGGGGTAAGTACCCTTATAACAAGGGCGCTTACTGCGAATTTGGCGTAGGTCAGGCATCCTGGTTTGAAGATATGATCAGGCCCGCTGGCAATCTGCACTTTGCAGGCGAGCATGCCGCTCGCGAGTCTAGGGGAATTGAAGGGGCGGCAGAATCGGCTGTACGAGTATTTAAAGAATTAACAAGCTAAAAATTATGATTAAAGGAACATGTTGGGTTGCAGACGACTATGTCATGGCCTATGATATTATTATCCCGGAGTATTGGACTTCAGAAATAGATCCGGAAGAAAATAGCAAATGGGTCATGGCCGGTGTTAAAGAAGAATTTAATAAGGAGAATGGTTTCAAAGACAATGGATTTACTTTTATCGTCGCAGCGCATAATTTTGCCGGAGGCGGAAAGTCTATTGAACATGTGATTACCGGAATTATGGGTGCCGGTATAAAGGCTGTGTTTGCTACGAGCTATGCCCGATTGCAATTTAGAAACGCCATCAACTACGGACTTCCTTTTGTGACCTGCGAAAATATCTCGGATGGCTGTGAAACAGGAGATGAATTGGAATACTATCCAGATCAAGGGATTATAAAAAACCTGACCAAAGGAACTAGTTTTCAATCGGTACCCACCGCACCCTTTGTAGAGGAAGTTGGTAAAGCGGGCGGATTGATGAACTATGTTCGTGATAAAATCGCCAATGGCGAACCAATAGAATAAGTATGAAGGAAAATCATCTTAAGAAGAGAATAGCGGAGGGGAAGACAGGCTTTGGCCTCATTTCACCAACGGTTGATCCTATTATCTGTGAGTATGCCGGACTCACAGGGATGGACTTTTATATGATCGACGGAGAACACGGGGCAATTACGGCTTCAAATGTTACCAATATGGTCAGAGCATGTGAACTTGTCAATTGCACCCCCCTCGCTCGCATTAGAAGCGTAGATGCTAAACTTATCTTACAGTATATGGATGCCGGTATTATGGGTGTTATGATGCCTAGTATAGATACCATTGATGATGTAAAACGCCTTGTAGACGCCGTAAAGTACCCTCCGATGGGAAAAAGAGGACTGGGTCCGGTAAGGGCTGCAGACTATATGCAGGGTACTATGTCTCAGTTAGAGTACGTGGCTTTTGCTAATGAGCAGACATTGGTGCTTCCGCAGATAGAGTCTATGGAATGCGTTAAGAACCTCCCTGAATTGTGTAAAATAGAAGGAGTTGACGGGTTTATTATTGGACCGCGTGATTTGGCCATGTCTATGGGATATTATGATGGCCCGGCCCACGACGAAGTAAAGAAAATCCTGGATGAGATTTTTGAAACAGTCCTCGATGCAGGGAAATGGTTTGGGACTGTTGCGGGCACAGCCGCACAGGCCGAAGGGCTTGTTAAGAAAGGCGCTTCTATGGTGATGAATTCTGTGCAAGGATTAATTAAGGCTTCAGGTACTGCTTTTTTAGAAGCAAGGAAATAACTAAAATCGTAAAAAATGGCTGCATTGGTTGTTTTATTCAATCTTAAAGATCAGGCTTCAAAAGAGGCCTATGAGAAATGGGCGCAAACCACAGATGTGCCAACAGTCAAGAAACTATCTTCTGTTGACGACTTCAAAGTCTATAGCCTGGGCACTATTATGGGAACTGAAAATGCCTCGCCTTATGAATATTGCGAAGTTATAGACATTAATGATATGGATAAGCTGGGAGAAGAAATAGCGACAGAAACCATGCAAAGAGTTGCTGCTGAATTTCAAACCTTTGCAGACAACCCCACATTTATCATTTCTCAACAGATCGCCTAGCTATGTATAATTTACAAGGAAAAACAGCGGTTGTTACCGGTTCAGGGCGTCCAGGCGGTATTGGTGAGGCTATTGTCCTCAAATTGGCCTCAGAAGGCTGCAATGTGGTTATTAGTGACATTGGCGTTACCAAGGGGGAGCAATTTAGCGAAGAGCATGTTGGTACAACAAAGGAAATGGACGGCATCGTGGCTGCTGTTGAAAATCTTGGATCAAAGGCCATAGCTGTTCCCTGTGACGTTCGTTTTGAAGCGCAGGTGGCTCACCTTATACAAAGCGCTAAGGATGCCTTTGGCGGGATAGACATTTTGGTCAATAATGCCGGAATAGGCTACATTATGGAACCTCTTACAGAATTTAAAGAGGAAAGCTGGGACGCCGTACTAAATGTGAATTTAAAAGGAACATTCCTATGTTCAAAACACGCGGCGATTCACATGATAGCGCAAGGAAAAGGAGGAGCAATAATCAACATTGCAAGTCAGGCTGCTAAGTCAGGGTTCCCGTTTGCTGCGGCCTATACCTCTTCAAAACATGGGATGATAGGCCTAACCCGGTCTAATGCAGTAGAACTTGGAGCCCATAAAATAAGAGTCAATGCGGTATGCCCAAATCATATTACTACAGGGCTTGGTCATTGGCAGAATAAGTTTTTTAGCGATAAACTTGGCCTTTCATATGAGGACTACCTCCAGGGCATTGTTGATAAAAACCCACTTGGTAGGACCGGTCTGGTTGAAGATATCGCGAAGGCCGTTGCTTTTTTAGCCTCAGATCAGGCAGATTACATTACCGGCGAAGCCATGAATGTGAGTGGAGGAGAAGAATACCACTAAGACCGGAAGAACGAATTTAAAATTAAGAAGTAAGCATTACGATGAGAGGACGCAGTGCAGTTCTGAAATTACACTTGTACTTGACACTTG
Source organism: Flavobacteriaceae bacterium (assembly GCA_965212595.1). Classification (GTDB taxonomy): domain Bacteria; phylum Bacteroidota; class Bacteroidia; order Flavobacteriales; family Flavobacteriaceae; genus Poritiphilus. The sequence continues at coordinate 12,261 of CBDBVE010000022.1, forward strand.
AACTTAAGAAGTTATGAAATTAGGAATAGATATAGGAGGAACTTTTACAGATTTTGTGCTGTTTAATAATGACAGCAATCGACTGTATTTCGCTAAAACCTTGACGACTTACCCAGACCCAACCGTAGGTATTTTCAATGGAATAAAGGAATTGGAAGATAAATTTGGTTTCCCAGTGAAGGACATTGATGGTATTGTTCATGGTACTACTTTGGTAACTAACGCCGTCATAGAACGAAAGGGCGCTAAAACCGCATTTATTACTACCAAGGGTTTTGAGGACGTTTTGGAAATAGGCCGTGAGATGCGCTATGATATTTACGATATCTTTCTAACCATGCCAAAACCCCTGGTGCCTAGAAACTTGCGATTGGGGGTTACAGAACGTGTAGACATTCACGGAAATGTACTAACTCCTTTGAATGAAAGCGCTTTATCATCCTTGGCTGCTACCTTAAAAGAAAATGGTATTGAAGCTGTTGGCGTTTGTTTATTGAATTCCTTTGCGAACACGGCACACGAAAAGGCCTTAGGTGATTATCTGGCAAACAATGCCCCAGATGTATATTACAGCCTTTCTTCCGAAATTATGCCGGAGATCAGAGAATATGAACGTAGTTCGGCAACGGCTATGAATGCATATGTTCAGCCAATTACTGATAAATATTTAAAAGATTTTGAGACCCAATTACGGGTCGCGGGCTTTGAAGGCAACATTAATATCATGATCTCCAGCGGAAAGCTGACCACAATTGATGGGGCTCGCAAATCTCCTATTCACTTATTAGAATCTGGCCCCGCCGGTGGAGCTATGGCAGGAGTTTTTTACGGGAATCACCTAAAAGAAGAGAACTTGCTGTGTTTTGATATGGGGGGCACTACAGCGAAAGCCTGCGTCATTTATGACGGGAAGCCAGAAATTACCAACCACTTTGAAGCTGGCCGTGTCAAGCGATTTAAAAAAGGAAGTGGATTACCGGTACGGATTCCAGTAATTGACTTAATCGAGATCGGTGCGGGAGGAGGTAGCATTGCGCGGGTTAGTAATATCGGATTGTTGACTGTTGGCCCCGATAGCGCGTCCTCTACGCCAGGACCGGCCTGCTATAATCTGGGTGGCGAAGATCCGACTGTCACTGACGCAGATCTGGTTTTAGGATATTTGAACGCGGATTATTTTCTTGGAGGTGAGATGAAACTAAGTGTGGATGCCGCCAGAAAGGCCATCAAAACAAAATTGGCAGATCCGCTAGGCATCTCTATCGAAGATGCAGCCATGGGAGTGCATAAGATCGTCAATGAAAATATGGCGAACGCAGCAAGGGTCCATGTCCTCGAGAAAGGTATGGATCCCCGTCATTTTAATATGATTGGTTTTGGTGGTGCGGGTCCGGTGCATGCATTTGGTGTCGCAAAACTATTGAATACCAAACGCCTGATTATTCCGGTAGGCGCAGGGGTAACTTCGGCTGTCGGCTTTTTGGTTTCTCCGGTTGCTAGCGAAAAAATACACAGTCATATCTCCGAATTGGAGCATTTAGACTGGGATGAAGTGAATGACTTTCTCACTGAGATGACTGAAGACGGATACCAGTTCTTAGCCAAGTCTGAAATAAAAAGGGAAGACGCTACAGTGCAGCGCGTGGTAGAAATGCGATATTACGGTCAGGGTCATGAAATCACTATTGAACTGCCCGAAGGTGAGTTGAACGAGCGTAGTGTTACTGCGATTAAAGAGCGATTCATAAAAGAATATGAGTTCCGCTATAACAGGTCTATTGAAGGGATGTCCATGGAAATGGTTACTTGGCGTGTTGTAGTACAAGGGCCAATTCCGCAAATGAAGGTAAAACAATTTTCAACGACCGCTAGTGGGGCAGAATCTTACAAAGGCACTAGAAAAGTGTATTTTGAGGAGACTGGATATATGGACTGCCCAGTGTATGACCGTTACGCCTTAAAACCCAATGAGAAATTCGATGGCCCGGCCATCATTGAAGAGACCGAAAGCACTACAGTAGTTGGTATAAACAGCTCTGTTCAGGTGGATGACAATAAGAATATACTCATCGATTTGCATGACTAAAATGGCATATGATATTCTCATAATAGGAGCCGGTACCGCTGGAATGAGCTGTGCGATTACCGCCGCCCAACGCGGGCTAAAAGTAGGCGTACTTGAAAAGTCGGACCATGCCGGAGGAGCTTTGCATTGGTCTGGGGGCCATATGAGTGCGGGTGGAACACGCTTGCAGAAAGAAAAGGGTATTGACGACAGCCCCGAAAAACATTTGGCAGATATCTACCGCATTAACAATAAGTCTGGCGATCTTGACCTGATTGAAATGGCTGTAAGGGAAGCCCCCAGGACGATAGAATGGTTAGATGAATTGGGTTTTGAATGGGCTCCAGAATGTCCCCGGATCATTTACGGACATGTGGCCTATGATACGGCAAGGACAATCTATGGTCAGGAGAAGGCGCTGAGTATTTACAAGGTAATGTTACCGCTTTGGGAAAAGCAAGTAGAAAGTGGAAATATTGAGTGTCATTTTTATCATACTTTTATTGGTTTAGACGGCAAGGCTGATCGCTTTGATACCGTAATTTGTAGTACGCCCGCGGGTGAACTGAAGTATCAGGGAAAGCATATTGTGATCACATCTGGAGGGTATGGAAGTAACCCCGCCTATTTTCAACAAAAACACCCGGGTGTACCTTTGGTCAGTGCTACTTACCCAACAGCAACCGCCGATGGGCACGCTATTTTGGAAAAGCGTGGCGCCCAGTTCCGATTTGGAGAATTCCACTTACCTAGTTTGGGAGGAATTGAACTTGAGGCCGGAAGTGGCCGTGTAGATTTTAACAAAGCCTGGGCAATGGTGCTGACATCAGTCTACAGGCAACCAAGAGATATCTATGTAAATGCACATGGGAAGCGTTTTTTGGCAGAAGACGAAGTAAATCCAGAGACACGGGAGCATACTGTTATGCAACAACCAGACTGGTTTTTTTGGGTGGTTTTCGATGAAGCCGCGCTTTGCGCTAAAGATCACAACGGGAATGAAAATCCTATTGTAATAGGCTGGACGGTTGATCAGATTAAAGCTGAAGCTGCTAAGCAGGAATCGCTTTTCAAAGCTGATACGATTAAAGAATTGGCTTCTAAAACAGGCCTGCCGGAGGAAAACCTAAAGAAAACAATTGAAGATTACAATCATATGGTTGAAATAAATTCTGACCCTCATTTTGCAAGAAAGTATTTAGAAGACCCCATTAGCACAGCCCCTTTTTATGCTATAAAGGTACATGCCTCTGTATTGGTGACCTTTGGAGGGATAAAGGTAAACAAGGACCTACAGGTATTGGATGCCGAAGCTAAGCCAATGCCAGGCCTTTATGCGGCTGGTGAGGTAGTAGGGCTGGGAGCTACCAGCGGGAGCTCTTTTTGCAGTGGAATGGCCATAACACCGGCGCTCGGATTTGGGCGTATATTGGGACGAACCCTGGGCCAATGAGTTTAAATTTTAACAATCAGATGATTACGATTTCTATAAAATTAGTTAACTTAGTTAACTAATTTTAGCGAACATAATTTCAAAACAATGCAAGCTACTAAAACGACCTTTGATCCTATTGCACTTAGCATACTCTGGTCAAGACTTATAAGCATCGTAGATGAGGCGGGAACAACCCTGCAACGCACTTCTTTCTCTACAGTAACGCGCGAATCTAATGATTTCGCCGTGGTGTTAATGGATAAAAAGGGGCGCTCTATTGCTCAATCTAGCGTTTCAGTACCCTCTTTCCTTGGAGTATTGCCAATTCTTACGAAGGCCCTGTTGAAAGATTACTTTCCAATCGAAACCTGGAAAGAAGGCGATGTTGTGATGACTAATGATCCTTGGTTATGTGCGGGTCACAAGCCCGATATTGGTATAGTTTCTCCAATATTTTATAATGAAAAACTCATTGGGTTTATAGGTACTATTGCGCATTCGCCAGATATGGGCGGGATGCTTTGGGGAGCAGGTGCCCGGGATCTTTATGAGGAAGGATTATTGGTGCCACCCACCAAGCTCATCACCGAAGGTAAACCCAACGAAACGCTGTTCAATATTTTAGAACAAAATGTGCGCGCAGCAGACCAAACTGTGGGGGATATCAGGGCTCAGGTAGCCGCAAACGATCAAGGCATTAAATCCTTAATGAAGTTGATGGAAGAAAATGAGCTAAGCGATCTGCAGGATCTTTCGGATGCTGTGATCAATGCCTCAGAAAAAGCAATGCGCGAAGCTCTTTTGGCCGCTCCAGACGGTAGTTATACTTATGAATATGATACAGATGGAGATGGCAGGGGCAATGGGTGTCATTTTGAAATTACTATTACAATTAAGGGTGACGAGATTATAGCCGATTATACCGGCACTTCTGGAGCCCACCCTTTAAGTATTAACGCAGTACTTAATTATACTTTTGCCTATACAGCCTATCCTATTAAATGCGCTTTTAGCCCGGATGTACCAAATAATGACGGGTCTTTCTATCCAATTACGGTGACTGCCCCAAAAGGCTGTCTGGTTAACGCGCAGAAACCTTCTCCTCTCGGGGCACGTAATATTACCGGTAATATGCTACACTCTGTAGTTTTTGGCGCTTTGGCCAAAGCGGTACCTGAACAGGTCCAGGCAGATTGCGGTAGTGCATGCTGGTGCATCGTTCTGAATGGAGAACACAAAGGGAAAGAATTTGTAGAATACTTTTTCTTGAATGGCGGTTATGGAGCCAGACCCAATATGGATGGCGAACATGTCTTGAGCTTTCCAACGAATGTAGCCAATGTTCCTATTGAGGTATTAGAGACTGATGTAGCTATTTTGGTTACCGAAAAATCGCTCATCCCCAATTCTGCTGGCCAGGGAGAATTTAGAGGTGGACTGGGACAGCGTTTTAGTTTCAAGAATATTGGAGACAAAGCCATAAATGTGTCTATGGTAGCCGAAAAAACACGTACTTCGGCTAAGGGCCTACTCTCTGGTGAAGACGGCCAGATGGGCTCAATTAAAATTATTCCGGAACGCGATTTTCCATCAAAAGGGCTGGAAAAACTGCACCCCGGAGAAGAATTGATACTAACCCTGCCGGGTGGCGCGGGTTATGGTGACCCAATAAAAAGGGACCAAGCATTAATTGAAGAAGATAAATTGCTTGGATATATAACATAAAAAAAGATAAAATGGCAGCAAAGAATTTAACGCCGGTATGGAACAAAATAGCGAAACATGCTATGCTTCCTGATACGACTCATGACGAAAGGGCCCGTTATAATTTTCTATCAAACTTAAACAAACACCTAGCTCATGTAGCTCAGGGCACAAAAACGGCCTATGAGACACGCGTAGCCCCGAGGTTTAAGAAAGAACACGGTAGAGATATAAAGAATAGAACCGAATTAAAGGCCGCTATTGAACAGGATCCGCATTATCAAATTTGGTCCTCTTTGAGAAGGAGCACCATGGAGATGCGGCAACAAGCAGGACGTTCAATAGTACTGCGCCAAGCGGAAGAACTAAAGGATAAGGCTGAAGAATTAAATAAAGGAAAGTCAACTTTAGTATTGAATCCTGAGGTGAAAGTACCTGAGTACTTATTAGCGGTAGACAATCATCTAATGCCCGGGAGTTATCATACAGAGCTCTTTGAAGGCGATGTGAGTCCGGCAGCAAATTACGATTCTGGAATTTTTGTAACCACGGCTGGACTAATTGGCCGTTTTAGCGATGGAGGAGGGAAGGCGATTACCACTTGGGTACGCAAAAACCACCCAGATTTTAAACCCAAACGGATATTGGATATCGGTTGTGGTATGGGGCACAATGTATTGCCTATTGCCAAGGCTTTTCCAGATGCCGGGGTCATCGCAATAGATACAGGTGTACCCATGCTCAGATACGGACATGCAAGAGCAATGGACTTAGGTTATAAGAACGTAACTTTTATGCAGATGGATGCTTCCAATACACCCTTTGAAGATGAATCTTTTGACTGGATTCAATCTACGATGTTTTTACATGAGACCGGAGGAAAGTCTATTTATAATATTATGAAAGAAGTCTATCGTTTATTAAAACCGGGCGGACTTACCCTGCATATCGAGCAGCCCCAGTACACTGATGATATGAGTGAATATGAAAAGTTTATGAGAGATTGGGACGCTTTGAACAATTCTGAACCCTACTGGTCTAAAATGCATGATATTGACCCTGCCGAACTGATGGTAAGTTCTGGCTTTAAAAAAGAAGATTTTATGCAGATCGGAGCTAAGGCGGAGAACGATTTGGTCGAAGGAGGAGAAAATGCCGAAGAGCCCGAGGATTTTGGCCGTTCTCCTATTTGGAATGTATTTGGTGCGTTTAAAAAATAATTTATAACAAGATGATTGACTATATAAAATTAGCTTCTAATAAGTCTAAAGGAAAAAGACCCTACTTTCATGACGATCCGGCCGTTGAAAGAGTTTTGAACATTACAATGGCAGTGGCAGGAGAACTCGCGGTAATGCGAGAGCGTATGGACAGTATTGAGCGGTTATTAGAAAAAAAAGGCCTTGTAAGCCGGGAAGAAATTGAAAACTTCGTTCCTGAGAATGAGCAACAGGAAGAACAACGCCAAACCTGGCATAGTGAATACATTTCAAGAGTACTCCGTATTGTTCAGCAAGAGATGGAAGAAATGGAGAACCCAGACAAGAGTTTAGAGGAAATCGCTGATGATATTAACCAAATGTAATGGCAGAATTACACGACAGAATTACAAAATTCTTTAATGCTATTATCAATCGCGATATTGAAGAAATTAAAAACGGCTACTGTCAGGATGAACGTACCTATGTTATCCTTGAAGGCCCGCGCTTTAGTACAAAGGGCTATTCAATGATCGCCAAAGGATGGGAAGATTTTACCGATTCTTCTATTGCTATGACCAAAATTGTCTGGACTGAAGGGCCTTTTGAAGAAATTGCAGGTGATTTGGGTTGGATAAGTGGCATAACTGAGTTATACCTCAAGGTGGGCGACAAAGAAGTGATGAATACTTTTCGCTCTTCCTTCGTGCTTAAGAAAGAAAATGGCGATTGGAAAATTAGGCATGAACATGTTTCTGCCCCTCACCCAGATCCTTATGGAGTGGGAGATTGGTTAAAGAAATGATAGTGCGTTAAGCGGTAATGTTCTTTTTGTAGTACTGATACAATTCCTGAGGCCCGGCTCCAAAAAATCGCTTAAGGTGAATCACGCTAAAATGATACTGCAATTTCACCATACCGTTTTCTTCGTATTTTCTGGCCGAAGTATGTACATTCTGAGGTAGGATAGTAAAATCGGTAAGTTTATAAAGTCTTCCGATAAACTCATTGTCCTCATAAATTACGTAGTCTTCGTTAAATCCTTTAGCTTCCAAAAACAGTTTTTTGGTGATAAACAAAGATTGATCTCCTCCTCTGCAAAAGCGATAATTCATCCTGCTAAACCAGGAAAAGAATTTGAGAAAGCGACTGTGGTGATCAAACTTCATGCGAAAACATCCTGCCTCCTGGCCACGGGCAACCGCCTCAACGATCAAATTATCGAAATTCTTTGGAGGAAAAGTGTCGGCATGAAGGAAATAAAGAATATCACCTTTTGCGTGTTGTGCACCTTTATTCATTTGCCGCGCCCTTCCTTTTCCTGAGTGCAAAACACTGATGCCCAATTTGATAGCTTTATTTACAGTTTGGTCAGTGCTTCCACCATCAACTACAATAATTTCCTTTATGCGATTTAAAGATTGGCCTTTGAGTTCTTGAAGCAGAGTACTCAAATGGGCCTCTTCATTGAGAACAGGAATAATGATGCTTATGTTCTGAGACTTACTTGACTTCATTCAGGCTCCAATCGTATTTAAGGTATTCAATAGTAATGCCTTTGTTTAACTTCAGATCGGTGTTGGTGTTGAGATAATCTATCAGTGAACCCTCTTCTGTAAAATCCTTTTTAAACCACTTAAAGATTTGAGACAATTGGATTTTCTCTGGCAATAGGGTATTGCGCCTTTTGTCGGTGATAAAATCTTGGGTAGCCTTTTTCAATTGCATTTCAATTTGCGATGAGGTAAAGGCTTCGTTAAGAAGTTTTGGGCAGGAGTAAGAAGCACAGTTAATTGCAAAATGAATTCGAGGTTCATTCATTTTCCTTAAAATTTTATGTTCTATATGGCCTAAAGAAACCTCTCGCCCATCAAGTGGTATCCACTTTCTTGCCCATGGACTTTTAATGTCTTTAATGCTTGCCAGGGGATAATTGTCCAGGATAAGCTTTACAGTGGCCGCATTATAAAGATTGATATAATAAGCGAGCTTTTTGGCTTTTGCTGAATTTTCTGCTGGGATGTTTTCAGCCAAATAACTTAAATAACCTTCCAGAGCTTTCAGATCACTTTTAAATCCCTGATAGTCTACATTCCCATCTTCATCTACGTGTCTTTTAAGAAGTGTGTCCCACGAAGTGTGATCTATTTCAATGGCATTCATCTGCAAGCTGTCCGATCCAATTGGGAGTATGGTTTTAGAAATCCAAGAGGAGCAGATGATAAAGAGAGCAAACAATCTTAACATAAGCATTTAGTCATTTAGGTAATGAGTTGGGGTCTTAATTAAAACCTTACATCATTTTGGACTAAAAAGACAAAAAATACGCTTAACAGCAGCCACCACCATTGTAGTGCCAGGTGCTTTCACTAATGTGAATTTCATCATTGGCCATTGCAAGCGCCCCAGCCGTTTTGTCGCATACGGCCAAAGGTTGATTTTGCATGAGGACATGTCCTTTTTTATCATCAAAGTACTCCTCATCACCATGGTAAATCGCTGTTTTTCCTGTAAAAACACATGGGCCGTCTTCTGGCATAGGATCTTTTATAGCCGCGATTTCTATAGATTCAATATGAACAAGCTCATCTGTAGGATAATGGTTAGGAGTTAAGACCCTATAAGATCTTCTGGCTCTTATTTCTATTGTACCAAATCCGGCATCAGTAAGCACCTTAATATAGTCTTTGATGGGAATACTACCGCTCAAACATAGCGCTCTTAATCTGTCGTCATTTCGGAGCGCATCATTCATTGGTTGTTCGCAGACAGGATCGCTCATAACTAATCGGCCATGAGGTTTCAGGACGCGATACATTTCTGAAACAGCTTTTTTAAGATCTTCGATCTTGAAGATATTGAAAAGGCAATTTTGAGCGGCAACGTCGATACTTTCATCGGCAATAGGAAGATCTAAAGCATCTCCTTTCAGCAGATTCACAAATTCACCTTTAAACCAATCATTCTCTTCTTCGGCTATCTCGAAATTTTTCCTTGAAGCTTCGAGCATTTCAGGCACCATGTCAACTCCCGTTACGCCTCCCTTTTGACGGGAAAAATATGCAAATTGTAAGAGCTCCATACCACCTCCAACACCTACATATAGGATTTTTGGATTGTTTACCAGGTCTTGGGCAGATACGGTACTTCCACAGCCATAATTCATTTCCTGCATGATCCTTGGAATGGAAAGCCCTGGAAATTGCCAGACCGGACTTGTTGTACAGCAAAGACCTACATCTGGGGTTAGTGCCGCTTCTTTGTATAAGGTGTTGGTTGCTTCTAAATAACTCATAAGCTTTTAATTAATTCTTTGAACAATTTAATCATTTTTGGTTCGGTGCGCTCTGCAACTGCTATAATCTCCTGAATATTAATGGGTTGTAGATTATCAGGATCGCATTCATCGGTTAAAACAGATACCGCTACTATAGGTAGTCGTAAATGATTCGCAACAATTACTTCTGGGACAGTACTCATTCCCACAGCATCTGCTCCCAAGGTCTTTAACATTCTGTATTCCGCTTTGGTTTCCAGCTGCGGACCAACTACAGAGGCATAAACCCCTTTTTTAAGAGAAACCTTTTCCCTTTTGGCGATCTCTTCAAGGCGCCTACGCATTTTGGGGTCGTAAGGTTCACTCATGTCAACAAATCGATCTCCGAATTCAGCCACATTTTTAAAGGTGAGAGGAGATCCGCCTTGCAGATTGATATGATCTTCTATTAACATCATATCGCCCTTTTTATAATTTAGGTTGATAGCTCCGGCAGCATTTGAAATAAATAGTTTTTGTATACCTAGCATGCGCATAACCCTGATAGGGTAGGTTACATCTATAAGGTCATAACCTTCATAAAGATGGAAGCGACCTTGCATTACTACCACTTTTTTTCCTTCGATCTGCCCATAAATAAGCTTTCCCGAGTGAAACTCGACGGTGGCTAGGGGGAAGAAAGGGATGTGATTATAGTGCGCCTCAATGGCATTTTCTATTTCTGATACAAGCTTCCCAAGGCCAGTGCCTAGTACGATTCCTATTTCAGGATTATCAAACCCCTTATTCTTAAGGTATGCTGTGGATTCTTCTAATTGTTTGCTTGTCATCATTTTTTTGAGTGTTTCAAAAAGGGTTCAAAAACTTCAATATCTTTTACGTCTTCATAGACGTCTATGTCGTTTCTGGTTTGCAAAAGTTTCAACTTCTTTCCTTTTAAATCGTCTAAAGTAGAATTAAGTACCGTATTTGTACCCCAGTTTTTGTTTTGAAAAACGTCTTCGTTGAACTCATTCATTCCCAGGAGATAGTATCCTCCGTCTTGCGCCGGACCAAGAACGTAGTTGTGATCTTTTAACCCATTGAAGGCGGATTCAAGATCTTCCTGCCTCAGGTCGTACAAATCGCTTCCAATAATGATAATACGCTGAAAACCTCGGTCAAATCCCGCCTTAAAAGCATTTCGCATGCGTTCTCCCAAATCTTTACCTTCCTGAATATTTTTTGAGTATACCCCGGCATTCCAGACATCTTTTTTTCCTATACTTTCTGAATAATAAACCTCTTTTACCGTGTTCAACTGTTGTGTAATTTTGGCGGTATGCTCCAGCAAAAAAATGTAAATATCCAGTGCGGCTTCATCGCCAATGGTAGCAGCCAGTCGTGTCTTACATTTTCCCAACTCAGGATTTCTTGTAAAGATTAGTAATAAAGATTTAGTATCAATTTGCATTCGGCTAGATTTCGTGGTGATAGTATTTGATTTCTCTCTTGTACTAATTGGCAAAGATGTTAGAAGATTACAATCGCGTAGTGCAGAAACAAAGGGCTAAATTAAGCATTTATGAGAGAGTATTTGTAGAAAACAGATGCAATCAATGTTTAGATTCATTTTTAGTATAAACTTTCTCGCCTTTTGTAAGCAGTTTGCCCCAGTGCTGATCAAAGGCATGTACTTTATCTGTCTCTGCCCCCTGGAGATCAACCACGGGATAACCCGCATTTTTCCACGCAAAGATCCCTCCATACAAATTTCTTACTTGGGTATAGCCTAGCTTTTTCAGTTTTTCTCCAATCTGTTCGGAACGTACACCAACCGAACAGTATACCACTATTTCGGCATTCTTGTTGGCAAGTTTTGATACCACTTGGTTTTCATCAAATTCCTCAAAACCAACCCAAATAGCACCTTCTAAATGGCTTACCTGAAACTCATCAATCTTTCTCGTATCCAGTAAAATATAGTTTTGCTTTGCAGCGGCCAGTTTTGCAGTAGAAATGTAGGGAACACTGCCAACATTATACGTTTCAAGTGTTTCGGGAATTGTTTCCTGGGCATAGGAGAACGCTAAGGCCAATAAGAACATTACCCCAAAAGAAAGATACCGTGACATTGCCATTTAATTGAAATCCAAAGATACCTATTTTCATAAATTCTGAAATAAAAGGTACTTTAGTGCAAATCTGGGAATGTGATGATAACATCTGGAAAAACACTTATATTGTGTGCCCTATTATTAGGCTTGGTTGGTTGTAAAAATAAAGCTGAGGAAAAGAAAGTGGAAGCATTAGTATTAGCAGATAAGAAGTATCAGGAAGCTTATCGTCCGCAATTTCATTTTTCACCGCAGGAAAAGTGGATGAACGACCCCAATGGCCTGGTCTATTATGAAGGTACCTATCACCTTTTCTATCAGTACTATCCCGGAGACATTGTATGGGGGCCTATGCACTGGGGGCATGCAACAAGCAAGGATATGGTATTCTGGGAGCATCAGCCAATAGCCCTATATCCTGATGAAAAAGGCCTGATTTTCTCAGGAAGCGCTGTTGTAGATAAAAACAATAGCTCAGGCTTTGGCACAAAAGACAAGCCACCCTTGGTAGCGGTATTTACCTACCACAACATGGATGGTGAAAAAGAAGGTAGGAAAGACTTTCAAACACAGGGGATAGCTTACAGCCTGGACAAAGGGCAAAGCTGGATGAAATACATAAACAACCCCGTCATTGGCAATGAAGGAATCAAGGATTTCAGAGACCCCAAAGTTTTTTGGCATGAAGAAACACAAAACTGGATCATGATTTTGGTCGCTGGAGATCATGCCAAACTTTACCGTTCTAAAAACCTCAAGGATTGGGAGTACCTAAGTGAATTTGGCAAGGAGGTTGGAGCGCACGGAGGGGTTTGGGAATGCCCTGACCTTTTTCCACTTAGCGTAGACGAAACCGGTGAGGAAAAATGGGTTTTGATCATCAGTATTAACCCGGGAGCGCCAAACGGAGGTAGTGGCACCCAGTATTTTGTGGGAAATTTTGATGGCCAAAGTTTTACTTCAAATCAAAAAGACCCTCAATGGTTAGACTGGGGTACGGATAATTATGCCGGAGTTACTTATAATAATGAGCCCAATAATGATCGCATTTTTATTGGTTGGATGAGCAATTGGGATTATGCCAGGGATACCCCTACTGAGAAATGGAGAAGCGCGATGACAGTAGCCCGAAAGTTAAGCCTGTCAAAAGCTGAGAATACCTATGAACTTAAGAATTATCCTCTAGAGAATTTTGGTACAATTTTTAATAATGAACTGCAGCGAGATATTGCGCTTGGTCCTGGCGAAGAAGAGCTGCTGACATATGATAACTTCAACCAGGCTGAGGTTCGGTTTGAGACCGCAGCCAAGGACTTTGTGCTATCCTTTAAAAATCAACTCAAAGAGGAGCTTACTCTTACTCTTAGCAGTGAGCAGCAGCTCTTTTTATTGGATAGGGTAAGTTCGGGAAAAACCGATTTTCAGGAAAATTTTGGCAACAAGATACAACAGATGCCAATACCGGATTTACCGGATGAACCTTTCGAAGTGCGAATATTGCTAGATTGGTCGTCTATTGAGATTTTTATCAATGGAGGTCAATACGTAATGACTGCCCAGGTTTTTCCTAACCAAAAATACAATAGTCTCGATATTCAGAATTCTTCAGATCTTCCAATAAAACTGGAGGAATTTGAAATAAACGGGGCGGAAACAATCTGGTAATGATGCGCTAAGCGAGAATCATGCGGCCATGCCTTGTATGACTCACCGGGCCAGGCACTTATAATCGTTTTAATTAAAATATTCTTCATTTTTTTTAGTTAGATATAGAGGAGTGTATCCTTGTTTTGTTTGGCAATGAGGTTTGCTCTACCTTTTTATTTTCTCATTTCGTAATCCCAAATCTGATGAGAGTTATTTGTCTTATAGGTTGCCTACTCTTCACTTTTTTTGCTTTCGGACAACGTTTGGTCGTCCCTAATCAGGAAGTTCATTATTCTTTTTTAAGCGATCCCTCCTTTATTGGAGAGGGCCAACGCGTAGAGCTAACAGGATCACTTCAGCCATCAGCCGCAGCCCGTGAGCAAAGTACAAATTGGATAAACGCTCAGGTTGCCCTATATGACAACGTTGCTTTTGGACTGGACTATTTTAATGATTCTTTCGACTTATATGATTATTCTACTATCATGCTCAGCTCGGCAATAAAATTTGGGCTGGGAGAATATGGCCATCATATTAAGCTGGGGTTTTCAGGTGGAGGAGAATCCAGAAAGCAAGACAGTCGGCCTCTTACAATCATACCGGATGGGCAGAATTTTGTCACGGATGTTTCTGATAATAACTTAAAATTTATTTACAGAGCGGCACTTCATTATACCAATAGAAAGCTTACTCTTGGGGGTTATTTTAATCGGGTTCCCGTACAAGACATAGGACTTCAGAGTGAAAATCAGGTCTTGTATTATGAAATAGAAGAGGGTTTTACAGGCTATGCCTGGTATACTTTTAGGCTGGCCGATAATCTGAGGCTAACACCGGTTTTTAGATATTTGAGTTATCTGGAAGATGCTATTTATGAGGGCTCGGTAAAAGTAAACATTGCAGATAGGGTAGAACCCAGCCTCGCGTACAGAAATGATTATTCAATTAGTCCGGCTGTACGTTTTAAGGTGGTTAAAGCGCTAGATTTGGCCTATGTCTACGAAAAGGCTTTGGGATCAAGAGATTTTGATGATATTCACGGAATTAGCGCTACCTACAGATTCTTTAAAGCAGAGGATGAAGAGCCAGAGTGGCTTAAGGAAGCAAAGGAAACCATTGAAATCGTAGAACAACTAAAGGAGAATCTTCAAGCGGAAAAGGAAAAATCTAAAGAAATACCAACTGAAAAAGTGGCCCCCTTTCAAAAGGAGGAGATCCCTAAGGTCTTACAAGAAGATAAGGCTACTATTGCCGATGAAGTGAAGAAAGTTGAGGAGAAGGAAAAAACGGTGGAGCCGGCTTTGAAGACTACAAATAAAAAGCCCGAGACTGTTGAAGAAACTGGTCTGTTAGAGAAAGGCTTCTACATTGTTGTAGGGATATTTAAGACCTCAAATGCAGCTAAGGCCTATATGGAAAAATTAGATCGCAGCATTTACTTTCCAAGAATGGGCAAAAAGGTATCAAATGGCCCCTTCCATGTTTATATAGACTCTGATTACGTCAAGGCCGAAGCGCTAAAAAGGCTAAGCGCCCATAGGTTAGACAGGAGTTTTAAAAAGGCAAAATTATTGGAAGTAGAATAAGATCATCAGCATTTGTAATCGACTAAACCTCTCTGTGCTTATTGCTTTAAATCTGCAATATTTTGGGCAAGCAGTTCCAGGTCAATACCCAGCTGTTCTCTATTGGTCTTTAAAACCTCTTCTTTAAGTGATAAAGGCAGCTTAGAATAGCCAACTCTGGCGCCCAGGATCATGCCCGCAATGGCTCCAACCGTATCGTTATCTCTTCCGTAATTGGTAATAAACTGTAGGGTTTTATCAAAATCGCCTTCCCCGAATTCCAGAGAAGTGATCAGGATCTGCCAGATCTCGGCGGCGTGAAATGCAATTGCTCTTTCATCCTCGGCAAGCAAATCGTAAACAAATTGTTGTTGTTTCCAGTCTGTAGGAGTTCCCGGGAATTCTTTCGGAACTTTCAAACTCAGTACGTCCTTTACCGCTACCGAGTCTATTGGAATTGAATCGCTTATTTCAATTTCTCGTGCGAGCCAGACACCTTTCCTTGCCTCTTTTACTATTTTGCCCGAAATACGTCCCACCAATCTGCTGTCCTCATATCTTAGGGGGTCTACAAAAATGGCGGCATTTAAAATAGAATCCATGTCGGTAGTACGCAAAGCCATATGAGTCATACTAGCCAGCTGAGAAGCAATGTCTTTCGCATACCCAAGGTCGAAAAGTGTATGGTCATAGGCCGTAAGATAAGCCCCATCAGGTGTTTCTGCGATGAGCCCAAAAACCGGGGTATACAACATTCCGGCACAGGACATTTCACCTCCATAAAAGCGATTTCTGGCCTCCAGATACGCCTGAGTTCCGGTTTGAAAGGCCAGAGCTACCCTAGCCCATTCCTTTATCCAGTCTACTTTCTCTATTCTCGCGTCCAGAGAATCCGGGCTTGCAAGGACCTCTCTATTTCCCAGTTGAGAAGCCACAGTCCGGTAGTATTCAGAAATAAACCTGGCAAAATGAGGCCCCTTTAAATTTTTGTGATGTTGTTGCAGGTAGCGAGTCATTAAGAACTTCCACCGGGTATCGTCAGTGGTCGTTCCGGCAGCGAGATTATTTTCCCATGGGCCTTCAGGAGACTGTGTTCTGGTAGCTGGGGTTATTCCTGTGATATAGCCGTACTTTCTCCTGATGTCTTTTCTATCCCACATTTCAGTGGAGGTACCCATGGCATCGCCAATAGCCGAGCCTACAAGGGCACCCAGAACCTTGTCATAATACAAATCTGGTTCAAGCTCTAAGGTATCTGAGGCATAAGCAGTCTTCCTGGGTTCTGGAATATGGATATCGGGTTTAGGGTCCTTGCAGGAAAAGGCAAAGACTATTGAAACAAAGGCCATAAGTAAGGTACCTTTTTTCATTCCAGAAGCAACTTTTTAGCAATACTTAAAAGATACACTTTTTCTTCTAAAGTACGACTCAACGGAAGCTGCGCGAGTCCGATTATTCGTCTTAAGATCTCAAGACCCGCCATTTGCCTGACCAAGAGTTCCTGGTGTGGAATGCTATAGGATTGAAGAATGTTTTCTAAAAGTTCTTCCTTCATACTGGCCATAATAAGATGGGCTGCCATGACTCCGAGATCGAATTCCGCAAAACCGACAAAACTGAATTCCGGGTCAATAACAAAAATGTGGTCTCCGGCTTGCATCCAACTGCCCGGATAGTAATCCCCGTGTAGTAATGTATTACCTTTTGAAAGGTATTTATTTCCCAAATCCTTAACAACCGCCTTGAGATGATCATCCTGTTTAAACGAAAGAGATAGTTCTTGCAAACCGGTCTGAATGTCATCTAGTTGAAAGCCATTGTCCTCAAGAAAAGGGAGCACAAAAATATGCTGGTGATTTAGCTCTCGAAGGTCCATGTTATGAGGAAATTGCCTTGGTGGATGGGTCTGATGTATATTCTCTAGCACCTGGATCATTTGCTGAAGTTGTATGGGGCTAACTTCCCTAGATTCATAGATTGCCGTCATGTCCTGGCACTTGCCCAGGTCTTCGATGAGTAAGACATAGTTATTAGGATCATAGCCAAGAATTTTCGGAATGTGATCGTCAATTTGTTTGCCCTGAATGGCGCTGTAGAACTGGTATTCCACATCTATGCGATCTAAGGGGGCGGCTATTTGCTGATATTTCTGAACATAAGGTCGTGATTGTTTAAAAATATAAGAGCGCTGATTTGAAGCAATCCGCAATACTACATTCATATTACCCTCACCGGGCTTTTCAATAGTTTGTATTTTTTCGTGTGGCCCTAACCAGGCTTTTGAATACATAAAGTCCTGGAATTCATCAGTATTGGTATGAATGTCAAAAGTTTTCAAAGCGAATAAATACGATTTGTACTACAAGATAGTCGTAAAAGCGAAGAATCCATACAGGGAGGTGTTTATATAAGAATTATTTGTTATGTTTAACAAACAAAATAAAACACATCCATGGGAAAATTTGAAATTAAAAAAGACAAGGCCGGAAAATTCCGGTTTAATCTTAAAGCCTCAAACGGCCAGGTAGTTTTAAGCAGCGAGGGTTATAACACTAAATCTGCCTGTGAGAACGGCATTGAATCTGTTAGGAAAAACTCGCAGAATACAGCTATGTTCGATGTTAGCGTTGCTAAAAATGGAAAACCTCGCTTTAACCTAAAAGCTACAAATGGTCAGGTGATCGGTACCAGCCAGATGTATGCCAGCAATTCTTCTTGCTCCAAGGGAATGGCTTCGGTTAAAAAGAATGCCCCGGGTGCAGCTGTAGTAGATAACAGCTAAGGCACTCAAGGAATTTATCACCTCTGGTGATACTACAATATCGTAATGAAAAGCGGTCATTTATGGCTGCTTTTTTGTTTTTAAATGTAGTGTTGAAATCCTTTTTGCAATACGTGCTATTGCAATTAGAAGGAGGAGTAAGCAGACTTTTTCTAGCTCGACCTTAAGCGCCCAATTACGAGCCGCCCGATGAGGAAAATGATCCCGAGGTACGCCAGGTAAATAAAAATCGTTTTGGGCGAATACACAAAATAGGTGTCACCAATATTAGTGGTAAGGCCATTAGAGCTGTCTACCAAAAAAGCTATAACAATAAAAACTGCGATTAACACCAGGAGGATTTTGTTTAGCATGGTTTTATAGTTCTTGTTATAAAGTTAGGAAAAAATAAGAGAATGTAGTTACCGCTAAGTCCACTTTTCGCTGGGAAGGAGGCTGAATACGGTCTTTTTTGTAAATTAGAAAGGTTGTAAGGATTTTCTTCAAAAAAAAGAAGCTAAAAGACCAGGCGATATGAACAAGACACAATTAATTAGGGCAATTGCGGCAGATGCCGGTATTACACAGGCGCAGGCAGAGAAGGCATTGATTTCACTTTTAAGGAATATCAAAAGATCTCTTGAGCGCGGAGAACGTGTGTCTTTAGTGGGCTTTGGTTCTTGGTCTGTATTGCAAAGGGCCGCCAGAGCTGGTAGAAATCCGGCAACAGGAATGAGGATTCAAATTCCTTCTAAGAAGATTGTGAAATTTAAAGCAGGAGCCGGTCTTTCAAATTTTTTTGGTGATGTTAATATTCCCGAAACTAAGTTGCTAATAGCTACCAAGGATTCAGGTTTCAAGGGTGCTAATATTTCTAGTTCAGGGGATACCTCTGTGGTAAAGCGCACTGAAAGTGCTACTGATTTTAGCCCTAAAGCGCAAGGACCTCCAGAGGCTATTAACTTTTCAATTATGGTTCCAAAGAGCATCTCTAAAGGCAGTATGTTCATTCTAGATCTTTGGGCTTTTCTTGAGTCTGAGCGAAATAAGGTAAAGGAATTGGCGAAAGAATTGGGAAGGGATCGAACCCTAGGGCAAAAAGTTGGTGTTGTGGTGACCAAAGATTCCTTAATTAGCGCAAAATTGGTTTTACCTAATTTCACAATTGCAAACCCTATTGAGTTTATTCATTGGCAGGGGGCGACCACAAACTCTTCTTTTATAATCACTACCCCAGACGCTCTTAAATCCAGGGATAATGCAGGCTTTGTTGTATTGAGCTGTGAAGGACTGGCCATAGGTAAAATACCTTTTGTTTTATCTATTACTGCTGAGGCAGCAAAGGAAGTAGTACCTCTTGAAACGAAAACGGAATATTACAAAACGGCTTTCGCCTCCTATGCCAGCAAAAATAGGGCAGAGGTACTGTCTAGGATTCAGGGGATGAAAAAGATAGCCCCGCAGTTGGATGTTTTTGTCGATGCACTTTCTTTACGGTCTGGAGACGACTGGGAGAAAAAACTAAAGGAATACGTTCCAACCAAAGACGTTTTCTTTCTTTTCTGGTCTAAGGCGGCCTCTTCCTCTTCCTGGGTTAAAAATGAATGGGAGATGGCACTCAGGGAACGCGGTATAGAATACATTAGTCCGGTGCCTCTAGACGAACCGGATATTGCACCCCCTCCAGAGGAATTAAGCAAGCTACATTTTAATGATGCCTATCTGGCTCATATCAAATATCTGGAACTAAAAAATGCCTGATACTATCTAAGTGCTGTCTAGCCTGAACCTCACCAGCTCTACACCTTCTATCATTTGTAAAGTAAATTCAGCAGCCGAAAAGACAGTAACGGACTGGTTAGAACTTTTCAGTCTAGCCTCTATCTGATCAGCCAAAATCTTGGTATTCAGGACTCTAGGATTTTTATCTCGCCAATACGCTATCTTTTTTCCGCTGATGGTTTTATTTTTTATTTCCAACGCAATGGCGTCTCCTGCTGAATCTACAAGTTCTCCCCCTTCAAGAGTACGCATTCTCTTTTCATAGCCGCCGCTATCGAGAGGGTCGAAACCAAAATGTAGTACTTCGGGTTTTAAATGGATATCCAAAGTTTTTAGTTCTCCTTTGAAAAGGCATAAGAGTATATTTGGTGAAAGTCGCTCCATACGTACTATGTCAAGCTTTTTTACTACTGAAGGGTCCACAAAATTATCATGGGTAACTAGCTGATCATAACCATCAACAATTAGGTCTGGCCAGCCTGGAACAAGATCTGAGCGCAAAAGAAAGCCTGTAGTATTAGGCGTAGACTGCCTTAGGTTATTCGTAAGGGTTCCATCGCGCTCACATTCCTCAGAACTACAACGACCAATACTAAAAGCCCCGTCCAGCAAACATTCTAACCAAAACGGATCTACCTTAAAAAATCGTATTGATTCTACTGGAAGCATGGCCTCCTCAGGCACTAAATAATGGAAAGGTATCAGCTCAAAAGCACTTAACCTATCAAAAAAGCTCTTAATATTTTCCGGGATATCTGTGCCGTTTTCGTCAGTGGCATCTGAATATGGCAGATGATTGAACAGCGCTAGTTCTGCGCTTTTTACACTTTGGGATAAATGACGTTTCCAATTGAAAAACTCTAAAGAAAACTTTTTGTCCTTAAGGGCCAGTAGGCGCCCAAGCTCCCAGGCAGATGCGTATGAAACATCGAACATCCCCAGGGCAGGATTGTAAATGAGCAGTTCGTCTGCATTCAGGATAGGCAAACTAAATTTACTTTTTACCAGGAGGTTGGGATAGGCGATCTCTAATAAACTGCGGTTTAGCCTAAACAAAGTTTTTCCCTTAGGCCTGGTAGTCAGAATTTTTTTAATTGCTGGGGGGACGGTATGCTTATAATGAGCAGGACTGTATAGCTCCGCGGTTTTAAGGAGATGATTCAAATCGCGTATCACAGCTTTTATAAGGCTTTTTGTAAATGGGCCACTATCTGATTGACGATTGATTTCATTTAGGGTAGCAGTGGCAATTTGAGTTTGCAGATAGGATGCTAGCAGATCATTTCCGGGCTTTGCAAGTTTCTTCAAAAGTGTTTGAGCATTTGTGAGCTCATTGATACTAATATCAGGGGCGCCTAAGAGGTTTACGGCCGTAATTTCGGGTACGAAAGGGCCGTGATACCAGGACGCGCTATGATTCCCGTTTCTGAAAAAGTGTGCCAGCGCAGTAGATCCCTGGCTAAGGTAAAGCCCACCTTCCTTTGCCATTTTTTCCGGTTTAGGTAGTTGCAAGGTTGCTGGCTTTCTGTTAAGGTGTAGTAACAGGCCACGAAAGGTTTCGTGGACTGCCGAATTAAGGATGTTGTTCTGATATTTCTTTGTAAGCGCGGCCCCCAAAACTCCTTTAACCCTGTTAATAAAATTTGTCTTTCCCGTGACCTCTCCTATGGTTCCCAGGGCCGAAATAGAAGTAGGAGGTATGGCGGTTTGCTGCTCAAGCAGATTTAGACTTCCCTGAGACAGCTTGTAGGCTTCCAGACAACTAAAACTCCAGGCTTTTAAACTTACCAACCTTACCAGTTGTGTATCAGGTGCATTTGGGTTTAAACTCAAATAGAAGCCATTTGTGCCGTAGAGGTTTTCTAATGACACTAGATGAACAATACTTCTAACTCCTTGCTTTGGCAGGCGATTGCCTATTATAACCGCAAGTTCCTCACCAATAAGATTGGCGGTGTCGTCTATTCCCTGCCGCACATGGGCTAGAAGTGAAAGATCTTCCCGCGCCGGTAATAAACCGGCCAGGACCTTCATTTTTACATCGATCACGGTAACTACCTCGTCCATTTTCTGCCCTCGCTCTAATTTTAGTTTTCCAGTGGCTTCCTTCGCTGTGCTTGTACTCGCTAAAATCTTAGGGAAGCTTGCCGTACCCTGGAGTTGTGAAGGATCGTTAGCAGCCGTTGGTGCAGTGGCATTTGGGGTTTGCAATTGGGCAACCGTCAGTAACTTTGTTACAGGTTTTTCAGTAGGACTATCCTCAAATATTAGCAATGCCAGCCACGGCAGTGAACTGTCTCTCGGATCTGCAGGATCTGCTTTTCTTTCCCATGGCAATGTACTCCTCTTTAAAATGAGATGAGGGAGGACATTGGAATGATCGCCTACACTTCCTGCCGGCGGAAAGACCGTACTTATATCAGCAGGGTTTAAAACAAAGCGTTCGCTGGCTATTGAAAACTCCTGTTTGAGTAACGTTGGGAGGTCAGTAGATTTGTTGCTCCCCTTAACGGACAAGGAGGGCTTAACGCTGATCTCATAATCACCAACTGAAAGTCCAGGCCTGTGAAAGGAGCTAAATTCTACGCGATTAGAAGGTGTTGCCATTTCAATGTTTTTATGGTTGTAATTCTCCTATTTGGGGTGTTTCGAGAAAACTGTCGCCCAAATCATTAGTTATGAAAACAGCCCTGTCTG
This sequence comes from Flavobacteriaceae bacterium, assembly GCA_965212595.1. GTDB lineage: Bacteria > Bacteroidota > Bacteroidia > Flavobacteriales > Flavobacteriaceae > Poritiphilus. The sequence goes on from CBDBVE010000022.1 coordinate 34,489, forward strand.
GCGCTGTAAAACCCAGGTTATTCAGGATATCGTTCCGCTTCTCTGCTACTGCCTGTTGCAGAATGGTTTCCGAAACATCCACCCCGTCTTTTTCAAGGCTCGAATCAAAAGTGTGGGCAGTTTCCCATTTAAAAGCGTCGTTTACACCATCCACTGAGAATTGAAAATTCTTTCTGTCTATAGGATTGGTATGTGTCGCCATTACTGGAGTTGCGGAAACAATTTCCAACCCCATTAGGGCATCTTCAATAAATTTAGAGCCGTTGAGCTGAATATCCAGGTTCTTACCCCAAAGTGCAACGGGAATATTTTTAGTAACCGGGGTATTAAAATTGAATTCGTCATTTACAGAAACTCCACCTCTTTTTATATTTATATCTAATGTGGAGCCAAGTTGATCTGTATCCATTGGAGCAATTCCGGTTTCAGGGATTTTAAGGCTGCTGTTCTTCATTACCGTTGGCTTCGCGGTCAATGGAACGGAAGATTCAATAGATAATGCAAATTCTTTCGGATTAATTAACCAATAGGCCGGCTCGCCTGAGTTTTCCTTTACCTGCTTCACCAGACCATTTTTTAAATTGATTGAATAACCTTCAATTTTTCCTTTATCAGGCCCTTTCTCTTTTGCGTTCAGGAAGGAAGACTTAAAGTGCTGCCAATCTATCGGTTCGGCATGTTTGGGCGCGTTTTGTCCAAAGTCTACGGTAAAAGAGACAATGAACAGATGCACCGTTGCTTCTCCTGAAAAAGGAGGGCCCCAAACATGGAGATCGGCACCAACATTTATGGATATATGGTGGGTTCCAAAAAAATGAAACGTATATTCAACACCCATATCAAGAGAAATCTCGGCATCGTAGTGATACGGTTTCCAGGATACCAGGAAATCTGCCCCTGCAGCAAACCATGCCTTTAAAGAACCGTCTTCCCAGGTAGCCTTTAAATGGCCACCTGCCATTAGGGCATGCGCTGTTAGTGCAAAATAGGACTCTCCTAGAATGCTAAGCTGAGGGGTTACTTTCCAGTTAATTCCTAGCCGCGGGACTTTTGGGTAATGCGCGGGGACTTTAAAACGTGGATGATAACCGCCAAGGCTCAATACAAAATCTCCCGCCTTTGCATCAGAATCTTTCTGGTCTTTAAACCAGCTGAAGAAAGCAAAGCCGCCGGTGAGATGGCAATCCCTGGAAAGCAGGTATGAAGCTTTAGTCAATTGGGCCTGTATTCCCAGAAAACCTTCATTGGGTAAAAAGACCACTTTCAAGGCTAGTTGAACTTCTGCCAGGGCCGGTATGGTTTTCCCGGCTTCCCTGGGAGGCATTACTGCTGTAGAAAGACCAAGCAGGTCTATCTCTAATCTCCGACCAAAGCTTACGGCGAGCAAGGCAAACGAATCAACTAACTTAAATGAAGTGAATTTAATACCTACCGCAAGGAAATACTGCCCTGTTGTAGGAGGTATGTATTTACTGAGCTGCGCTACCTCCTGGCTGATCTTTGTAGAAATGGCTTCCGAAGATCCTGCTTCTAACCCACCAGAATTGTCGCCCTGTGTCGCTGAGGCTACCAAAGGAAAACTACTAACATTGTTTATGCCTGGCATTAAAAGCGATCTGTTATAACCGAAACCTGCTGCAAGCCCTGTGACAAAAAAGAAGGCTGGCCCTCCAAGAGGGTATTCCAGCACTGCATAAATGAATAAAGATGGCTGGTGATTGTAATAGGCAAAAGAACCAATAGCAGATAGGCTAAAGGCTTTGGCCTTGATCATGGCCTCTCCATTGTATTCGTCGTAGGCCTCGCCACTCGCAGGGACTACATGCCTTCTAAGAAAGGCGCCGCCTATTTCCAGGGGTGGGCTGCTATAGCTAAGTCCGAGCCCGGAAAGCTCAAAACGCGGTTTGATGGGAGAAATCGGGGAATGCACGCCAAGCCCTTCTAATGAAAGGGAAAGCGGACCTATAGAGAGGGAGGCATCTATAAGGAAGTGCAATTCAGAATCAGCGTATTTGAGTCCCAGTCGCTGAAAGCTTACGGGGCCAAAATTCTTCTGAATGGGGAACCATTTGGTGCCGTCATCTGCAGTTTGGGGAGTGCTATCCCCAATAGTAGATGCTCCAGGGTCGTTTTCGGCTTTTCCGGTGCTATCGTTAAAAGATACCGGCAAGCTAAGATCTATATTTTCTGAACCAAGGCGTAGCGTAATAGACAGGTTCATACCCTTTTTTACGGCGACCGAGGTAGCCGTTGCGCCCTCTTTTTTGGCGGGTAACGCACCGCCACCCTGCGTAGAGAGCGTGCGCAATGCCGCAACCTCAGGTTCCAGGAAGTCAGCTGAAGCGATAATTGGCGTAAAAACAAATTTTAGAGACTGATCCTTTGGAAATAACTGACCTACCAGGGGTAATTTGGCAAGATTAATTCCAGTTCCCACATCTAACCCCAATAAAAAACCTGAACTTCCTTGGTTGTTTTGTACAGCTCCATGATAGGCAAAAAGTGCGTCTTTTATGGAAAGAGACCAGCTCTTGTTACTAACTAAATTTTTAGCCGTAAGGCTGTTTAGAAGCTGGGCAATTGGTAATTCTCCGCCCGCGGTATTCTCATAGCTGGCTACAAAGAATTTGTCCTGTGGGCTTTTGCTGAATACCAGATTGAAGTGAAGATCACCTATATTGACCTGCCCGCTAAAGCTTTTTTGAAAGCCGCCCTCGTAATTCTTGAAATCAACCGTAAAGTTGGTGTTGAGTTTCTTATTTTCAATAGAAAAGTCGGTATCTATATGAAATGTAAAGTCTTTGGTAAGGGTGTTGAAGCTGGTATTTAAATCATTGATAGACAACTTTGCATTCTCAATGGCATCCGGAAGATTTGCCTGTGACCCAAATTCTTTGGAAATATCTTTGATCAACTGCCCTGCCGGAAGCTGAACACTATGCCCTAAAACACCTTCAAATTCCCAACCATGGCTATTATTGACCTTAATGAAAAGCTCTAAATCGATAATTCTGAACTGCCCCTGAAGGAAAAAATCTTTTTTTGTTTTCGATGCGGATAATTCGAAATGTAAATTTTCTAGTGCAAAGCTTTTGTTGTTGGCCTTTACTGCATGGTCTTCTAATTGTGCAGAAAAATAATAACTCTTGTTTTTCGGGTTTGCACCAAGAGACAGTTCAACAATTTCAGGATTCATATCTCCTGATGGCAACCCAAAATGATCAATCAGATGGCTTAAATTAATTGTATTGTAAGGAGCAAGGCTTGCTGCGATATGTAGATCTGGGAGTTTCGCAGAGACGATAAAATCTACATTTTTTATCTCCAGAATACCATCAAACAGGAAGGAAAGCTCACGATCCCCAAACGGATCGTAGAGATGGAAAATAAATTCGAGTTCACCTACCTTGATCAGTTCAGGAATTATAGTGACTTTTTGATCGGGTAAGGCTTTTATAGCCAGTTTGGTAAATTCTATTTTTTTGGTTCGCATTCCTATGGCGAAAACCACCTTGCTGATCTGTATTAAGTCGTTTTTCTTTTTAAAATCATGCGGCAGGTTTTCTGATAAGTTGTAGCTCCCAAAAAAGTTCTCCATATCCTTTATAGAGGGCAGTCCTATAGGGCCAATTACCTCAAGGTATAGCAATCCCTCACTATCAGAAGAAACTACCGCAGCGAGGGTAAGCCTCTCATCTCTCCAGGGGACAGAGGTGCTTATCTCTAGCCCTGATTCTTTGTCTTTGCTTTCTATCAGGCTAACGGCAATGGGCAAAGTTATAGTCGCAAATAGATTAGAAAGACTTGTTTCGAGTACGCTAACTTCAATTTCTGGTGGCTCTCCATCGCTTAGAACCAGGGTTCCGAAAGCCGGGACATCGTGATTGGCAGGGAAAAGCCAGCTCAATTGTGTAAAGAGTCCGGCACTGCTGTCGAGATGTCCGTAAAAGGACATTCCTGCCTCCAACTGTTTAGAACGCTTTTGGTCTGTGACCGGCGCACTCGCAAACAGAAGAGATGAGGTTTTACTTCCATGTAGTTTAATACCGTCCCAGGCACTGTGTTTTAATTGTAGAAAAGATGTATTAAAAAGCCAATCGCTTTTAAGGTCAATTGCTATGATAAGCACCGGTGTGCTACCAACATGGAGGAAATCAAAATTTACTTTTTTTAGTTTGTTTTTTGGTAGGGCAAAATCTTGTTGAACCTGAAAATCTATAGCGTCTCCCTCAAAATGAATTGTAGTCCCATTTTGCTTAGGAGCCGAAGTCACATTGGTAATTGTTATAGTGCCCGTTTTGAAGATGGAGTTGATAAAAACGGTTAAATCTATATCCTCGACATTAGCGGCCGCCAGGACTAAACTCCTGGAAGCCGAATCATACATATTTATTAAGCTTGATAATAGGCTCATGATGACAACTTAGCTGTTGGTTTTATTAGAATATTCTCCTATTCGTATTCATATTCCATATAAATGGGTAAATGATCGCTAATGGCGTACCTATAGATATAATGTGCTTCCCTTAGGCTTTGAAGCGGATTTTGATTGTTGATTGGCCGTATGGTATCGCCAGCTTTGTTTGGATTAATAATGTCGGGTTTCTTAACTCCTCGATTGTTTTGTTGCGTCCACCATGTATTGAAAACCTGAATTGCCAAATTGGCTTGGGCTTGATTGGCCTGGGCAATAGTTATATTATTGTTATTGCCCGGCGGGACCATCTGTGCAATAAGGGGAACAACCCTTTCATTTTTTTGGTTGTTGAGGTTACCTCTACAATAGAAATTGTCATAGGTACTACTGCGAAGTGCGCGGGTGTTAGCATTATTTGCATTTGGGATAGGTGCAGTAAGTGTTGTACTTGTTAAACTGGTTGGGTGATTGTTTAATACCTTAGTATAAAAGGGCTTCCCTTGTGGCATATCAATTGCTCCTGCTATAGCAGGGCCGGTAAGCCGCTGAAAGGGCTGGGCAGTCACGGTTGCCCCTGCATTTTGTACGGCCACCAACTGACCGTTATTACCGCGGTTATATAGGGTATACTGTTGCGAATATTGGTTGTGTTTAACATTGAAATCACCCATTATTAGGGATTTTGAAACATCTCTTACGTTCGGGATCAAGCCCAGATTGCTACAGGCGATCATAGGCCAGCTGCTGCCTGGGCCCGGAGCGTGAAATAAAACCACCAACATTTCAGTATCGTTTGGCTGCAAGGTCAATTTTGCTAGAAATGGGGGTCTAGAACCGGAGTATGGAAAGTTTATTACGTCTTCAGATATTAGTATATCTACTACATCTTGTTTTTGCTGGGCATTAAGATTAATATCAGGTGTAAGGTCAAGGTAGTTTGTATTTGCCACCAACTGAACCCTTTCAGCGTTTGGAACTATATAATCATCATCTAGATAACCTTTCTTTTTAAGTGCATCCCAAAAATTGGCAATTGCTTGTTGGTTAAAAGTATTGTTCGCACTGTTATAAAATGCGGGGTGCTTCTTAAAAAAGGCGTCAAAAGCGTTGTCATCTATAATGCCATATAAGCTTATTTCCATTTTCCTTACGGGATCATCTTCTCGGAGAAAAAGATATTGTTCGTTTGGCCGCGAAGGGGTCATTTCACTTTCTGCTCCACGCCAATTACCAGAAGAACCTGCGGTATGATTGTTAAGGACCGAAAGTAATTGCTGTTTTATATCGGTTCCCTGCCAACCGACAATTTCCATGATGCCTACAAAATCTGCACCACTATCTATAATTACCCTGGATACATATCGAAGGAAGTTAGGGTCGTTTAGTTTTTTGACCCCGAACTTCTGAATGTTCCAGGAAAGCACTTTTAAATATTCACCGGGCATAGCTCTAGATATTAAAATTTACGCGTTTTTATTTCACTCTTTTTTTCAAAGCCCTTAATTCTGACTTCAATTTCTCTATAATTCCCTGCTGTTCTTTCACTGCTTCAACCAGAACCGGCAGCACATGGTTATAGCTCATGCCACTTGCATAGCCGTTTTCTTCGAGAGTTACGGCTTCCGGGATTACTTTAGCAACATCTTCTGCGATAAAGCCGAGATCTTCAGCCCCAGATTCCTTCCACTTAAAGCGTACCCCGTCTAGCTTCAATAATTTTTTAAGGGCACTACTTACTTTAGAGATATCTTTTTTCAAGCGTACAGAGCTGGCATTGCCATAATGTCTTCCTGCGTTTCCTCCTGCATAGAAGTCCCAGCCACTCGCATGTCTATTTTTTGCCCAGACGGCTGGGTAGCTCGCAGAATTGTTATCAGCCTGGATAGCAAATCCGTTGCCTGTATTATTGGCAGATAGAGCCGGATATCCTATGCCCTTGTTTTGGGCATAGATGGCCTTGGAGTTTCCTTGGCTTATCGCCATTAAAGTCACAAAACCGGTACGATTATTTTTAACGATAATTCCGTTGTTAGGCCCTGCGTCGACATTTAAGCGTTTTAGATTTGAAAGAGAACCCGGATGGATGTAATATCCTGTGTCATCTATATCATAGAAAGTTTTGGCATACACGGATCCATTTACGAACAAATTGCTCGTTTTACTTTTGATGCCAATATTCACATTGGCATTTCCCCTTGGCCTGATGTTTAGTTCCTGGTTAGTGTTTGATCCAGTGGCATAGATCGTATTGTAGCCAAAGCCAATACCCTGAGATGCATTAGAATGCCGGAATTCCACTCCATTGGCAGCAGCTCCAAAGTTCCCACTAATATACAGCCCCCTTGCGGTGGTGGCATGCGCTCCTGTTCGGGGTGCATCCATAATATCCAAACGGGCCTTGGGCGTAGTACCTATACCCACATAGTGGTTACTACCTACTTCCCTCGTAATGAGAGGTGTTTTTTCAATACTGCCCACCAACTGGCCATCCCAATAACCCGGGATATTCTCATAACGGAGAATCAAGCGTGCCAAACCACTGGGCGTATCAGACCTGGCAGCGTTTACCTGTATTTCAATAAATTTGCCGGAATCCAGCAGCAAGTCCGTATTGCGGTTAAAGATCCATTCTGGGCTTTCACCGCTCTTATTAACCAATTCTTCGTTCCAGCCAGGAATAGCAATCTGAATGTTTTGAGCGAGGCTTGTGCTGCACAAAGCCCATTCTTTTTCCTTGCGTGAGGCCTGCGTGCTCGTTCTGGTATCAAAACTCACAATTAGTTTTGAATATCCCTGGGCGAGTTGTGCTTTCCCTTTAAAAAGCAATCTGGTCTCATTGGTATGAGTACGATCTTCTTTGTGAATAAGGTTGGTTAAATGAAATTTGAGGTTAGAAGGGCTACTTCCATTATTCACCACAGTATTCGCCCCTAAAGGCCCAAAATGAACGGGGAGCTGTGGCTGCCCGCGATGATTGATAATATCTATCTGCTGAGTTCGGTGCCTGCTTGGCAGGTTACCCACAGTCAACAAGGACGGATCCTCCCTATAGTGCAACTCTACATGGGTCCCCCTGGCCCCTCCTTTAGGGTCGGCGCATATTGGTAAAAGATCCAGGCTGATGGCGGTGCTTTTAGCGAGTGAGAAAGCCGAAGTTTTTAGGAAATAAAGAGAGTCGGAAATGTTTGCCTGGCGTGATTTTCCTATGATCCATCCTTGGTTTTTCTGCTTTTGCGTTATATCTATTTGATCAAAAACATCATTAGAAAGGGTGCCAGATCGAAACCTCAGTTCAAAATGATGGTTGTCTTCAGTGGCTGCGGCGGTACCACTTGCAGGAGCTTTAAAATTTATGAGCGCCTTAGAATCGTTTCGTACCGTTAAGCTGAGAGTTTGTTTAGCGGGGTCATCTACGATAAAAAGACCATTTTCCCTCCCCCAGCTGTTCAATGAAAAACTGATAGGATGTGTTCGTCTAAAACCAGCCATGGCGGTAATGTCTTCATCCCGGTCCCAGCCAATTTCCGAAGAAGAAAGTGCCCGGCTGTAGATACGTACATGTGCTACCTGTCCTTTCCAGTAGTTGTCTATCCGACCAATCCAGTAGCTACTATCAGCCCTGAAAAAAGTGGTAGGTGCCGGTCTTGTGGCAAACAATTCACCATTTCGGTAAATTGAAAATTGCGTTCCTTCTTTTACCCAGGCAATATGAACCCATTCGTTGGCAGCCGTAAAGAAATTTTCAAGGATATCATCAAAGCGGGTGCCATCAGGAGCATAGGAATCGAAATGCAATCCATTTTTTCCGGGACTTTGCCACAGTCCTGGCTTTCTTCGTGCATCGCCCTGTTTGCCAATGAAACCATGATAAGCTCGATCGTTAAGTTTGCTCGATTTTACCCATAAGGAAATCGTAAAAGTTTTGTCGTTACTGAAGGGATCATCCAGTTCCAGATAATCGTTTCCATCAAAAGAAAAGGAATTGGCAAACACGGTATCTGAGACAAGCCGAGGTTCGCCTTTTAGGATGGCTGATTTTTTTTTGAGTGAAGAATCGGTTGCGAAGGCAGTGGTGCCGTCCTTACTTATGTTGTCCAGGGCATAGTAGCGTTCAAGTGTGGTATCCGTACTCATCGTTTTATTCTTTTGGTTTGATTCTTTGTTAGTGGGTGTCCAGCAAACAACTTATTCCTAGTTTTTAGGCTGTTTCTTAGGTTGTTCGGCCTCGATCTGCGTTGAGGCCTGCTGCTGAATTTTACTGATTAAATGGTGAATTTTAATATAGGGTTGTTGCCCAAGGGCCTCCAGCACCAGATTGGTTTCATCTATGGAGAGTTCTAGTTGTATGGTTTGCATGCTGTTGTTTATTTAGTTTGAAAATCGACTGGTTTCTTAGTGTTTTTTTGGTTTTTTCATTACAATTCATCATCGGTAGGGCATAGTTTTAGCCATCCTTCCCTTATCACTTGCTTCCCTTTAAATTGAGCATCGGTGTGGGTTATTCCTATATGCGTTTTTTGAAGAAGGAGGTGGATGGCCGGAAGCTCTTCTTTAAACAGTCCACCCAGGGTTTGATCTTTGCGCTGGTCTGATGCTACCACTTCTGCCTTGCCTTCATCAATTTCAGTGATCCATTTTGATTGTTGCAACTGATTCCACAGCGCGTCAGCATTTTCAGTGATCTCTTGTAACTGGTTTTTTTCTAAGATTCCTGTAGTTCCTATTTCAGACCAGTTAGTTCTGTTTTTCGATATCCAGGACCAGGAAAAACCAGCTTCCTTCGGTAGAGGAAGTTGAAATTGATTTTTTGGAGTGACAATTGGCGCCGTTAAAAAGGTGATGCAAATCTTTTTTAAGGCATCTACATATTGGTCTGGCGGAAGCGAAAGTACATTTGTTGGCAGAATTCCTGTTGAACAATGCACAGCCGCCCTTGGGTCTATCAAAAGTGAAAAGTGCAGCGCCTCATCTTCAAAGCTTCTGCTGATATGCGTTTTAGATTCTGAATGATAGACAATGTCAGTATGGTAAAGGTCATTGGTGACGATATCGGCCTGAGGGGAATAAAAAGGAGCCTCACCTGGAATCTGAGAATCTTCTTCTATCCAGTAGCCGGCTAGGCCGTCATGCAGTTGCTTGTATTCACCAAGGCGTACGGGTAGTTTTACTCTGGTAAAACCGTTGGTTTCCCGATGATTTCGGGCCATATCTTTTACAAAAGCTTCCCATCCCTGATGAATGGAAGCCTCACCTTTCAGTTCAAATTTTAACGAGGCTCGAACAAGGGCTAAAGGCCTGCCAACGAGCAATGAGAGGCTTTGATGCTGTGCAAACCCTTCGGGGTCAATGTTTTCCTGAGCCCTGTCAAGAGCGTTAACCAGCTTGTCTACAAAGGAGGCTCCCTTTTCTTGAATATGGATCGCAATTTTTCTCAGATGTGGGTTCTCAATTTGAAGCGGACTCCCGATCTTTCCACCCCCAGGACTAGGGTCCCAGCGTGCCAGTGTAGCATCTCTACGGTCTTCGACTGCGGTAAATGCCCCTTGCGGTTCTCCAAATTCATCGTAAAAGGCCAGACTATGATCCAAATTATTGGGCAGTATCCATCCGCAAATTGGGGAAGTAGCCGGGTGGCTGTTCATTTCAATATCACTGTGTTTGGGGTCTGCCGAGAGCCATCTAAAGTTTACTCTTGCAGGCTGCGTAATTCTTGGGAATAGGGTAAGCGGAAACCTGCTATTTTTGTTGTACAACCTTTCGGCCCCCATTTGGATATTTGTATTTAGATCTTTAATTCTGCCAAAGGTGTCAACAAGCCTAAGACTGCTAATATTTAATTCGCCTGATCTGATCGGATTAAAATCGTATAGTGGTTGTGGTGCAACACGATTGTAATTTTTAACTATGCCTCTTACGCCCTCATTGCTAAAATTTTTATAATCTTGAAATGCCAATGGGTCTCCAATAGCCAGCTGATAAGTCTGTTTATGCATCAGCAGTGCATCGTTGAAACCGCTAAGTGCCTGAAAAAGCCTGGAAGGATCAGCTGAAACTAAAAATTCATAAGCTCTAATAGCTGTATAAACTGCATCTTTAGTTTTCATTTCGGCCGTTGTGGTACTTGTGAAGTACTTGCTTTCGTAGGCTTTTTTGATCTTTTTAATCTCTGCACTTGTCAGCGGCTGTTTTTCCGTTTCGCGGGTATCAGCCAGGGCGTTTCTGGTATTAATGAGGATGTCTTGGGATATTTGTTTTTTCAAAAACTGATCTAATGCGTGTTTTTGATGTAGGTCTGCCCCTGCAGAGAGCAGACTGCTTCCCTCATATAAGTTTGCTCCCTTTACAATTTGTGTAACTTCTTTTTTTGGGGAGAAATTACATGAATCTCCAGCCATAAGATAATTCTCAAGTATAAAGTCGGCCCCGTACTGTCCGTTAGTACCATCACTGTTCCCTTTCTCTTTGGCGGGAAAAACCTCAGTCTCCCATTCTAACTTGAAAGGATTCCAGGGATCATTGTAAAATGGTGTTTCGGGGAGGTTACCGCTGCCCACCTCTGTTTTTACTTTGGCCAAAAGATCTTCAACCTGCTTTTTTCTTTTATTCGAATCCGCACTAAGCGGCAATCCTGTATTCTTCAAAATTTGGCATTGAAGCACTTCTGGACTTTGTTCGAAATGCGTTGGCTTAACCCCTTGGCCGGAAACAAGCACCACGGGTTCTGTAGGGCGCCAGTAGGGATCTGCCGCTACAGGCTTTAAAGCCATCCACTTTTTGGTATTGGGCTTTATATGTTTTGGAAAGATTAGCTGCAGATAAAGCCTGTTTAGCCGTACTTTTTCTTCGGGCTGACGGTCCGAACTGCGAATACTTTCCAAATCTTGAATAGTTTTTGGAATGTCGACAGTTGAAAAATCAGCAGGCGTAAAAAAGCTAGCCTTTTTTAGTACCCGGTTCAATTCGTCTAGAACTACCTGGGTTTCATTTGCGTTTAGTGCAGTTTTGGCGAGTAGCTTCTGGGCCGGTACAGAAGTTCCCGAAAAGAGTTTGACTAAGGCAGGTTTTAAAGGGTCTGAGGCTACTACCGGAAACCGCTCCAAGAAAGAATTCCATACAATATCCTCTTCCTTTAGTAGTTCGCAAGACCGGTTGTAATTCTCCAACCTGAGTAGTAACTCGTTGATAGCTGTAGACACAGCCCTGGCGATAGAACCATCTCTTGAGTCTTTCGCTGTGGCCTTTATTAGTTTGTCGCGCCTAAGGTCTTTCTGAAGTTCTAAAACTCCAATTGCGGCTTCTTTTTTCGCAAGAGGGCTAAACCCCTTTTTTCGAATAAAGTGTTGCACTTCGTCAATATTGGGGTACTGGTCAATAGTATCCTCGGGCGGGTAGGTGGCAAGCATGTATTTATACCAATCGGCAAAAAGTTGTTTACGTTGCGAAATACTTTCAAAAAGGCCTTTTTCATAGGACTGCTGCAAGACATTCAAAGCATTCAATTGATGCGCCATTTCAAGTGGAAGTGTTAGCTGCCTGCTTTCTTGCCCTTTGCCTGTATCCGCTGAATGATCGGGTCCTATGGTCCATTTGCTTCCACCAGATTCCGCAACAAATTCCTTTCTATGCCTCGCCTCAATAAATTTAGGGCCCACATCTAGCTGTCTGTTTTCGAGATCGCCGGCAAGCTGAATTGCTTCTAGCTGGTCTTCAATGACATAGGGCCGCTCCGGATCTAAAGTTTTCCCAAGAAATGCGCTCAACGCTTCCGTTCCGGTATTCCCCACAACCACTGTAATGCTATCGTCTTTTCTAGTACCTTTTGGATTTCGCAGATTACCGGCAGGCACTATTACGCTTCCGTAGCAAATCATCTCGTCTGGTTCTCCGGTGCTACTGTCAAAGTTTAGTCGGAGCGATTTTTTAAATGTGTCTAACAATTCTTTCAGAGATGCCTGGCGGCCGTGTTCTTTCTGAAATTCTGCTTTATAAAGCGCTTTAAACTGTTTAATGTAGTCGTTTTCCTGGCTATCATAAAACCCGATCACTTCATATTTGACTTGTCTTTGAAACACTGAGATTTCTGCTTCATGCCACCCGAACACACTGTGACAATTTGGATAATAGGATGCAAAGGCCGGAGTGCCATATCCAACAGCCGTTAAATGTTGCATATAGGAAGCTTTCGGAACATCTATACCCCAAAGCCCCAGTTCCTGACACCTACCCATATGCCTGAACGGAAAGGGATTGGTTTTAGAGGCTGGGTAGGGAATGTTACTGCTACCTGCATTAAGTTCGTTGTTGCTACCTGGATGAAGAAAGTTGCTTTCAAGTAGCCATTGCTTGTCTAACAGAAAGATTGGTGGTCGCTGTGGTGGTTGATTTCCTGCTACAGTAATAGCAGGGTTTTGTCTGCTGGAGATGCTCCTGGAAATTAACCATCTATTGGGCACTCTTGGGTAAGGAGGTGTTGACTTATAGGCTTTTAGATTTTGCATTGCCGTAGAAACCTCTTTGGTTAGCGCACTGGGGAGTAGCCAGTGGAGGTGAAGCCCAGGCTTTAGTCTAAAATTTTGATTTTGAAAAGCAGATGAAAGAACTTCTTCAGCGATGTTTGCGATATTCGGATTGTGGTCCATACCCTTCGTGGCGTATGGTAACTTTGAAAAGTCGGCCATCGGACCCGCAACTGTAATTTCCTTCGTAAGGCGAAGCGCATTCAGGCGCACAGGAACAAGCAGTACATTGCTCATGTCTGAGAGTGGTTAGTTGGTTAAAAAACGCGTGCAGTGGGGTGTTGTGCCGGCGATATTACGTATTCCGGGGGAAAGAATTAATATAGACCTAATATAAGATTTTATTCAATACAATTCAGGAATTAGCTTACAATTTTTTTCGAAAAATAGGAAACAGTATCTAGAATTTTTACCGATAATAGAGAAGACAACCTAAGACTTGAAATCCAGAGAGCTCCGCAATTAAATAAATAAGCGATGAACACAATTTTTAATGGGCAAATGGGCTAAAGCCATTTTTACGAGAAGAGACGAAATTAGAATTTGTTTGGAAAAAGGGATGCCTAACGCTTAGTCGGCCAGTTGCTCAGCATATTTATGAATGTAGTTGTAGATTTTACCATCCGGGTAGAGCGATTCGATATGTGAATCATTGCTTACGATAAAGACACCCAGATTTTTTTCCCGGTTTAGATCCATACTAGATGATACGCCCCAATACTCTCCAATATGGCCAATCCACTTGCCTTGCAATTCGGTCCAGAGAAAACCGATGTCGTTATCAGGAATCTTAATTCTTAGCATGGCATCAACCGTTGCTTCCTCAAGAATTCGTTTGCCTTCATAAGCGCCCTTGTTTAAAATGGCAAGCATATATTTCGACATATCTGAAGTAGTGCTGCGAACTCCAAATGCGGGGTAGTGAGGTGCGGAGTATTGTGCGATTAGCTCACCTTCAAAATACAAGGAGGCAAAGTCTACTGACGCTTGAAGACCGGTAACATCATAAGTTGTATTAGACATTTGCAAAGGGGTGAAAATATTTTCTTTGCAATAGCTGTGAAAATCTTCTCCGCTAATACTCTGCACCAGATAACCAAGAAAAGCTGCACCAGTATTGCTGTATTGATAACTTGACCCAGGCTTTTTGTTTTGCCAGCTGTTAGGTTGATAATTGGGATTGCCTGGTGTTAGATAATCACGGATCCAGGGGTAAATACCCGGGGCATTTTGAGGTTCAAATGTATTGTTGAAATTTGGATCTTCGGTGTTTGTAGGCCAGGAAAGGCTTGAGGTGTGCGTTAAAAGCATCCGAGCGGTGATAGGTGTAGCTGGAAAATTAGGATTGCGCAAGGAGAAGGGGATATGGTTATTGACATCTTCATCAAGATCTAAAAGCCCCTTTTCCACGAGTTGCATAACCGCTATGGCCACTACAGTTTTAGAAACTGAGGCAAGGATAAAAGCCGTGTTTTCATCAGGGAGTTCAGGGACGCCCAGTGTTTTATTCCCGTAGAAACCTTGCCAGGCTACCTGCCCGTCTTTTACAATAACTGCTGCGATGGCTGGGCCATTTTCCCGCTTTCTTTCTTGTTCGATCAAGGTGTTTAGAGAGGTCTCCTCAATTATTTCGGGAAGCTCGTCTTTTTTCTCACACTTCCATAAAAGCAGTGCAAGGCAAAGTAGAAAAACTGCTCTGAGTAGCGGACGGTGTATAGTTGTTTGCATTTGCTTGGTAGACGTCACATTAGATAGGTAACATCTGACAAAAATGAAACAAAAATTGTGCCATGGAGGGATTGTTTTTGTGTGAAGCGATTAACCAAGCGGCTTTTGAAATTATACTCCGCCATGGCCTGGAAATCAATTAATAATCAAAAAGCTTTGCTTTTGACGCGTATTACGGCTCGCCCTCACTTTTTGCCTCCAGGAGATACCTCACTCTGTTCGGTGTTCCTTTGAAACCGCTACTGCAATTACAAAACCTCGCCACCTATGGTGGCAGTTTCTTGTTTTCATTGGCCTTATGAAAGCAAGCCTTCAACGCCCTCTGAAAACAAGAAACCCGCTCATTTGAGCGGGTTTTGTGCTTGATGTGGTACCTCCAGGAATCGAACCAGGGACACACGGATTTTCAGTCCGTTGCTCTACCAACTGAGCTAAGGTACCAGTTTATTAAGCTATATCAGCCTAAGCCAGGGCGCAAATATAATTTCAAATTTAGGAACTACAAACAAAAATATGGAAAAAAGGATGCTGGTTTTTTACTTCAATTTGTGATCTTTGCATTATGAACCTCGTTATCGATGCTGGAAACACCTTGGTAAAACTTGCCGTTTTTGATAAAGAACAATATTGTTTTCTTTCAAAAAACGGAACTCAAACGCTTTGCGGAGAAAGTAAAGGAAGTTTTTGATAACTTCCCGTCGATCAAACACGCCATGGTAGCTTCAGTGGGCCCTATGGACAAAAAACACCAGGCTGTACTCACCGTATTTTGCAAGGTACTCTTTCTAAACCATGAAGCTCTAAGGTGCCTTTTAAGAACTCATATGCTACCCCCCAGAGTCTGGGCGTAGACCGCATAGCACTGGCAACTGCGGCGTTTTATTACAACCCAAATGGCAAATACACTTGGTCATTGATGCAGGTACCTGTGTTACTTATGATATGCTGAACGATTATGGGGAATATCTGGGTGGCGCTATTTCGCCAGGATTAAACATGCGATACCAGGCACTCCATAATCAAACTTCAAAACTACCGCTTTTAGAACACGATGACATCCTTGATTTTATTGGAAATTCTACAGAAACCAGTATTCACAGCGGCCGTAGTAAATGGTATCTGTAACGAGATTGACGGGATCATTGATCAGTACCGTTCTCGTTTTCAAGATTTAACAGTTATTTTAACAGGCGGCGACGCTCAATTTTTGTCTAAACGACTAAAAAATACCATATTTGCGCATTCTAATTTTCTCCTGGAGGGCTTGAATTATTTGCTGGAATACAACAAACGCTAGATGGTAAGAAGAATTCTAATCCTTAATATGTGCTTTAGCGCATATAATATGAATGCTCAAAATGGTACCGTTTCTCCCTATTCCTTTTTTGGAATTGGTGATCTTAAGGTCCGGAGCTACTATAGAAAATCAAATGATGGGGGGGCTTGGAATGTATACAGATAGCATTCACGTAAATCTTCAGAATCCGGCTGCATATGGAAAACTGCGGCTCACCACCTATACCGTGGGTCTTTCGCATCAGGAAATACGTCACTTAAAGAGCTTTACAGACGAACAAAGCAGTAGCGTTACCAACCTGGAATACCTTTCCATAGGCTTTCCTATAAGCAATAGCGTTTTGGGGTAGGTTTTGGCCTACTAAAGCCGCTTTCCTCGATAGGATATAGTCTGCTGTCTGAAAGTATGAATGGTAGTGGGTCTGAAGTTACCAACCAATTTACCGGAGAAGGTGGCTTAAATCAGACTTATGTGTCCGTTGGCTATGCCAGAGCGGCTCAAAACCTGTATTTGGGAGCTACCTTGAATTTTAATTTTGGAAGGTTGGAAAATCGGAGGGTCGCAAAGCGTGGAAGATGTGCAATTTGGAACCCTGGATGAGCGAATTTCAAGGGTGAATGGCTTTGATTTTAATTATGGCCTTACCTATACCCCAACCATTAAAGGATAAATATACGCTCTTCACTTCGGTCAGGGTAAATACTCAGGCAAACCTAACTTCGGAAAACAGTCAGCGAATTAGGTCCTTTTCGCTAACTTACAGGACAGGAAATAGAGGTGGTAGATGTTGATTTAGATGCCCAGAGGACGTAAAAATACCGAACTAAAAATCCCTACAACCTATACCTTTGGCCTTGGATTTGGAGAAGATAAAAAGTGGTTCTTAGGCGCCGAATACAGCATTCAGGAGTTTAAGTTCGATTTTACTAATGATTTTATTGACACTTGACAATCTTAGCTATCAAGACGCCAGTAGCCTTGCAATCGGAGGTTTTTATATACCTGATTACACCTCTTTTTCGCCAGCTATTTTAAACGTGTAACCTACCGTGCCGGACTTAGCTATAACATAAACCGGAATGGTTGTTAATGATACTGGAGATAAATGACTTTGGCATAACTTTTGGACTTGGACTTGGGTACCGCTGGGTAGTAATTTCTCCAATCTAAACGTTGGCTTTGAGTTAGGTAGGAGAGGAACTACAAGAGCGGACTTGATCGAAGAAAGTTATCTCAAAGTTAACATAGGAGTGTCTTTTAACGATAGATGGTTTCAGAAAAAGACAAATAGATTAATAAAAATTTAGTACATTAACCACTTTAAACAAATATTACACAATGAAAACGAAACTTTACTTAATGATGATCGCTGTTTTAGGGCATGGTGGGCATAAGTAATGCCCAGGCTCAAAATCCTGAATGTATGACCAATCTTTCCATATATCTCAGAACATGTAAAAGTAAAAAACTATGATGCGCGCATATACACCTTGGAAAATGGTCTATGAAAATTGCCCGGCTATGTAAACCGTGCCAACTTTTCATATGGCGAAAGAATACTCTGAAATGACAAAATCAAAAATCTTCAGGTGCCGAGAAAGGATGGATATATCAAATGATTTGTTGGCCTTGTATGATAACAGTTTGAAATCACTTTCCTAAGAAAAGCTAGCAAATGGCAGGTTATGGCTATTGACAAGGCCTTGTTGAATATGATAACAAAATGGCTTCACTATGATGAGAGTTTATACTATGTTAGGACAAAGCATTTGATGAGAATGACAGGAAGTCTAACTTTCAAAAATCCTAAGGCACTTATATCTCTATTTTTCAAGCCTTTAGTAGATTTACACAAAGCAGGTAGCAAAGGATTTGCAGGAAGTATTCGATACCTATGACGATGATGTTACCGAAAAAATAGAGGAAGAAAACAAAAAATTAACTGATGCAGAATTACCAAACTTACTCCCAAAAGATTCTCTTGGAACATTAACAAAGAAAGAAAAAAGCAGGCTTAAAGCGGCCACTACAAATTCCAAGTCTTATGGAAAAATTGCACGGAAGTATTGATTCCAAATTAGGAGATCTTTGGCAGATTGCGGTAATCTTATTCCGCTTTATACCAGAAAAGTTTTGACGAATCTAAAAAAGGACGATATCGTATGGGTTAAGCGAGCTGTAGGAAGAATGTTTAGTAAAGAATGTACAGATGATCCTATGTTTGTGACTTTAGTTGAAGCTCAAAATGATCTGGATCCTTCAGCCGATGCTTATTTGTATTTGGAGGCTTTTAAAGAAAAAATCTGGAGATAATAGCGGTGCTATTGCAGATTTCAACAAGGCGTTGGAGCTTGGAAACGGATTCCTATAAAAAATCTGAAATCGCTTATAAAATTGCAACCAGCTACAGGAGGACCAGTAAGTCTACTGCTAGAAATTACGCTCAAAAGGCAATTAATTATAATTCAGCCAACGGTAAAGCCTATTTGCTAATTGCCAGCTTGTATGCTTCAAGTGCTAACCAATGTGGAAGCACAGCTTTTGAAAAGACGAGCTATTTACTGGAAAGCGGCTAATATGGCACGTAAGGCCGGAAGGGTAGATCCTTCATTAAGTGGAAGAGCAGGCCAGGCTGCGGCGAGCTACAGTGCAAAAGCGCCTTCTAAGACCGATATCTTTAACGAAGGCATGGCAGGAAAGTCAGTAACCTTTAGTTGCTGGGTTGGAGGCAGTGTAAAAGTGCCCAATCTATAAGAATGAAACCGTTTCTCGGATATAAATACAACAGCATTGCCATAGTTTTTTCTGTGGCAATGTTTTTTTTTAGCTGTACGGATAATTACAAGCGTATTGGCGAGGAAGCTCAGGCGCTTATTTATCCGCAGGGCGTAGCTGAAAATTTTTCCATTACCTACACAGAAACCCAGGAAACCATTGGAAGTGAAGGAGTGGGAGATACAAAGATCGTCGCTATTCTAACGAGTCCGATGAGTGAAGATTTCGACAACCTTAGATTCAAATACCGTACCTTCCCTAAAGGGTTGGAGGTGAATACTTTGACGACGACAACAACAAAAGTACCATCAATGCAGATTATGGCATACTGTATTCCAGCACCAATTTGTTCGATCTAAGAGGTAATGTAGTCATAGAAACGCATGACGGCAAGAAACTAGAGACCCCGCAACTCTACTGGGACCGCTCTGGAGATTGGATCTTCACCCAAAAGAAATTTAAATTTACCAATCCTGAAGACGGGACGATAATGGATGGGGAGGGGATGGATTTTAGAAGAGACCTCAATTTTTTTAACGCCCATAAAACCTATGGTCTGATGACCCTTAAAGAAGACGAATCATGATAAAGATTTTGAAATATACAGAGTATTTGTACCTGGCCGTTTTTCTGGTTTGTATATATGAAATAGCAGCCAAATGGAACGCCGACAGAGAAGGCACCTACATTTTTATTTTCTTCGGATTGGCTTCTCTAGGCATGTTTCTTTTTAGACGCAAGTACAGAAAACGTTTTGAAAAACGAAAAAGAGATAATCAAAACTAGCTTTGGAAACTGCTATTGCCGTTATTATCATATCCTTACTCCTCTCCGCTTTTTTTTCGGGAATGGAGATTGCCTTTGTTTCTGCAAACAAGATTCACATAGAGATTGAAAAGAAGCAGGAAGGTATTTTAGCCAAGGTACTTACAAGGCTTACAAGAAAACCTTCCAAGTTTATCGCTACAATGCTTATTGGCAACAACATCGCACTGGTAGTGTACGGTTTGTTTATGGGAGAAATCCTGATGAACTGGTTTGAAAGTATTTTACCTGTAACGAGCAGTTTTCTGCATATCATGCTCACAGATTTTAGTTTGCTTTCCCAAATCCTGATCTCTACCCTGATTATTTTGCTTACTGCCGAATTTCTACCCAAAGTACTGTTTCAGATCTATGCCAACACCCTTCTTAAGGTATTTGCTATTCCGGCCTATCTCTTCTATTTGTTATTTTCTATGTTGTCTGAGTTTGTAATCAAGGTGTCTGATTTTATTCTAAAAACCTTTTTTAGGACCGATGGAGATGAAGTGCAGTTGGCTTTTAGCAAAATTGAGTTGGGCGACTATATTACAGAGCAAATGGAAACCGTTGAGGAGGAAGATGAGCTAGATTCTGAAATCCAGATTTTTCAAAATGCACTCGAATTTTCAGAAGTTAAGGCCCGTGAAGTAATGGTTCCAAGGACAGAAATAATGGCTGTGGAACTTCATGAAACCCCTAAGAACCTCACCAAATTGTTTAGCGAGACTGGCTATTCTAAAATATTGATTTATAAAGATACTATAGATAATATTATTGGCTATGTGCATTCTTTTGAGCTTTTCAAAAAACCCAAAACGGTAAGAAGTATCCTCCTTCCTGTTGAGTTTGTACCTGAGACCATGTTGATCAATGATGTCTTAAATGCGCTCACCAAAAAGCGAAAAAGCATGGCTGTGGTCCTAGACGAATATGGGGGCACTTCCGGAATTATGACCGTTGAAGACATCGTAGAGGAGCTCTTTGGAGAAATTGAAGACGAACACGATAGTACAGATTTACACGAGGAACAGCTTAGCATAGATGTGTACAAATTCTCGGCCAGGGTAGAAGTAGACTACATTAATGAAAACTATAAGTTAGAACTTCCGGAAAGCGAAGAGTACGAAACGCTTGGCGGATTGATCGTAAATGAAACGGGAGAAATACCCGACCAGGACTCCGAAATTCAGGTAGCTAATTTTCTATTTACCATCCTGGAAGTTTCAAGCACCAAAATAGATTTGGTTACGGTTAAGGTTTTAGAGAAGGAATAGGGTGTTAAACCAGCGAGATACCCTTGTATTCCCTTTTATATTTTAATAGAAAATGGTAATTTCGCCCACTGATTTTAAACATACTGCATCATGGCAATTTTAGAGAATATTAGAAAACGCACAACAGTATTGATATTGATCATTGGGATGGCGCTGTTTGCTTTTGTAATATCGGGGATATTTACAAGTAACGATTTTTCAGGCGGTAAAATTGGCTCGTCTGTCGCAGAGATTAATGGTGACGAGGTTTCTATAGATGATTTTAGGAGGCAGGTAGAACGCGCTTCTAGAAGAGGAAACCCTAATACTACTTCCATGCAACTGGTTAATGGGGTTTGGAGTCAGGTGGAAAGAAAAACAATTCTGGGCCAGCAATTCGAGAATTTAGGAATTGCTATTGAGCAAGATCAGATCATTGACGTAATAAAATCCAGCCCGGGCTTTACACAAAACCCGCAATTCTTAGACGAAAATGGCATTTTTGACGAATATAAATTCAGAGATTTTATTGCACAACTTAAGATAAATTCACCTACACAATACCAGGATTGGCTCTTAGACGAACAAGCCATTATTGAAAGAGCAAAAGAGCAGGCTTATTTTAACCTTGTCCGGGCCGGTGCAGGCGCAACGCTCAAAGAGGGAGAGTTAGATTACAAATTGGCTAATGATAAAATTGATATTAAATATGTCAGGATCCCTTTTACATCTATTCCTGACAGTACCATAGTAGTTACAAAAGGAGAAATTGCAGATTATATTGAGGCCCATAAAGACGAGTATGAGCAGGAAATGGCCAGAGACATTCAATTCGTGTATTTCGAAGAAAAGCCTTCTTTAGAAGATGAGGCCTCAAAGAAGGAGGAAATAGCACTGCTTTTAGATGACACTGAAGAATACGCTGAGGAAAAAGATACAACAGATATTATTGCCGGATTTAGAAACACAAAAGACGTAGCCGAATTTTTGGACCGCAAATCTGATGCTAAATTTGATACCATTTATAGAGCTAAGAAAGATTTACCCTCAAAATTTGCCGATACCCTAATGGCATTGCAAGTGGGTCAGCTTTATGGCCCGTATAGAGATGGAGATGCCTTTAAGATTGCCAAAATGGTAAACAGAAAACCAAATGGCTCTGTGAAAGCCAGCCACATCCTGATTACTTACGAAGGAGCTGAAAGGGCTAATCCCAGCATAAAAAGAACAAAAGAGGAGGCTGAACAAAAGGCAGACGAACTTCTAAAAGAAGCCCAGAAATCAGGTACGGTTTTTGCCGAGTTGGCCAGAGATAATTCTGATGGGCCTTCGGGACCTCAGGGAGGAGACCTTGGGTTTTTCCAGCAAGGGGTTATGACTCCTAAATTTAACGATTTTGCATTTGGCAATGAGGCAGGGCATATTGGACTGGTGGAGACCGAATTTGGTTTCCATATTGTAAAGGTAGACGAGAAACAGGATGTTGTTCAGATCGCTTACCTTACCAGAAATATTGAGCCTTCCGAGGAAACCATTAATAAGCTTTTTGAAGATGCCACCAAGTTTGAAATGGCTACCACTTCTTCAGACGCTTCCTTTGCAGATCAGGCTAAGGAGAAAGAATATATTGTACGCCCGGTGAACAAGATCAAGGAGCTGGATGAGAATCTACCTGGCCTTTCTGCTCAAAGAACTATTGTACAGTGGGCATTTAATAACGATACCGAGGTTGGAGACATTAAGCGCTTTAGTATCAATAACGGCTATGCGGTTGTGCAACTCACAGCAAAGTACGCTAAAGGCGTTATGAGTGTTGAAGATGCTTCTACCAGGGTACTTCCAATTCTTCGCAAAAAGAAAAAGGCAGCCCAAATTATAGCTGCAAATACGGGTAGAACGTTTGAAGAACTAGCCGCCAATAATGGCACTACGATTTCTAATGCTTCCGCACTTACCGTTAAGACTCCTACCATCCCGGGTGCCGGAAGAGAGCCCCTGATAGTTGGTACAGCCTTTGCGTTAGGACAGGGAACTTCCTCTGGCCTTATTGAAGGAGAGACCGGTGTTTTTAAAGTGGAGGTTACGAAGAAAGAAGAAGCTCCACAATTGGATAACTACGCTACTTACTCCAACACACTGCAATCTTCTAACGCACTACGTGTAAATTCTGCGGTATACCAGGCATTGAAAAAGAAAGCGGATATTGAGGATAACAGAGCCACCTTTTATTAAGCTATAAATAACGAAAATGGAAAGGCGGGTAGTTAATATCCGCCTTTTTTGATTTTTATAGCACCATTTTTTTAAAGGGAAGAATGGTATGATATCCCTTGCTTGCAAAGTATGCCGGAGTTTCAGTATTTCCTACGGCCAAAATAAAATCTCCTCCCCAGGCCCCGAGACTCTTTATCGTCCCATGAAAGTCGGCAAAAAAAGATGCCTTCACTGTTCTCTTTTCCAGGGCTTGGGAAAGTATTTTTTCATGTTCTTCTAGCAGGTTTTTAAATTCCGGTAAATCTCGGCAAATATGGACGGCTTCGGTAATCTTAGAGATTTGGCCAACTAAGGCTTTTCTATCTATTTTCTTTTCATGATAGTCAGAAATTCCTTGACGGCTACTTTGCTTTTTATTGAGATGAACAAAATAAAGATGTTCGCTAAAAGGCGGCGCAAAGGAGATTGGAGTTATCTCAGGAAGATCATCTTTAAGCCGATATAGCAAAGGGGTGTTGTGTTGGGCACAAGCAATATCATAACCACTTCCGGGAATACTATTCATAAGTAGCTTATAGG
This sequence comes from Flavobacteriaceae bacterium, assembly GCA_965212595.1. Classification (GTDB taxonomy): domain Bacteria; phylum Bacteroidota; class Bacteroidia; order Flavobacteriales; family Flavobacteriaceae; genus Poritiphilus. Next base: position 58,072 of record CBDBVE010000022.1, read on the forward strand.
CGTCTACCCCAGCCCATTGTGCGATATTATTAATTAGTGTGGAGGAAGTGCCCAAGCCCCAATTCCTCGGGAAGTTAAGCCTTGTCTCTACCTGATATCCTACTCCCTTCTTCAGAAATCCTGGATTTAGCATCTTGGCCTGTCCAAGCATTTTCCAAAGCACGGTTTTTACAGAAGATCCTTCGGGAGCCGAGGCCTGAAGACTGAGTTCTTCCACATCCATTTCTGTCTCAAACCATATACTTCCGTCTGCATCCCGACTTTTCCAATGTAACAGATTTCCTTTAATCTCACGGACATTTAAAGTTTGCCCGAATCTGGCCGGAAGAGCCAGGCTCAATGCCCCATCAAGAACAGCATATTCTCCTGTGAGCAGCAGTTTACCGTTGCTGTAGAAATTGTATTCCATTAGTTTTTTCGCAAACTTTGAAAAGCTTCTTCGACTGCGCTATAAGTCACCGCCTGCGTCTTAAAGTGGTTTACTAACTTTTCTTTTTCGGCATCGGTTGCGCCAATTTGATTGAGAATATTGAGTAGGTGCATTTTCATATGCCCCTGCTGAATTCCAGTGGTTACAAGAGATCGCAATGCCGCAAAATTCTGGGCCAGACCGGCAACTGCCACTAGCTGCATCAACTCTTTAGCGGAAGGGTTTTGCAAAATTTCCATAGCCAGTTTTACAAGGGGATGAAGGCGTGTCAAACCACCAACTGTTCCTAATGCCAGCGGAATTTCAATAGAAAAAGAAAAAACATCATCCTTAATTTCCGCATGTGTAAGGCTGGTATAAGCCCCGTCCCTAGCCGCATAGGCATGGGCAGCTGCTTCTATAGCCCTAAAATCGTTTCCGGTGGCCAGAACCACCGCGTCAATACCATTCATTATGCCTTTATTGTGCGTCACCGCCCTATAAGGCTCTACCCGGGCAATATTCACTGCCCTTACCAACTTCTGCGCAAATTCTTTGGGGTCTATAGAAGTTTCATCCTTAAGTTCCGCTATCCCACATTGCACTTCAGCCCTTACAAGGCAAGCCGGAACATAATTAGAAAGAATGCTCATCGAAATTTCTATTGCCCGTTCTTCCTGGCTAAATGCTTCATAGCTCGATGCTTCGTTCTTTAAAGTCTGGGCAAACTGCTCGAGGCAAGAATTGATAAAATTGGCTCCCATGGCATCCATGGTCTCAAAGGTGCAGTGCAATTGGTAATAGTCAGGAAGCTTGTCGCTCTTATTTCGCAATTCGATCTTAGTAATACCTCCACCTCTTTTTTCCATATTTTCGGTAAGTGCCGCAGTATCTGTTCGAAATTTGGGTTGTATGTGGGCAATAAAAAGTTGTAGTTTTTTAAAATCACCCTTAAAAAAAAAGTGTACCTGGCCTATTTTTTCTGTTCCCAGAACGCTGGCTTTGAACCCTCCGCGGTCTAGCCAGAACTTTGCAGCCTTACTAGCGGCAGCGACCACAGAACTTTCTTCTATAGCCATAGGAATGGCATACAGTTTGTTGTTAATCAAAAAATTTGGTGCTATACCCAGTGGAAGATAATAGTTGGTAATGGTATTCTCAATGAATTCGTCATGCAACTTCTGTAGTTGCTGATCTGTGTTCCAGTAACGTTTTAAGAGGTCTTTGGTGAGTTCGGGATTATGCGTATAGTGAATTGCAATCCAATCTATTTTAGCTTCTTTAGAGAGTTTGGAAAATCCTTCAATAGGAGCGGTCATGAGTTATTGGTTTCGAAGGGTAAAGATAAGCATTACGGTCTTAAATAAAGGGAGTTGATATCGGCCGGCAAGACACCCCTAAAAGTTGCAATGTTTTCAGTTTAAAGTTATTTTTTTAGCGAAAATATTAGTAAACTTGGAAGTTTTAATTCAATTTTTGAGAATCTATGAAAAAGTCATATGTTACGCTTCTTTTATTTTTAGGATGCATATTTACAATTTATGCACAGGAAAAAAAGATAGCTTTAGAGGAGATCTGGGGAGGAGCTTTTACTACCGAAGGACTGGATGCTCTACGTTCAATGAAGAACGGTAAGAACTATACCGTCCTGAATTTAGACAGAGAGGCAGAGATAAGTTCGGTGGATCAGTACGATTACGAAACACAACAGAAGACCTCAACGCTTATATCTTCCAAAGATCTGGAAAACCTACCGTATTTCACCACCTACGAATTTAGCAAAGACGAGTCTAAATTGTTGCTCGCTACAGATGTTGAACGCTTATACAGGCGTTCCAGACTAGCTGTATATTACGTTTACGACCTTGGAGCCAAAGAGGTAACCAGGATATCTGAAGCCAAAATTCAAGAACCCGCACTGTCTCCGGATGGGAAACAAGTGGCTTATGTGCATAACAACAACCTTTATATTTTTGATATTACTTCGAACAACACTGTACGAGTGACATCTGATGGGAAAAAGAATAAAATTATCAATGGTGTCACAGATTGGGTTTATGAAGAAGAATTTGCCTTTGTACGCGCTTTTGAATGGAACTCTGACGGAACTAAAATTGCCTTTCTTAGGTTTGATGAGACCAATGTACCTCAATTTTCCATGGATATGTATGGCACCGGGCTTTATCCCTCACAGCAGCAATTTAAATACCCTAAGGCGGGCGAAGACAATGCCGAGGTTTCACTTCATATGTACGATCTGAAGTCTAAAAAAACAGCTGCCATTCCAATAGAAGAAGCTTATTACATCCCCAGAATTAAATGGATGAATGATGCAGATTTCTTAAGTGTCAGGACCTTAAACAGGCATCAAAACATACTGAAAATGTATGCTGTTAAAGCCTCAGACCAAAGTGTATCACTGTTGCTGGAGGAAAAAGACGCCGCTTATATAGACATCACTGATGACCTTACTTTTCTTGCCGATGACAGTTTTATTTGGACCAGCGAGCGGGATGGCCGCAATCACATCTATCTGTATGGTAGCGACGGAAAATTAAAGAACCAGGTTACTAAAGGAGAATGGGAGGTTACTCGCTATTATGGCTATGACGAAAAGCAGAACAGGATCTATTACCAGTCTACTGAAAACGGGTCAATTAATCGCGACGTGTTTGGGATTAGTACGAACGGTAAGAATAAAAAAAGGTTGAGTGCCAAGGAGGGTACCAATAGGGCCGATTTTAGCGCGAATTTTACCTATTTTATAAATACGCATTCAAGTACTGGCACACCACCAGTATATAGTTTGCATAAAGCAGTTAGCGGTAAGCAGGTAACAGAAATCAAGAACAATGATGAACTGCTTAAAAAGTTGGGTAGTTACGAGATGAGCCCTAAAGAATTTTCTACAATTTCTGTTAATGGGAACGATCTCAATATGTATATGATAAAGCCAAAAGATTTCGACCCAACTAAAAAATACCCTTTATTTATGTACCAGTACAGCGGACCGGGTTCTCAGCAAGTGGCCAATCGTTGGATGGGCACTAACGATTACTGGCATCAAATGCTGGCTTCTGAAGGGTATATCGTTGCCTGTGTTGACGGACGCGGAACAGGCCTAAAGGGGCGCGATTTTAAAAAGGTGACCCAGAAAGAATTGGGAAAGCTAGAGGTCGAAGATCAGATAGCTGTGGCCAAAAAACTTAGCGAGCTACCTTATATTGATGAAGAACGCACTGGGATCTGGGGATGGAGTTATGGTGGATTTATGTCTACCAATGCCCTTTTGAAAGGTAGTGATACCTTTGAAATGGCTATTGCCGTGGCCCCGGTAACCAGTTGGAGGTTTTATGATACGGTATATACCGAAAGATATATGCAAACTCCTCAGGAAAACCCCAGTGGCTACGATGAAAATTCACCACTAAATTACCCGGAGCTGCTTAAGGGAAAGTATTTACTTGTACACGGTTCTGGAGATGATAATGTACACCTTCAGAATACTATGCGTATGATAGAAGCTTTGGTACAAGCTAATAAGCAGTTTGAGTGGGCCTTGTATCCAGATAAGAGCCATGGTATTTTTGGCGGAAATACAAGGCTTCACCTTTATACCAAAATGACCGACTTTATTCATAAAAACCTTGGAGATAAACGTGAGAAAAAGGCAAGCATGCCCGAAAAAGATATGATTAAAGGATAACCAACTAGCTTTAAACTAAACTTTATTCAATATGGAGACCAATCCCGAAACCTACAAGGAGAAACAACTCTTTGGACACCCAATCGGACTATTTTATCTGTTTTTCGCCGAGCTGTGGGAGCGATTTAGCTTTTACGGTATGCGTGCCTTGCTCACGCTGTACATGGTGAACGTCATCTTTGAGGCCTTGTCTACCAGAGACTATGCCGCAGCTGCCGTATATGCATCCTATGGATCATTGGTGTACGCTTCAACCGTAATTGGGGGCAAAATTTCTGATTCGATCCTCGGTATGCGCCAATCTATTTTTCTGGGAGGGGTGTTGATGGCCTTAGGGCACTTTGTACTTGCAATAGAAAACAATATGGCTTTCTTTTTGGCTCTTGCTTTCATCATTGTAGGGAATGGTTTTTTTTAAGCCCAACATATCAACCTTTGTTGGAACACTCTATAAAGATGGAGACACAAGAAAAGATTCTGGTTTTACCATTTTCTATATGGGAATTAATATTGGTGGTGCGGTTGCTCCTTTATTATGCGGATGGCTAGGTGCAAAATACGGTTGGCACTATGGTTTTGGATTGGCCGGAATTGGGATGTTAACAGGTTTACTGTTCTTTTGGAGCGGAATTAAAAAGAATGTTTTTGGAGACGGAGGTAGACCGCCCAGCATGGAAGTTTATGAGAAAAAGATTATTGGAATTCCTCAAAAGCACCTGGTCCCTATTCTCGCATTTTTGTCAGCTCCCTTGATCGCATTTTTATTGTATTCATACAAATCCTTAGGAACAGAAGGGACTTTTTTCGCAGATACAAATATCGTAAACTTACTTTTTTACATTATTGGCTTTGCAGTGCTTGCCTACATGATTATGATTATGATAAAGGCCACTGTTGATGAACGAAAGAAACTTTTTATGGCCGTATTGATAACCTTTTTTATGACCATATTTTGGGGCTTTCACGAACTGCATGGTAGTGTTATTACTCTATTTGCCGCCAGAAACGTAAACCTATCAATAATTAATGCTAGTCAGACCAACGCCTTGAATTCCATTTTTATCGTAATACTCGCCATACCGGTGTCTATCATGTGGACCTACCTGGCAAAGAAAAAACTAAACCCCAGAACGCCGTATAAGTTTGGAATGGGCCTGATTTTTGCCGGACTCAGCTTCTATATCCTCTCTCTGAGTGGAGGTAGTGCCGATGAAAACGGAATGGTGCCTTTTTCTTACTTGCTGACCTTGTATTTTTTGATCTCAGTGGGAGAGCTGTTTATGTCGCCAGTAGGCTTGTCAAAAATTACAGATCTTTCACCCAAACGTATTGTGGCCTTTATGATGGGGATATGGTTCCTTTCATCTGCCTATGCCTTTCAAATCGTGGGCTTTATATCGAAACAACTCGCCATTGAAAGCACGGATAGCAATGTTGGAGGCTTTGAAACTCTAAATATATACCTCGACGGATTTAGTTTGATCGCCAAATATTCCCTGGCTGCCGGGGTGGTGGTCCTGCTGTTCTCCCCATTGATGAAAAGACTCATGGGCAAAGTGCATTAGTCTTTGTTTTCAATAAAGAAATATGCTCCCTTTTCTCCGGTATAGTGAAAAGGGAGTTTTCTTTTTGCGCAGCTTTGTTCCCATCGCTTTACAAAACTGCGGTAGTTACTACCATCGGCGATGATCTTTTTGGGTTGAACAATATCGAGAAATCTATCCAGGTTTATTTTGGGCGATTGAGTTAGGATTACAATGTCTATTTGAAGATCTTTTGGAGGATATATTCCAAGGCTATCAAGTAGAAAGACCAGGCGAGAATTGACATAGAAACTGTGCATCAATGGGAAATTTGATAGCCTTTCAATACGCTCCGCGGTAACATAATCATCTTGTAATTTGGTCGCTACAGAGGGCCTGTTACTGTAAATCGATAGCTTCTGCCCGTGCTGCTCTAAAATGATGGTATTTTTTGTCTGGTGCAGTAAAACTACCCGCCTTGTTTTATGAGTTTCAAATAGAAGTTTAAGAGACCAAAGCTCCATTCCTATTATAAGGATTAGCAGAATCACGAAACTTTTGAAAACAGGCTTCTTCAATATAAACAACAGGGAGAAAACAATAAGGTAACTAAGCACGAGTTGTACCTCATCAAACGAGATATTAGTGAAAATAAAGGCTTTCTGGTCTGCAACCAGACCCATAACTTCATTCATAGTCCGTATGGCTGTATTGTAGGTCCAAACAAGCCAATCTGGGATACAGTCTAAAACGCCTAGTATGATGATAACAAGCCCCATGCCCAAGATTAGTCCTAAGAAAGGAACTATAAGCAGGTTAGAAACGAAAAATAAACCCGGAAACTGATGAAAGTAGTACAGGCTGATCGGCAATACGCCAAATTGGGCGGCCAGAGAGACCGCTAACAGCTGCCACAGCTTTCTAATCACAATGTTCTTCGGGAACCACAGGCGCATAAGAAAAGGGTAAATGGCAACAATGGCTAAAACAGCCGCATAGCTCATCTGAAACCCTATTTGGAATAAAAGCGCTGGGCTAAATATCAGCAGCATAAAAAATAGTGACAGCGCCAAAACATTGAAGGTATTGCTAGGGCGATTGAGGTACAGGGCATATGCCACAAAGGAGAACATGGTTACGGCCCTGATCACGGAGGTAGATAAGCCCGCCAGAAAGGCAAAACCCCAGAGAAACAGCACTAGCATCCCTAGCTTTACATTTCTGCCTCCAGGCAAAAACTCTAAAGGTTTTAATACATATTGGAATAACATCATCAAAATACCTATGTGTAGCCCGGAAATAGCCAAAATATGCAAGGCACCCGCGTTTTTATAGTCGCTGTAGACTTCAGAGGAAATAGTGCTGCGTTCTCCCAGGAGCAATGCCGTAATGATGGAAAGCTCCTCTGGCCCGAAACCGCTTTTTTTTAGTTTAGAAATAACTGTTGCTCGTATTTTGGCTGCAATCCCAAATACGGTTTTTGATTTTCGGCTAAGAACCATGGCCCGGGTGGAATCTAATCGAATTTGATGATAAACACCTAAACCCTCCATATAACTTCTATAATTAAACTGATATGGATTTAGAGGTGTGGGTATTTCGCTTGCCCTTCCAAAAAATATGACTTCATCATCCACTTCCAGGCGTTTGGTCTGGGGATGTATTCTTTGGTTAATCAATAATTTCCCCTGTACTTTCACACAGTCAATGGCGATTAGTTTTGCAATGTATTTGAAGGAGTACTTATTAGGCTTTAGTTGTTCACGTATCTTAAAATGCCAATAGGAAGGGGTCTGGGTCGCCCTTTTTTGATAATGACCTGGCAAATTTTTAGGCATGGACATGACTATTGAAAGCATTCCAATACTCATAAAAGCTACGAACATAGCGCTCCCAAAAACCATGGTATTTGTACGCTTTTTGTTAAAGGTGAAAGCGAGCGCTGTAAGTGAACCAATAAGAAGTGTTATGAGAACCCAGGGCTGAGGTTCAAGCAAGTAACCTAAAAGGACGCCAGTAATCAGTAGAAAGCTCAGTTTTATGGGAATGAATTCAAGTAATTTCAACCGTATGTGATTTTTAAATATCACATCTTAGGGAATATCCTTGAATTTCCCTTGCAACTAAGCCAATAATGAATAACAGATCTTTTTAGAGCACCCTGGTAGCCTTTACGAAGGCATAATTCCAGAACCCTTCGCGAAGCGAAGAGACGATTACTCCCCTTGAGGAAGTAGAATGAATAAACTTAATGTCATCGCCATCAACAGAAACTACGAGGCCAACATGATTGATTTTCTTACCCCTTTTACTGGTTTTAAAAAAAAGAAGGTCGCCTTTGGCCACCCGGTTAACACGGATTCGTTTTCCCTCATCAGCCATCTGATACGATACCCTTGGCAAGGGCACCTCGTGAGCTCCAAAAGCGATATACAACAACCCTGAGCAGTCCATACCCTTGCGTGAAGTGCCTCCAAATTTGTACCGAACACCAGAATAGGTCAGCGCTGTGCTGATGATTTTATCCGCTTTTTTGAGGCCTTTACCACTTTCTTCGACTTTGGTTTCAACTGGCTTTTCAGAAACAGACAGCTTGTCTTCTTCTGAAGCCTCAACACTTACTTTTCGTTCTTTGCTGTATGATGTTTTTTTCTTGACAACCCCGCAACTGGTTGCAAAAAGAAAAATTAGAAGTAAAAAAAATCGACTTGCCATCAAGAAATCTTGCTATCTCTTGATCATCAAAATTAGGGAATTCTTTAAAAAACTAAAGGAAAAGCACAATATTATGTTTTCGCAGCCCTAGTAATTAGTTCAGCGGTTTTGTCGCTGGCTCCCTTGCCACCCAACTTTTTCTCTAGTTCATTATAGGCTTCAAGCTGGGCTTTTCTTGATGGGCCAGCCAAAATTTTACTCAGTTCAGAAACGAGGTTCTTTTTGGTAAGTTTCCCCTGAATTAGTTCGGTAACGACCTCCCGGTTCATAATTAGATTTACCAATGAGATATAGTCCAGTGTAATAATGCGCTTGGCAATTTGATAGGATACCCAATTTCCCTTATAGCAAACCACCTGCGGTACCTTAAAAAGCGCGGTCTCCAGCGTTGCAGTACCACTGGTGACCAGGGCCGCATGAGAAAACAACAGAAGCGCATAGGTTTTATTAGAAACGAAACCTACTTGCTTACTTTTTAGAAATGCCTGGTAAAAAGCGTTGTCCAGGCTGGGAGCACCCGCTATTACGAACTGATATTCAGAAAAGTCACCCACGGTTGAGAGCATTACATCCAACATCTTTTGCACTTCCTGTTTACGACTGCCAGGAAGTAAAGCGACTATTGGTTTTTTAGGGTCCAGGCCATTTTCTTTTCGAAAATCTTGTTCATCTATTTCTGGGAAAGTACCAATGGCATCGATTAAAGGATGGCCTACAAAATGTACGGGGAAACCATGCTTCTTTTCATAAAACTCTTTTTCAAAAGGAAGAATGACATACATGGCATCGATATCTCTTTTTATCTTATTTATCCTTCCTTCCCGTGATGCCCAAATCTGCGGTGAAATGTAGTAGTTGGTTTTATAGTTGTGCTCCTTAGCCCATTTCGCAATTCTCAGGTTGAATCCTGAGTAATCTATAAAAATAACAAGATCAGGGTCAAATCTGGCTATATCCTCTTTACAGTATTTTATATTCCTGAAGATGGCCCCCAGGTTGGCCAGCACCTCTAAAAACCCCATATATGCGGTTTCTTTGTAGTGTTTTACCAAAACTCCACCGGCATTTTTCATCAAATCTCCCCCCCAACATCTAATTTCAGCCTGGTCATCCTTCTTTCTCAGGGCTCTAATGAGATTGGACCCATGAAGGTCACCCGATGCTTCTCCCGCAATGATGTAATATTTCATTTTAAAACTCTAAACTCCAAAGCCACAGCATACCATCAAATTCGCCATACCGCCTTTAGAATATCTTATAGTATAGAATTATCATTGCCGTAAGCAATGTTGCTATTAACACTCCCCGTGCCCTGGCGTCTCTTCTCAGTTTTAAAAAACCAAAAAATGCGACCAAATTTAAAATTGCCCCTAGAGCCAACAAGCTGCCAAGATGTCCTTGCTCCATTGCTGCTTTAAAGGTCTCCTTAATTCCGAAATCGGAGAAGAGTAGGATATAGCACAGTGTTCCAATGGTATTTGCAATGATACCCACTACAAAACCAATACCTATTTCTTTTTTATTGTTCATTAAAATTCCAATTATTAAGGCGCTGTATAGCGTGATGAGCTGTAAGGTCGAAAGTTGTAGGGACTACAGAGATATAGCTGTTAGCAAGCGCCCATTCATCTGTATCCTGGCCTTTATCCAGCAATTCAAATTCTCCTGTCAGCCAATAATAATCCTTCCCCATAGGATTTGTTCTCTTATCAAATTTCTCTTTCCAATTGGCTCGAGCCTGCCTGCATATTTTTATTCCCTTAATATCTTTTGCTGCCAATCTGGGAATATTCACATTTAAGACAACCCCTTTGGGAATATGATTCTCAAGAGCTTCTGAAACTATGCGCTGTACAAATTTTTTAGCTGGTTCAAAATCTGCATGCCAGGAGTAGTCACAAAGCGAAAATCCTATGGCCGGGATACCTTCTATTCCAGCCTCTATTGCGGCACTCATGGTGCCTGAGTAAATCACATTTATAGAAGAATTGGACCCGTGATTTATTCCACTAACGCAAATATCAGGTTTCCTGTCTAAAAGTTCCTGAAGTGCTAATTTCACGCAATCCGCAGGTGTTCCGCTGCAGCTGTATTCAGCTTGAGCTCCGGCTTCGCCGTCAAAGGAAACCCTTTTAGAATACAGTGTGTTGTCAAGTGTTATCGCATGCCCCATACCAGATTGTGGGCTATCTGGAGCCACTACAACCACCTCTCCGATCTCTTTCATATACCTTACCAAGGCTCGTAAACCCGGTGCCGTAATTCCGTCATCATTGGTCACCAGAATAAGTGGTTTTTGCATAGGACATAATTTCTGCAGCAAAAATACGTTTTTCCTTAAGACCGGGTTCTAAAGGTCTTTAACAAAAAATTAATGCACTCTGCCCACAGGGTGGCATAGTTTTTTCAGTATCTTAGAGAATTCGAAGTCCTACATCGAAATAGGAATAGATCTAATTAGTTGAATATTAGGCCGGCAGGGTCGTAAAAAAAATATACATGAAAAGGAATTTAGCGCTTGGATTTTTAGTAATTGTTATCGCCGTTGCCTCTTGCAGCTTCACCAACAAATCTTTTGATACCACCACGAATGATAAGGATAAACTTTTGTTAGATCTTATCACTTATGTGCTGGATCGGGGTCATTATGAGCCTAAGGATATTAATGACGATTTTTCGGCCAACGTCTTTGAAGATTTTATAGACGTTGTAGATCCTACGAAGCGATACTTCCTCGAAGAAGATATTCGGGAGTTTGAGCAATATAAGTTTCAAATAGATGACCAGATTAAGAATACGGATATCAGCTTTTTTAATTTGGTTTACACAAGACTTACAGAAAGAATGCAGGATGCACAGAAGGTTTATATGGATGTTTTGTCTGAGCCTTTTGATTATCAGCTTCAGGAGACCCTGAATATAGATTATGAAAATCAGACCTATGTGAGTTCTAAGAAAGAGTTGAGAGAACGATGGAGGAAACAGTTGAAATATGCCACAATTGGCACTTATGACTCCAAACTTAATGATGAAACGCAGAAAAAAAAGGATGACCCCAATTATAGCTCTCGTGTAGCTGCCGAACTTGAAGAAGAGGCCAGAGCTGCCACAAAGCAAACCCTGGACGAATTTTTTGATTTTGTTGACGACCTGGAGCGCAAAGATTGGTTTGTACAGTATATCAATACCATTGTAGACGAGTTTGATCCGCATACGTATTATTTTGCCCCTGATGACAAGGATAAGTTTGATATCAGCATGTCGGGGAAGTTTGAAGGGATAGGAGCTCGTTTACAAAAGAAACCCGAAGGAGCTAAGATTGTGGAAATCATATCGGGAGGACCTGTATGGAGAGATCAAAAGCTGGAAGTAGGTGATGAAATACTAAAAGTGGGTCAGAATGGCGAATTACCTGTAGATATCGTAGGCATGAGATTAGATGATGCCATTAAACTTATCAAAGGACCTAAAGGAACCATAGTAAACCTTACGGTAAGAAGGGTAGATGGGTCTATAGAAGAGGTTTCTATAACACGAGATGTTGTACTTCTTGAGGAATCTTATGCAAAATCGGCCACTGTCATTAAAGGCGATCAGAAGTTCGGACTTATTAATTTGCCTAAGTTCTATGTTGATTTCAATGATTATGCAGAGCGAAATGCGGCAACGGATGTAGCCAAAGAAGTTGAGCGTCTTAAGCAAGATGGTGTAGAAGGACTTGTATTGGATTTACGGGATAATGGCGGAGGTTCTTTAAAAACAGTTGTTGAAATGGCCGGGCTTTTCATTAAGGATGGACCTGTTGTCCAGGTACGTTCCTCTGGTAAGGACAAGGACATTTACGAAGATAAAGACGAGAGAATTCAATGGGATGGCCCTTTGGTGATACTTGTAAATGAATTGTCTGCTTCGGCTTCAGAAATTTTGGCCGCGGCGATGCAAGACTATAAGCGAGCTATTGTAATAGGAAGCAAACAAACATTTGGAAAAGGAACCGTACAAAATGTGATCCCTCTAGAGAATATTGTTAGAAGCAACGAACATGGAGATCTTGGCGCTATTAAACTTACTACGCAAAAGTTCTACAGGATAAATGGGGGTTCAACCCAATTAGAAGGAGTAAAAAGCGATGTTGTCGTTCCGGACAAATACAGCTATATCGATCTTGGTGAAAGAGATCAGTCAAATCCTTTGGGATGGGATAAAATTACTCCGGCCCAATACGAGACCTGGGATGGCTATATTGACTATGAGGCGACCATAGAAAGCAGTAAACGTAGAATGGCTGCCAACTCGCAAATTAAGCTTATAGAAGAAAATGCCAAGTGGCTCAAGAAACAGCAGGAAGAGACCGTTGTTTCGCTAAACTATGATGCCTATATAGCTGAAGAGAAGAAGGATAAGAAAAAATCTGAATACTTTAAATCGCTTTCAGAGTACGATTCAAGGCTTACTTTTGAATCCTTAAAGTACGAGCAGGAATTATTCACTAAAGATGCTGTTCTAAGAGAAAAGAGAGACCGTTGGCACAAAAACCTGGCTAAGGACGTATATGTAGAAGAAGCTATAAACGTACTTCAGGATTTAAGAATCAACAATATTAAGCATGGAAAATTAGCCAGTGTAAAAGGCTAGTAAGATATGGCTCCATAAAAACTAACCCCGATAAGACTATCGGGGTTTTTTAATGCTGGAGAAGACTGGATTAGTTATTTTCCTTGTTCATACGCACCTCATCAAATACATACCCATTGGCTGAAGAACTGCTGTCTGCAGAATCGTAGTACAGATATAGAAGATAGGCAGGTTGACCCCAGAAGGCGGCCTCCTTTACAGGCCGATTTTGCAACTGGATATTGCCGACTGCTCCGCTTCTTAAAATAGACAAGGCATATTGATTTGTGTCCCGGTTGATCCCTACCAGAAAAGTGTGTTTTTCATTGGCCGAATAGGTGCCAATATTATGATTGTTATAACTACCATCGGTTAAATACATCGTTCCGTTATCAAACAGGATGGAAAAGGCTTCCCTAAAATGGCCGGCGGCGAAGCTCATGTGGAACTTCCGATGGGTGGTACTTTCTGGATACCCAACAAAGGTGTAGTTAAGAAAGTCATTGGAAGATGGAACATTATCCGACTCAAACCACATTAGGTCAAACGTACAGGAGGTATCGTTAAAGAACCTCATGGCTTTAGAACCCAGTACTCCACTGTTTACCACCCGGAGACCACAGTTTCCCTTTATCTCATCGCCCGAGGGATTTCCGGGCGGATTGGCATTAGGAGCACTGCCTACGGCATCACCGTCAAAATCTGCACTGAAAATAAGTGGACCACAACTAGAAAGCGCGCATAGGGCCGTAAGGAATAAAATCGATTTAAGAAATATTTTTGCATTCATGGTTTTAAAATTTAAGATTAGCAATAAGCATACAGATGCCTTGGTGACTTATGAGGGCTGCACATCACCGATATTCGAATTCAATAAATTGAGGGGAAGAAATCTAGATTATACCAAAACTAAAAAAAGACCTCTTTGAGAGGTCTTTAGTTTGTATTATTTGTTGGAAAAAGTGTATAATTTGTAATTTAATTGCCTTGTAACTACAAACAAACAGTTGTAAAAAGTCTGGTTTTTAGACGCTTACGTCCCTTAGCTTATCGGCATGCAGCTTTCTAAGCTTGCTTAGTTTAGGGCTAATTACAAAACTACAGTAACCCTGTTTTTTATTATTTCGATAGTAATCCTGATGATAATCTTCAGCTTCATAAAAGGTTGCCAGCCTACTTACTTCGGTAACAATAGGATTCTCAAAGTAAGGAGCTACTTCGCTAAGTACTTCTCTGGCTTCATTCTCTTGAGATTCATTCTCAAAATAAATTACAGAGCGGTACTGCGTTCCCACATCGGCACCCTGCCTGTTAAGTGTAGTAGGGTCGTGGGTAGTCATAAAAATGATCAGCAGATCGCTATATGATATAATTTCAGGGTCGAAAGTGATCTGTACTACTTCGGCATGACCGGTTAGTCCTGAACACACTTCTCTATAGGTGGGTTTTCCGGGAGCTTTTCCTCCCGTATAACCGGAAACTATTTTGGTAACACCTTTAATCTCCTGAAAGATTGCTTCTGTACACCAAAAACATCCGCCTCCTACCGTAGCGGTCTCAAGTTTTGTATTAGCCTTCATGATGCTCTTTTTGTTCTTCAAGTTTAATAGACTCCGAATTTACGCAATATCGCAAACCACCGGGTTGCGGGCCATCTGGGAACACGTGCCCCAGGTGGGCATCGCAGGTATTGCACATGACCTCTACACGTACCATTCCGAAGGAAGAGTCCTTTTCATATTTAATGGCATTTTCTTTAATAGGTTGTGTAAAGCTTGGCCAACCCGTGCCTGAATCAAACTTAATACTAGAGTCGAATAAAGGAGTGTCACAACAAACACAGGAATACTTGCCAGCCTCATAAATACTGCAAAGTGCACCAGAATGAGGAGCTTCAGTGCCTTTTTTCCTGGTGATTCTAAATTGCTCCGGGTCCAGTAATCGACGCCATTCAGCCTCAGTCTTTTCTACGCGTCTATCTGGCTTGGGATTTCCACTAACACTAAAATGTATGATGTCTTTCCAGCTTAGCATTTTCATTGTTTTTTTGGTTTAAATTCTTCTGCATAGTGCGGTTTCTACGCCTTTACTTAGTCGAAATAACATCACATTTCTTACTTTGAATCTAAAAGAAATTCGACCAATTTAAAGTACATTTATAAAGTGAAAAAAAGTAAGAAAAACAGAATTATTTATTCCTCTTTGTTGATTGCATGTATCCTTGGGTTTTGGTTGTTTGAAAACTTTTATACACCAGACCATTATTCTACTCCGACAGATGAAGGGTTTAAGGCTGCCATTCCAGACTTTTTTCTTCCCACTTCTACTACCGGAGACATTGTAAAACATCAATATTTTTCGCTCTCTTACAACGAGCGTTATGAGCAGGCAGAATGGGTAGCCTACACCCTTAGCAAAGATCATTTAACCTACGATGACCGTGAACGGCCATACTTTATTGAAGACCCTAAGGTTAGAAGCAAATCTGCGGATTGGAGAAACTACAAAGGCTCTGGTTATGACCGGGGACATTTATGTCCGGCAGGAGATAGGCGTTTTTCCGAATTTGCCTATAACGAGACCTTCTACACCAGCAATATTAGCCCACAGGACCGTGATTTTAACGCCGGTGTCTGGAATCGTCTTGAAATGCAGGTGCGGCAATGGTGCAAGCGTTATGGTACGCTTTACGTGGCCACTGGAGGAGTTCTAGAAGCTGGACTTAGTCGCATAGGCGAGGAAGATGTTTCGGTGCCCGGGTATTTTTACAAAATTGTTGCCAGGGGTGATGAGAATTCAGTGAGAACACTGGCATTTTTAATGCCGAACGAAGAAAGCAATGCTCCCTTACACAAATTTCTGGTATCAATAGATACTCTGGAAGAACTAACAGGGCTAGACTTTTTGGAAAACATGCCCGATGAGCAGGAAGCCCTTATTGAAGATGGTGTGAGCAGGGAAGGGTGGAAGTTTTAAAGCCATTCGTTGATCCGGTTGGCATCGAGTTTTAAGAAAATAAAGAGCAGTATCGTAAACCCGAGCAAACCTGAACCTCCATAACTGAAGAAAGGTAGCGGAATTCCGATGGTGGGTAAAACACCGATAACCATGCCGATGTTAATAAAATAATGGATAAGAAGTATTGAAATCACACCATACCCGTACATTCTGCTAAAAGCATTTTTTTGTCTTTCCGCTAAATAAACCAAGCGCAATAAAAGCAGTGTAAAAAGGATTACTACTGTTGTCGTACCTAAAAATCCCCATTCTTCACCCACAGTGCTAAAAATGTAGTCGGTGTGTTGCTCAGGCACAAAATCTCCTTTTGTACGAGTACCTTCCAAAAAACCTTTACCAAAAAAACCGCCCGATTCGATGGCTTTTTCAGACTGGTAGGTATTGTAGCCTATGGTTTTTCTGATTTCCTCAAGTTTAGCAGGATCTTTTTCGAGGGCGTAGCCAGAGGCTGAAGCGGTCTCTATGCCTTTGTTCAAATACCTGGTTGAAAACAAAATTTACAGATAATGAAAACCCAATTGCCAGGACAAAGAAGGCGACTAATGGTAAAACAGGCACTTTAAAGGATGCTCTCTTAACCAATAGAAAAATGGCGATCAAAAGGGCCAAACCAATCCCAACCCATATGGTACCAAACATTAAAGTGGTTATAAATATTAAAACGGCTATTGCAACTATCCCAAGGTAATAAAGCGGTAAACCTTCCCTAAAGAGTACAAAAACAAGGGCAAAAAAGACCAATGCGCTCCCTGGGTCTGGCTGGGGCACAATCAATATTGCAGGGATAAATATGATTAAGAAGGCGTATAGCTGATCTTTTCTTCGTTTGATATCTGTCTGAATATCACTCAAATACTTGGCCAGGGCCAATGCGGTTGCAGCCTTAGCGAATTCTGAAGGTTGTAGATTAAAGAAACCAAGATCATACCAGGAGGTAGCCCCCGCAATGGTTTTCCCGAACAGGAAAAGCCCTAAAAGAAGAACGAGTGATATGAGATATAGAACGCTTGAAAAACGTTCGTAAAAACTGGCTTCCAAAGCCAAAATAACCAGAACGGCAACAATACTAACCCCAATAAAAAAGAGCTGTTTTCCGTACAACTGGCCGAAGTCGAAAATCGAGGGGCTGTTTTCGGAAAAGGTACTGGAGTAAATGTTGGTCCAGCCTATGGCGACTAGTAAAAGAAAAAACAGTACGGAAAGCCAATCTATACGCTTTAGTACGCTTCTACCAGACATACTCATTTATCTTGAATTCTTCACCACTATAAGGCTTGGCGTACTCATGCTCCAGGGTCTTCTCTAACATCCTTTTTTCCAGATCTGTTCGCGTAATTTCACCCTTGATATACTTTTCAATCAAAAGTGAAGCAATGTGACCTGCATAACGGCCCCCATAGTAACCGTGTTCTATATAGACCGCAAGGGCAATTTTAGGATTCTCAACCGGTGCAAAGGCTACGAATACCGAGTGGTCTGTAAGTTGGGTTTTTACACTATCTATGATGGTGAAATTTTCCACGGTGCCGGTTTTTCCGGCTATATCTATTCCGGGAATTTGCAGCCATTTGGCCGTTCCTTTTTTATAAACATCGGCCATCCCCTTAATTACCGGAGGAAAGTACTTTTTGTCTATGGTTGTGTGTTTGGCTTCTGTGAACTGCGGATAATCTATAGGAATCCCTCCAACTTTTTTAAGAATATGAGGGGTAAAATAATGCCCGTGGTTAGCAATGGCAGCAACCATATTGGCCAATTGAATAGGGGTGGCCGCCACTTCACCCTGCCCAATGGGAGTTAGAAATAATATAGGACGAGGCCCAGCGGTTATCCCCATACCACTTGTCATAGTATTCTTTACTAGGAATTCTTCCAGGCCTTCCGGTAGGCAGATCATAGCCCAGGTAATTCCCAAGCCCAAAGCTATTCATATGCTTTTCCCAAACATCCATCCCCTCGTCAGTGGTAGAAAACTTGTCGTAAATTTTTCTGAAAGTACCAGCAAAATAGGCGTTACACGATTTGTAAATACCGCTATTCATGCTCCGGATACCACCACCACAATGACAGCCTCTTTTGGTGTTGCCAACATAAAAACCATTGTAGCACCTAAAAGTGGTCTCAGGCCTGATCACTCCTTCCTGAAGCGCCACTAAAGCGTTTAAAGTTTTAAAAGGTGATCCTGGAGAACCTTCCGCAGAGATAGATCTATCAAACAATGGCTTTGAAATCGTATCGTAGTGCAATTTGCTGTAGTTTCTAGACCGTTCCCGGCCCACTAAAAGCGCTGGGTTATAGGTGGGTCCGGAAATCATGGCAAGAATTTCACCCGAAGAAGGTTCAATGGCCACAACGCCTCCTCTTTTGCCATGCATCAATTTTTCACCATATTCCTGGAGTACCTTATCCAGGGTAAGGCTAATTTCCTTGCCTTGCTCCGGCAGGGTGTCTAACAATCCGTTCTTATAAGGTCCAATATCTCTGTTAAACCGATCTTTTTGGATATACTGTACTCCTTTTCGCCCTCTTAGAATTTCTTCGTATTGCTTTTCTACCCCCGTACGGCCCGTAAGCTCACCCTGTTCATAGTAA
Source organism: Flavobacteriaceae bacterium (assembly GCA_965212595.1). Lineage (GTDB taxonomy): Bacteria > Bacteroidota > Bacteroidia > Flavobacteriales > Flavobacteriaceae > Poritiphilus. The sequence continues at coordinate 76,649 of CBDBVE010000022.1, forward strand.
GGGTTCTTTTTTAGGTCCCATTCATTAACTTCACTAATATACCCAAGGACATTGGCTCCACTGTTGGTCATATAGTCGCGCAAAGATCTTTTCTGAATGTAGAACCCCTCGTATTTCCGCATTTTTTCCTGAAGCCTGGCGTAATCTTCTTTAGAGAGCTGAGGAACAAGTACCGAGGGTAGGCGTGGAGAATACACCCGTGCTTTGGAAAGCTTATCGATAAACTTTTCTTTGTCTATGCCGAGGAGGCTGCAAAATTCTAGGGTATCTAGGGCTTGAACTTCTCTTGGGATTACCATCACATCGTAAGCCGGCTGATTGGCAACCAATAACTTTCCATTTCTATCGTAAACGTATCCTCTTTCCGGATAATCATAAATGGTTTTTATGGCTGGGTCTTCCAAAACCTGATCTGGCGAAAAACTGAATATCTGCAAATAGGATAACCTACCTATGAAGGTAATCCCGATGATAATGATGATGGATGATAACAGTATTTTCTTCATTATTCCTTACTAACACTAAATAACGAACCAAACAAGAGGCAAAGAATCAAGGTGGCGCTACCTGTAAATACCACCTTTTTCAAAATTAAGAGCAAACTTCTCAAACTAAAAATTTCCAGTGCAAAGAAAATCACATGGTGTGCTATTACTAATAACGCTAAAAACGTGATTTGTTGTGCCCTTGTGGTATTAGATAATTTAAAACTTTGAAACTCGTAATTTACGCCAAATACAAACCGCATAATGGTTGGCCTTAAATAGGCAATAGTCACCGTTGAAGCGGCATGTAAGGCCATGGTATCTGATAAAAAATCTATAGACAAACCGAGTAAAAAGGCTATTCCAATGAACAAGGCTCTATTCTCCTTTATTGGATACCAATATAAAAACAGAATATAGACCATTGGATTGATAAAACCAAAGAAGTTGAGCCTGTTAAACACCAGAACTTGCACCAGCACAAGCAGGATAAATCTAATTACATTAATAAAGTAATAACTACTGGTCATTGGCTATTTCTGACTCTAATTCAAGGACCTCTGGCCTGTTAATATTATAAATGACATAGACATTTTTGACGTTGGTCATGTCATTGAAAAGCTCCACATCGATACTATAAAAGCTCTTCGATGCATTTAAATCGAATTTCTTAATAGTGCCGATAGGGATATCTTCGGGAAAAATACTGGACATGGCACCAGTTACAATTGTGTCTCCAACCAAGAGCGGCACTAGGCGCGGAATATCTTCCAATTGAACTACATTATATCGGTTTGCATCCCACTTCAAAGAGCCAAAATAATTGGTATTTTTGATTTTGGCATTGATGTTAGATTTACTATTGAGAATACTTTGCACGGAGGCGAAGTTGTTGGTCGTATGCTCAACGATCCCAAGAATTCCATCTGCTGTAATTACCCCCATGTCCTGCTTTATACTATCATTCTTTCCCTTGTTTATAGTAATATAATTGTTAGGGTTGGCGTAACTGTTTTTAATAATTTGGGCCGAGGAAATAGTATACCTAATGGTGGCTGTATCCAGCTCAATGGAATCTTTTGTACTTATATTAAACAAAAGCTTTCTTAGCTGCTCATTTTCTCGGAGCAGTTTTTCATTCTCTTCGTCCAGATTGAAGTATGAAGAAATACTGTTAGAAGTATTGTAGACCGTACCTGCCAACCAGTTGGCGCTATTAAAAAACTTGGAGCGATGATACGAATGTGACTGGACAGTAAAAACAAGTGCAGTGGCAAGCAAAAACAGGTAAAGCAGCGAAGTTTTGTATCGGATTATAAAGTTGATGATCTGCTGCATTCACTTCTGATATTGGATGATAAAATGCTATTAGACTCTCACGGCCCGAATATAAAAGATTGATAAATACGGTTATTTGATCAAAATACTTTTGTAGCGCTCCAGGTTTTTTAGTGCTATTCCGGTACCTCTTACCACTGCCCGCAAAGGATCTTCGGCTATATATACCGGCAAATCGGTTTTTTGAGAAAGTCTGCGGTCTAACCCTCTGAGCATAGATCCACCACCCGCCAGATAGATACCGGTATTGTAAATATCCGCCGCCAGCTCAGGTGGCGTTTGAGAAAGGGTCTCCATAACAGCATCCTCCACTCTAAGAATAGACTTATCAAGGGCCTTTGCTATTTCCCTAAAGGAAATGGAAACCTGTTTGGGTTTTCCGGTAAGCAGATCTCTACCTTGAACAGACATTTCATCTGGGGGCGATTGCAGGTCTTCTGTAGCAGAACCAATCTGAATTTTAATATTTTCTGCAGTACTTTCACCAACGTACAGGTTGTGCTGCGTTCTCATATAGTATATGATATCATTGGTAAAGACATCTCCCGCGATTTTTACCGATTTGTCGCAGACAATACCTCCAAGTGCTATAACCGCGATCTCGGTAGTCCCACCGCCAATATCAACTATCATATTCCCCTTTGGCTGCATGATATCCAAACCTATACCAATGGCTGCCGCCATGGGTTCGTGTATCAGATAAACTTCCTTCCCATTTACCCTTTCGGCAGATTCTTTTACCGCGCGCATCTCAACTTCGGTAATACCAGAAGGGATACAGATCACCATTCTCAATGCCGGAGGGAACCATTTCTTTTTTAATGCCGGAATGTTTTTGATGAACATATTGATCATCTTTTCAGAGGCGTCAAAGTCCGCGATTACCCCGTCCTTTAATGGTCTGATCGTTTTTATATTCTCATGGGTTTTTCCTTGCATCATATTGGCCTCTTTGCCCACTGCAATGATTTTGCCCGTAATTCTGTCTCTGGCAACAATAGAGGGGCTATCAACCACCACCTTATCGGCATGGATGATCAGTGTATTTGCAGTACCTAAATCGATAGCAATTTCCTCTGTTAAGAAGTCAAAAAATCCCATTATTCTAGTTTGGTTTTCGGATTAAAGGGTGCATTTTACCGACAAAAGTAGTAAAATTAATGCTTAAAATGACGGGTGCCTGTCATTACCATCGCAATTCCATTTTCGTTACAATAATCGATGCTCAATTGGTCTTTTATAGACCCCCCAGGCTGTATAACGCTGGTTATACCGTTTTTATGCGAAATTTCCACGCAATCAGGAAAAGGGAAAAAAGCGTCGCTGGCCATCACGGCACCCTGTAGATCAAAATTGAAAGAATTTGCCTTGTGAATGGCCTGATTTAGTGCATCTACACGCGAAGTTTGTCCGGTTCCACTGGCACATAACTGCTTATTCTTCGCTAAGACGATGGTATTCGATTTTGTATGCTTACATAACTTCGATGCGAAGATGAGGTCTTCGAGTTCATCGGATGAAGGCTTTTTGTCTGTAACGTATTCAAGTCTGTCAATGCGGTCTGTTTTCAAGTCCTTTTCTTGTACAAGAATTCCGTTAAGGCATGTTCTTACAAGCATAGCTGGAAGTTCTACCTGATTCTGTATCAGGATAATACGGTTTTTCTTGCCCTTCAAGATTTCTAATGCTTCTTCGCTATAAGAAGGAGCAATTACTACTTCACAAAATAGTTTGTGAATTTCTTCTGCGGTTGAGGCGTCTATTTCTGAATTGCTGATCAGGATACCGCCAAAAGCAGATACGGGATCTCCGGCCAGGGCATCTACATAGGCCTGTTTAATAGAATCCCTTGTTGCCAGTCCGCAAGCATTATTGTGCTTTAGAATAGCAAAGGTGGGATCGTCCTCCTGAAACTCGCTCATTAAGTTCACCGCAGCATCAACATCCAGGAGATTGTTGTAGGATAACTCCTTGCCATGCAACTTGCTAAACATGGCCTCAAAATCTCCAAAGAAAAATCCTTTTTGATGCGGATTTTCACCATACCTCAAAGCCTTTCCGTTGTGTTCGCTGATCTTTAGTGCGGTTTCGTCCCCAGCACGATTAAAATAATTAAAGATAGCAGTGTCGTAATGCGAAGAAATATTAAAGGCCTTGGCCGCAAATTTTTTCCTGTCTTCCAGTGAGGTGACGCCATTACCTGAAGAGATTAATTCTAAAAACTCTGAATAATCCTCCATAGAAGAAACACAGAGCACGTCCTTGTAGTTTTTTGCGGCTGCCCTGATCAATGAAATTCCACCAATATCAATTTTCTCGATAATGTCTTGTTCCGGGGCGCCGCTTGCCACAGTTTTCTCAAAAGGATAAAGGTCAACAATCACAATATCTAATTGGGGAATATCGTATTCATCTAATTGGGCTACGTCGCTCTCATTATCCTGACGGTTTAATATACCCCCAAAGACCTTAGGGTGCAGTGTTTTTACCCTTCCTCCGAGAATTGAGGGATAGCTGGTAACTTCCTCCACCGGGACAACATCCACACCGAGTTCGCGAATAAATTTTTCGGTTCCACCGGTAGAATAGATCCGAATACCCAATTCGTTAAACTTTTTTACGATGGGCTCTAGCCCGTCCTTGTGAAATACAGAAATTAATGCAGATGTAGCTTTTTTGGCAGTACTCATTTTGTGATGCTTTCGATTAGGAATTAGTGGCCCTCTTCCCCTGAAAATCAGTGGTTAAATAGAAGCACAAATGTAATTTTTTTAGGAGAAAATTTTAGACGAGGTTATCAACAAAAACCCTAAAGTTTTAAAGAATTTTAGCGACTTCGGCGTTTACCAACTCCAAAAAACGCTCATCCTTAACTGTAAAAGGATCCGGGGTGTTAGAATCGATATCGATTTGCCCTATATTTTCTCCATTTATAAAAAGAGGTACTACAATCTCTGATCTGACAGTAAGGCTGCACGCTATATAATTATCCTGGGCACTTACATCAGGGACCACAAAATTCTTATTGCTTACAGCTACCTGGCCACAAATTCCTTTGCCAAATGGGATAATGGTATGATCCGTCGGCTCTCCGGCATAAGGGCCTAAAATTAATTCCTCTTTTTCACCATTTCTAAAATAAAAACCAACCCAATCGTAATAAGAGATGCTTTTCTTTAAAAGCACGCATACCTGCTGAAGGCGTTGATCTTTTTCCAGTTCAATATCCTGAAGGATCGAAGTGACTTTTTGGTGTAATTCGTCGAAAGTAACATCCATTGCGAAAATAATTCTAAAGCTAGAGCTAAGGTCGTAATCTCTGTGAAAAACCTACATACCAAAACCTATAAATTTGAGTTAATAAGAAAGGAGTTTTTTAATGGAAATCCATTATTTACTATTTTTGTAGTTGATGAAAGAAATAGTCCGAAAAATAATATCACTTACAATGGCGCTTTTGTTGCTTGCCTCTACGGTCTCATGGACAGTAGAAAAGCACTACTGCATGGGCCATGTGGTTGACATTACTTTGTTTGGAGAAGCTGAAAGTTGTGGGATGATGATGTCATTGGATGAAGAGATGCCAATGGAACCGTCTTGCTGTACTGATGAGATTATTTCGGTTGATGGCCAGGATGACCTCAAAATCTCTTTTGAAGAGATTGGCTTCGAACAACAGGTGTTCTTATACGCCTTTACCTATACTTACCTTTCTCTTTCTACAAATCTTGAGGAGCAAAGTGTTCCTTATAACGAATACCCTCCCCCCGTCCTGGTGAAGGACATACAGCTGCTAGACCAGGTGTTCTTAATTTGATATCTTAAATTTTACTGCTATTCCCAGATGGATCGGGCAAAGTCTGCCTTACTCGGAAAGGGAACATTTTAGAGGGCCTTTTTAAGTTTGACGGCCTTCCTAGAATTGAAGAGAGAAGTAAATTTTAATTTAAGACAAATGAATCACATATATAAAATAGATGGAATGACATGCAAAGGCTGTGTTTCTTCTGTCACAAAACAACTTGAAGCCGTAGAAGGCGTCAGCAGGGTTGAGGTGGACCTGGAGCGAGGAGAAGCCGGGATATCCATGATTAATCGCATTCCGCTGATAGATTTGAAAGCAGCACTTTCAGATGAATATTCGATTTCTGACAAAGCAACAAGTTCAGGTGCTGCTATAACCGAAACAATGAAAAAGACCTCAAAATGGCAACAGCTAAAGCCGCTTTTTCTGGTATTTTTCTACCTGTTTACCGCAAGCTTCTTGCTGCACTATGAGGATTGGAATACCGCCCAAGCCATGTTAGACTTCATGGGACTCTTTTTTATTGTATTCAGCTTCTTTAAGCTATTAGACCTTAAAGGGTTTCCCGAAAGTTTTAGAATGTACGACCCTCTGGCAAAGGCTATACCTGTATACGGGTGGGTCTACCCCTTTATAGAAATCGCCCTGGGACTTATGTTTCTGATGCGGTTTCAGTTGAATATCGCACTCGTATGTACCATAGCGCTGTTAGGGATAACCACTATAGGAGTCACAAAAGCCCTATTGGATAAAAAACGCATTCAATGCGCCTGCCTGGGAACGGCATTGAAACTTCCAATGACCGAAGCAACTTTTATAGAAAATACCATAATGCTGGTCATGGCAGGAACAATGCTATTTATGAACCTTAGCTAAAAGGAGGTATATGAAGAAGCATATAATTATTGTCTTTATCGGCATGCTTCCACTATTTTCTTTTACGCAAGAGAAGATAGATGGGATGGTTATGCAGGCCGGTGCGCAGAACGAACATACGGCCCTTGCAGGAGCCAATGTATATTGGATGAATTCTCAAATAGGAACGATTACAAAGGAAAACGGAACTTTTAGTATTCCCTACTCAAAGGAATACAACAAGTTAATTATTAGTTATGTAGGGTTCCGCTCGGATACTTTAACTATCAATTCGCCAAAAATGGTACATCATCTCTTGGTACCCTCCAACGAGCTGGATGGGGTTGAATTGGTAAAGAAAAAAGATGCTGTTCAAAAAACCCGCTTTAGCGCTCAGAATGTGATTACAGTTAACAGCGCTGAACTACTCAAAGCAGCTTGCTGTAACCTGTCGGAAAGTTTTGAGACCAATCCGGCTATCGATGTTAATTTTTCTGATGCGCTTACTGGTACAAGGCAGATTCGGATGCTTGGACTAACTAGTCCTTATCTTCTGATAACCCAGGAAAATATCCCAATGGTAAGAGGGGCCTCACAGGCTTTTGGCCTTACCTTCACTCCCGGGACCTGGGTTGAAAGCATTCAGATTACCAAAGGAGCAGGTAGTGTGATTAATGGTTATGAAAGTATTTCTGGGCAGATCAATGCAGAACTTGTAAAGCCGTTTACTGATAACGCGTTATTCGTAAATGGTTATATCAATAGAAATGGAAGGTTAGAACTCAACACCCATATTAATCACAAGTTAAGCGAGAAGTTAAGCACAGGTCTTTACATACATGGCAATCGTAGAGATCAGGAAGAAGATAGGAACGAGGACGGCTTTTTGGATGCCCCTCTGGCGAACCAGATTAACGTCCAAAATCGCTGGCAGTTCCAGGATGCCGAGAAAGGCTGGGTGAGCTTTGTTAATGTTCGGTTTTTAAATGATGAAAAGCAAGTTGGCCAGGTAAATTACGACCCATTAACCGATAGGTTTACTACAAACGCCTGGGGTAGTGAAATAAATACCAGAAGGTTCGATTCATCTATTAAATTGGGCTATGTGTTTCCAGAACTCCCTTTCCAAAGTTTTGGGTTTCAGATGTCATACAGCAAACACAAGCAGGAGTCTTATTTTGGATTCAACCAGTATAACATAGACCATGAGAGTATGTATTCCAACCTGGTCTTTAATTCTATTATAGGAGATACCCGAAACAAATTTAAATCCGGAATCAACCTGGCATATGATGGATACGAGGAACTGGTGAACCTCGATGACTTTGCTAGGGTAGACAGGTCTATAGGCGCCTTTTTCGAATACAGTTATGAAGATCTGGAAAAAGTAAGTCTAACCGCGGGTCTCAGAGTAGATACCCATAATCGTTTGGGGACTTTCCTAACCCCTAGATTTCACATTAGGTATACCCCCTGGGAAAGTGCAAGTTTAAGAGGTTCTTTTGGAAGGGGTAGAAGGGCCGCAAATATCTTTGCTGAGAACCAGCAGCTTTTTGCTTCGGCACGTCAGATACGAATTCTAGATACAACAGGGAGCATTTACGGCTTAGACCCAGAAGACGCATGGAACTATGGGGTAAGTTTTTTACAGGGATTTAACCTTTTTGGAAGACCTGGTGATGTTACGCTTGATTTTTATCGTACCGACTTTAACAATCAGGTGGTTGTAGATTGGGAAAACCCTCAGGAAATTTCTTTTTATAACCTGGACGGGAAGAGTTTTGCCAACAGCTTTCAATTTGAAGTGAATTACGAAGTACTTAAGAATTTGGAATTGCGAACCGCATATAAATGGTACGATGTGAAAACAGACTACCAGAGTGGATTACTGCAAAAACCATTGCAAGCCAGACAACGCTTTTTTGCCAATGTGGGTTACGAGACCAACTTAAAAGATAATGGCGCCCAATGGCGTTTCGACTATACTTTACATTCCCTCGGAGAGCAACGTTTGCCGGATACCTCTTCAAATCCTGAGGAGTTTCGATTACCGGCCTATTCAGAGGCGTATAGTTTAATGAATGCGCAGATCACCAAGGTGTTCTCTACGAAATTTGAAGTATATGCAGGAGGGGAAAATTTGACTAATTTTAGACAATCCAATCCTGTTCTTGGGGCTGAAAACCCCTTTGGTCCAAATTTTGATACTAGTATAGTATACGCGCCTATTATAGGAAGAATGTACTATACAGGGTTTAGATATAAATTGTAAACAGTTAAAAAACGATATGAGAAAAATAGTTTTTGCCATCGTATGTGTTTTAACCACTTCGCTTACCATAGGTCAGGAGAAGAACAAAAAGATGACCTTTGAAGTAGATGGAAAATGCGAAATGTGTAAAATGCGCATTGAGAAGGCCGCATTGGGCGTTAAAGGTGTTAAATATGCCTCATGGGATATTCCGTCGCATCAATTGTCTTTGATCATTGATGAACGCAAGACTGACGCGATGCAAGTTAAAACGGCTCTTGTCTCTGTTGGCCATGATACGAAAGAACTCAAAGCTACTAAAGAGGCGTACGACAATATCCACCCTTGTTGCAAGTACAGGGAGGACGATACAGATGACTCAGATAAGCATCATTAAAAAAGAGTTCCTTATAAGGAGCCCTTTTTGTTAGCTTTTCTAAGCTCATTAAATGGTCTAAAAAAACCGCTTTGAATATTATTCAAAGCGGTTTTTTAAAATTATTGACAAGCATTTAGCTGTCACTATATGGACTACATCATTCCTGGCATTCCACCACCTCCCATTGGTGGGGCTGCTGGTGGATTATCTTCCTTAATATCAGTTAAGGCACATTCTGTAGTCAGAATCATCCCCGCAACTGAAGCCGCATTCTCAAGTGCAATTCTAGTTACTTTTTTGGGATCAATGATACCGGCTTTAAGCATGTCTACATACTTCTCAGACTTTGCGTCGTATCCAAAATCTCCCTTTCCTTCATTTACTTTAGATACTACAACAGAACCTTCACCACCTGCATTTTCAACAATGGTTCTAAGTGGAGATTCAATGGCTCTGGCCACGATTTGAAGTCCGGTTTCTTCATCTGCATTTTCAACATCAACTTTAGAAAGTACCTTCTGAGCTCTAACCAATGCAACACCCCCTCCGGCAACGATACCTTCCTCAACCGCTGCTCTCGTAGCGTGAAGCGCATCGTCTACACGATCTTTCTTTTCTTTCATTTCCACTTCAGAGGCAGCACCGACATATAGTACGGCTACACCTCCGGCCAATTTGGCCAAACGTTCCTGAAGTTTTTCCTTATCGTAATCTGAAGTGGTAGTCTCTATTTGAGACTTAATTTGATTTACTCTGGTTTTAATGTTTTTAGCAGTTCCAGAACCATTTACAATAGTAGTATTGTCCTTGTCTATTGTAATTTTTTCACAACTACCCAACATATCAATGGTAGTGTTTTCTAAAGAGAATCCTCTTTCTTCAGAAATTACCGTTCCGTTAGTAAGAATTGCGATGTCTTCAAGCATAGCCTTTCTTCTGTCTCCAAAGCCAGGAGCTTTAACAGCTGCAATCTTAAGTGAACCTCTTAGTTTGTTTACCACTAAAGTAGCCAGTGCTTCTCCATCTACGTCCTCCGCAATGATCAGTAACGGCTTTCCAGACTGTGCTACAGGCTCAAGTACCGGAAGGAGATCTTTCATGGTGGAGATCTTCTTATCAAATAACAAGATATATGGACTGTCTAGATCGGCAGTCATTTTCTCTGAATCGGTAACGAAGTAAGGAGAAAGGTATCCTCTGTCAAATTGCATTCCCTCTACCACATCTACATAGGTATCTGTTCCTTTTGCTTCCTCTACAGTGATAACACCTTCTTTACCTACTTTCTCGAAAGCTTCAGAAATAAGCGCTCCAATTGTTTCATCGTTGTTAGATGAAATAGCGGCTACCTGAGTAATTTTTTCTGATGAGTCTCCAACTTTTTTGGATTGTTTAGAAAGATTGTCCACAACGGCAGTTACCGCTTTATCAATACCTCTTTTGAGATCCATCGGGTTGGCGCCGGCAGCAACGTTCTTAAGACCTTCCTTTACAATTGCCTGGGCTAATACGGTAGCTGTAGTGGTTCCATCACCAGCGAGGTCATTTGTCTTAGAAGCAACTTCTTTAACCATCTGTGCTCCCATATCTTCGAGCGCGTCTGCCAACTCTATTTCCTTTGCTACGGTTACCCCATCCTTGGTGACCTGTGGAGCCCCGAAAGATTTGCTTACAATTACGTTTCTTCCCTTAGGTCCTAAGGTAACTTTTACCGCATTGGCCAGGGCATCGACCCCTCTTCTAAGGCCATCGCGCGCATCAATGTCAAATTTTATATCTTTTGCCATAATTGAAATTTTATTTTAAAATTTAAATTCCAAGCTCCAAACCACAAATTCCAAACCTTGTTTTTGGAATTTGGCTTTTGGAATTTGTGATTAGTTATACAATTGCTAAAATGTCACTTTCTCTCATCATCAAATAATCAGCCCCTTCAAGTTTTAATTCGGTTCCTGCAAACTTTCCATAAAGTACGCTATCACCAACTTTTACAGTCATTTGTTCATCCTTGGTGCCTGGGCCAACTGCGACAACTTTGCCTTTTTGTGGTTTTTCCTTTGCTGTATCCGGGATGTAGATGCCAGATGCGGTCTTGGTTTCGGCTGCCATGGGTTCAATGAGGACCCTATCTGCTAGTGGTTTAATATTAACTTTAGCCATATTGATTTTGTTTTTAGATTTTATTTTTTCACGTTTTCTTTTGACAGAAATTGTGCCATTGCATGAAAACTGACAGATTGTTAAACAAAAAATGCCAGCTTGTCATTTATGCTGGCATTTTAAAACAAATTCTGTCAATACGCTATTGAATTGAGTCTCCCGGTAGATTTCCGTCAGTAGCCGGAACCTCTTCCGGAACCTCTTCTGGGATTGTATTTTCAATACCGTCTCCCTCTAATAGTTTAGAGTCTGCGCTTTCAAAATTTCCCTTAAGGGCTACATTAGATAGTAGAATTAAAACAATAAGCAATGTAGCCAGTGTCCATGTACTTTTATCCAAAAAGTCTCCAGTCTTCTTTACTCCCCCAACTACTTGATTTCCGCCACCTCCGAAAGAAGATGATAATCCGCCTCCTTTTGGGTTTTGTACCATTACGACCAAAACCAAGAGAAAGCAAACTACAATGATCAGAATCAAGAATATCGAAAATGTACTCATTTATTCGTGATTTTCTTGTTGTATTTTTTCAACCGCTTTAATTCGGTCTGCAAAGAAACCACTTTTTTCCGGATATTTCAAACTTAAAATCTTATAGGCCTGGATGGCCTTTTTGTACTTTTTCTGTTCTAGATATACTTTGGCAAGAGTCTCTGTCATCAACTCATTTTTATCGAGTTTTACAGAATCTTTTATATCCACCTTAGGGCTAGCATTCTCATCCGGGATGATCTTAGGATTATCTGCGATAAACTTGTCGATAAGGTCGAACTTTTTCTTCTTTTCATCATCTTCCAAAGGGAAATTGATATTTGTTGGCCCCTCTTCAGAGCTTACGTCCCCATCCTGTCTTTTAACAGCTTTAAGGGATGTTAGTTGCAACCATTCACCAAATGAATATCTTTCCTTCTTCGTAAAATGCAATGGCCTTCCAAGTTCTAATTCTTCTTCAGCTTTTCTTTTGGCCTCTGCTATGGCTTTATCAACCTTTGGGTCTTTAGACTTAAATAGCGCCGGGTCTAAAATAGTATCTGCATCTTCTGCAGAACGCGGTAAAGGAAGGTCTTCAGATTCTTCAATCAAGGCAGTTCCACCCTCTTCGTCCGGGACCACCTCTTCCGAAATAATTTCTTGTTCACCAAGGGGCGTGGTCTTACCCGAAATGGTATCCGCGATACTATTTTGAAGGAATTCCTGAGAAGTGATAAAATCAAAAAGGATGTCTCGGTCTGCGGTATAGGCTGCTGTAACTTTTAAAGCCCCATTGTACTTAAAACTATTTAGGTTTTTAAGTCCTTTTAAATGAAGTGCTCTTGCCGCCTGGAAATAGGGGTATTCTTCCAATACTTCTTCGAGCTGTTTGGCTTGAACAGGGTCAACAACCTTGTCAGGATGCTGTAGTAAGTATGTAAAATCTGAAACTTTCATAGGATGAAAAGGAGGCCTAAGGTACGCATTTTGGGGACAAGAGCCTAAATTTTGTCCGAGAGCTAATGGAGATAGCAACCGGGCTGTTTACGCAAAAAGACTAGTCTTATGGATTTGGGTTTAATCCAGCTAAAATTTGACATCTGCTTTGTTTGGGGTTCTAACCCCACCCCTAATTAAAGTAAAAGCATTCATTGTAATTTCAATGCAGAAAACATACAAATGGAGGGGAGAATTGTAAATTACTGATTACTGATTTTCCCCGAAACCCTAGTGTTCAATGACCTAGTCCTTATCAGATCTACCAATCTGCCAGGGATGCATTAAAAATATCCTGGTTGATGCGTTCAAAAAATCACCTGGTGAGCTTCGTCCCGTACAGTGGCTAATTGTGAGTTGGCATCGTAGTCAAAGAAGAAAGAGAAGCGTTGTTCAAAGTCCACATCCTCTTTTGTGCGGTTAAAAAACCTCACATTTACGGAAACACTCAGCCTATTTTGCGCGGCCCGTTGCTCTGCCGTCGCCGTCATAGGAGAAACCCGGTACTCAACTATCTCGCCTTCATAGAGCAAATCGCCACTTGAAGTTACCAGATCCAGGCTGGTCTGATTGAGAATCAAGTCTTGAAGAGCAAGGGTAAATTCCCTATCCAATCCCGGATCAAAGGTAGAACCGGGGCTTTGAGAGGCATAATTTTGAAAGTAGTTGACCTGAAAAAGTCTGGGCTGTTCCCACATCTCCTCCCGTAAAATTATATATTACCGCAGCTAGAGAGGCTAAGCGTAAGCCACAAGACAACTTAAGGCTTTTATTCTTTTTGTAATATTCATTAAATTCTAAATTCTAAATTCTAAATTCTAAATTCCAACATCTTGCGCCCTGCTTCAAGCCCAGCGCCGCTACAAATCGTACTGCTTTATCTTTCGGTACAACGTCCGTTCCGAAATTCCCAACTCTGCCGCAGCCGCCTTCCGCTTTCCCCTGTTTCGTTCGAGCGATTTCTTAATAAGCTCTATTTCTTTCTCCTGTAAAGAAAGGGTCTCTTCTTCCTGGATCTCTTCGGCAAAATGGTATTTATCTTCCTGTGGTACTACCGGAGTAGCTTCTATGGCAGGTTCTGGAAGTGGCAATACTTCAAGCGGAGTTCTTTTCTCTTCTTCCACCTGTTCTCCATTTGTGCCATAAATTTTTCGGATCAGCGTTTCGTTTTCTTCCTGGATCTTTTCGGTGTCATTAGACTTTAATAACGAAAGAGTAAGTTTTTTAAGGTCGTTGAGGTCAGCTTTCATATCAAATAAGACCTTATACAGAATTTCCCTTTCGTTGTTAAAATTACTATCGCCCGAATCCTTATTAATCACTGCCGGCAGATTAGAATCTCCGGCATTAGGAAGGTAACCGTTTAAAGTAGGCAGGGAAACACTTCTGTCCTCTTCAAGTACAGAAAATTTGTTCTGCGACATTTCGCAATTGCCTGATGTTACCAGGCCATCGGTATTTGAGTAGTAATTGAATAGCCTCATTCCTCTAAACGAATCGTAGGCATTTTTATATTTCTGCCCAAAATCAGAGGCAAATTTCCGAAACAACAAGTGGATATCCCCCTTGCGTTCTCTTAGGGGAGGGATATTAATTTCCACAGTACTTAACCTGTAATAGAGATCTTCTCTAAAACTTCCCTTTCTTAATGGCTTCTACCATATTCATATTGGTAGCCGCCACTATCCTGACATCAGTTTTCTGTACCTGAGAAGAACCTACCTTAAGAAATTCACCATTTTCCAGCACACGTAGTAAACGCACCTGAGTGGTAAGCGGGAGTTCTCCAACTTCATCTAAGAATATGGTACCGCCGTCCGCTACTTCAAAGTAACCGCTACGCGTTTGTGTGGCTCCTGTAAAAGCGCCTTTTTCATGCCCAAATAACTCACTATCAATAGTCCCTTCAGGAATGGCGCCACAGTTAACAGCAATGTATTTAGCGTGTTTTCTGTGAGATAAGGAATGAATGATTTTAGGTACAGCTTCTTTACCAACGCCACTTTCACCTGTCACCAATACCGAAATATCGGTAGGTGCAACCTGAATGGCCTTCTCAATTGCGCGATTTAGTTTAACATCGTTCCCTATGATTTCGAAACGCTGTTTTATAGACTGTACGTTTTTCCATCTCTAGTTGTTCTCCAAATAACCAACTGCCTCACCCAGAAGTGTGGCAGAAGTACAATCGTTAATTTTTACGTGGACAAATTCGCCAACCTTATAACTTTCCTTGGGGAAGACTACTACGGTGTTTTGCGAGTTACGTCCCATCCAGTGTTGATCAGACTTTTTTTGATACTCCCTCTATCAATACTTCTTCCACCTTACCAAGGTGCTGTTGTGTTCTAAGCAGTCCGTGCTTTTGCTGTAAAGCGATAATTTCCCTCAATCTTCTTTTCTTGGTTTCTTCGGGGAATATCATCTTCCATTTTTCGCTCGGCCAGAGTCCCCGGTCTTTCAGAATAAGCGAACATAAAACCGAAATCGTACTTTACATACTCCATCAAGGACAGCGTGTCCTTATGATCTTCCTCGGTTTCTGTAGGGAAACCTGAAATCATATCCTGGCTAATGGCGCAGTCCGGGATGATTTCTCGGATGTTGTCTATCAGTTCAAAATATTCTTTTCGTGTATGTAGTCTGTTCATCGCTTTTAAAATCCTGTCACTCCCACTCTGAACAGGCAGGTGAATGTACTTACAAATGTTCTGATGCTGAGCCATAGTCTCGATAACATCTAATGTCATGTCTTGAGGGTTCGAAGTAGAAAAGCGGATACGCATTTTGGGTTGGGCAATCGCTACCATTTCCAGAAGTTTAGCAAAATTCACTGCGGTGGCCTTCTGTATTTCGGAAGCCTTCTCAAAATCCTTTTTCAAACCTCCTCCATACCATATATAACTATCTACATTTTGCCCGAGCAATGTTACCTCCCTGTAACCGTTCTCCCAAAGTTGATTTACTTCAGAAAGAATAGATTGCGGATCTCTGCTCCGCTCCCGGCCACGAGTAAATGGAACTACGCAAAATGTGCACATATTGTCACATCCGCGGGTAATAGACACGAAGGCGGTTACACCATTGGAGTTTAACCGAACAGGCGCTACATCTCCATAGGTCTCTTCTTTAGAAAGAATGACGTTTACGGCGTTGCGTCCAGCATCCACTTCTTCTATAAGGTTAGGAAGGTCTTTATAGGCATCTGGCCCTACGACCATGTCTACAATCTTTTCCTCTTCGAGCAACTGACTTTTTAATCGCTCTGCCATACAACCAAGCACGCCAACTTTTAGATGAGGCTTTGTTTTCTTTACGGCATTGAACTTTTCCAGGCGTTTTCTTACCGTCAACTCTGCCTTCTCCCGAATAGAGCAGGTATTTACCAGAACCAGGTCTGCTTCCTCCAATATCTGGGTGGTATTAAAGCCTCCTTGGCAAGAATGGAAGCCACAATCTCACTGTCAGAGAAATTCATCTGACAGCCATAACTTTCTATGTAAAGCTTGCGGGCATTCTTGTTTTTATCCTCAAGAATAAGGGCCGTACCCTGTATTGATTCATCGATCACTTTCTCCATGCATTTTTTCTTTGATCCGTTTCCCCGGAGGATCAGCAAAGATAGTACATTATAAGAATTCGTGACAATTTGACAGTTAATTATTTGTCAAATATTACGCAACTTTACCCAAAGGGCCGTATCTGATTTTACAACAAACAACAATTTTTAAACAAGCTATGAAAAGAACATTTGTGCTCCTAATCACTGTGTTTGCATTGTCATTTACTTCCTGTAGCGAAGATGATGATGGCAAATATGCCGAATACCAAGTTGCTCGT
>CBDBVE010000023.1:0-38451 GCA_965212595.1 Flavobacteriaceae bacterium
GTGGTTTTTCCATTGCCCATCTCTACTTCGATCAGGCTATTTCCCTCATTGAGTTGTACATCGTCAAAAAGATCTTCTGGTCTGCTTATTGGGGCAAAAGGGATATGACCCTTATCACAGCGCGCAATAATTTCCTCTTTGCTGAATTCTTTTAGGCGCCCTTCCAGTTCTGGTACAAACCATTCCCTTTCGTCAATTCTAAGATTATTTGTAGCCAGGCGCTCATCTTTAAGCCAATCATTCCACTCAAAAACCTCACAAAAACGTAACCAGTGCTTCTCACTAATGATACCAACAAAAACTTTTTGATGGTCTTTGGTATCAAACACCTTATAGACAGACCACGCGCTTACTCTTGACGGCATGGGTGGAATTTGATAATCTATCTGTGAGGCATAAGCCATATGCTGCCCCATCAAAAAAGAACAAGTTTCAAAAAGAGCAGATTTTACGAACCCACCTTCTCCCGTTTTCTCTCTTTCGTATAGTGCCTGCAGAATACCAATGTAACCAAACATTCCCCCTGTAATATCAATTACCGATGTGCCCGCTCTCAAAGGATCTCCTTCACGACCTGTCATGTAAGCAAGTCCTCCCATCATTTGCACAACTTCATCCATGGCATGCCTTTTTTCATATGGGCCACTTAGGAAACCTTTTAGCGAACAATAAATAAGGCCCTTATTCAGATTTTTTAGATGTTCATACCCAAGCCCTAGGCGATCCATGGTCCCCGGCCCGAAATTTTCAACCACGATGTCGTACTCCTTTACCAAATCGTAAATGAGCTCTTTACCCTGTTTAGATTTGAGGTCTATAGCCAAACTCCTTTTATTTCTATTATAGAACCAGAAGTATCCGGTGCCAAAACCCTGCAACCTACGAGTATTATCTCCATTTACCGGCTCTACATGGACAACATCGGCACCCATATCGGCCAGGAGCAATCCCGTACATGGCCCCATCACTGCGTGGGTAAATTCTAAAACTTTCAGTCCTTTTAGGGGCATGCTATCCATCATGATCTCTTTTTATGCTTTCGTAAAAATGTTTGGGTGCAGACTCCAGGGCGGTATCTAAAGTAGTGTTCCATCTGTTTAAAAACCCAAAAAGAGAGATTACCCCAACAATTTCAATAATGGCTTCTTCTGCATAATGGATTTTCAATCGATCAAAATCAGAATCGCTGACCTGGTTTGGAACCATGGATGCTTTTAGGGCAATATTTAAGGCTGCCCTTTCCTTTTCCGAAAAAAGGGGAGAGGTTTCAAACTCCCAAACGGCTTTTAATTTTTCCTCAGAGACTCCCTGTCTGCTTCCTCCGTAGGATGTATGTGCGCTACAGTATATGCATCCAGCTACCATACTGCTAATATTACCTATTAGTCGCTTAAGTCCAGCGTCAATTTTACCATCTGCGTAAACGGCTTTGGCCAGGCCAAAAAAAGCCTGAAGCATTTCTGGCTTGTGAGCCATTAGCAATCCGTCATTCGGCAAAAACCCCATCCAGGCCTCAGCCGAGCTAAAAAGGTCTTTTAGTTCGTGATTTCCCGGATTTGTTATTGAACTTATCCTACTCATATTTTATATGGAATAGTTTCCATGTTTTTTAAGATATGGTACCAGACCACCATCTGATAAAATTGCCAACATAATATCGGGAAGCTTGGTAGCCTTATACTTTTTGTTCGCCGTATGATCTATAACCCATCCTTCCCGAAGATCAAGTTCTATATCCGCCCCTTTTTGGATGTTGTGCTCACCTATTTCAAGAACCGGTAACCCTATATTGATGGCATTCCTAAAAAAAATTCGGGCAAAGTCCTTTGCTACCACCGCTGCTACCCCAGAATTTTTGAGTGCCAGAGGGGCTTGTTCCCTTGATGAACCACATCCGAAATTGACTCCGGCCACCAAAATATCTCCTTTTTTTACAATATGGCGAAAGTTGGGATCAAGATCTTCTAAAACGTGGTCGGCAAGAGTTGAAAGGTCTAAAGTCTTGGTATACTTTCCCGGAATGATTCGGTCTGTATCTATATGGTCACCATAAGCATGGCACTGAGATCTCATTTTGGGGCTTATCTTTTCGCTCATGAGAGGTATTTTTTTGGATTGGTAATTTTACCTTCAAGTGCCGAGGCGGCAACTGTGGCTGGTGCTCCCAGGTAAATATTCGAATTGGGGTTTCCCATTCGCCCCCTAAAATTTCTGTTTGCTGCAGAAATGACCACTTCTCCATCAGCCGGCACTCCCTGATGTGTTCCTACGCAGGGACCGCAGCCCGACGTGATTAATGAGGCTCCAGCAGCGATAAGGGTAGCAATACTTCCATTGGCAATTCCATCTAACAAAACACTTTGTGAGGCAGGCGCAATCACCATGCGTACATTGTTGTGAATTTTTTTGCCGCGTAGAATTTCAGCTGCTATGTCGATATCTTCTAAACGGCCGTTGCAACAGGTTCCAATAAATGCATAGTCAATTTTTGTGCCTTCGTAATTTGAGATATTGTGTACATTATCAGGTGATTCGGGTGCACTTACCTGGGGTTCTAAACCGGAAACGTCAAACTCAAAGGTGCTGATGTATTGGGCATCTGCGTCTGGAACTACAGCGGCGAAATCATAATCGAGTTGCAGACCATCAGGATGCACAATTCCGGTTTTAGCACCCATTTCGGAAGACATATTGGCAATGGTCATTCTACTTGAAAGACTTAAACCTTCAAAAGCCTCCCCGCAAAATTCTATAGCCTGATAAGTAGCCCCTGATACGGTAACCTTACCTACTAGAAATAGGATAAGATCTTTAGCAGTAACGCCTTCCTGAAGCTTGCCACTACATTGAATACGAATGGTTTGAGGCACTTTTAGCCATATTTTTCCAGTCATCATTACGGCCGCCAAATCTGTGGATCCTACCCCGCAGGCAAAGGCGTTAAGCGCTCCGTAAGTGGGAGTATGCGAATCGGCTCCAATAAAAATATCGCCAGGCTTGACGTAGTTGTGTTCTACCATCACCTGATGACAGATTCCTTCTCCGATCTCAAATAACCTGCTGTTTTGCGATCTCGCAAAATCTCTCATTAACTTGTGAAGATTTGCGATTCGTTCATTAGGTGAGGGCGCAGCATGGTCTATAATGAGTGCAAACTTTTTAGGATCAAAAACCTCCTGACCCCCCATTTCTTCAAAGGCTTTTATGGCTAAAGGGGCGGTAGTGTCTGTTGCCATCACTCCGTCAACCTCGGTCACCACCAGTTCTCCTGCATAGACCTTTTTCCCCACGTGGTTTGATAGTATCTTTTCAGAAATAGTCTGTCCCATCAGATCAATTTTATGTCATTATTATCTAACAAACGGTAGAGCTGTCCGGGAAGTTTGTGCTCCAGGATGTCTTCCATGTCGAGACTCACCTGTGCTACTTCATGAATATTGATTCCGGTTTCATAGCCCATTTGGCTAAGCATATGTGCCGTATCCTCAGTGGCGATATTTCCAGTAGCGCTTTTAATAAAAGGGCACCCACCCAGGCCTCCAAAGGCCGTATCAAAAATACGAACCCCGGCTTCGAGCGCGGCATAAACATTAGCGTAACCCTTATTTTCGGTATTGTGTAAGTGTAGTATCACAGGAATTCCATTAGCCCTTTCCACCACTTTTTCCATCAAATTCCGTAAGGCCGAAGGATTCCCCATACCTGTTGAATCTGCCAAGGCCAATTCGTCAATCCCAGCATCCAAATGATGATCAACCATATCAAGTACCTGGGCTTCTTCTATTTTTCCTTCATAACGGCATCCAAAAACGCACTGGATACCTCCTCTAACGTTGATTCCATTGGTCCTGGCAAGTGCCACCATTTCCTTAAAGGCTGTTTTAGCCTGCTGTAATGTAAGCCTGGCATTCTTTTGACTGTGGGTGTCGCTGACCGAAATAGAACAGGCCAGGTGATCTAAACCTGCCGAAATACCTCGTTCAACACCCTTTAAATTTAGTACTAGCCCACTGTATACGACTCCAGGTTTGCGATTAACTCTTTTGCAGATCTCCTCGGCGTCGGCCATTTGGGGTACGAGCTTGGGGTGTACAAAGGAGGCAATCTGAATCCTTTGAATTCCTGAGGCTACCAGGCGGTCAACGTATTCCAGTTTTTTTTCGGTAGGAATGAGCTTAGACAATGTTTGCAGCCCGTCTCTTAAACCTTGTTCTTCAAGAATTACCCTCATAGAAATACTACTATTGAAACCCTAAAAATACAAAAAAAGTTAATATAATTAATGATTAATATAGTTAACTATTTTGTAACTTTGAGAAATTGCGGTTTTCTTGTTCTAATGTAAATCTATTTTTGCAAAATACGATGGATTTGCTACACAGTTGCAGGATAAAGGAAAGCGTAATACATTTAAAGATAAGTTCAAAGGGAATGAAAATTAGAAATCCAAGAACCGGACAATACGATTATGAGCTGATTGAGGATACCAAACAAAATATTGATCAAAAGGCGCATGAGATCAGGTCTGCACAAGCAGACTGGCGCAAACTGGGTATATCCAAGAGGGTTGAAGTATTGCAAAATTGGTTGAAAAGCATAAAAGAATTTCAAGATGAGATCAGTGAGCAGCTGAGCAGTGATACGGCTCGGAAGAGGATCGCCACAGTCGAAGTTCAGGGAATTATGGGTTTAATACAGGCCTGGTGTTATAGAGCTCCTCAATTATTAGACCCTCCGGAGCAGAGACCCTCAGCATCTGCCAATACGGTATTGATACAACAACAGTGGGTTCCTTATTCGCTTGTAGGAGTTATAAGTCCATGGAATTTTCCACTGCTCCTGGCTTTGATCGATACCGTTCCCGCCTTACTCGCGGGAAGCGGAGTTTTGTTAAAGCCCAGCGAGGTTACTCCACGCTTTATGGACGGACTTGAAAAAAGCATTAGTGCGGTTCCTGAACTGGCAAAGGTGCTTAAACTGGTAAGGGGGGGTGCTGAATCTGGAAAAGCCGTGGTTCAAAGTGCAGATGCTATTTGCTTTACTGGAAGTGTCCCTACTGGTAAAAAAATAGGTGCAGTTTGTGCCGAACGTTTTATTCCCGCTTTTTTAGAGCTTGGAGGAAAGGATCCCGGCATTGTTTTGGAAGATGCGGATTTAGAGGTGTCTACTGATGCTGTGTTGCGGAGCGCTGCAGGAGCCACCGGCCAGGCCTGCCAGTCTCTGGAGCGCATTTATGTCTCGGAAAAAATATATGACAAATTTGTTGCTGAGATTACCGAAAAGGCCGCTGCGGTAACTTTAACAGTTAATCCGGAAGAAGGGCAAATGGGTCCTTTGATCTTTGAACAACAGGCCCATAAAATTCAGGATCAGATTGAGGATGCAATACAGAAGGGTGCCAGGGTATTGACAGGAGGCGCTGTTGAGAACATTGATGGGGGTCTTTGGTGCCGTCCTACGGTGATGATTGATGTTAACCACGATATGAAAGTGATGACAGAAGAGACTTTTGGTCCGCTAATTCCTGTTATGGCCTTTTCCACCGAGGAGGAAGCAGTTACCCTTGCCAACGACAGCATATTTGGTTTGTCTGCTTCAGTGTTCTCAAAAGACACTGAGAAAGCACTGGAAATTGCTTCGCGGATTGAGGCAGGTGCCATTAGCATTAATGATGGCAGTTTAACTAATAAGGTCTATGATGCTGAAAAAAATTCCTTCAAAGAGTCTGGTATAAATGGCTCTCGCATGGGTGATGCGGGCTTTCTTCGATTTTTTAGAAAAAAAGCAATGCTTATTCAAACATCACATCCGGAGACCATGGATGGATTTGAGGAAGGGGAATTGTAAATTTTTCTTTAGGATGACAATAGTGTGACCAAATAGAGTGGATTTGAGATATGCCTTATATCCTAACCACCACTTTACCACAACTCTTGCCGGCCAACAAATATTCAGAGGCGTCGATGATAGATTCAATGCCAACGAACTTTGTGGGGTCTACTTTTACCTGGAGTACTTCTTTCTGGTACTGGTCAAACAGTATCCTCCTTGCTTCAGGGTGTTCCTCTCTATATAAATGATTCATAAAACACCTTATGGATGCACCTTTCCAATAAATACTTTCATAGACTCTGGGCGCATGGATTTTTTCAAACTGTCCTGCGTTAATTTCCGTAGCAAGTCCGCTAACCACTAAACGCCCCAAGGGCGCCAGATTTGCTAAAAAAGCATCAAACATATAGCGGCCAACAGAGTCGAAAGCGACATCAATTTTGGCCTTGTATTCTTTGGCCAATACTTCCGATACATTTTCCGCCCGATGGTTAATAATTTGGTCGCAACATTGCAAGCCTCGTAATAATTCTTCCTTTTGTTCGGTTCCACAGATTGCTACTACATGGCAGTCTTTTTGTTTTGCCAGTTGCACAATTATATGTCCTAAACCACCTGCAGCCGCTGAAACCACGATAATTTCACCTTTCTGAAGTTCCGCTACTTTTTTTAGGGCCAGATAGGCCGATACGCCTGTGGGGTTTAAGGTTAAATATTCTGGAGTTGCTTCGGGTATAATAACAACATTTTCTTTGTGCACTACCTGATATTCTTGATAGGCAGTGCCTACTTTGACGGTTGACACGGCAGCTCCTACCGAAACACCACTTACTTCATTGCCCACCGCAACAACCTTGCCTACCGCTTCAACGCCATAGACATATGGCAAATCTACAGGGATATAAGATATTCTGCCGCGATAGAGTTCTCTGTCGTAGAGTGCATTGATCCCCACATAAGTGTTCTTTACTAGAACCTGGTCAGATTTAACCTCCGGGATTGGACTTTCTGAAAGTGTTACTGCTTCTCTAATGGTATTAGCAAAAGAATGTACTACTAGTTGCCGGTTTTTACCCATAACCCTAATCGCTAATCTTAACTAATTGTTTCCCGACATTCTTACGTTGAAACAGCCGGTTCAAGGCAGTTGGCATTTGATCCAGGCCTTCTAAAATGTCTTCCTGATAGCTTAGCTTGCCTTCCTGTATCCAATGTGCCATTTCTGCTTCCGCCTTTTCAAACTGGTCTTCAAAATCATAAATAAAAAAGCCTTGCATTTTAGATCTGGTTAACCCTAATCGGTACCAGTTTTTTAAGTCATAGCCCGAACTGTCTTGTGCCTTTTCATATTGCGATATGCGCCCGCAAAGGACAATTCTTGCATAACGTCGTATTTTACTTAAAGCAGTGTCCAATATTTCAGCACCTACATTGTCAAAGTAGACATCAATGCCCTCAGGGAAAAAGTGATCAATACGTTTGCTGACATCTTCTTTCTTATAGTTAATAGCTCCATAATATCCCAATTTTTTGGTAAGCAGACGGCACTTTTCATCTGTGCTTGCCAAGCCAACCGCTTTGGCTCCCTTAATTTTGGCCAAGCTACCAACATTGGACCCCACACCCCCTGTGGCGGCGGAGACCAACACATTATCTCCCTCTTGCAGTTCGCCAACCTGATATAATCCAAAATAGGAGGTAAAACCTGTCATTCCCAGCACGCCAAGTGCCGTAGAATATGAAACTTTCCGTTGTTTTACCTTGTACATCATATGGTAAGGTGTTCCGTCACATATTTTGTATTCTTGCCATCCGCATTTTCCCTGAACGATATCACCCACCTGAAAGTGCTGGTTTTTACTTTCAACAACTTCCCCCACGCCGCGACCTCGCATGGTATCTCCAAATTGCATGGGAGCTTCAATCCCTGCCCCGTCTTGCATATAGAATTTCATTACTGGCGCAACAGATAAATAGAGGACCTTAATCAGAAACTCACCTTCTTTTAGTGGCTGCAGTTCAACCTCTTCCATTTTAAAATCTGTTTGTTTTATCAACAAACCTTCAGGACGAGCCGCAAGGACAAGGCGCTTATTTTTCATATTCATCTCTGTTTAATACAAATAAACTATCAGGGAGTTGCTCATTCACTTCAAAATCTTCCCAAAAAATTTCATTGGCAATCTTCTTGTTATAGTAAAGCTGAACCCTGCCGGATTGCAACCAGGAATACTGTTTTTTTTCAAAGAAGTTAGAATAGATGCGTTCATGCCATCCCCTGGGTGTATTGAAGGCGACCTTTACGATCTTAAAATCGTCTTTTGCAATTCCGAAGAAGGTCTCACCTTTATTTTTGTCGATAACTTTTATTCGATAAACCGCCTGGGAGTTTATAGTATCATCAACTTCTTTTCTTAGTATATAGCCCTCATCAAGAGCATGGCGAATTACGCCATAACCGAAGTTGGAAGCCCAGCGTTTATCTGCGGCGGAAGCTTCTTGCTTTCCTCTGAGATCATAGGTGTTTTGGCCATCGTAGGTAACAACAAAGAAGGGTTTTCCGTTGCGAAACGATTCTATTCGTACCTTTCCATTCGCCTTATGCGCATCACTTTTTTCATCTTCAAAAACACGCCACATATTATGCGTCTCGTTCTTAAGTGGGGTTCCATTTTCATAAAAAAGACCATAGCCTTTTAGAGTGAGACTTTCTGGTCTTTTCCAGAAATCACCCCCAGCTTTTTGATGGGCTTTTTCCATGATATCAGTGGCGGTTAACTCTTCCTTTTCCTTCTGCTCTTTGTTAGCACTTCCATCTTTACAGGCTGCCAGAAGTATAAGGGAAATAAAAAATATAAGGATTGATCTCATATGGGTTGTGTTTTAAGAAATTGTCTGTGAAACTATTCTGAAATTTACTCATTTACAGGGCTTTTCCTTCAAATTAATGGTCGGACCCTTATCATCTACCCCAAATACAAGATTTCCTTCACCATCTACAGCCCTGTCATCTAACAATAAAGCATCTTTTCTCAAAATAAGGGTCTCATTTAAATAAACCCTTGTGTTGAATTTCTTCGAAAAATAACTACAGGCATTTTCCTTTAGATATCCCCTGAAATGGTCTCCTGTTTTTTTCCAGTATACCTCACATCCGGGCTTAAGAAAGAAATCTTCCGCTTTTAATGTCTTAAAAATGCTTGGGTCAAGATGCGCGTTTTTAAGCTGTAGTGGTTCTTTGGGAGTATAAATAGTTAATCTGATCGCCTGTTCGTCTTTATCAATGGTAAAAGAATAAATGCGTTGCCGATAGATATCATCCAGGTTGTAGTGTTGCGATTGTTGGGCGTAAAGCTCCCGGCCTGGCATAAAATCAAATTCTACCGGAAAAAAAATATGGTGGGTTTGCCGATGTCTTTTTTCCTTAGGAAGATTCAATACGGCTTCCTTATACACCTGTTGGTGATTATCATATTCTCCAGGAAACCACTCTAAAAGCTCATTTAATTCTCTTTCCAATGTATTGATAGAATCTGGGAGTATAAGATGTTCATGTTCCCGATCGGTCGTAATTGCTTTGGTTTTAGAATTGAAGCTTCCAGTAAGGAAGATGCCCAATACGCAGTGAAGGACAGCGGGAAATATTAGGTTTAGCTTATTCATAACTAACTTATTTAATGGCCTTAATTTTAGGAATAAATAACACAATGACTACTGCAGACAGTACATGTAAGAAGGATACAATCACAAAAACCGGGGCATACGAAATGGTATCTACAAGCCAACCTATAAGTGGCGTGAATAGCATGGCTCCAAAACTCCCTGCCGACCCTGATATTCCCCAAACCGATGCGGCGTGTTTCCTTGAAAATAAATCTATTGGAAGCGTAAAAAGGGCGGCTTGTTTAAACTGTGTGGCGAACAGTGCGAAACTGATGAGGGCTATTGCCCAATAAGGTGATTCGATATACAGACACCCTAATATTGGGATTACGAGTACAGCTCCAATCCAAATTGTCCACTTTCTGGAGGCGTCCAGGGAAAGCCCCCGGTTCATCAAATGACTACTAGCCCAACCCCCGGTAAAGCTTCCAATGTCTGAAAGAACAAAAGGGATCCAGGCAAACATCCCGATTTCTACAAGGCCAAACCCCTTTTCATCGGCCAACCAGGAGGGAAGCCAGAAGACGAAAAAGTAAAAGACCCCGTCTGAGACAAAACGTGATAAAGCCATTCCCCATACTTCTTTGTATTTAAAGTACTGTAGCCAGGAACCCTTAGCTGCCTGGAATTCCTCGGTGCTATCTTTTTGAATATGCGACAATTCCTCTTCGGAAATTTTGGGATGTTTTTCTGGTGAATGGTAAATAGACCGCCATAGGATCAGCCAGATAAATCCCAATCCCCCTGTGATTACAAAGGCCATTTTCCAGCCAAATGACAAGATGAGCCAGGCCATAAGTGGTGGTGCAATAATTGCCCCCATTCCGGGCCCCATATTTAAAATGCCTACGGCCTTGCTACGTTCTTTTTTGGGAAACCATTCTGAAATGGCCTTCATCGCCGCCGGATAGTTGCCAGCCTCTCCAATACCTAAAAGAAAACGGAAAATACCCAGACTGGCCACTCCCTGACCAAAGGCATGTAACATATTTGCAATAGACCACCAGATTACCGCAAGACTGAACCCTTTTTTGGTCCCTACCTTATCTATAAGTATCCCGGAAACTAATTGCATTATGGCATAGGCAAGTAAAAAAGCGCTGACAATCCAACCGTACTGCTCATTAGAGAGATTGAGATCTTTTCGGATAACAGGAGCGGCGACAGACAATGCCTGCCGATCGATATAATTAATGGTCGTTGCCAGAAAAATTGTTCCGGCGATATACCATCTTAAGTTTTTCCCAAACGTCATTGCTTACCTTGTTATCAGCCAGGGCCACTTCTTGTTGGGCTAACCTATCAATTGAATACCAAAAGTGCTGCGGCAATAAGATCGCAGCACTTTTATTGTGAAGTATAGCTCAGATTAGTGACGGCCGCGAACTTTTAATAGTTCTTTACCCTCCATATGCTTTTTAAACACTGTCCAGGAAGTTTCGTTGGGGCGAGCATCATCAATTGGTGGTGGGGTCATATAAAGCGGGTATCGTTCACTAAGTACTTTTTTAAGTGATGGCCAAATTTCGTTTTCATCAAAGGTGCTATAACCTGTGGCGTTGAAAATCATGATACCACTTTTACTGCCCATTTGCATCCATGGTAGCCATTGAGCCACTCTGGACCAGGAAATATTGGATTGATTTAAACTTTTAATGTTGGGATCTGTAAATTCTTTGGCATCGTAATAGGTGTTAAAAATTTCCATGGCGTGATAAGCCCCACCAACGTATACCTGATAATCACTTCCGAGTGGATTATCATAGAAAAGTGGGATTTCATACGAGGTCACAGCAATTTTTCCATAATGCCGGTATTCGGTCTTTGCGGTGTTATTACCCTCTTCATCTTTTTCCCATGACCAGCCTCTCATATTTACGGGATCGTTAGCTACATGTACTACTTCTACTTCTTCACCAGTCCATGGGTTTTTCCATACATCCATAATCTCGTTGGTTTCAGGATGTAGATAAACCATAATTTCCCGTGAAACACTTCGGAAACCTTTGCCTCTGGTTTCGTCATCTTTTACAGCACATTGACGTGTATTAATACCAATAACATTAAATAAGTGCTTGTCTTTTTCACCAGGTACCCGGCTATAGGCGCGACCTTCCCACATGCCAAATCTGGTTTTACCTTCCTCTGTTGTACCGCATGTTGACTTCATACGAATTAACATAGCCTCCAGGCCTTCTACTTCGGTGATTTGACCATTAGCCCAGTAAGAGGCCAATAGTACTATTACTACAAACAGATTTTTTTTCATTTTTTTAGTTGTTAGAGTTTAATTTTTTAAAATAGGTCCAGCTGGTTTCATTGGGTTGTGTATACTCCGTGGGGGCGTGCCTGTACTCTGGTTTATTGGCCATGACGTACTCGGTTAATACCTTTGGCATCTTATCGTATTCTGTTTCCATTAGCTTATAGCCAGCCCCTTGATATACCATGTTTCCTGGTCGTTGCCCCATTTTTAGCCATGGCAGCCATGGTCCCAGGCGAGTCCATGAAATAGTACAGGGAACGCTTAGTTTTTCGGGATCGTTCATGTCTTTTTCCGAAAAGAAAAACTGAAATAATTCTGCAGCTTCATAACTATCAGACTGCGAATTTTCAGGAAACTCTTCTACCGTTAAAGGAGAGGGGTATTTCAAAAATATATCGGCATTCATACAAATCATATCATCACCAAATTTTTGGTGTGGCACTCCCCACTTTCCATACCTACCTTCCAGATCTTGTTTTTGGTTTACGGGAGAGTTCCATACATGCACTACATCTACCGTTTCGCCGGTATAGGGATTTTCAAATTTTTCAAGTACTTCACCTGTAGCAAGATCGGTATAGAGCAGAACTTCATTGGTAAGCAGGTAATAACTGTTTTCTGCCCGCTTTACAGAGCGGCCTATATTGTACATTTGAAAGCCCATCAATGGCTTGTCTCGTTCTCCGTCAACAAAACCATAGATCTTGCCATTGGCATAATAAATTACTTCTTCATTGTCTTTCAAAGAGGCTCTTACTTTAACAAAAGCCGTCATATTATCTGCAGCTTCGTTGAGATTCAAATCCATAGAAACTTGTTCCTGCTCTTTTTTTCCTTCGGAAGAAGTCTTTTCGGCACATGAAATCAAAAAGAGAATGGCGGCAATCAAAACGAGTTTTTTCATAAAAATAGCATTTAAAATGAGTATGGGCACCGTGCCTAACCTCAGGTGCCCATATCTCAATTAATAAAACTTAAACTAACTCAAATTTCGCAGATATTGAATGAAGGCAGCAAACTCCAATTCTTTGGAAACCTTCGCGTGCTACCTGGCATGCCTGCAATAACTAGTATTTAAAACTTGTAGCCCACTGTGAACAATACCCTTTTTGGGTTTTGGAATGTCGACCACGCCAGACGACCTGTGGTGTCTGGGTTATTTTGTCTTTCAAGCAAGGTACTGTCATCTGCACTTGAAACAAATAGATCTTGTGGAGCTCTTCCTTCAAAAACATTCTTGACACGCAAGCTTAATCTTAATTCATCTGTACCCACAGGGAATGTCACATAGGCACCTATATTATAGATAGACAGGTCTGGTTTGTCATAGAGATTGAAAATATCAGCGTATTGACCCGTATAGGTAAAACCACCAAAGTCTGCTCCCCATCTGTCTCTATTATAAGCAATAGTAATATTGTACAGGTTTTTAGGAGTTTCCTGGACTTGCAGTCCTCCGACGTCAATTGCCGTACCGTTTGCTACCAGATTAAGTCCAAATAAGTTGTTTACATCTGCGTTAACCTCTCCAGCGCTGTTTGTACTCAAGGGTACAACAAAATCTACATATTCGGAATTTTGACGCGTGTAACTACCTCTTATAAGAAGTCCTTTTATGGCTTTCGGTGTATAGATCAATGATAATTCACCTCCCAATACTTTGTTTGATCCTGCTGGTCTTAGTACAAATTCTGCCAGATCGGCGTCAAATATTGAGGCAACTCTATTGTTAATTCGCGTACTGAAAAAGGTTGCATCTACCGTTAAATCTCCTAATCCTGCTCTGTAGCCCACTTCAAAATTGTTAATCACCTCATTTTCTTCAGGGGCTTCCTGATTTACATTGGTAACAGCCGGAAGCGAGAAAGCGCGTAAGAAATTGGCGTAGATGGCAGAAGACTCACCCAACAGCAGGTTGGCACCAATAGATCCTGATAAATCGTTAAATTTTATCTCTTTAACAATGGTTTCTGCAGGATCGTAATCAATTTCTCTACTGCGTATTTCCTCAGGATTGTTTGAAAACGAACCAGTTAACCAATCGTAGCGTAGGGCGACGTTGATACTCAGCTTGTCATTAATCAGCATTTCATCTCCCAGGAAAAGCGCTGTACTGACTTCCTCTCTATGCGAAGTAGTTCCTGAAATGGAAAAGGTCTCAGACAAAGGGCCCGGAGGGCCAAAGAATCCGCCAAAAAACTGGGGCCTTGGGCTAACAGTAGTCCTATACAGATAGTTAAGCCCTAAACGATCTCTTTGCGAATTTCCATAGTACAGTCCAAAACTGATATTGTGATCAGTAGTTGCACCTTCAATGAACTTTGATAACCTGGTTTCGGCGATGATATCCTGTACCTGTCCTTTGGCGCCAGATTGGAATCTTAAAGGGGTACTTTGAAGGGTAAAAAACCCGCTTAGCCCAATTTCATTAATGTCATCAAAATCCAGGTCTTGATATTTGAACTTCTGATTAAAGGTCCAGCCGCTTCCCAGGTCGAAAAGTGCATCAAAACCAATACTTCCACCAACCGTTTCTTCACGGTTATCAGCCGGGTTGTTTAATATGCGATCTCCATTAACGTCCAAGACAGGTTGCCCTCCACTGGCGGCGAAGGCGTTGGGGTTATCCAAAGCACTTGGATCGTTATAAAAGGTATTACGGGTACTCCAGCCATCGGCAATTTCATTGGTTGATAAATCAAATACGGCATCAGTTACATTTTGGAACTGATTGTTAAAGTAGCTGGCGTAAAAACGAATAGTAGATGTCTCAGAAATCAACCAGTCGAAATTAGCACGTACTTGTGCTCCAACATCCTTATTGGCCTGTTCTTTCCTTCCGGAATCATTTATCACATAACCCCCGATATTGTATCGCCATTTTTCGCTTAGCGGCCCGTTTAAATTCCAGTCAGCTCTGTAGTCCACGTCTCCGTCGTACTGATGACCCAGCCCTGATACATTATTGTATTTTGTAAAGGCGAATGAGCCGCTGTGTTTTTCACCACCGGTTCTCGAAATAATGTTGATAGCACCGGCAGCGGCAGCTCTACCAAACAGGGTAGCTGCAGCACCTCTTACCACCTCAATACGTTCTACATTGGGGTCGATACCATAAAATTCCTGAGTCCCTGCAGAAAGGTTCGCTGTATTTGAAGCAGGAAGACCATCTATTAAGGTAGTGGTGTAAATATTCCCGCCTGGAAATCCACGGATTCTAAACGTTCCCTTCCTACCTGAGGAATTATCCACAGTTACACCAGGAGTGTTTTCAATGGCTTCTGTAAAAGACTCCGGAATCTTGGACTCTATTTCGGCGATTCCGACAGAGTTTATCGCTGTGGTCGCTTGTAGTTTACGTACCGGTTTTCTGGTAGACGATACTACCACTTCATTAAGATAACTAACGTCTGGTTGAAGCTGTACGTTAATGGTGGTTGAGGTCCCTACAGAAACTCTTTGAGTTCCATAACCGAGATAGGAGAATTCTAGGACGTCTCCCTGACTTGCCTGAATAGAATAGTTTCCCTGTTCATCCGTGACACTTCCGGTATTGGATCCTCTTACTTGTACGCTTGCGCCTAGAATTCCGACGCCGTCTTCATCCGTTACCGTTCCGGTAACGGTTGTCTGAGCAAAAACTCCTGAAATGCAGCAAAAAAAGCCGATCAAACAGGCGAAATTAACGAATTTTTTCATGGTCATAAAGTATAAATTAGTAGTTTAATATTGGTTGATTAAGCCAGGCTTTATTGGGGTTTAACGTTACTATTGTTTCAAAATTTTGGCCTTTGCTGCGCCAAATTAGTACACCAATATAATAATTAATTATGTTAATTGTTAATTTAATTAACTATTTTTTTTAAAAAAATTAACAACACTCTTTTTGAAACGGCAAATACTTGGTGCCTGTGTTGCGAATATCGTTGCCATATTAATTAATAATATTAATGATTAACTAAATTAACTAAATTTTACTTATTTTTATACAAGGTCAATTCTAGGGTTCAGAAATGTTTTTGTGTCCCACAAAATTTTGATCGGGTTACCAATTTTAATAGCTCAAAATTTTAGCTTATGAGAAAATTCAAATTCTACATGCTTTTGCCTCTGGTTTTAATAGCATGCAAAACCGAAACCACGACCAAAGAGGAAAATGAAACTGAGACTTCCAAAACACTCCATCCCTTGGAGAACAAAATCTCCTATCAAAACGCTCCTGAGCCTTTAAAGGTTTGGGTGAATGCCCGGGCCGGGATGGGACAAGCCGTTCATTGGGTGGCAGAGGGGGGAGTTTACGCCTATCCTTCTGGGGAGAAATTGTTTGGGATGGTTGGCTTTGACAGCTCTACTGTAATCTGGCCAGAGGACGCAAATGGAAAAGTGACACATCTTACTAGAAAGACCTTCGCCTATACAGATCCCGAAACTGGTGAAGTACTTAGAGAATATAAGGGTCAGGAAGTAAAACCTATTGCTTATCCTTATCAGATGATCACCTATCGCTTAGAAAACGATCGCATTTATGGTGATGTGGAACAAGGGGTGGGAGACCGGGTACAAATCATAGAAGCTAAAAATGGGATTCCGTATAGAAAGTTGGGAGATACCTATGTTTATAATGCCTCGGTATTTCTCGATTTTCCCCTGCCTTCAGGGGATAACTACCAGGCTTGGGAAAATTACGATTTCTTTATCCACCCGGAAGGAAGCGTAAAGGAACCTCATCAGATGGGGTGGCAGCGCTATGGCAAGCTTCCCGCCTGGGCAGGCGGACAAGCCTGTATCATACAATTATACTCCTGGAGGGTTGAAAGTCATGATGAATTTCCACCAAGTTTGTTGGCATGGGCCAAAGCAGAAAAACCTAACTGGTTAAGCCCTCCTTCCGATGTTGAAGAAGTTCGGGCTTTGCAAAAAGGAGAGGGTGGACCGGGTTGGAGCGATTGAACCTTAAATTTCACTGCAAATACATATTCATAAGATAATATTATAGGAATCATGAAGCACAATCTCATATTTGATAAAGAAGACAAAGACCTAAAGGGATTTCAAGAAGCTGTTTTTAGCATTTCTAACTTAGAGCGAGAACTCGATTTTTATCAACGGGTCTGCGGATGGAAACTTATCTCAAGAAACCAAGGTTCCGATACCTTAAAAGAACTTTGGCAATTACATGCTTCGGTTGAAATTGAAGAAGCTGTTCTTCAAAACGAAGGTGACCATGAGGGCTTTCTGCGCCTTGTCCAATTCAGCAACGTAAATCAGCAGCAAATCCGCTCTGCAACACATGCCTGGGATTGGGGTGGGATTTTTGATGTAAACATGCGTACTCCAGATATGGATACGATGTACCGCGAATTAGAGGACAACGGTTGGAACGGATATGCAGAGCCCTTGCGTTACACCTTTGGTATTTATGATGTTTCGGAGGTATTGATGAAAGGCCCAGATGGCATTACTATAGCATTTATGCAAAGGTATGCGCCCCCTCTCGAGGGTTTTCCACACATGAAAAAGACCAGTCGTATTTTCAACTCATCAATCATAAGTGATGATATGAAGGCCTCATATGATTTTTACATCAATAAATTAGGTTTCGAAATGTTCTTTCAAACCCCCGGGATTGATAGAAAGGTAGGACACAATGTTCTGGGGTTTCCCCAAAATGTGAATAAAGAAATTAGTGTTCCTGTAGATATTGTAAGGCCAGACATCAAGAATTTTGGTTCGATAGAATATCTAAAAGCTAACGGACTAAAAGGCAAAGACTGTTCTGAGCTCGCAAAGCCCCCAAACCTGGGGATATTAATGCTCCGCTTTCCAGTTCGGGATGCAGACCGCTATGCGGCTACATTAAAAGAAAGAGGCCTTACTTTGAATTCTGAAGTGCAGACACTGGAAATTATTCCTTATGGGAAGCTAAAGGTATTTTCAGTCAGGTCTCCTGAAGGAGTTTGGCTAGAATTTATACAATTAATTAATTAATAAAATAAAAAAGTATGTCATTATTCTATAAAAGAGTTACCCTGGTGGTCTCAGATCTGGAACAATCCCTAAAAGTTTATAGAGATATTCTGGGATTTACGATTAACAGCATGGAACCCTCTTCGGAAGATTCGTATTCCTATCCGGTTTTCAGAATTCCAAAAGAGGCTAAAATCACTTTCGCAACATTAGATACTCCCGAACAAAATAGGACAATGGGGTTGACAGAAGTAAAGGGTTGCGAACTTCCTAAAAATGAAGGTATTCACATGGCGGCTTCAGTAATCAAAGTAGCAGACCTTAAAGGTGCCTTCGAAAAAATAAAAGCTTTGGGCCTGGAAACAACGGAACCTACCACAGACAGTAATGATAAATTCAGTTTTAGCGAGCAAGCCTTTATAGATTTTGACGGGCACTTGATCGTGCTTTATGAGATTATGGAAAAATAATCTAAAAAAACAGAATGGCCGGCACAATGAAACAATGGGTGATGGCCAGTAGGCCGGATAACTTGGTTTCTCTTGATGATTTTAAGTTAGAAGAAGCCCCTATACCAAAAATTGAAAAAGGGCAGGTGCTTTTAAAAACACTTTACTTGGGTGTTGCTCCGGTAATGCTGCGTTATATGACCAATGAAACCGATTTTGAAAGCCCTATGGACATAGGAGATGTGATGATAGGAAGGGGTGTAGGTCGTGTTGTTGAAAGCGAGTGCTCAAAATTTAAACCAGGAGACATCCTCCAAACCAAACTAGGTTGGCGAGAATACGCTGTGATTGAAGATACACCCTACTATATGACCTACAAAATGCGCCAGACCGATCTGCGCCTTTCGTATGGCGTCGGAGCTTTAGGCATGAACGGATTTACTGCCTTAATAGGTATGCGAGATATTTGCGCAGTCAAGACCGGAGATAATGTGTTGGTCTCTGGTGCCGCTGGGAGCGTAGGTAGTATGGCTGGGTTTATTGCCAAGGCCATGGGCTGTTCAAACTTAGTCGGTATCGCTGGGGGCAAGGAAAAATGCCACATGCTGACAGAGCGACTAGGATATGACGCCGCTATAGACTATAAGGCGGCGGGGATGTACGAAAAAATGGACGAGTTTTTTCCTAATGGTATAGATGTATTTTTTGACAATGTGGGAGGTGAATTGTTAGATGAAGTTTTAGGTAAGATCAACAGACGAGCGCGAATTGCAATATGCGGACGAATTTCTGAATATCTGATTCCGCCAGAGCAATATCATCGCCCGAGAAACCTTTATCGCATAGGATTAAAAGATGCAAAAATGGAGGGCTTCTTTGTGTATGATTATCAAGAGCACTATCATCAATACGAAACACAGCTCGCCCAATGGATCCGAGATAAACGTATAGATCCGCTTGAAGATATTGGATTGGGTTTAGAACAAATGCCAGAGGCGCTTATAAGCCTGTACAGGGGTACAAGAGGAGGTACAAGAATGGTTCAAGTGGACCCCAGGGCAGAGAAAGTATAGTACAACAAGAAACAAGAGTTATGAGCAAGAAACTTTCATCACTGATTAGGGCAGAGGAGCTTTTACGAATTTCTGGTAAACCAAAGCTGGTACTAATCGACGCCCGAAGCGGGCCGGACGGGAAGGCGAGCTATATGAAAAAGCATTTACAAGGAGCACTCCATGTTGATTTGGATACACAGATGTCTGAAATAAAAGACGATGCAGCGAAAGGAGGAAGGCATCCTTTACCCAGCGTTGAGCAATTTGCAAGGACCCTGGCCGGTCTAGGCATTTCCAAGGATAGTCATGTGGTAATCTACGATGATAAAAATGGTGCTAATGCCGCTGCCCGTTTCTGGTGGATGCTTAGGTCTCTGGGGCATGAAGAAGTTCAAGTGTTGAATGGGGGTTTTTCTGAGGCAGAGAAAAGCGGTTTCCCCATGAGCTCACAGGTTGAGCAAGTAGAAAAGGCAGAACCCTACGTGGCTGACGATTGGAAATTGCCTTTGTCAGAAATCATGGAAGTTGAAAAGGCCGCTCAAAGTGAAAACAGACTCGTAATTGACGTGAGAGCTCCCAAGCGCTATGCGGGAGAGTGGGAACCCATCGACCTAATTGCCGGGCATATCCCCGGGGCGCTGAATGTGCCTTTTGCCTCTAACCTCAATGAAAAAGGACTTTTCTTATCGCCGGCAGAATTGCGCGAGAAGTATTTAAAATTGCTAAACAACAAACCTATAGAAAACGTAATCGTTCATTGTGGTTCTGGAGTTACAGCCTGCCACACCTTGCTCGCCCTTGACCATGCCGGACTTGAAATCCCTAAGCTTTACGTGGGTTCCTGGAGTGAGTGGTCCCGTAACAACAAAGCCATAGAAAGTAGTGGTAATTAGAGCTTGTAGAGAAGCAACCATGATAAGTTGCTAATGTAAGTATCTGCTTATGCTATCAACTAATGTCTTCATCTCCTTTCCTGTTTGAGGAAGTTGTTCTTTAGGCAAATCCAGATGATTTATCGGGATTTCCTGCTGGTATTGTTCAAATATCGGCTTTACAATATCCAGGGAGTAATTGGGTATTTTTCGGTCTTTTCGAAAGGCTGCTATGGGTATTGCTGCTTCCACGATCCCATCTTCAGATTTGCTGGGATGCATGGCTATAATTTTTCCATCCGGACCTACAATAACAGACTCGCCGGCATTATATCCACTTTCCTCAGGTAAGGTAAAATTGGCCATGGCCGAATAGAAATTGTTTGTCATTGCGGTTTCAACCACATCTTCCACCATATAAAGCGTTGCAGTTCTTAACATAATTTCTACACCCTGCATTGCAAAGGCGGCAAAGACAAAAGGTTCATGCTGCACTGTGCTTACGGCAATATTTCCGAATTCTGTTTGCAGCACTGGAAATTCTTCCTCCATTCCGTATTTTTCGCGATACAAGTCTCTTACCCCTTCCACCGTAGTTGTTGTTAACTCAATACCAGGAAAGAGTCGTTTGATATTGCGCGATTTCCAAAACCTTTTTACTACTTCACCCTTTCTATTGATAACAGTATTGATACTGAGAATATGGTCTGGCCAATCTGCATCCCGCACATAACTACCAAAAATTATATAGCTGTTAAGCTCCATCGCTAATTTTCCTAAACGATTGGTTTCAGGCCCGGGCACTTCAATAGTGAACTTTAATTTGTCACTTCGGGAGCCAGAGGAGTAGCCGGTCAAAGGGAACTCATGATACAAGAGGATATCAGGTTTTTTACCTTCCGCATAGGCCTGTCTGCCCATCTTTTCCATATAGGCTATATTTTCTTCCAGGCCTTCGGCAATACTGGGAAAAGCAGACAGTGATTTTACCCGAGACTGTACCACCTTTAGTACAATAGTGTCCTTTTCCAGGGGTAGGGTAGAATATGAACCGTCTGGCCTCACCAATTGCGGAACGGTTGCCTCTTCTTGAGAACTAATTTCGGATTCGGAATCATCGGTCCCCTCTGAGATTTTTCCAAAATAATAAGCGATGGCCAACAGGGCCATAAATATAATGGATAACGCAATCTTGTTGGTCGTGGACATTGGTGTTGATTTTAATTACAATTATTCTGTAGCCACAGTTTTGAGTTTTACGGGTCTAATAAAGAAGGAAATAACAAAGGCAATTGAAAGTAGCAAAACTATGAGCCAAAAACTAGCACTATATGAGCCTGTTTGGTCTGAAATATAGGCAGTTAGCCACATACCCAAGCCAGATCCTACACCTTCGAAAAACGAAATGGCACCGCCTATCTTACCCGCAGACTTTACTCCAAAAGTGGTGATTATGATGTAGTTGAACAAGGTATAAAGACCTCCCCAACCCAATCCTACGGCAATAAGCGAGGGCCATACCAAAGATGGTGTGCCTACCGCCAATCCTACTGCTCCTAAAGTCATCAGGGCCAGTTGAATCTTAAATAACCTATGTTCATTAATAAGTTCAGCAATTGCACCCGAAGTTAATTTCGCGACTAGAATAATTCCAAAGAATATACTAATGGCATTACTCGCATATTTTACAGAAAACTCCATTTCCCTTAGATGCAAAAAGAGGTTACTTATAATACCCAGGATGCTGTAGAAGCAAAAGACTCCTGCAAAACTAATGGCCCAAAACACGGGCGATTTAAGGGCATTTTTAAAAGAAAGCTCTACAAGACCTGTTTCTTCGTCTTTTTCGGCGACATTTTCAACTTTCTTGGTGTATTTGATCGGCTTGATGAAAATCAGTACAATGACAATTACTACAATAGGTATAATAGCTTCATATTGAAAAGCAGCCCGCCATCCGTAGGCCTCCAATAATGGCCTTGCAATTTGCGGTATAATAATACCGCCAAGCGAAGTTCCGGCAAGAGCGATTCCTAAAGCGAGCCCTCTTCTCTTCATTACACGTTGTGATACCATAATGACAGTGGCCAAGGTACCTGCACCTGAAACTGCAAAGGCCAGTATCAAATGAATTGCATAAATGTGCCAGGCAGTTTGAATGTACGAATAGATATAGTACATAGCGGCCATTAAAATGAGCCCCAGGACCATCATTTTCTTCACACCATACTTATCGATAATAGCACCAACAAAGGGTAGGATGATAGAGGCAGCCACCATATTAATCAGATCTCTTAGTTTTAGTTCCGATTTTGTCCAACCAAAATCGTTAAGAATGGCCTCATCAAATATGGTAATCCCCGAATAGGTCATCCCATTAGTGACAACCAGGAGAAGGGTTCCTAAAATAGCAATACTCAGTACTTTCAGGAAGGAGGTGTCGCTTTTACTCATAATTGTTGGTATTGGTTTAAACCCTCCTGTATTCTATTGGAGTGTCATAGGGTGTTAACTTTATTCCGTCTTTTCGCACGATTTCCATTACAGAAAGGCAGTCATCGGAAAGAGTTTCGGTGAGTTGAAAGGTAATGCCTTCTCCAACAATACCGATGTGGTTTACTGTAAATTCATCTGTAACCTGCAAGGCATATTCCGCAATACCGAACGGACTGGCCACTAGTTTGTTGTAATCTAAAATCAAGTCCTTATTGGCATTAGTTATACTGGCCTGGTCTAGATGAGGAGCTTTTATGGATTCTAAGAACACCCTAGACTTGCCATCGGAACGTAAATAAAAAATCAGCGGCTTTATCTCAGTTTCTTTGCCTGGATAGGTATAGTAACTCTCTTCGAGCACATAAATGCCTTCGTGATTCTTCGGCCTGTTGACTACTATATGATCGCAAATATCAGTGACATGCTTGGCATAGGGATGTACTTGCGTACCTTCCTTTTTTTCGGCTTCTATCTGGGCCATATTGTCAAGGGTTCCACACAGTATTTCTGTAAATCTCTGAAGTACTTTATCCATTATGCCGGTTCAAAAATTTCAATATACATACCATTTGGGGACTCGAGTAAGCAGCCCTTACCATCTCCCAAAATATAGTCTGAAATTTGTTGAGTTCCAGAAAGGATCTTGGTATTTTTTTTCCTGGCGTTGGCCACCACTTTTTCAATATTGCTTGTCAGAAAAGTGTACATGCCAAGGCCTTGGTTGGGCACGCAACTTTGCACCCCTGTATCGACCATGTTACCATCTTTAAAGTCGAGCAATAAATAGTGGTTTTGCTTTGCCTCTGGGGCATAAATGCCACAAAAGCGAAAAGGAGTTCCGGTATTGACTCCCAAAGCGCCTTCATCCGCAGCCTCCCAAACAGAATCAAAAAGAATATAATGCTCTAAAACATCTGTGTAAAAAGCTACCTCAGCGTCTGAATCTCTTGCAACAAAGGCCGAGTAGCCCGGCCCGCCAAATCCGTCGGCTGGATCACATGGTGCCAATTGTGGATAGTTAACACGCTCAATGCCAACGCAATGCAAAAAATCAGGACCTTGATATATGGTTTCCAAATATTGTCCAACATCGCCATTGGCTCTGACAATATCTCCTAATTGCATAGGCGCCATGGCTTTAACACCGTATTCCTGCATTCTTTTATCCATCCCCTTTGCATCAGAGGTAGGAAAACCTAAGGAGAAGCTTCCGGTTTCATAGGAGCTGTAGCTATTATGAATTTGAGGTGTGGAGGTTTTTAG
Organism: Flavobacteriaceae bacterium; assembly: GCA_965212595.1. GTDB lineage: Bacteria > Bacteroidota > Bacteroidia > Flavobacteriales > Flavobacteriaceae > Poritiphilus. The sequence continues at coordinate 23,864 of CBDBVE010000023.1, forward strand.
ATGTAGTATCCGCAATTGTATGAGGCTGGGTACGGTTGGTCTAAAACAATGGTACATATCGTAATCAATGTCTTCTGGAATATTCCAAAAAGATTTTTGAAGGGCTTTCTCCTTTTCACCCAGCGGAACTGGGCCGTCTATTTGCATTTTCATTACCTCTCCGTAAAAATGCCGGTACTTATCAAGGTCTTCAGTGCATAGCGTAGCTGTATGCAAATAGCTTGTCAGCGCTCCTTCGCCAATTCCTGTAGGAATTTCAAATACTGTTTTTTGCATGATAGTCTTTTATTTGGTCTGCTCTTTTAAATATTCAATAAGCGCTGTCTGCTGCTCTTCATTTTGAATTCCGATAAAAGCCATCGTTGTTCCCGGCACGTAGTCTGCAGGTTTTTCAAGCCAATTCCTGATATGCTCCTCATTCCATACAATGCCCGAATTTTTTAGGGCTTCCGAATAATTAAAACCTTCCAGGGAAGCGGCTTTGCGGCCAAAAACCCCATAAAGGTTTGGTCCAACTTTATTGGGTTCTCCTTCTTTCAAATTATGACAGGCAGTGCACAGCAAAAAGGCCTTTTCACCTTGTGACAATTTTTTCCTGGGCTCTTTCTTGGCAACTTCGGCTTTAGGCCTTGTAATTAATTGCTCTTCTTCTTTCTTGACCTTATCACCGCAGGATATTAGCATTAATGCAGCACTTGACATCAATGTAATCTTGATGAGTTTTTTACTTTTCATCTTCATTTTAAATGCTATAGTTATTAATCTTTTTCAATTTTTTGACAGAAACAAGACGCCCAGCCATTGTTAAAGGATAGTTTCTTGGCTCCAGGTTCTGCGGTCACCAAAATATTGGAACGTTTTTGACCTTCTTCTATAAACCGCATCATAAAGAAATCTGAACCTTCTGCATAGAAAGGATATTCCTTATCACGCAATTGAAACCCATACTTTTTATTGTTCTTCGGATATAACACCCATGCAAAACCGCCTTGATCATGAATTTTAATGCCCTTGTAGGACACATCCCCCGGATCTGGTTCTGCATATGAATTCACATAAAATTTGATATCACATAAATAGTTGTCTGCTCGCCGCATTTTGTGCGGAATAGCATTGGGGTGTCCTTTGTGAAACGAATCGTCCTTGATCAAAAAAGTACGATCTACACGCCAGTATTGATTTTCTGATATAGTCATGTCGTGTACGGAATAGCGTCTGAGATCGCCTTCACCAAAAACGCAGGCCTTGTTTTTCATACTACCCTGGTACTGTTGGCCAACACGCTTAAAAAAGACATTACAACCGTCTAAACCGAATAGGTTTTCTTTTTTAAACCCTTTGAGAACTTCAGGAGTATTGTAGGCGCCAATATATTTTTTGGCATCTTTCAAAAAATATAACTCCATTTCAATGGTATCTTCAGGGGCGTTACTCTTAAAGGAAACAATGCGCTGTCTAGAAATGTTGGTGGTATCGTCTCCGGTGTACTCTTCAATGTAAAAGACGTGCTTTCCAATTTCTGGAGCATCGATCTTGGCATGAATGGTATGTAAGCGCTCATGTTCGTCCTCAATGCCCATTCGGCCTTCGTACCAAAGCTGGGAATCATTGTCAAACTCTCCTTCGAACCATTTTACCAGTATAAGCAGGTCTCTGGTATTAGGGTCGGGCTTTTGTGCTTTTAAGGAAAACCCTCCGCATAGCAAAAGAAAGATTCCCAGACAGAAAATAGTGTAAATCGATTTATTCTTCATCGGTTCTTGTTTAATAAATTAAGGGGTGATCATGCTTCCATAATAATCTCTAAGGCGGCCCGCTCACCAGATTCGAAGGCCCCTTCCATACCGCGCTCCATAACAGCGGTATGCTCTCCACAAAAATGAATATTGCCATGTCTTGGACGCATATGATTCCCAAATTTGGTTACCTGCCCCGGTTGCCAGTATACCCAATCTCCAGCACCATGGATATCTCGTTCACAAGATTGTATTAAAAGTGGTTTTAAAAGCCCTTTGGTGGATGGTCGTAACTCCTCCAATTTTCTTTGACAGTAGGCAAATACCTGGTCATCTGGCATTAACCTAAATTTTAAAGATTCAGGACCATTTACGTAGACTACCATTGCTTCCGGGCTGCTTTTGTCTCTTTTGGGCCGCACTGCAATTCTTTCCAATTCTGTATCCGACCATATACTCGGAGCAAGGCCATCTTTTTCCCAGTAGGGTTCCATCACCTGAAAATGCACTTGTATGGATAGACCATAACCTATTTGATCAATTGCCTCTGCAGCCAGCCCTTTTATGAATGGCTCAAAGGTTACATTTCTCAACACCGAAATAGGAATACTACAAATTACATGATCTGCTTTGTAGGAGGTATTGTCAGCGCATGAAATCTCTATCTCGTTGTCCTTTTCGCGGAAGGCAACCACGGTCTTCTCTAACAGTACTTCATTGCTTAAACTTTCAGTCATTAATTTTGGTAGCTGCGAATTTCCACCCTTTATCATTTTATAGCTGTGCCCATCGTCAAACTTCAATTTACTGTTGAATTCATTTACATGATATCTGCGAAGTTCATTCAAGGCGGAAGTCCTATGCATACCTCCAGAGTGGATGATTACATTCATTAATTTTATGGTTTCCTCGTTGATCCCAATAGATCTAAGATATTGATCATGAGGAATATCGTATTTCTGAAATTCAGAGGTTAGCCAAGCATCCAATGGCCTGTCTCTTAAGGGGTTATCATGATTTGTTATTCTTGATAAAAATTGACTAGGCAATAAATCTCTGAATTTATCTTCTGTGGGATTTAAGGGATGAGAAGGCCAATCCTCCGCCGTAATAAATTCTCCCTTGATATGATACATCCATGGGCGATTGTCATTGGTCATTTCAGGAGTGAACATTTCTAAACCCATCTTATCTATCATACTGATCATTCGAGCATAGTTGGCACCTATCCACTCTCCAGCAGCTTCGGGCTTTCCCGGTATATTTTCCAAAGTGTAAACACGCCCTCCTAATCGTTTCCTACCCTCAAGGACCAATACATCAAGCCCTGCTTCTTCTAGTAAAATGGCAGCCTGTAAACCAGACAAGCCTGCACCCACCACAATGGCGTCATATTTTTCTTTGGCTGGGCCCTTGGGTTGCTTGGGTAATACTGCAAGATCTTCTTTTTTATTCTCCTCTTTCGAAGCACAATTCGTAAGGCCCATGGCACCTATCGCAGCTGCCGCTCCCGCTACATTTTTGACAAACTTACGTCTCGTTGTTTTCATTGTAGTTTTTTTAATTTTTTTTTAGTCTTCTACCCTTTAGCTGAAAAACTCACTAATGCTTTAATATACTTTTTTTATTATTCTTTTTCTGTTTTTGCGGCCACACGAAAGCCTAGCATAAAACTTTTATAATCGGCACCGTCGCGTGAGCGAACCGCTGCCCGAGACCAGGCAATGCCACTAATCCAACTACCGCCTTTTGGTGTACGCCAGGTACAGGCGTCGTTGGTGTTTTCTGTCATTGAAGAACCATCAACAGGAGCGTTCGAGAGGTCGTTGATAAAGCAATCATTCGTCCATTCCCAGGCGTTGCCTATCATGTCGTATAATCCAAACTTATTGGGCTTAAAGCGCCCTACCCTGGTGGTAAAGACATATCCATCATAACAAGGAAAGGAGGCACGCTTGGGAAATTTTTCGGCAAAAGCCTGATCACCAATATTGGCATATTCACAAGCTTCTGAGGGGTCTGTACCCCAATACCACGGTGAACTACTTCCTGCCCGAGAGGCATATTCAAATTCAACAGTTGAAGGCACTCTATAACTACGCCCTGTTTTTTCGCTCAACCATTGCGCATAGGCGTTAGCATCACTCCAGCTTACACATACCACCGGATCGGTTTCACGTTGAGGATACCCAGGGTTCTTCCAATTGTGTTCGGCAACGTAACCATAACTTTTACCATCAAAATAATTGCAGCCCACCAGGGGTTCCCCTTTGTAATAGGCCTGATTTGATTTGTATTTGGTTTCATCCATGAAAACCCGATACTGGGCCAGTGTCACTTCGGTCCTGGCTATGGCAAACGCCTTGTCTATGGTTGCCAAAATCCGATCACGTTCTCCTTTTTTTCTGCCTATTTCCTCTTTGTGTGAGCCTATAAAAACCTTTCCTTTAGGGATAAGGACCATTTCGGGACATTCCTCGCAGTCCTTAAAACTTTGAATAGAATCGTTTTGCGAAAAGGATGATACACAGGTAAATAAAGTAATGGTCCAGAGACAGATAATTAGTCTAATATGTATTTTGAGGTGGACTGGAGACATTTGTACATCAATTTAAACTTGCCAGAGTTTGTTCAATTTTACCAAAATCGGGCAGCGTCTTACCATCTGTGACTTCTGCATATCTGATGATACCATTTTGGTCTATTACGAAAGCAGCTCGCTTTGAAAAATGCGTCATGCCAACAAAGTCGTCTTCATAAAGCACATCATAGGTTTTGCTTACCTCTCTATTGTAGTCAGATGCCAGGGGGAAATTCAAACTGTTTTCCTCTCCGAATTTTCGCAATACGAAGGGAGAATCTACAGATACGCCAAGTATTTCGGCATCAAATTCATTGTACTTGTTTTGATCGTCTCTGGCCGTACACATTTGTGCGGTACAGGTATTGGAAAAAGCTAGCGGGAAGAAATGTAAAATCAGATTTTTACCCGCAAAAGCATCTAAAGTAACGGGTTGTAAATCGGTACCTACCAATTTGAAATTAGGAGCTTTTTGTCCTACTTCTATCTTTGACATCCTTATCGCCTTAACATTGTTAGATGGTTAAATATATTAATAATTAACTATATTAACTATTTTATTCATAATAAAAGTGCAAAATCCCTTTTGCAGCTTGCTATTTCCTTTCCAAAAAAGTAAACCAGACTCCATCCGGACTTCGCACCGCAAAGGCTTCAACCTCGCCGTATGGCGGTAGGTTTAATTTCTGCAGAGGGCTGTATATTGGGGTTTCTTTTTGCTTGAGATGTTCGTAATATTCCTGTATGCCTATCACTTCTACCCTGTATGTCATAAACCCCCGGTTTGGTGGCAAGGCCTTGTCCGAAAAGTTTTTTCCACTGACACCTTCAAATTCTACGACCTGAAAAAAAGTATCCCGGGTTCCGTCGAAGGAGAAGATGTTTGCTTTACAGGTGACTTTATCGGCCAGGTTGAAAGGTAGTCCGAACATAGTCTCCTGAGGTGCATCTTTGCGCACTTCATATTCATTTAAAAGCTGGCAACCCAACTGTTCTTCATAGAAAAACCTTGAAGTGCTAAGGTCGCTAACCGTAAGTGACGAATTGTAAATATGAGAAGGTAATTTAATAGGGGCAGCCAGCTCCAGAGGAGGTTGTACTCTATGAGTAAAGGCAATGATAGTGTCATCATAACCCTTCATTAAAATATCATAAAGTTCAAAGGGCCCCATTTTTTGCAAAAGAGGGTCGCTTAATCCGTGCCAGCCAAGATCACGAAGCTCTTCAAAGGTATTGGCCACTTCATGCACTCTTAGATTGATATCCATAATTCCTCCAACGTCCCAAGGTTGTTGAGAAGAACGTATGTACTCTTGTACTATATTGTGAAACTTTATCAGACGCAACTGTCCGCTTGGGTGGTCGTTGGATTGCAGAAGGTATTCCGTCGTCTCAGTATTCGTATCCTGATTCCAAAAATTTAGCAGGCTGGGATCTGTTTTATATGCACCAACTAGGTTCCAACCACCGTATTCATGGAAAAAGTATTTTACCTTTTCCATATTTCCCACGCTATATACGACCTCTAAGATTGATTTTAACTGGAACATGTACAATAGGTCAATTAATGCCCTCGAAAGTTGGAAGATACAATATTATTAGTTAACTTTATTAACTATTAATTAAATTAACTATTTTTATACAGATTTGCGAATCTACGGTTCGCTTTTATTCAAGACCAATAATAGTAATTTTCTAAAATGATACCGCCAGGTTGAAAAAAAGAATAAAACTTTAACACCTATGAAAAACCGTACTCAGCTAAGACGAAAAATATATTTACTAATGGGCTTGATTAGCCTTGCAGGCCTTATTGGATGTCAGGAAAAAGAAAGTGCAGATGTACTCGCTACTGCTGAAACCAATACCCAAAATAAAGCACTGGCTTATGACCTTTCCGACCCCGGTGATCAGCTGCTGATTTTTGAAAAGCTACGGGGCGACATTTCCGGAAAACCTACCTACTCTTACTCTGAAGGGCGTGTTTTTGGTATTCGCCCGGATAAGCCAGATAGCCTTAATGTTTTTGGCAAAGAGGTTTTTAAATATAGCGGCTGTAGTATTAAGATAATGAGGGCTTTAGGGAATGGAAATGTGGAAACCAAATCTAAGGGATGGTTGTTGTATCAAGATCCTACTACAGGGCAATACATTAGTAAAATGGTAAATCCCTATACCGGAGAAGAAGTTGATGTACCACCTTTCAGAGCGGGTATCAGGGGCGGTGTTATGACTCCGAACGGACCCGTAATTGACGCGACCTTCAAGATGGAGAGCACAGCTTTTGATCAACCATTGAATTTGGTGTTTACCGAGACGGGTAGTCGAATGCATGTAACCCGGCATGCGTTTACAAAATGGTTTGAAAGCAAATCTCAGACCTGGAGGACAGAGATGACCTTAGACACTTATGACTTTGATAGATCGTATCTTACTGATCGATCACACACACATATTCCGGCAGACTATCATTGGACAAGCCAGACCTCCTGGCTGTCTATCTTGAAAATGGCCGGTACCCCGGGACATATGATTTGGACCTCCAGTGGCAAAACCTTTTATAATAAGGAAGACCTGCCTGAAGCCTTTATCGCTGCTACCGAAGCTAAGCAACCCGATGTTTTTACAGAACCTCTTGAATGGGAAGAAGAATGAAAAATGCAACCAAAAAACAAAAGACACAGGGTATGCACAGGCGTGACATGCTTAAGAAAAGCGGACTTGCCCTTGCGGCGGCTCCATTTTACTTCGGACTCAATTCTTGCGTGAGCGGGACAAAGCAGTCCTTGGATGCTGATGTTATTGTAATAGGGGCAGGCCTATCTGGCTTAAATGCCGCCCTTCTTTTAGAGGAGGCCGGTTATTCCGTAAAAATTGTTGAAGCGACAAACAGATTTGGTGGAAGAGTACATACGGCTAAAGAAAGCAGTGTGCCGGGACATCCGGAGTTGGGAGCGAATGGAATTGGTGGAGGCTATGCCCGACTCTTAAACGCGGCGCAAAAGTACGGTGTGGAAATAGGCCCATACAGACCAAGAACAGAACCCAGAAAGGGAGAAATACTCTACGCCGTAAAGAACCAAATGATTTTGCCGGAACAGTGGGCAGATCACGCTTTTAACCCATATGCCGAAGGTTATAGAAAAGGTTCTCCCTCGTCTGCCCCCTGGTCTGTTTATAGCGAAATGAATCCATTACCAAAGCTGGATCTTACCGCCTGGCGCGAGGCCAAATATGAGCAATGGGATAGGTCTACCTACAGCTTATTGAAAGAGAAAGGTTTTTCTGATGAAGCCATTGAGCTTGGAGTAAGTACCAATTCTAGCTATGGGGTAGATGCCAAATCGATCTCTGTACTGATGTACTTTCAAATTCTAAATTTCATTGAACAACAGGCCGCCTCAAACGGAAAGGGCGGTGCAGCAGTTGGAGGGAATCAACGCATACCTGAGGCAATGGGCCGGGCCTTCAAACAGGAGGTCTTATTTGAGTCTCCTGTAAAGCATGTTTCCTCAGAAAAAGACATGGCCACAGTTACTTTAGAAAACGGGAAAAAATTAAGATCTACCCGCATTGTAGTCACTTTGCCAGAATCGGCATTGCGAAGAATAAAGATGTCGCCGACGCCTTCAGCCATCAAAAAGAAGGCTATCTCTGAACTTCCTTATACGCCTTGTACACAGATTCACTATATCCCTACCCGTAACTATTGGGAAGATGATGGGATGCCTCCGAGTATGTGGACAGACACCCTGGCAGGCCGATTTATGGCCTTAAAAAACGATCCCGAAAATCCGGATCGTGTTACGAGCTGTGTCGCCTATCTCAATAGTAATGTAGCTGTTGAAATGGACAAGATTGGTCAGGAAATGGCGGTAGCAAAGGTCACTAAGACCTTAGAGGAGATGCGACCCAGCCTTAAAGGGGCCTTGAAATTTGTGCATTACTGGACCTGGATCAGCAATCCTTACGCAGGTGGGGCGTATGCCTATTGGAAGCCTGGTCAGATCACAGAACTCGCCGCTGAAATTGCAAAACCCAATGGCAGAATACACTTTGCAGGAGAACATACGGCTTTACTTGCCAGGGGAATGGAAGGCGCCATGGAATCTGGAGAACGTGCGGCACTTGAAATTATGAATCTATTGTAAAACACTATAGCAAAATAAAATGAACACTTTAAAAACAACCCTTTGTACTTTGTGCTTTCTGCTGACCTCCCTGGGATCCAGTTTGGCACAAGAATCCTTGGAAGAACAAATTGAAGATATCATGCGAATATGGCCTGGAACATATAACAACAGTGCAGAGGTCGCTGCGGTCGAGAAAGAAGGTGGAGATGTTTGGAGAATTGATGATTCGGGTAAGGACGGGTACTTACATATTCAATCGCATTACATTAAGTTGAATGCTCCTGAAATTGGAAAAAATGTCTTATATGTGGAAGAATATCGCGATTTAAAACCCGAGGAGACCTATCGCCAGCGAATATATACTATAAACATTGATTCTGCAGGCCAGATGATAAGGGTAAAAATGTGGCCGTTCAAAGACAAGAAAAAATACATTGGGGCCTGGAAAAATCTTTCCCTACTCGATGAACTTACTAAAGAAGAAATCAGCGCCTACCCGGACATTTGCGATCTTTTGGTGCAAAAAACCGAAGAGGGGTACAATATGTATATGAACGGCGATGACTGCACCTTTGGTGACAAGACCTTCAATTACCAGGTGATGTTAAAAGAAGGTGTCTTTAGCTATAGAGATAAGATCACATCTAAAAGTACCGGTGAAATCATAAGTACAGCGGCCAATTTTGCATTCCATAATTTAGATAGGATAGAAGAATAAACCTGGCTCAGAGCTATTCATCTCAGCAAAGCTGCAATAAATCCTTCATTAGGATCCGGGCCGCAATCCATGCTGTAGTTTAACATTTTTGGGCGTGTCCAAATCGCATTGTACCCTAATCCAACCAGGATTAAATCCAATGCGGTCGGCTCCGGGTTCTCCCCAGGAGTAGATTAGGGTAGGGCCTTGTTGAGAACCTTCCTGTATAAAGATGACAAAGGTTTCTCTTTGCATTCCAAAAGACCAGGTATTGCGCATACCCAGAATCATATGCCTTCCGTCACCGTAATCGAATTCAAATTTTCCGCCCTGATCGTGTATTTTGATATAGTGTTTGGTCACTACTGGCCGGCCTCCTTTTTCCTTCGGAAAATCTATCATGCAGGCAAAACATCGCGCTTTTTCCAACTTGTAAGGACTGAGCTGCCGTTCATCCCCTAATCTTGCCGCAGATCCCTTGTCATATTTGACTACTCCAAACCAATATTCGTTTTCTGTAACCCTTATTTGGTAATCTAAATTTAGCATTGGGCTGGAACTGTCCTGAATACAATTTTTAACCTCAGTTTTTCCGACAAAAGCCATTCCTTCGCGTTGCATTAAGATATCACAACCTTGCTCTAACAGCGCTGAATCCGGGTTGAGGTCTTTCAAAAAATCCAAATTCTTTTTTAAAGACTTCCGGGGGTTAAAAGTTTTAAAGTGATGTACCTTAATGCGAATCGCCTTTGCTGCCTCGTCTGGCTTCAGCTCATATAGGCACTGCCGGCTGAGTTCATTAGGATTATTGTCCTTATATTCTTCTACATATATTACATTATCCCCAAAACCGGGTAAATCTACCCGTTCTACAAAGCTGTGCATTCTAAGATGGCCACCTTCTTGTGGAGTAGTTTTCTTCAAGGCCTTGTCAAAATCTAGTTGCTCTACATTATCGTATTCTCCTTTCCATATGGTCATCAGATATTCTAGTTCCCGCTCTTGATAGGTATAGGTACGCTCTTGGTGTTGCTCTTCTCCTTTTTGTTCCTGTGCCTGACTAAAGTTCAGGCAACTGATTAAAATTAAACCAAGTACAAGGATTGTCTTTTTTAAGGCAGTCATATTTTGCAGCTTTAATGGGTTTTTTCTAAAAAATTTCGAAGGATTTCCGCAGATTTTCCGGGCATTTCAAAAAACATAAATGGCCCTGCCTTAGGCACAACCACCCTTTCACTTTTTGGGATAATGTCCAGAAGTTTTTCTTGTCTGCTTACAAAAGTGTCGTTCGCACCCTGAATTAGAAGTACTGGGCCGTTCAAACTATGAAGGGCAGGTTTCCTATCCCAACGTAAAATGGCATAATGAGCATCATAGGGTCGAAGTCTTGACTGAATATTGTTCAAAAAAGGTCTTAGAATTTCTTCTGAAGGCGATTCCGGTAAATAGTTCACATATCGCTTCCATGCTTCCAAGAGGGATTGCCCATCGAGTTCTAATTGATGTCTTTTTTTTATCTCAAGACTTCTGGTAAACTCTTTGGCCTCTGCCTTGTTCTTAGGCCCACTGGTACCTGATAGCATCAATTTGGAGATGCGTCCGGGCTGTAAATAGGACAGATTCATAGCCACAACAGCGCCTCCATGGTGCCCTAAAACATGGCATTTTTCGATTTTCAAATGATCTAAAACCGAGATTGCGCTTTGGGTGTATTCTTCTACAGTGGGTTCCTCTTCGGGATCATCAGAATTACCATGTCCTGGCCAGTCGTATGAGATAAGTTGGTATTTACCAGCCAGATAGGGTATAAGTCCGGCATATTCCTCAGCAGAGGAGGTGGACTGATGAATTAACAATATGGTTTCTCCTTTTCCAATGGTCCAATAATGTATCTTGCCAAGGGAGGTTAGAATGTAACCTTTATGAATTTCCTTATTTGAAGTTGTTTGCATCTAGGTATTGTATTTAGCTTTAATAGGGGTTACCTGGTTTCAAGCTTTAGCCGAAGACTATCCAGGGACTTTTGGTCGTAAAGCTTTCCGTCTCTGATTACGGCCTCAATTTTGCTCGTATTCCTGATATTTTCCAAAGGGTTTGCTTTTAACAAAACGAGATCGGCGAACATGCCATTTTCAATACTCCCAAGCTTGTCTTCCATACCAAAATAGCGGGCCGGCTGCAGAGTGGCGGCATCCAAGGCTTCTAAAGGAGTTAAACCACCCCTTACCAGAAGGGCCAGTTCTTCATGTAGGCTGAAGCCCGGGGTAAGAAAAAAAAGAGGCGTATCAGTTCCCGCCATGAGTTCTATTTCGTGATCTGTTAATGTCCTAATCATTTTCAACATCCATTCGGCAAGGTCGGCATATTCAGTGCTAACCGGAGTGGCCATATATTTTTCTGACCGCTGGCCCCATGCCTTTCCTATAGAATCTGGCAAAGCCTTAAAAGAAGCTTTCCATTCTGGAGCTCCAAAAGGACGTAAGCCGGCAGAGGTCATAACGGGTTAAAGTAGGTACTTGCCAAACCTTGTTTTTAGCCAATTGTTCTAAAACCTGCGCTTTACGAACAGAGTCCTCCATTTGAAAAGCATAAGATCTTTGTGCATTGTGAATATTGGCACGTAGCCTTCCTCCAGGACTTCCTGTTCCCTCCAACAGCATCTTTTTTCTAGCCGTCAAAAGGCTATCCCAATCGCTGGTAAAGGCAAATTCCAAGTTACGCAAATGTTCCATGCTACGCATTCCCACCTGGGCTGCGGCTATCGCGTCGACGCTCAGAGGAACATGTCCGGTTACCGGAATTCCAAGGCTATCTGCCTTTTTCAGAATTGCATCAAAAACCTCCGGTGATAGCATCTCGTAAACTTTCAGAACATCTACCCCTGCCTCTGACAACCGCGCTACCTGTCTTATAGCCTCTTCTACTGTTCCCACCGTAACAGCGAGCTTAGGAGTCCTTGGGCCAGCCCCATTGTAGACGGTAGGAATGCCATCTAAAAGCGGACCTGTAATCATCACTCTGGGAGTATTTTTAGTGTCTTTTTCTGCGGCCTTTTTAAGAGGAAGTACCAGTTCTAACTCACCACCTGTGTCACGAATACTTGTAATCCCATGCATGAGGAACAAATCGAACATGCTTGGAGTCAAATCCTGGTCATAGGTAAGGTGTACATGAGCATCCCAGAGACCGGGGATAAGATATTTTCCACTAGCGTCAATTACCCTGGCACCCTCCGGAATTTTCAAACCTTCTGAGGGCAAGACTTCTACAATTTTGTTTTTCTGAATACGAACACTCATTGCATCACGCTGCTCGTTTTTAGCGTCAATAATAGTGACATTATGGATCAGCAGACTTTCAGGATTTGGTTTTTTGGAGCAACCGCATAAGGCGAAAGTCAAACTCACCATTAAAGACAGTCGGAATAAAAAAGTACGGGTCATTTTAAGTGAAAGGTGTGATTTTATGATAATAAATTTAATTAATTATATTAACTATTAATAAAATTAACTATTTTAAATGCCCTAAAGCATAATTTTAAAGGTCATGAAGAAAGATAATCTGAAATTTTGGATTTGCCTGGCGGCGGTCTCTTTTCTTATCTCCTGTCAAACCAAGACAGCAAAGCAAAACGAAATCGATAACAACCAAAGCGAGGTAGAAGATATTTTAAAAAATGAAGTAGAAAATAGCTTCGATCCGAAGGAACACCCTCTAATTTTAAGGCGCACAACGCTGGTGGTTCGTGATATCGAAAAGTCGTTGGCTCTGTACCAGGACGCTATCGGAATGGAAGTCATCTATGATAATATCATCAGAAGACCTCATAAAACGGAAGAAGGTGAGGAAGAAATACGACTTGTTTTTCTTAAGGCGAACAATAGCTACTATGGCGTATTGGGTTTGTTAGAATATGAATATAACAAGACCGACAAGGTTTCTCCCCCCCATAAGACGAGAGGGGTTTGCCGTTCAAAATTCCATATTGCTATTCAATACCACCGAATTGGATGCGAGATTTGAAAAAATAAAAAGCACGCCAGGAGTTGAGGTATTTAGGGAGCCTTCTATTAGGAAATACCCCTCTTATGATGGCAAGGAAGTTCTTGAAATCAGGGTGAGCATCTTTTATGATCCTGATGGTTTTTTAGTAGAGTTCAATCAACCCATAAGCGACATTACGGTAAATTAATGCTGTACTCCGATAACTCAATTTAATTGCAAGTCAACATGCAAGGAATAATATCACCATATTAATCTAATTAGTTAATTATATTAATAATTAAGTATATTAACTAATTTTTTTATATTTTAGTTCCTTATTACCTAATACCCAAGCGGATGACCTTAAATATAGAATCGAGGCGTATGAGTCAGATAGCAACATATACGGATCAGGATTGGCAACTAGAGCTGGCAGAGTGGCTTACGTCACTTAAGGAAGTTATTGAAGATGAAGGAGATGAACGTGCGGCTGATCTGATACATGAATTGCGTTCTTATGCACAACGTAAGGGAGTAAGGCTGGCGGGTGAAGCGCTTAATTCGCCCTATATAAATACGATCAATGCAAAAGATCAACCTCCATACCCGGGAGATACCGTTATTGAAACGAAGATTGAGAATATTAATCGTTGGAATGCCATGGCCATGGTACTGCAGGCTTACGACGGTGGTGAAGGGCTAGGCGGTCATATAGCGACCTATGCTTCTGCCGCGAGCATGTACGAGGTAGGCCTCAATCACTTTTTTAGAAAAAAATCTGAAGCCTACGGAGGTGACCTGGTTTCATTTCAACCGCATGCAGCTCCAGGCGTATATGCCAGAGCTTTTCTGGAAGGTCGATTTACAGAAGATCAATTGAAAAATTTTAGAAGGGAATTACAAAAAGAAGGAGGGTTAGCTTCTTATCCTCATCCCAGAAGAATGCCTGATTTTTGGGAGATTCCCTCGGCATCAATGGGACTGATCGGCGTAAGCGCCATATACCAGGCACGCTTTCAAAAATATTTAGAGAACCGTGGATTGAAACCAAAAATAGGAGGAAAGGTTTGGGCGTTTGTAGGTGATGGAGAAATGGATGAACCCGAAACTCTTGGGACTTTGAATATAGCCGTGAGAGAGCAACTAGACAATCTGGTTTTGGTAGTTAATTGCAATCTTCAGCGTTTAGATGGTCCGGTTAGGGGTAACGGAAAGATCATTCAGGAACTGGAACGCAGTTTTCTTGGGGCCGGTTGGAACGTTACCAAGGTCATTTGGGGAAGTGAATGGGACGCGCTTTTAGAAAGAGACCATAAGGGCATCCTAGTAGACCGAATGGAGAAGGCCCTGGATGGAGACTACCAATTGTATTCCGTACTTCCGGGGGATGAGGTCAGGGAACATTGGGTAAAGGAAAATCCCGAACTGGAACAATTGATGCAGTCCTTGTCAGACGA
>CBDBVE010000024.1:0-365733 GCA_965212595.1 Flavobacteriaceae bacterium
ATTCTCAGACTTGCTGAACTGCGCTCTTAGATCTGGTGGCATTTCATAAACAAACTCTCGCTCAATATCTTCGTCATTCTTAATATTTTCAAGGAAGAAATCGGGAAAGTGAAAGATCTCCTGCCAGTCGATTGGGGCATCCCACATTCCAAACCTGGCCACATTATTCCCGAGGTCTACCACTGAGAATTCATTCTTGTTTGGTAAAATTCTGGAGCCTCTACCTATCATCTGAAAGTAAAGAGTTAGGGATCTTGTCGCTCTATTCAACATAATGGTTTCCACCGTAGGTTCATCAAATCCGGTGGTTAGAATACTGACCGATGTCAAAATCGCATCTGGGGTCTCCGCAAACCATTTTAGGATCTCCCTTCGCTCGGAGGCACTATTTTTATTATCCAGGTGTCGAATATTGAGACCAGCCTTTTTGAAGACCTCATAAACATAACGTGAGGTATTAATCCCGTTATTAAAAATTAGGGTTTTCGTGCCTTTTGCAATCTCCTGATAAGCTGTAAGTAGTTTGCTCAACATACTTTGGTTACCGTAAAGCTCATCTGAAGATTTTACGGTGTAATCCCCGTTAATACCTAGTTTTAGCGATCTTAGACTAACATCATAGTTATAAACACTGGCCTTAGCCAAGAAATTCTTTTTTATAAGTGAAGAAATAGATTCTCCCACGATAAGCTTTTTGTAGTTATCCTTCATGGGAAGCTTAATATTAGAACTTAAAGGTGTGGCAGTAACACCAAGTATAATGGATTTTTCAAAATACTTAAAAAGTTTCCTGAATGAATTATAATGCGCTTCGTCAATAATCACCAGGCCTACATTGTCTAGCTCCACCATATTCTCTTGCAGGCGATTGTTTAAAGTCTCAACCATCGCCACAAAACACATATGCTCGTTATCCCCACGCAACTCCTTCACTTCGCTATTGATGATCATGTTTTTTACACCAAACCCGCTCAGCATATTTGAGGTTTGAGTACTTAGCTCGATACGATGCGTAAGCACTACTACCTTTTTGTTATTTTGATTAATGAACTTGCGGGCAATTTCAGAAAAGACAACCGTCTTACCTCCACCAGTGGGTAACTGATAGAGAAGGTTTACATCTTTGGGAGCCTCTTCCAAATACTTAAAAATGGAATTCAGGTCTTGTAATTGATAATCGTAAAGTGTCTTTTCTATTTGAGCAGTCTTCAATTGCAAAGGAGAAATGGGTTATAAAAGAATTTTTAGAAATTGGCGGTTGCTAAAGCTCCAATTTTGCAAAACTAGCAGATTTTTGTGCTTAAAAGAAATTTAAAAGTCAAAAAACACCCATTAATATTGTTTTTCTCTGGAAACAAGGTTTTTAAGCACTTCTCCCTTCTGCAATCTTCTGTAATTCTCTAACAATTGCGGTAGTACTGATGTGATATTTGAAACACTAGCAATATGCGGAGTGATATGAATTTTGGGATGCTCCCAAAAGAGGTGATCTCCTGGTAAGGGTTCTTCATGAAAGACGTCTAAACAGGCTCCGGCAAGCTGACCGCGATCAAGGGCTCTCAGCAAACCTTGATCTACCAGATGTCCTCCCCGGGCTGCATTAATTAGGAATGCCCCTTTTGGAAGGCTATTAAAGAGACTCTCATTCAGTATCCCGGTAGTAGCCTGGGTTAAGGGTAACAAACAAACAAGTATTGAGCTCTGACTAAGAAATTCTTCTACCTCTCTGAAGCCTGCATATACTTGAAATTGCCCTTCTGCTCTTGGAGAATTTGCCCATCCTATGACCCTAAACCCCAGCTGTAAGAGGTCTTTAGCAAGAACCGTTCCCAGGGCTCCCACCCCCATTATACCTACAGTCACATCTTCAATTCTTTGGTAAGGGACAGGATTCCATTCTTTATTTAGTTGATCTACCTTGTATTGTCCCAAATTTTTTAAGTATGCCAGAATTTGTGCGATCACGAATTCAGACATATCATTTGCCAGGAAGGGGTCTATGACCCTTGTAATCGGGATTTGATTGTCAATTGTGGGATCTTCAAAGATGAAATCCACTCCTGCTCCAAAGGAGGCAATGCAGGCCAGGTTTTTGTAATGGGCCAGAACTCCCTGGGGGTGTTTCCAAACCAGAGCCATAACAATTTCGTCTTTTAGATGCGGATCCAAATAACCATAAACCTTTAAGTTGGGAGCTGCTGCTTTCAATGCCTTTTTCCACTCCTCTATTTTTCCATCCTGTCTTATTATTACTATCGCCATTTATTGCTGGTTATAACCGATATTAATTTACTAATCTATGTTATCTAGTGCTCTTGAAAAACCTTCTTCATGAGGCCATTGTTGCTTTAAAGCTTCTTTGTAGATGCCAACAATTCTGTCTTTAAAAGTTGGTAGCAATGCATTAAGAGCCACGAAGTGCACAGCCTCTGTGAAAGACTTTAGCATACTTTTATAAAATGCATCATAAACCTTACGCTCTTTGGAAAAGGACTGTGCAATTTCTAAATTGTAGAGCATGACATCCGCAATAAGGAGAGGATCTACACCAAGCGTTATAAATTGCTTGATGAACTTATGAGCGACAGATCTTCTGGCCTTTGGCCGTCTTCGTTTTACTGGAAAATATTCATTGGATATTTTGAACTTGGCCTGTTGAACGAGTTTGTCTTCCTTAGGGTTAAATACAAAATTGTAGTAGGTCTTTACTGCAGGAAAACGGTCGTACAAGTCTAATAACTGCTCTTCCAATTCGGGTTTCCGAAGCTCGGAAAGGTATTTTTTTAAGGCTCTTTTGCTCATGCTTCGAAGATAAGGAACTGTCAAATAACCTTCGTACTTCTAAAACGGCTTTGCAGGCAGCTATTTTTAAAGAACAGTTAATTACACCTTTCCAAAATGCCATAATAAGTTATGTATAATAATAATGCGTTCCTTTTGGAAAAACCAGATATATGATGTATACTATGAAATTATAAACTTTAAACTCAAAGGGCACTTTATGAGGCAACTTAAGATCATCAAGCAGGTTACAAATAGAGAATCAAAATCATTAGACAAGTACCTGCAGGATATCAGCAAAATAGAACTTATTACAGCAGCAGAAGAAGTGGAGTTGGCCCAAAGAATAAGGGCTGGAGACCAGGCTGCTCTCGAAAAATTAACCAATGCCAACTTACGCTTTGTAGTATCCGTTGCCAAACAATATCAAAATCAGGGTTTAAAACTCCCTGATTTGATCAATGAAGGCAATTTAGGACTTGTAAAAGCTGCGAAAAGATTTGATGAAACCCGTGGCTTTAAATTTATCTCTTATGCGGTATGGTGGATTCGGCAATCCATTTTACAGGCGCTTGCAGAACAATCCAGGGTGGTAAGGTTACCACTTAATAAGATTGGGTCTATAAATAAGATAAAGAAGACTTTCTCCTATCTGGAACAAGCTCATGAACGTCCGCCCTCTGCGGAGGAAATTGCTAAGGAGTTAGACATGACCGTATCCGAGGTAAAACAATCCATGAAGAATTCAGGAAGGCATCTCTCTATGGATGCCCCGTTAAAGGAAGGTGAGGATTCTAATCTCTATGATGTTATGCGGGCTGGAGAATCTCCTAAGCCAGATAAAGGACTGATGCAGCAATCGTTGAATACAGAGATTAACCGTGCCTTGGAGACCCTATCTCCAAGAGAGGCAGATGTGGTTAAACTATATTACGGTATAGGCGATCAGCAATCCATGACCTTAGCAGAGATTGGCCAGACTTTTGATCTTACCAGGGAACGGGTCAGGCAAATTCGTGAAAAGGCCATTCGGAAGTTACGGCATAATTCTAGGAGCAAGCTACTAAAAGCATATTTGGGATAATCTGTTCTAAATTTAGCGCATAAAAAAAGGGAGTTAAAAACTCCCTTCTTTTTTGATAACAATCTATACACTAAAAACACTTAAGAACAGCTTAATCTGCTGATATCGTAATCATTTAAAATTTCGTTTAAATCTTCAAGGAAATTTAAATAGGCGGTGTTGTCTTGGTTTTGTTTTGCCATAATTGTAGGTTTTATGATAAAGAAATAGCCGGTCGGACTATAAATAATCCAACTCGGCTAATTCATTTAAACTTAAAATTTCATTTAAATCTCGGAGGAAAGCAAGATATTCCTCCCCGTAGGTGTCGTATAACATGGTAAGTTTGGGTTTTAAATTATTGAGATTTGGGAATCAATAATTACATAGTAAACCTATTTAAAAAGTGTAATAGTAGCAACAAATTGTGGTGAACCTGCTTTTTTTTGTTGTGAACCCCTGTTAATTAAGATGTTTTTACCGCTCATATCAGAATTTCACCCTATAAGTAAAGCCTGCGGCTACAGACCATATGAAACTTCCCGGCTGACTAAACAGTTCCTGTCGCGCAAGTCCAACTGTCGCCCTATATACATTTGGGGCAGTTTTAGGGGTAAATTGATATTCAAAGTTTAGTCGTTGTGACTCTAAGAACAATCGGGTTTCTGAAAGCACGGTATCGTCCAGAATTACCTGCCTTAGGTCTGGAGTATATCCCATACCTATAGAGACTCCAAAATAGTTTTCAGCATCCTTCCTATATTTCCTAATCAAAAGATTGCCCGAAAACCGGGTTAGGCTATTGGGTTTTGGAGTAATATAACTTCTTAGCGAATAATAATAATTGCCCTTATAATAGCCTATAGAATTGGCTATTATGGAAATATTTCTATTGTCAAAGCTCATATAACGGGCGCCGGCCGAGACTTCCATGGCCCAGGGCAGATTGGCATAGAGATCGCCCCCTACCTTGTGATTTGGGAACAATGTCGAATTAGAATATCCGTAATTCATATAGGCATAGAAGGTTTTCGAAAACTTAGGATAAAAGTCGATATCGTACTGTATTCCATTGGTTTGAAAGCGGTTGGCATAATTAATCCTGGGCAAGATGCTTCCCGCACTGGTCTGTCTTCTATATTCTACACTGGATATGATATTGGGATCATAAAAGTCTGTAAATACCGTAAATCCATTTCTAATAGAAAAAGCATTCTTAAGTTCCTTTTTTTCTTCTTTCTTCTTTTCAGAACGTTTTACATCCTTCTCTGCAGCCTCCTTGGCTTTATTAGACTTTCTGGATTTTGAAACTGAAATACCTTCATCCTCCTCAAAAGGTATGTAGACATGATTCTTTATCGCTTCTAAGGCCCTTTGTCGTAATCTGGCCAATTCTTGGTCTTCATTAAAATATAGTAAGGCCTTATTTGCAAGCCCCAGTGCAATGGCAGGGTTTTTAGCATATAGTTCGTTTTTTACCGAAGAGACCCAGGCACTCTTGTTTTCCCGGTCTACCGAAGTAATTTTATTGAATTCGCTTCGAGCTTCTTCATATTGCCCATCATAACTCAAGGTTCTGGCCAGGAGCAGACGTGCATTTTTATCTTCGGTATTTTTCAATAAAAGTTCGTTTAAGGCAGTCCTGGCAGTGGTATGTTTTCCCAGCAAGGCCTGGCTACGGGCATTTATTAGCACTTCACTAGAGGCTACTTCCTGCGCTGTTAACGAACCCAGGAGAAGGTGAAAAGTGAGTAGGATGTAATAATGCTTTTTCATTGAGTTTTCCAGGGACCAGGCTTTAATTTTCAAAACTATTCATCGCGGTAGCACCTATCTTCTTGTATTCTCTTTTGGCTCTGGCGATTTTATCAGCGATTTCATTTGCACTGGAACTGTTTTGCTCTACTACTTCAATGAGGTCAAAGGCTTCCTGCCTTCGTTCAGACCAGAAGTAAACATCGAAAAGTGCGGCATACGAATCAATATAATTGGGGTTCATTTGAATACAGGACTGCAATATTTCAATAGATTCCTTGTAATTCCCAGACCAGGCGTTGACCCTTCCGGTTAGAATTTTGGTATCAATATGGCTGGGCACATCAGATAATATGTAACGGCAGAGCAACAGTGTTTTTTCATATTCCCTATCAAAAGCAAGGTCTCTTGCTGTAAGGTAGGCCTTATCTGAATCCTGTCCGTTATACACACTGTTAATCCAAACAATCTCACTCTCCGTAAACTTTTCTTTTTGCAATGTGAAAATGGCCAGGCTATCTGGAATAATTTTATTCTGTGTGGTCACATAGGCATTCATCGCCTTAAAATTGTCTAGTTTACCTTCTAACTTTGATCCTCCCCCACCAAAAGAACTGTTTAGATCCATGTTTTCATCGATCTCATACACATCCCCATCGGTTAAAAGGTATTCTTTTGAAAGATATTCTTTGAGTTCGTTTTTGTTCCGCATAAGTGGGATATCTTTTGTAGCTCTGAATTCGGTTGCCATATCTAAGGCGCCGCCCATCCAGGCCACTTTCTTGGGCATCTTAAGCTCATAGGCATTATTTAGCATTGACAAAATGCTTGGAGTTACATCAAAATGAGAAGAAACCGAACTCATTTTCCTTGATGTTTTTAGCAAAGGGCTATAAACAATCAAAGGAACATGGAACCTACTAAGGTTATTGCGCTGTGGTATTGGAATAAGCCTGTGATCTCCAGTTATTATAAATATGGTATTGTCATAATTGGGTTGCTTTTTGAACTCTTCCAATGCAAATTTTAGGGCATCGTCTGTATAAAGCAAGGTAGCAAAGACGTTGTCGTTCTTCTCAATAACATTCCTTATTCTTTTGCTCCAATTTCCTTTGGTGATGAGTTGTGAGGCTTTCTTCTCGTAAAAATCCGGATTTGGAGGAATAAATGGTTCATGATTACTTATTGTCAAGTAAACCTCCATTCGGGGCTTTTCTTTGTCCCGTTTAAAACTCATACTCTTTTTAAAGAGTTCTTTATCCGGGTAGCCCCAGGAAGATCCGGCCTCGTCTTCGGCCTGTAGCTCATACTTGTTGCCAAAACCCGACCTATCCAGTACAAAGTCCAGATTCTCGCTAAGCAAAAATTTGTCAACATTGTCGAAAGAGCTATTGGTTCCCTGATAGAAGGAAGTATGGTATCCATTGTTTTTAAGGATACTGAATAGCGTTAGTTTATTTGGGAACTCCTCTAACTCCATAAAACCACTCTTCCCAAAGGGAAGTGACCCTATTAGAGAAGGTAGTACCCCAAAAGTTCTTCCAGTAGTACTTAGACAGTTCTCCCAATACAGAGATTTGGTAGAAAGTGAATCTAAAAAGGGGGTAAACCCGCCATACTCCGCTCCTTCGCCTACAAAATCTCTCCCAAGCCCTTCAACTACAAAGAAGACAATATTTGGTTTCTGGGCTTTTAAATCGAAATAATCTCCTAGAACATCTTCCATTTCCGGGCGCTTGATCAGTGGGTATTCCTCGGTAGATTTATAAGTATTATCCTCGGTGCTACTTTGATATAGATTTAGAGCCAAGTACTGTGTCTTGTTCTGGTTTATGGGCTTCCCTTCGGTAAATAAGGTAGCCACGAAAAGACTGAAAAGAATAATGGTAAAAGGATAGAGTTTGCTTATCCTATGGTAAAATTTCGAAGTTATCTTATAAAAGACTTTAAACGATCCTACTAAAATAGCCAGCCCAATTACTAAGTAAACCACGCTCATAAAAGATGCAGAGTTCCCTACGGTTTCTTTGATATCTGCATAACTATATCCTAAAAGGTCAGACCCTAATGGAACAAGTGTTGTAGAATAATATCCAATAAGCATAGCCTCTAGGATTAGAAGCACTATCAGAAAAATATAAACCACGTAAAACCCATAACGGGGCCTGAAATTTTCCCAAAAGTTAAAGACGAAAGCAAATGCAATACCAATCAGAGAGCTAAAACCTATTTGATGTACTACGGCAATGGCAAAGCTTGTACTGAAAATGGTATCAACGACTCCTTTGGCATAAAGTATACTATACTGTCCTATTGAGAGTACAATTAAACACCCTAAGAATGCGATCATCATCCGGGTATACTCTTTTAAGGTGTATCTGTCTAATTTGCTTGTATTCATGACTTATGCTTTGCTAAATCCTTTTCTTGTAATTGCTCCCCAGCCTGCTTCTATCCTAAAAAGCTTCTTGTAATTACCTCGTATTGCAGAAAAAGAAACTATTGGGTGAAAGACAAATGGCTCTATCAATGCGAAGGCCATCAGGGTTAGTATATCTTTGATTTTATTGTACTGATTATAGGAATAGACTTCCCATAGAATGGCATAGAAGGAAAACATGATCGAAAATGTATATACCGCACAGCTCAGGGCGATAAAGAAATCCATATTCAGGATTCCCAGATAGTAAAATAAAATGATAGAAACCAAGCCTACGAACTCTAATATCGGTGCCAGCCACTCATAAAAAAACCAATAAGGATAACTTATGAGTCCCAGCCTTCCGAAACGCGAGTTAAAGAACATATCTTTATGCTTAAACAAGGTTTCAAGGTTACCTCGGGCCCATCGGTCGCGCTGGTTGACCAATATTTTCAAATCTTCCGGTACTTCTGTCCAACAAAGCGGATCTGGTATGTATTCTACGGTATAGGGCTCTCGTAGTTCGTGCATATAGCGCCTCATACGAAAAACAATTTCCATATCCTCGCCTACTGTATTGGTATCATAACCGCCTGCGGCTATTGCCACTTCTCTATCGAAAAACCCAAAGGCTCCAGAAATAATCAAAAGACTATCAATACGTCCCCATGCCATTCTTCCCAATAGAAATGACCGGGTATACTCCAATAACTGAAACTTGGCCAGCCAGCTTTTGGGCAGCCTGATTTCCTCAAGGGCTCCACCTGATATCTTGCAAGAATTGGCAATTCTTATCACACCGCCAACAGCGATTACCCGTTTTTTAGAACGTTGATAAAAAGATTTAACGACGTGCAGAAGCGCATCTGGTACTAAAAGGCAATCCACATCAATGCAGCCAATATACTTGCTTTCAGAAAGTTGCATCCCTGTATTCAAGGCGTCTGACTTCCCGCCATTCTCTTTATCTACAACAGTAAGCTTTGCAAAAGGACGTTTTCTAGACTTGTAAACCCCTCTTATTGGTTTGGACCTCCATTGTGGGTCTATTTTTCTTTCAATTTTAACGAGGTCATATGCCTCTATCATTTTCTGTAGCGTATCATCTTTGCTCCCATCATTTACCACCATGACTTCATAATTCACGTATTTCAAGGAGAGTAGAGAGCGGATGTTCTCAACTATAGTTAACTCTTCATTATAGGCAGGTGCTATTACAGTTATGCTTGGGGCCAGTGGTGAGGCCATCAGCTTAGACAGGTCTACAAAACTGTTTTTCTTTTTATAGTGGATAGAATTTCGTGTGGATAAATAGGTCATAGTAGTAAATACGGTAAACAAGGCCGATGTAAACACCAGGAAAACAATGTTTATGTATTCTAAAATGATATTGAAAACACCACTATCCATTGAACTTTTCTATAATTTTAAGTGGAAGAGATAAAAAGCTGTCGAAGAATGAAGCTTGCGAGTTTTCAGCGCCTTCGAGCTCCTCTGACCCTAAAGCATCTGAGGTATTCTCATTGAAATCGGCTACGAGGTCGAACGCTACATCAAAAATATCTGAGGTGTCAGGCTCGTTAAGCTCCAAAAAACAAGTTTCCAAAGGCTTACGTTCGGTTTTTGCAGTCTCTTCTACAAGAATGGCATCAACTACTTCTATGGAATGTAGCCTAACATCCGTGGAACTGCTGTCTGTATCATCTAAATTTTCATTGCCAGTCTCCTGTTCTAAAGAAGTTCTTAGCATTTCGGCAATTTTGGCAGCCTTTTTCACCACTCTAGGGTCTTCATCCGCTACCAAGGTGTGTAGAAATCGCAGTTCTTTCTCTTCCCCTACCGCCAGGACCTCATCTAAGAGGATGAGTTTGGATTCTGCATCACAGCTTCGAAAAAATTCCTGGAAAATGCTAAATCTTGAAAGTCCGGCAGTTTTTTCCTGCTCAAGTTCTTCAAGACTTATCGCAGGTTCAATACTTTCTTCCTGAGAAAACTCATTTTCGTCACCCTGATCCGGTTCTTCGATTTGTTCATCCTGTGTAGCCTCAGGTTCAAACACCTCCTGTGGAGACAAATCAGCGAGCAATTCACTTGCTTCAGACCCCAGACTGGCGGTTACTTCTTCGTATGCCACTTGTATAGTGTTAAGGTCTGTTTCTTCAGACCCAACTGGCGTATTTTCTTCCAATTCCTGCCCTTCAACCACCAATGGCAGAAAGTCTAGTTCTACAGACTCTTCTTCTGGTTCTGTGGGTTGCTGAATTCGCTCAAGAATTCCGGCTAACTGCACTCTAAAGCTTTCATCTTCGGCTACGGTTTCTGCATCGACCTCTATCTCAAGGAGGGTCTGATCGTCGAGCTCTTCGCTTTCTTCAGACGGAATTGTATTTGAATTATCTTCAACCATTGGTAGAAAATCGAGTGGCAAAATTTCGGAGTCGTCCAGATCTTCTTCTGTTTCACCAGCATCTTCAAGAATGTCGTTTAGCTCCTCCATAAAGCAAATCTCAAAGATGGCTTCATCTTCGGTTTCCGGATCTAAAACTTTTTCATATTCTGTGTTTTCCTCGGACGGTTCAAATCGAGGTTTTTCTGGTGTCATTTCAATAGGATTAATTGTTGCTTCGGCCGGTATCTGGGCAGTTTCATCAGACGGTTCACCATCTGTAATTAGGGTTTCCATTATGCCTTCGGAGGGCATAATATATTCCGGGGAAATCGCATTGATAGCACTTAAAGTTTTACTTCTTACATTGAAGTTAATCTCCTTTCTTTCAATAGTTTTAAGAAATTCTATATCTTTTTCATTTCCAAGTTCGCCTATAGCATCCAACAAAAGGAGTTTCACCTCCACACTACACCTCCAAAAGATAGATTTGAGTTCCTCTACAGCTTCAAAAACTCCGAACTCCTTGAGACATGAGATGGCTTCAGATTTTATTTGATTATTCTTGTGCTTTATGAGCTGTATAAGCGAACTATTGGCATCATTCTGATTGTAATACTTGATAAGGCGCAGTGCAAATAGGACTACATCCCGGTTTTTCGAAGTAAGCCAGGCCCTGAATCTTGGGGGAGTATAAGCTTCCCGTTCTTTTAAAACATCGAGCAGTTTAAGTTGTTGCCACTCTGAAATACGATATTTGTTGGCATCCATAAAATACTCAAGACCTTCGGGTTTTAGTGTTACAGTTGCAATCTGGGCTTGTTTTCTAATGACCCCCCTTCGATCGTTTATGAATTTTCGTATGAAGGTATAGGCCTCTTCTACCTGCATTTGAGTAAGTTCAAGAATGGCCTGGGAAACAGCTTCCCATCGCCAGCTCTTTAATCTTTTAAAAGCGTCTAGATGCAAGCCGAGATCAGTATATAAATTGTAGATACGTTGTCTGGTATCTCCCGAAACGTCTCGTTGCAGATCTAGCAAGATCTCTGTTAAGATCTTTCTGGTGAACTTATTTTTCAAGAGCTCTCTGAGCTCTATTTTAAGGTTAACATAAGCCTCTTTCTCGTCTCTGGGTGCATCGTCTTCATAAAACAGGAAGTTGCTTATAATTGGTGCTAACTGCTTTTTGCGTTCTACGATACGGTTGGAAGTATTCAAAAAACGATGACGAACAACAAAAACAAATAGGAAATAGAGTCCCCCCAGCCCTATAAATAGAACACTTAAATCCCACAAAAGATCCGTATGGATCTTTGGAGCATTTACAAGCGGAACGCTCTGATATATCACATTAAACAAGCGCAATAACTATCACAATTTATTTAGTTCTCTACCCACTCTCACTAAAAGTTCGGAAGGGCTTACTGGTTTGGCTATAAAATCGTTAGCACCTAACTCAAAGGCACTTAGTACGTTTTCTTCATTACCTGCAGAAGAGATAATGATGATGGGAACTTTAGACTTCAATTCGTTCCTTACAAAGGCTATTAGTTCTATCCCAGAGAAGTAGGGCATCATGATATCGCTTACAATGATATCAGGAATTTGGGTAGACAAAAACTCCCTCACCTCTCGGCCATCATTGGCATGATGAACCACATAACCGGCCTTTTCCAATCTGTAATTCAGTAAGGAGGCCAGCAGGTCGTCATCTTCTGCCAATAAAAGGCTTTGCTTATTCGAATCCATTGTTCAACTAGTTCTTTCTTCTTTTCATTTCGGCATCGATCGCTTTTTCTACTGCCGGATATTCTTCGACAAAACAGCGGTGCAAAAATTTCAAATGCTTAATATCCCCGTTTGTTTTGCTTCCCTTATGTAATTGTTCTACCAATGACAACAGTCCATCGGAACGCATCATCTTTAGGCCCGATTTTATTTTATGGGCTGCAAAGGCTACAGCTTCCAGGTCCTGGTTTTCCAGGTGAACCTTTACTTGCCCGATAAATTCCAGGGCATTTTGCTTATATAGGCTAACAAGCTCTTCAAGCAGCTCAAGCTCCCCCATACATTCTTCTAAAATGGGTTCAAGGTCTATTTTGGATCCTGCGCTCTTTAAAGTTTCAGATACCTCACTAATAGCCGAGGGAAATTCTGCGATCCTTTCCATATTTTTCCGGTTCTTTTTAATTTTTGTCAGGAGCTCGGCAGGACTGTAGGGTTTAAGTAGGTAATCATCTATACCACTGTTTTCAAAGGCACTTTGATCTTCAATGGTGAAATCGGCCGTTAAGGCTATAACAGGAATATTTCGAACGTTTTCCTCCTTACTCTTTCTAATCTTTGCTGTTACTTCAAATCCGCTCATTCCTGGCATTCTTAGGTCCATGAGCACCATTTCTATCGGATTGTTTTTAAGAATTCCCAATCCTTGCATCGCATTTTCTGTGATATAGTATTTGCACCCCCATGCTTTTAAACGAGACCCGATGAGTCTTTGATTGAGCAGGTTGTCTTCAAAGACCAGGATATGCATTCCCTTTATCCAATCTGGTAGCTGGTTAGGTTCACCGCTACGCTTCACAGGAGCGGGTTGCTTGCTAAGCGTATAAGGCAGGCAGAATGTAAATGTAGATCCTTTACCTAAGGTGCTTTCTACCTCTATTTCACCTTTTTGACTTTCTATAATTTGTTTGACAATATTGAGTCCGAGGCCAGAACCACCATATTTTGCAAAGGTTTCCTCATTAGCCTGTTTAAAAGATTCAAAGATGTGTTTGAGGTGTTCTTCGGCAATCCCAATACCCGTATCCCTTATTTCAAACCTCAACCAATACTGCTTGTTCCTAGATTTTTCAAGGCTGACGGTAAGATATATTTCGCCTTTTTCAACAAATTTTATAGCATTTCCCAGGAGATTGAGAAGTACCTGCGAAAGTTTGGAAGGATCTCCCACCAATCCCTCCGGAATCTCTTTATCGATTTGCAGTTCAAGGGTTACTTCTTTCTCTAAAATAAGCGTCTTACATAGATATACTACTTCCTGAACAACCGAACGCAGGTTAAAGCTTACAGATTCAAAACGCTCCAGTTCGGCGGAGAGCTTAGAAAACTCTAACAGCTCGTTGATGATATCCATCAAGGTTTGAGAGGCAGACCGAATGGCGCCTACATGCTCAGATTGGTCCTGGTTAAGATTGCTCTCCAACAGGAGATCTGTAAAACCAATGATGCCGTTAAGCGGCGTCCTCATTTCATGGCTGACCGTAGCTATTAGTCGCCCCTCATTGGAGGTCTCCTGTGCATTCTGATTAGCTGGTTCGTCTTCGATTGGAGTAGCTTCATCCCATATCCGCTGTTCTAGCTGATCTTTGAATCGGGTAAAGGAAGTCTTAAGGCGCGCAGCCTCTTCTACAGACAGTTCTTCAAATGAGAAACTGTTTAGCGCAGATTCTAAATCCGTTAATTGGGATAGTAGGTTTTTAGATTTCAATGAAAACGGGGATTTGGGTTGGCTTAGAACGTTATAAGTCTTACATCATTTTCGTTTTAGCTTTGTAACATTCATAAGTTCCTGGTTATAATTGGGTTAAAACTCATCATTTAATCGACCATGTGCAATTAAATGTTACCTATGCTTTGTTTTATGTTGTCAAACCGCTTTATTTGTAGGTGTAAAATTCCTACAGTATGTACCGCATTTTTTTGTTCTTTTTTATTCTGAGTTTTATAGGCTGCGCAGACAAAGCCAAAAGTACCGAAGAAAGTATTGACGAAAAGGCTCGAAGAATACACGAAAAGGTAATAACAATAGACACTCACGACGATATTAACGTCAAAAATTTTACCGACAGCATTAACTACACTCAAGACCTTGATACTCAGGTGAATTTACCAAAAATGAAGGCAGGTGGATTAGACGTTGCCTGGTTGATCGTGTATACGGGTCAGGATTCATTAAATGCAGAAGGCTATGAGGCCGCAGAGGAAAATGCCATGGCCAAGTTCGACGCCATACGCAGGCTTTGCGAAGAAATAGCGCCAGAAGAGATAGAACTGGCGATGAATTCAGAAGATGTCAGAAGAATTTCTAAGTCTGGTAAAAAGGTTGCTATGATCGGGGTAGAAAATGCCTATCCTATTGGAGAGGACATGTCCAATTTTGAGTTTTATCACGAACTAGGTGCTCGCTATATCTCACTTTCTCACAATGGGCATAGCCAGTTTTGCGATTCAAACACTGGTGAGAAGGATAATATTTGGTTACATAATGGTTTAAGTGAGATAGGTAAAATGGCTGTAAATGAAATGAATAGACTTGGAATAATGATAGATATCTCACACCCTTCCAAGGAGTCCATGAAGCAAATGGTAGCGCTTTCCAAGGCACCAATTATTGCCTCTCATTCTTCCGCCAGAGCGCTGTGTAACCACAGCAGGAATTTAGATGACGAACAATTACGGCTATTAAAAAACAATGGTGGAGTGGTTCAAACCGTGGCATTCAGTTCTTACTTAAATGAGGAAAAGAGTAAGGCCAGGTCTGACTATATGCGATCTGTGTATAAAGAAGTAGCTGACTCTCTGGAGGTAGATTGGTACGAACGCTCAGAATTTAGAAGTTTGACCAAACAGCAGCAGGAAGCTTTTATCGCAAATTACCCCAAAGTAATGCGCATTGGCAAGCAATCTGTAAAAGGTAGGAAAGACGCGCCTCCAGCCGTTAATGTTGCCGATTTAGTAGATCATATAGATTATATGGTTGATCTTATTGGGATTGACCACGTTGGTATTAGTTCAGATTTTGACGGCGGCGGAGGAATTGAAGGCTGGTCAGATGCCTCAGAAACCTATAATGTTACTTTAGCCCTGGTAGAAAGAGGATATACCGAGGAGGAGATTGAAAAATTGTGGGGTGGAAACTTACTGCGTGTTTTGGATGAGGTTCAGGCAGTGGCCAAAGAACTTACTGCCGAAAGTACTCCCTAGCTTACGGGGCAATTACAGTTTTGTAAATAGAAACCTCAATCTGGAAGTGGAAGTAAGGCAGGGTAAATGCAATTACTGCAAATTTAAAATACTCAACTCCTTTTTATTTGACTGCAACGTCATAACACCAAACCGGCAGCTGCCTAACCCTCACTACTAGCAAATTGTAAAGCGCGTGACTAACTCTAATTGAGGTGGGCTTAGGACCCCAGTATTCGTTTCTAGAGTTTTTATGATTTTCAATCCTTTATGCTCCGGATCTGCAGTTCTTTAAAGATCTAAATTTTGCGGATGATCCTTGTTTTTTCTTAAAAAACCTTACTGCTTCTTCCATATCTGTTAACAAATAGGGCTGAGATTTATAAAATTTGTTAAGCTTTAAATAAACTTTTCTTAAACCTCTTTTGGTTTGCGGCCTAAAAAAATACTTTTAAGTAACCTAATCCGGCAAATCATGCAAACCATCGTAAAATACTTTGTAGCACTGTTATTGCTGCTGCTTTCTCAATTCATCTCATCCCCGGAATCCAAGAAAACGCTAACTGAAAAATTAATACAACCGTCGGAAGATCGGATCCACTCGCTTTGCGAGCTCCGAAAAAATGACAAGTTTATTACTTTGGAATCCTAACAAGTTATGCAAGCCACTACCTATAACAACTATTATTCTGATCCGCATTTTACCGTTTACAAGATCCCTAAATGGCGGGCTAAAATTTATAAGTTTCTCTCTGTAGACCTTTGGGGGGCGCTACCCGGAAACGTTCAACGCAAATTGTCTGCCCTATATGCAGCCACCTACGATAAGCCCTACTCTAAATGGATTATAAGGCCCTATATACGATTTCATTATAAAGACGCTGATTATCTGAGTAAATTTCAACCTCCGAAAGGGAAAGCTGAGTTTGAAAGCTTTCAGGATTTCTTTATAAGGCGCTTTAAGGAACTCCCAGAAAATGGGAATCCGTGGGTGTGGCCCTGCGAAGGTTTGCTCTGCGATGCGGGAAGAGTGGAAGACCTGGGCCCCGTATGGGTCAAATGCGATGTACGTAACGTGGCAACCATATTTGGTATGCCAGACAGCAAACTGCCAGGAGACTATCATTTTACCAACGTCTTTCTACACAATAAAAATTACCATAGAATTCACGCCCCTATAAGCGGCACGATCACCAGAATGCAGCATGTACCTGGCGACCTTGTAATTTTAAGGCCTTGGATCTACAAGCAGAACCCCTCTTTACCAGCTTTTAGAAATGAGCGCTATAATATTGACATTACAGATGATTTAGGAAGGGTTTGGTATTTATCTATCGTTGGTGGACCGGCAGTGGGCACCATAAAATTACCGGATAGCATAAAACTAGATGCCAGAGTGGAAAAGCTGCAAGAGTTGGCACTATTCTATCTTGGATCTACCTGTTGTATGGCGGCTCCTGAGCCTCCAAGAATACATAGTAAAAATACTTTTGTGGAAGTTGGGGCAACCTATTAGAATAGTGTTTTAGGCTCGGCCAGCGTTTTTGGAATGTGAAGTGCCACGTCCAGGCGATTATTTATCTTTTCAATAAAGTGCGAAGACAAAAGTGGTGAGGCCAGTTCCATATTTTGATGCACAAAAAAGTGTATATTCTTTAATCCCTGTGTTTTCCAGTCGTACAACTTTTCTACCCAATCGTCAAGGCGGTCATAGTCGCTCTGGTGATTGGCACCGACGTAACGGATAAAAGCCTCGTTAGTAGTTAATCGCATATGCATGAGATCCCTCCTGCCTGCCGTATCAACGAGCACGTTGGCGATGTTGTTTTCCTCCAGAAGGTGGTAGAGCTCTTTGGAAACCGAAGCGTCATTAAACCAATCTGTATGCCTAAATTCCATAGCCAATGGAAATTCCTTGGGCCAGTACTTCACAAAGCGCACTACCCTATCCCAATTCTTTGGACCAAAGTTATTATGCAGCTGCAAAAAGATGGTTCCTAATTTCTCTTTGAGCAAGGCGGTAACATTCAGGTATTCATCTAAAATTGGATAAACCTGATCATTTAACCTTCTCAAATGACTCACATTATTCACAATCTTAGGAAAGAACTTAAACCCTTCAGGGGTCTTATCATACCATTTTTCATAGGTTTCTGCGGGGAAAATGCGATAAAAAGTAGCGTTTAACTCAATGCAGTTAAACTGTGTCGCATAGTATTGTAATTCATCCTTGGTACCACGGGGATAGAAATTTTTAAGATCTTGCCTGTTCCACTTTGCACATCCTATGTAGACCTTAAGGACTTCCTCCGGGTCTGCCTTAGACAAAACCATTGCAGTATCCGGATGGTCTTGAGGTATTGTAAAATCAACAATTTCGGGTTGTTCCACTTTTCCGAATTTCATAAGCTTTTTATTGGTCGGTTAAAGTTACTACAAAACTAGCCTTCTTTAGGGGTATGATTTAAAATGGTCAGGTATTTGGGCCAGGGGCCTACTTCTTCTTTATACTGTTTTGCCATTACCCTTGATATCTGGGCGATATGGCCTAAATCATGCACAACCCAGGCCGCTAGTAATTGTTGGAGACTTACGTTACCGAATTCGGGATGCACTCCTGTCTTCTCTAAATCTCTTTCCTGCAGATTTTTAGATCTAAGATTTTCAATGTTAGCAAGGCGTAAGGCACCAAATTCCTGTAAAAGTTGCCCTAAAGTTTTCCCTTTGCTGTTCTCAAACTGTGCAAAACGGTCAAAGGGTTCAAAATTCTTATCCTTAGCGCTTCCCAGAATTACCTCGGCCCTGACCATCCAATCTGTTTTTTCGCCATGGATAAGATGCCCTACAACGTCAAAGGAGCTCCAGCTCTCTCCGCCTTCATTGCTTTGTGTCCAGGCAAGGGGTAGATTCTCCAAAAAATGCCTTAAAATGCCTGGAGTTCGTTCTAACATATTGACAGCTTCTTCTAACTTGAATTTCATATTACCTACTAATGTATTAAGTGCAATTATTGATTGTTCCTGGATAAAAGATGGTATATTCTAGTTACCGACCAGTTCCCTAAGGGAAAATAAAGTGCAAAGAACAATGCCATCCCCAAAGAAAAGTTTCGAACACCAAATGCCTGGTCTAAAAGGTTTCCGGGATAAGCGTATGAGGTTTTAAACCAATATCCGCAGAATTCCAGCAAGCACATGGCTATAAGTCCATAGGCGTATTGCATATGAAATGGCAAGCCCCTTAACAGCAATGATATCGGAACCATATATACGATATAGCAGCCGATTACCTGCCACCAAAAAGTGAATTTAGCGATTTCCATCTGGGCTCCAAACCAGTTCATTCCTGTTCCCCATAGGAAATAAACTAGGATATAAATGATAAGTAATTTCGGCGGCACCTTCAATCTGGGCCAGGCCCATTCAAGAAACCCTTTCATAGCATAATATTATTGGATTTTCTTTTCTATAATGTCTAGAGCATCCCCTACGGTTTGCATGGCATCCATATCTTCGTTTTCAAGTAGGATATCAAAAAGATCCTCTACATCTAAAACAATATCCACCAAATGAGCCGAATTGATATTGAGTTCGTTGATAAAATGACTTTCTGCCGTAATTGTATCTGCAGACACATCTTCAGGGAGGTAGGGCTTGATAATTTCCCTTAACTTTTCATAGCGTTCCTGATTCATTAATTGATCATTGTTAATTGTTAACTGTTAATTGTTAGTTGGCCACCTGTAGCGCTTTGACTACTTCAACCTTTAAAGGCTTTAAAAATAACACATGCGTTTACATCACCAAAGCCAAAACTCGCTTTTGCAAGGATTTTAGGCTGCACGTCTAGAGTTTCTTGAGGTATGCGGTTTGGGGCAGCCAGTTGAGCTATTTCAGGGTGTAGGTCCTCGCAATTTATATTTCTAAAAACTTTGCCTTCTCTTAGTTGCAGAACAGTTCCAACACATTCTATACTTCCGGCGGCGGCCAGGCAATGTCCAATAATGCCTTTAAAGGAATTTATGAAGGGGAAGTCATTTCCCGAACGGTCTAAAGCGGCGCTCCAATTCGCAATTTCCGTAGCATCCTTTGAGGTAGCAGTAAGATGTCCGTTAATAGCATCAACCGCTAGGGCTGATATCCCGGAGTTAAAAACAGCTTCCTTAATGCACCGTCTTACGGCCTGGCTATTGGGCGCGGTCATACTCCCACCGCTTCGCTGCCCTCCGCTATTGGCCGCTCCTCCCAGTATTTCGGCATAAATAGGTGCTCCCCGGTTGAGAGCGCTTTCCAAAGATTCTAACACCAGGGCGCCTGCTCCACTTCCTGGAACAAAGCCTGCTGCTGAGGCGCTCATTGGCCTGCTTGCCTCAGTGGGCCTATCGTTGTATTTCCTGGGAAGAATACGCATAGCATCAAAGCCGCCCCATACGTAAGGGCCACTATCGCTACAGCTTCCGCTGAGCATAATTTCGGCTTTCCCACTTTTAATACGATCAAAAGCCATAAGAAGGGCTTCGGTACCTGTTGAACAAGCCGAAGAATTTGTTGTGACCTGGTTTCCGCATCCTAAGATGCCTCCCAAATAGGCACTTATCCCACTGGCCATGGTTTGAATGACCGAAGTACTCCCCAGTCGTCTGGTATTTCCTTCGTCAACCAAATAAACCGATTCCCTAAATTTATCCACCCCTAAAATCCCTGTACCAAAAATAATTCCGCATTCCCATCTGGGTTCGTCAGGCTCAGCTATAGATAATCCCGCATCTTTCCAGGCGTCTACACCCGCCATTACCCCGTATTCCAGCCCGCTGGAGTTTAGTCCCTTTAGTTGTATACTATTAAAGTATTTATTTAAGTAAGATTTTTCATATGTTGGCTTTCCAGCTATTTGACATCCAAAATTCAACTCTTCCAGTTCTTTCAAAAAAGAGATGCCGCTATTTCCCCACAACAAACTGGTCGTGAAATCTTCAAGCCCCACCCCGTTGGGCGCACAAACTCCCAAACCAGTGATTACCACTCTCCTAGACATCTCGTTTTATTTTTACCATTCCGGCCAGAATACCTTTGCAAACCAATTCATCGGAGGCATTATACATAGCAACTTTACACTTCAGTTTATTGAACCTGAAGTAGATTTTTTTAGAGCGAACCACCACCTTTTCACCTGGGTAGACCGGCAGAAAATACTCCATATCAGCACTCGTCATAGCCAATACAGGCCTTTTTCTTTGTATGCTTATTTCGGAATTCAGATAGATCCCTAAACACACTAAACCTATTTGAGCGCAGCATTCTGTTAAAATTACCCCCGGAGTTACAGGATGGTCTATAAAATGTCCTTGAAAAAAAACCATTTCTTTTTTAAAGGTAAAATTCCCCTCAATGCCATCCTGGCTTACGCGGTCAATTTCATCCACAAATAAAAAGGGTGAAGTGTATGGAAGCAGGGATACAATTTCAGAATTCTTCATAGTTATTGCAGGCTTTCTCCACCATCTACTTTTATCGTTGTTCCTGTAATCCATTTGGCTTCGTCCCTACAAAGCAGATAAACCACGTTCGCTACATCTTCGGGTCTAGTTAAACGCTTGTTCGGATTTCGTTTTAAGGCATGCACCTTAATCGCATTGCTATCAGGGATCATGCCGAATGCCTTGGTTTCAACCACACCTGCCTGAATGCAGTTTACTTTTAGCCCCATATGAGCAAATTCTACAGCCATGCTGCGAGTAATTGCCTCTAAAGTTGCTTTGGCTGCAGAAACCGCTGCATAATTTGGCAACACTTTGGTGTTCCCCTCACTGGTAAAGGAAATCACCCTTGCGTCTGAATGAAAAAGATTGTTTTGTATGAGGTCTCTTGTCCAGTCATATAGGCTCAATGCCATCGCATCTAACGTGATTTTGAAATCCTGATTTGCAAGGCCACTGCCCTCCTTTTGTTGTAATGGCTTTAAACTTCCCCTTGCAATGCTATGAACCAAAACTTTAATTTTTTCCTTGTCGGATAGTATCTCGCTTATTTTTTCGAGAACCATTTTTCTTTTTTCAGGATTGGTAGCATCAGCATTAAAGTTCTCTACAACAACTCCATTTGACCTTATAGCCTTAAAATTCTTCTCAATAACGGGAAGATCAGCCCTTCTGTCCCGATGCAATATTATAAGATGATACCCATGGGCAGCAAGCTTCTGAGCCGTGGCCATGCCCAGGCCACTACTCCCTCCCAAAATTAAGGCCCATTCTTTTTTGTCACCACCAGTGCTCATAGAATCAAAATTGCTTATTGTTAATTAACTATAATCACCATTCCAATAATACCCGTTGGGCCGAAAATCCTGGGCCGAAACTCAGCATAAGGCCTTGCTCACCCTGGCCAATATCCTTGCTTAAAAACCTCTCAAGCACATAAAGCACGGTAACACTGCTCATATTACCATATAAGCGAAGTGTTTCACGGGTGTCTTCAATGCTCTTGCCAAACTGCCCGAAAAGATCCTCTACCGTTTGAACAATCTTTCGCCCGCCGGGATGGAAAATCAAGTGCCCCACTTTTTCTATATCGGTATTGAATTTCTTTAAAAAAGGATGAATCACTTTTGGAAAGTGGTCCGCAATAGTTTCGGGAACTTTTGGATCTAAGATCATTTTAAGGCCCGTATTAGCAAGATCAAAACCCATCAGGTGCGTTGCCTCATAAAAGTGATACATTTCTTCTCCCAGCAATCTAGGACCTTTGGTGTTTTCATCAGAACTTAATAATACGCAGGCTGCTCCATCTCCAAAGATAGCGGCACTTACCATATTGGCCATAGAGAAATCATTGAGTTGAAAGGTTGCGGTTGGACTCTCAACAGCTATAATAGCCGCTCTTTTCCCCGGGATTGCCTTTAGAAAATTGCTGGCATAGATAAGGCCTGAAATCCCTGCTGCGCAACCCATTTCGGTTACCGGCAGCCTAACAATGCTCTGTTTTAATCCCAGGGCGTTAACCAAATACGCATCGAGAGATGGAATCATTATTCCAGTACAACTTACAGTTATAATATAATCCAGGGATTCTGGTTCCCAAGAGGCCTTGTTAAGCGCTTTTTGCAGTACTTGCTCACCTAATTTTTTTACCTCTCTTACGTAAATTGCATTCTTTTCCTCAAAAGAAGATGCTGTGAATACTTCTTCGATATCCATAATTCCGTAGCGTCGGTCCACTCCGGCACCGTCGAATATTTTGAGTACTTTTCGTCTAAAGCGCTCGTCTTGCCCTCCCAGCCATTGTTCAACAAAAGGTAGGATGTCTCTGGTATCTCTTGTATACGCAGGTAGCGCCTTAGTTACTGTTTCCACTCTTACTTCACTCATTTCAATTTAGTCCTTAAGCCGCAATAATCCATACATATCTGAAAGCCCACTGCCATTTGATGCTATGCAATCCGGGAATTTTATGGGACAGCTCCTCCAGTTCCCGGCGCCTGAAACCTCTTCTGATAGACATCAATCCATCAGATTTGGCAATTGAAGTTCGTATAAAAATAACACTAAACACCTTAAAAAGCATGTAGGCAACTTTACTTCTTTGCAAATCATTGATAACGATTGCGATACGACTTATTTTTTGCATATTTTCTAAGACTAAAGGAAGTTCGGTATCTGTAAAATGATGCAGTGTAAGGGTGCTTATTACAAAATCGAATTGTCTGTCGGTATTAGTGCGCATGGTTATATCTACCTCTTCAAACTCAATTTCAGGAAAGGCTTCGGAGTCTAATTTGGCAAGAGCGATCGCCTGATTACTAATATCCCAACCTCTAAGGCGTACACGCAAATCATGAGTTCTAAAAAATAGCGCGATGGCTCTGAGCATTTCACCATTGCCACAACCAACGTCCAAAACCGTATAGCTACTTTGTGGATTTTTTTGAACCAGGCTTTTCAAAGCACTTAACGTTATTTTATTACCTCCAAGCAGTAAATTAGCTCTCCCGACATCTTTTAAAACCGAGTTGAGAACTCCCTGGTCGATATCTACATCATCCATGAGTTCTTTTTCTTCACAGCGGTTCGAAAAGTTCATTAGTACTGAATTAAATTACCATGGGTTTTTTTAATAAGCATTTTCATAAGTCCTGGAGACCTGGCAAACACAGCCACTAAATTATCAGCGAGCCTTGGCCTTAAAAATGCAAACTGCATCTTGCGGCCATAGGCGAGACGTCTCGAAAAATTAGCTTTCCAGCAACTACTGTAATCCATTTCCATCTGCTGACGACTATAATCTGCCTTATCCATAAATTTAAGAATGGATTCTGATGCAATTTTTGCACTGTGAACAGCCATGGCCATACCATTACCACAGAGCGGATGTATAAGTCCGGCCGTATCTCCACACATCAGCATATGATTTTCAACACTTCGTTTCTTGCTAAAAGAAAATTGTGCAATTGCCAGTGGTTTATCAAATGTAGGAGTTGCCTTCTCAAAAAAATCTTTTAAAAAGGGATTGGAAGCAACAATATCGGAATTAAAATTATTAATATTTTTAGACAATTTAAATCTTTTATAATCAGACAGATAACAAAAGTTTACATTACCGTTTTCTACTTTCGAAAGCCCTGCATAACCTCCAGGAAAGTTGTGTAGCTCTACTCTATTTGCAGGAAAGTCTGAATAGTGGTAGTGCATTTTCACGCCCACCCAGGGTGATTTTTTAGTCATAAAAGAGCGTTTCAGTTTTTTGTCGAGCTCAGATCGCTTTCCATAGGCCCCAATGACCAAAGATGCTTTATAGCGCTCTCCCGATTCGTCTGTTAAGGAGAATTGTCCCTGAGAAAAGTGAACAGACTTGACAGCCTCAAAACAAAAAGAAACACCCAGCTGTATAGCTCTTTTGTAGAAATTATAGTCGAGTGTATACCTGCTTATACCAAGACCTCCCATGGGAAGTTCAGCTTCGATCGCTTTTCCCCTTCTTGTACTGAATTGAAAAGTATCAATGTTCACAGCCCCTGAGAGAGGAATACCAAGGAAATTCAGGTAAGGAACAATTTCTTTGGAGATATACTCGCCACATACTTTGTGATGAGGATAGGCGCGTTTTTCAAAAACCAGTACTTCACGCCCGTTTAACGCCAGGTGAATGGCGGCTGTGAGTCCAGCCAATCCTCCTCCCACAATTATGATATCCCACTGCTTCACTAGTGGAAGATACAAACAAAAAAAATCCCGGCAAGCTAGCCGGGATTACTTATTTATTTGAACTCAGAAGTTAATTTTTAGTCTGCTCGCGAGCCTCTTCCTTGAGCGCATCACTCGCAATGATTCCTAGCTCAACACGTCTGTTCTGCGCTTTCCCTTCTGTTGTGCTATTATCTGCTTTGGGTTGATTTTCTCCATACCATTTGGTCGTAAACCTACTGGGGTCTATTCCCTGACTAATTAGGTAGTTGGTGACAGATTGTGCTCTCTGTTTTGAAAGATTCATATTGTAATCATCCGGACCCGCGCTGTCTGTATGACCTTCAACAAGAATAACAGATTTTGGGTATTCCTTAAAGATCCCAGCCATTTTGTTTAGGGTTTCGGCAGAAGTTCCTTTTACGTTAGACTTATTGGTATCAAAATAAACACCAGCATCTTCATTAAAAGTCACATTAATCCCTTCGCCAACTCTGGTTACTTCGGCCCCGGGAACCTCCTCTTGAATACGCTCTGCTTGCCTGTCCATGCGATCGCCGATATAACCACCAGCAACGCCACCTACAACGCCACCAATGATAGCGCCCAAAACGGTATTTCCTTTCCCGACATTATTTCCAATCACTCCGCCGATTACTGCGCCGCCGGCAGCGCCGATTACGGCTCCTTTTTGTTTGTTGTTTGCATTCTTTACGGTACCACATCCCATAAAAAGGCATAGCACACATAGTATAGCGGTTGTTTTAGATAAAGCTTGCTTCATGTTTTAGATTTTAGAGAATTCGTATACAACGGTAACGGATTCTCCGTCTACCGAAACATTAGATTTTAGTGTCATTTGCTGAGCGGTTAACTGAGCTATATTGAGGCTGTATCCAACCCCTCCGGAAATATCTTTTAATTTTTCGTCAATAAACTTGAACTGAAGCTGTCCGGAGTAATTCTCAGCCCTTTCAACAACAGACCATCGTATGAACCTATCACCCCCAGAACATAAACTTCCGTTTTTGATCGTGTAGCGCCCGGTGCTATTGTTATCTCTAAAAAACCAATTACTACCTTCAAAACAGATAGCATCGGCATCATTGAACAAAACCGCCTTAAAGGTGCCTTGATTGCCTTCAAAGGAGACATTATCCAGCATCCAGGTTCCACTTATCAAGTTACGCTGATCCCTAACAGATTTCGTAATTGAACAAGACATTAGGAAGAGAGACAAAACTCCCAACCATAAAAAAGAGCTCTTCATAATAAACTTTTTGTAGTTACTACAGAATATACGTTAAGGATTAGATTTTAGTCTAGATTTTTCTTTAAGAGAGGTGAATTTATGCAAAAACGAAACCCATTTGGAAGAAGGTAATTTGTCTAAGACACTCAGCCACAATTAGTAGGCTAACAGATCTTCGAGCGCCTCCCTAAATCTATTTTTTGGCAAATATTTTTCTTCGAGCTGTTTTGCGAAGGGTATTGGGGTTTCCAGGCTGGCCACTCTGCGGATAGGAGCATCCAAAAATTCGAAACAATTTTCAGTAACCAAAGCCGAAATATCACTGGCTACTCCTCCAAAAAGGCTGTCTTCCTGAAGAATAATAAGCTTTCCTGTTTTTTTAGTCGAAGCGTAAATCGCTTCCATATCTATGGGCTGTAATGTCCTTAGGTCCAGCAGGTCTGCCTTAACATTGCCCATGCCATCGAGTACCTCAAGTGCCCAGTGAACACCAGCTCCGTAGCTCACAATAGTAACCTCTTCGCCTTGTCTAAGCTGTGCCGCCTTACCAAAAGGTAAGGTATAGTAGTCTGTGGGAACTTCTTGATAAACACTTCTATAAAGCGCCTTGTGCTCAAAAAAGAGCACAGGGTTAGGATCGTTTACGGCTGTTGCCAGCAGTCCCTTAGCATCATAGGGGAATGCCGGATACACTACTTTCAATCCGGGAGTTTTGGTAAACCAGGCTTCGTTAGTTTGCGAATGAAAGGGACCAGCTCCCACTCCTCCTCCGCAGGGCATACGAATTACTACATCTGCATTTTGGTTCCAGCGATAATGAACTTTAGCGAGATAATTTACGA
Organism: Flavobacteriaceae bacterium; assembly: GCA_965212595.1. Taxonomy (GTDB): domain Bacteria; phylum Bacteroidota; class Bacteroidia; order Flavobacteriales; family Flavobacteriaceae; genus Poritiphilus. The sequence goes on from CBDBVE010000024.1 coordinate 26,645, forward strand.
TAGGATTAAATCCGGTACTCACAAAATCGGCAAATTGCATCTCAACCACTGCTTTCATCCCATTGATAGATAAGCCCATGGCCGCTGAAACAACTGCAGATTCGCATATTGGTGTATTTCGCACCCGCTCCTTGCCAAAAGCATCCACAAAGCCTTCTGTAACCTTAAACACACCCCCGTATTCCGCCACATCCTGGCCCATAATTACGAGTTCCTGGTGGCGTTCCATACTTTGCTTCAGACTTTCGGAGATGGCATCAACGAGTCGAATTTTATTTACAATACTACCATGGTCAAAATGTTGATAGTTAAATGATTTAAATACATCACTTAATTCTTTGCTTTTATCGTAATCTCCAACTTTTTCATCAAAAGCTTTTTGTAAATTCTCCTCTATCTCAGTTTGTATTTCACTTGCTGTTTTTTCAATTTCAGCTTCTGTTAGCAGCCCCTCTTTTTGAAGGTATTCCTGGTAATTCACTATAGGGTCTCTAGCCTCCCATTCTTTCATGAGTTCTTTAGGTACGTATTTTGTGCCACTAGCCTCCTCATGTCCACGCATCCTAAAAGTTTGAAATTCTAACAGCACCGGGCGGGGATTGTTTCGCATGCTTTTACACAGCCGGTCTACTTTGCTATAGACCTCAAGGATATTATTCCCATCAATTGTATACGCCTCCATTCCGTATCCCTTGCCTTTATCAGAGATTTTTTTGCAACGGTATTGCTCACTCGTAGGGGTAGATAAGCCATAACCGTTGTTCTCTACACAGAAAAGGACAGGTAAATCCCATACAGCGGCAATATTCAAAGCCTCGTGAAAATCACCTTCACTGGTTCCTCCTTCACCCGTAAAAACCGCAGTGACTCGTTTTTGGTTTTGTAAAACATCTGCCAAAGCAATGCCGTCGGCCACACCCAATTGTGGTCCCAAATGAGAAATCATTCCCACTATTTTATATTCCTGGGTCCCAAAGTGAAAACTTCTATCCCTTCCTTTGGTAAACCCGCTGGGCTTGCCCTGCCATTGCGAAAACAGCCGGTGTAGTGGTATTTGCCTTGATGTAAAAACACCTAAATTCCGGTGCATTGGAAGTATGTATTCATCTGAAGTCAGAGCCGCGGCGACACCTGCCCCTATTGCCTCCTGGCCTATACCACTAAACCATTTTGAAATCTTGCCCTGCCGTAACAAAATAAGCATCTTTTCTTCTATCATTCTGGGCTTAAGCATGGCGCGGTATAAGGCTAGCTGCAGTTTGGTCTCTAAGCCGTCGTTCAGGTATTCCATATATGGGTTATCAGATCTTTTTGGCGCGGTAAAATAACAAAAATGATTGCAACAAAACTAGGGAATCATCTGGCCATTTTGCAGCCAGAATTTAGTAACTTTGAGGAACAATCTTAAAATTCAAGCTATGAGTGCAATTCCAAGCGTAGACCTGCGCGACTTCGTTTCCGAAGACCTTGAAAGAAAACAGAAGTTTATACGTGAAATAGGAAGTGCTTTCGAAAATATTGGCTTCGTCGCCTTGAGCGGACATTTTTTGTCTGACCAGTTGGTAGAAGATCTATATGCCGAGATCAAGCGTTTTTTTGGTCTGCCGCAAGATGTAAAGGACCGTTACGAAATAGACGGCATTGGCGGCCAAAGAGGGTATACTTCGTTTGGGAAGGAGCACGCCAAAGGCAGAAAAGAGGGCGATTTGAAAGAGTTTTGGCATTTTGGACAATATGTACAGGACGACCCCAAACTCGAGGCTGAATACCCTGCAAACGTTATGGTTGCAGAATTACCAGAGTTCAATGAAGTGGGAAAGGAAACATATAAAATGCTGGAGAAAACAGCGAAATACGTTTTAAGAGCTTTGGCCCTTCACCTTAAGTTGGAAGAGACCTATTTTGACAAGTTTATCAAAAACGGGAACTCCATTTTAAGACCTATTCACTATCCTCCAATTACCTCAGAACCTAAAAATGCCGTTAGGGCGGCGGCCCATGGGGATATCAACTTAATTACCCTGCTTATGGGAGCTCATGGTAAGGGGTTGCAGGTGCAAAATCACGAAGGCGCCTGGGTAGATGCGATTGCCAAGCCAGACCAATTAATGATTAATGTTGGAGATATGCTGTCAAGACTTTCAAACAACCAGTTAAAATCTACCATTCATCAGGTTGTAAACCCGCCGAAAGAGTTATGGGGCACTTCGCGCTATTCTATTCCGTTCTTTATGCACCCTATCAGCGAAATGCCTTTAAATTGTTTAGAGCACTGTATTGATGATGACCACCCAAAGCAATATGAAGACATTACAGCTGGAGGTTTTTTACATGAACGATTAATTGAATTAGGACTTATAAAGAATTGAAAATGAAAAAATTACTATTAATTCCGATTTTACTTTTTTGTTGTTCAAGCTCAATTGCTCAAGAAGACAGCGAAGTATCGTATCAGGAAAAAGTAGCCACCCTGGATAGCACTTTAGAAACGCTATATGGCGTAATCTCGGGGGAAAAAGGAGAAGCCAGGGACTGGGATTTGTTTAAGTTCCTTTTTCATGCAGAAGCCAGGCTTATTCCATCCGGAAAGCAAAAAGACGGTAGCACCAAAGCCAGGTACCTATCGCCCGAGGACTATATTGAAGCTTCGGGTCAGTGGTTGGTTGAAAATGGTTTCTTCGAGAAAGAAATTCACAGATCGGTAAATACTTTTGGGAACATCACCCAGGTTTTCAGCACTTACGAGTCTTATAGGAGTGAGGCAGATGAAACGCCTTTTATGCGGGGAATTAATAGCATACAATTGTTGAATGACGGCAAGCGTTGGTGGGTGGTAAATATTTACTGGACCCAGGAAACTCCTTCGAACCCAATTCCCGAAGAATATCTTCCCAACTAAACTTTTGTCTTATGGATCTGCAAGATCAGCTCAAAAACTTGTTTCCGGAGCACGTGCCGTCGGAGGAAGAAGCCCCTCAACAAAAAGCTGAATTTTGGCTTCAGGATGAGCCCATATTGTGCAAGTATGAAAAAAGAAAGGGTAAACCAATAACCATCCTTGAAGGATATAATGGTGCAGATGAGGATTTTAAAAAACTCACAAAGCTCCTTAAGACCCAGCTAAGTGTTGGAGGTAGCTATAAGCAGGGAAAGGTCATTATTCAGGGTGATTATCGCGATAAAATTATGGATATACTTAAATCTAAGGGTTTTAAAGTAAAGCGCGTGGGTGGTTAATAAATTCGTCGTTTAAGCCGTCTTTTCTTAAAAGGGTTGCGTAGTTTTCTGTTAATTATTTTTGTTTTTTTTGATTAAATATTACTTTTAGTCGTTATAACCTAAACAACAACCAAAATGAGTTCCCAGCTGCATATCACTAACGGGGATAGTTTTACCCAGAAATTGAAAACCCTTCCTGTGAAGGGTGATATCATTACGTGGAGGGAGATGCTATGCGAAGGAAAAACCGAGACCAATGTTGGAAGTGAGTCATTTTGGAAGACGCGCTTCGAATTTCTTCACAAGAATTACAAAGTCAGCAAGTCGTGGTTTGTAGAGAAAACATTAAAAGAATACCGCTCGCTTTGCAATCACAAACAACAAGATCAGATTGTACTCTGGTTTGAATACGATCTGTTTTGCCAAATTAATATGCTGGCTGTCCTAAGCTGGCTGAAAACCTATCGTCGCCACGCTCAAATTTCCCTGGTTTGCAGCGGGAAAGAAGATGAAACTGATACGTTGTACGCACTTGGCGAACTGGGTGATGAAAAGCTTATGGAGCTTTATGAAAATAGGTTGATGCTATCTCAAGATGACATTGAATATGCGGACTACGTTTGGCAACTGTATTGCAGTGACAATCCTATAAGGCTTGAGAATTTGACCGACTTTAAGAACTACAATTTCTCTTACCTTTCTGAAGCGCTTCAGGCCCACCTACGCAGATTCCCTACCATTAAGAATGGACTTAATGAAGTTGAAAATCGCATTCTTGAAATAGCAGTTGAGGAGCGGCCTAAATCCAAGAAAGCACTTTTAGGTAATATATTGCGAAATCAAGGGTATTACGGTTTTGGAGACAGTCAATATGGGCGCGTAATAACTAACTTAAAACCTTTATTCTCTTCTTTTAATCCGGTGCGGTTAACCAAAAAAGGAAAAGAAGTCCTGGAACAGCAAACCAGCTATTACTCCACGATAAGAGACAATGAAGCCTATCTAGGTGGCGCTTTAAAGTACAATTTCCTATATAACACAGATTCTAGTAGAATACTCAAATTGTAATCGTACATGGAGCTTGGTCCTTCAGAGCTAATACTGAATGCCGATAAGAGTATTTACCATCTCAATTTACACCCCAACGATATTGCAGACACCATTATTACTGTTGGAGATCCTGACAGGGTTTTGGATGTATCCAAGTATTTTGATGTCATTGAGATACAAAAAGGGAAGCGAGAGTTTCATACGCATACGGGAACGCTTAACGGAAAGCGGCTAACAGTCATCTCAACAGGAATTGGAACAGACAATATAGACATTGTTTTAAATGAGCTGGATGCGCTTGCTAATATTGACTTTGAAAAACGCTCAGTAAAACCAGATAGAAAGCAACTAGACATTATTAGATTAGGCACTTCAGGCGCTATTCAAAAACACATTCCGGTAGATTCATTTCTCTTAAGCGAATACGCAATTGGCTTTGACAACCTCTTGCACTTTTATGAGGGCGAGCATTTACAGCACCCTGAGATTCAACTGGCCTTCATAGAACACACAAACTGGTCTGTCTTCAAATCTATTCCGTACGTTGTGCGCTGTGATGATGTCCTGGCCGAAGTCATGAGCTCTGATGAAGTTTTTATGGGCTTTACAGGTACAAACGTTGGCTTCTACGGGCCTCAGGGAAGAAGGCTAAGGTTAGAAACAGAAGATAATAATCTGAATGAAAAGTTGAGCTCTTTTAATTGCGATGGAATGCAGATCACCAACCTTGAAATGGAAACTTCAGGCATTTATGCCTTAGCCGCTTTATTAGGGCATAGGGCGGTTTCCATGAATTGTATTCTAGCAAACAGGGTCACGGGTGAATTTTCACTCCATCCAACGAAGTCTGTTGATGCCCTTATTCAGTATGTTTTAGCCAGACTAACAGGTTAAAGCAAAGTTTTCACGTTTTATACTATAAATCTGCACACTTATTCAGACTTTTGAATTAGAACTTACACTTGTATTTGCACTTCCATGAAAAAAGTAAACATCATTGGCGTACCCGAACATTTCAATCTTCCCTGGCAGCTTGCTATAGAAGAAGGAGCATTTGAAGCAAGGGGAATTCGCCTAAATTGGACAGATATCCCTGAAGGTACAGGACGCATGTGCGAGATGTTGCAAACAGGTGAAACTGACCTTGCTATAATCCTCACCGAAGGAGTAGTAAAAAGTATTTCGGAAGGAAATCCTGCCAAGATCGTTCAGGAGTATATCGGTAGTCCCTTGCAATGGGGAATTCATGTTGCAAAGGAAAGCGATTATACAGCCGTTTCGCAGTTGCAACACACCAAGGCAGCAATAAGTAGATTTGGTAGTGGAAGCCATCTGATGGCGTTTGTACATGCCCAAAACCAAGGATGGAATACTTCTTCGCTACGATTTGAGGTCATTAACACTTTAGAAGGTGCAGTAAAAAGTTTAACAGAAGGAAGTGCAGACTATTTTATGTGGGAACACTTTACCACAAAACCCCTGGTAGATTCCGGTATTTTTAGAAGGTTAGCAGATTGCCCTACCCCCTGGCCCTGTTTTGTTATTGCTGCCACCAATAGCTTTCTGGAAGAAAACGGACCACTCTTAAAGCACATTCTGGAAATTGTCAACATTTTCACGGCTGAATTCAAAAGCATCCCAAGCATAGACAGAACATTAGCTAATCGCTATGGGCAGCAATTGGAAGATATCCAGGAATGGCTCTCAATCACCAACTGGAGTCAAGATCAAATAGATCATCAATTAATTGAAAAAGTGCAACTTACATTATTTAATCTAAAGTTAATATCAAAGATGGTCTCGTTAGAAAAAATAGCCTTTACCATTGAATAGTTTTCCTATTACTCGCCGATAAAATTTCGTTGGTTCTACTAAAATGTCGATTTCCGAACCAATATCCCTTGTTTGCGCTCAAAGGGGATGGGTGACCCGAAGTAAGGATATGATGTTTGCTGCCGTTTATTAGGGAAGCCTTCTTTTTTGCGAAACCTCCCCACAATAGAAAAATGAGCCCTTGCTTTTCATCAGACAACTTGCATATTACGGCATCTGTAAACTGCTCCCAGCCTTTTTTTTGATGACTTCCGGCCTGATGGGCCCTAACCGTTAAGGTGGCGTTTAAAAGTAGTACGCCCTGATCCGCCCAACGTTCAAGATTCCCGCTTTTAGGATACGGCAAGCCAAGGTCTACCTCTATTTCTTTAAAAATGTTTACAAGAGAAGGTGGATGCGGAATCCCATCCTTTACAGAGAAACAGAGTCCGTTAGCCTGATTGGGGCCATGATACGGATCCTGGCCAATAATAACCACCTTGGTATCTTCAAAGGAGGAGTGATCAAAGGCCGAAAATATGTCCTTGCCTTTTGGGTAGCATGTAGCATTGGAATATTCTTGTTTTACAAAATTGGTTAAGTTCTGGAAATAAGGCTGTTGAAATTCCGCTGAGAGCCTCGTATTCCAGCTCTCATGTATTCTTACATTCATTTAGTGTTCTGATTAATACTGCAAAATCAAAAATAATAATATCTTTCCTTATCCATAGCTGCATACCAACTTTATGTCCTTAATTAGAAAATTAAAATTCCCGACAGCTCATACTATCCTGTTTGTCATTGCCGCCGTCGTTGCAATTCTTACATGGCTTATACCCTCGGGGGAATACGACCGACTATCTTATGATGTTGAAAATCAGGTTTTCAACAGAATTTCGGAGGGAGAAATAGTTACACTACCCGCCAAACAAGAAACCCTTGATAAGCTTAAAATTAGTATTGCACTAGAAACATTTGAGTCTGGCGCTATCTCTAAGCCGATAAGCATCCCCAATTCCTACCAAAGACTCGAAGCCCAGCCGCAGGGTTTTTGGGCGCTTATACAAGCCCCGGTAAAAGGCATCATAAAGGCTGCAGATATCATTTTATTGGTATTGATAATAGGTGGACTTGTAGCTATTGTCAATGGAACAAGAGCCTTTGAGGCCGGGATTGCATGGCTTTCAGAGCGCCTCCAAGGAAGGGAGTACCTTTTAATTATTATGGTTACGACTTTAATCGCATTAGGAGGGACTACTTTTGGTTTGGAGGAAGAAACTATCGCTTTCTACCCAATACTTATTCCTATATTCCTCGCAGCTAAGTACGATGCCATGGTTGCAATAGCGTCTATTTATGTAGGATCCTCCATAGGTACCCTTGCTTCGACCATCAACCCGTTCAGCACAATAATAGCCTCAGACACCGCAGGAATTAATTGGACCGAAGGCCTGAATGCCCGATTAGTTATGCTGATTATAGGCCTGATAATTTGCATTATTTATATCATACGTTATGCGCAACGCATAAAAAAGCATCCTGAAAAATCACTTATTTACGAGCAGAAGGAAGCAATTGAACAACAGTTTAGCAGCGAACAAAAAACACCTCCCCCTCCACTGAACTGGCGATTACGACTGGTTTTGCTCATCTTTATTTCTAGTTTCATCTTTATGGTTTATGGTGTCTCACAGCTTAGCTGGTGGTTCGAGGAAATGACCTCGGTGTTTTTGGCTGGTGCTTTATTAATTGCCGTAATTTCCAGGATGAATGAGCGTATTTTTGTAAATCAGTTCATTGGAGGCGCAGGAGATCTTCTAAGTGTTGCATTCATTATTGGCATTGCCAGAGGGGTCACAGTTCTTATGGAAGATGGACTAATTAGCGACACTTTGCTTTATTATGCCAGTACTTTGACCGATGGAATGGGTAAGGGTGTTTTCATCAACGTTGTGCTGTTTATTTACAGCGGATTAACTTTTTTTATTCCTTCCTCTTCAGGTATGGCGGTACTTACCATGCCAATCATGTCTCCTTTAGCAGATAGCGCGGGCATAGGACGCGAAATTATGGTAAACGCATATCAATACGGGGTAGGACTCTTTAAGTTTGTGAATCCAACAGGAATTATACTGGCTTCTTTGGCTATTGTAAATGTGGGTTATGAAAAATGGTTGAAATTTATCTGGCCATTGGTAGGAATACTATTTGTTCTTTGTATGTTGGCGCTAACCATTTCGGTATATTACTAAAGAGGTCCTATTATTTCGAAATACCGCTATAGGCAAGCTGTTCTTCAAGTACTTTCTGTCTAGAAATTCTGATTTTAAGAAGCTCAATATACTCAAGGGTATTTTTGCTTTTGTGGAAAGCGTAAGACTTCTCGGCCCATTCCAGGGCAGTATTTAGGTTTCCTTTGAATTCGTTTAATACGGCCAAATTATGACTCACCATGGCCCGAATCTTATTTTTATCATGAGACAAATCATTCTCCCAAAGTGTCTTGGCACCTTCCCAGTCTTCCTGAGAAACTTTTTCGCGAGCCAAAGTCAGGCCCTCGGTTCCCGAAATGTAATAGTCTCTGTATACCACATCTTGATAAGGCTGTAAACGCGAACCGTACGCATGGCCGCTGTTCTTACTCCTCAGCAACAAGGTGTCTTTTCGATCTCCGGCCGCATACAGGGCTCTAATCGGACTTAAACCCTTCGCTCTAGCAACAACCTGATCTTTAAAGACGAACTCATCCAGCACTTCTTTACCAAAAGGATCGTAAATACGCCATCCATTTTCTATCAAGGTTTCAAGGGTGATCTCATGGGCCTTTACCTCTTCTTTTAATCGAAGGAGGTTGCGTTGTTCCATCTTTGTCTTTTTTAAGGAAACCTGCGTATCCGTATCATAAAAGGCCAGGGAAAATATGGCATCCAGGCCATTGGTACTGCAAATTTCCCTGATTGATTTCCAGGAATCTTCGGTTGGTAGGCCATCGACTCCATTTATGACTATGGGGGTAGATTTTAAAAGTAGAATAGTGTCGAATCGGGTGTCATTAGCAAGCTCTTCAAACAGTCCATTGAGTGCCGCGTCTATCCCCTGTTCTTTTAGTCGCTTGTCTTCCTCAGATACCGCGAGGGTTACCTGATCTTTAAAACCAGCCACGTCCATGAACTCCACATTGTTGGCTATGCCAATACTTTTGATAGAATTTGCAAGGTCTATCGGCGCAGGTTCTATGGTCTTAATGACAAGTTCTTCTGTTGTCTTGCAGGCCGTTGCATACAGCAAAAGGCAGACAATCGCAAAGCATAGGTTGGTCTTTCTCATTTACTTAGGCGTTGTTCAGATTTACTTTGGGGATCACTTAAATCATGTCGCTTAGCGTATAAAACAACGATTTATACCAAAATATTGTCTGGGAGGGCAAAATATTAATACGTATATCACTTCAGTCAAACCGACATATCTTCCTAACAAATAGTCGATTAACTATAAAGTTATTCCCATTTTGGGTGTTCGCAGTATTGTATACCTTTGCGCAGCATTAAGAAACTCATGAGCAAAATCCTAAAAAAAACTTTGCAAGATCTTGAATTCCCTACAGTTCTTTCGCAACTGGCTTTACGCTGTACGACTGAGCTGGGAAAGGAACGTGCGGCAGATATTCAACCCTTAAAGACCAGGGAATCAATCATTGAAAGCCTGGGAAAAACTTCAGAATACCTATCGTCCTTTTCCAATGAAAACAGGATTCCTGATCATCGTTTTGACGGCATAAGCGAAGAAATAAAGCTCATGAGAATTGAAGATTACACGCTGGAAATAAGCGCCTTTAGAAAAATCTCCAATCTATGTACTACCACTACCACCCTTAAGAAGCACCTAAAGAAATTTAAGGAATACTATCCTTTGCTTTTTGAATCTGCGAATATTCTTGAATTAAACACCGAAATTCCGAAGGAAATTGACCGGGTAATTGATCGTTTTGGGGAGATAAAGAATAATGCCTCCGAACATTTAAAGACCATTAGGCGGGAAATTAATCAGGTAAGGGGGAAAATCAATCAAAGTTTTACCGCTGCACTTAATAGATATCAATCATCCGATTTTTTAGATGAGATTCGTGAGTCGGTTGTTGAAAACAAAAGAGTTCTGGCCGTTAAGGCTATGTACAGACGAAAAGTGAAAGGCACGGTACTCGGTAGTTCAAAAACCGGGAGTATTGTCTATATCGCACCAGAAACCACAGCTGCATATCTCAGAGAGCTTAATAATCTCGAATTTGATGAAAAGGAGGAGATACAACGCATCTTAAAGGCTCTAACAGCTTTTTTGAGCCCTTATGCGACACTTTTAGCCGAATACCAGGACTTTCTTGCCGATTTGGATGTAACCGCAGCTAAAGCGCGCTATGGGCGTGATATGAATGCCTTAATGCCGGAAGTTAACAATGAGAGGCGGCTCTTTTTAAGAGAAGCCTATCATCCGCTTCTTTACCTAACCAATTTAAAACTAGGTGAGAAAACCTGGCCGCAAACCATCACCTTGCAGCCTGAAAATAGAATTATTGTCATTTCTGGGCCTAATGCTGGTGGTAAGAGTATAACTTTAAAGACTATTGGATTACTTCAAGTAATGCTTCAATCAGGACTTCTAATTCCCGTTCATGAAAGGAGTTCAGTGTGTATTTTTGATCAAATGTTAACTGATATTGGTGACAATCAATCCATAGAAAACCACCTTAGCACCTATAGCTATCGCCTAAAGAATATGAATCGGTTTCTGCGCAAATGCGATATGGAAACCTTGTTCTTAATTGATGAATTTGGCACAGGTAGTGACCCTGAACTCGGCGGAGCTCTTGCTGAAGCATTTTTAGAGGTGTTCTACGACAGGAAGGCCTATGGGGTTATTACAACGCATTATGCCAATTTAAAGGCGCTGGCAGACGAACTTCCACATGCAACCAATGCGAACATGCTTTTTGATTCCAAAACACTACAACCCACTTTTCAGCTAGAGTTAGGGCAACCAGGGAGTTCTTTTACTTTTGAGGTAGCCCAAAAGAATGGTATTCCCTATAGTCTTATTAATAGAGCTAAAAAGAAAGTAGAGCGCGGAAAGGTACGTTTTGACGCTACCATAGCGAAACTCCAAAAGGAACGAAGTAAAATGGCCCAGACAGGATCGCGTTTGCAAGAAGAGGAATCCAAAGCGAGAGATGAAGCAAAGCGACTCGAAACTTTAAATGCAAAAATAAAAACAAAGCTAGAAAGCTATCAGGAGTTGTTTGATCACAACCAGCGGATGGTTTATCTGGGAAATAAGGTAAATACTGCTGCCGAGCGTTATTTTCAGGACAAGAAGAAGAGACCCTTAATTTCTGAGCTTTTGCGTATTGTAGAGACAGAGAATAGCAAGCGCAAAAAGAAGACCTCAGCGGAGTTTAAAGAAGCGCGTCAAAAAAAGGCGCAGGTGAGTCAGGAAGTTGAAAAGGAAGTGAAGGTAATCCGTCAGAAGAAAAAGGTAGCCAAGAAAAATGCTACAAAAGCAGAAAAACCGAAACCACGGCCGGTTTTTAGGGTAGGAGATCGCGTTAGGTTGGCAGATGGAAAAGCAGTGGGAAGTATTGATAGTTTGGAAAAGAATAAGGCGATCGTTAATTACGGCCTATTTACAACAAATGTGAGTGTGGACCAGTTAGAGTTGGTAGAGGCTTCAAAAAAATAGCAGACTTAAGAGTCCTAACTTTGGGGGTATACTACCCTCCTCCCCACAATTAATTTACTAGTAGCGGGCGCAAAAACATTGCAATTTCTGTAGAAAAGGAAACAGCTATGCATGTATTCCTGAATACATCATAAGCGCGGTTTTCAGCGATTTGAGTCGTAACTTTGTAATATGAAAATTCCTGATGGAAAGCAACTGATTCTCTTTGACGGGGTATGCAACCTTTGCAACAACTCCATACAGTACGTTATTAAACGCGATAAACGTAACTTGTTTTGTTTTGCCCCCTTACAAAGTGAGTTAGGAGAAGAATTCATAAAAAGGCGCAGTATTGATACTACAAAAGTAGATTCAATTATTCTCTTAGAACCCTCAATGGCATACTACACCAAGTCTAGTGCCGCCTTAAAAATTGGACAATCCTTTGGTGGAGGCTGGAAGTTATTAGGGGTCCTGGAATGGATTCCCCGCCCTATCCGAGATTGGTTTTACGACCGTATTGCCAAAAACCGCTATCGTTGGTTTGGAAAACAGGATGCCTGTATGATTCCGACTCCAGAGTTACAGGCCAAATTCTTGAGCTAAACTTCCTTGTTTTTCAAACTTTTGATGTCTTATGTTAAAATACATTTGAAACAGCCAGCTGGCATATATTTTGTGGCTTATTTTTTGTAAATTAAGGGAGTTCTGCCTTTTTAATTTACCACCAAGCTTTCTTTCACCAATTCTTTTAGTCCGCGATGTAGTCCTATTTGTCGTCGCTCAAAACAAAGCTGTCCCAATTCCTAAACTTTTCTTTCGGAAGATGCTATGCATTCGTGTATGTTAATCTAATCCATAAAAAATGGAAAGAGTTGTTCCTATTTGAAAATCGTATTTAAAAAATTGTCTATGAAAAAATTAATTATCCTATGCGGCATACTGTTCTCGCTACTCGTTAGTGCCCAGGGCCACAGTGTTAAGAACGACATTATTGTCACTAAAGATGGTCAACTTATTCAGGCTAAGGTGGTCAAAGTAACCGAAAAGCTAATAAGTTTTAATTATCCGGGTGAAACCGCTATCAATGAGGTAGCACCTTCGCTACTTGAAAAAATTGTTTTCTCAAGCGGAAGAACACAAACTTTTGGCACCGGGAATAGCGCAAAACAACCACAAGAATTGGCTCAGCGCGATGCGCCAATACCAAAGGAGGAAATTTATATTGGATCGGCTTCAGAATATAGCTCCGCGCCCTCCTATACAGAGAATGAACTTACCGTATTACCCCTATCTTACATAAAAAATGGGGTGCACAGTAAAAAGTTATCTAATCAAATGACCTCTTTCGTTACTGCTTTTATGGCAAGCAACGCCAAGCCATACGGAATAGTTGTGACAGAAATGGGGGTTACCATTGAACAATTAGTGAATGCTGATATTGGCTATGAAAAATTGGCCGCTGCAAACCCTTCAGAACTGCGACAGGTTTTAGGATCAGAATTTCTTCTTAGAGCTAAGCTCATAGATAATACGAAAAGGGGCAGTAGCGACAACCCCTATGCCGAGGACGAGAATTCTAATTTTAAAACAGGGATCCAAATTGAATTAGAGCTTTTCCGAGCCGGAGATGATAAAGAGCGCTATGAAGTAAGCTTCTCTGAAGAAATCTCTCTAAAACAACCCACGCCCTTGCTGGAAGGCAAATGGAAATCTTCTATTAAATATGTTTTGCAGCAGCTACTGTCGGCCAAGAGCTTCTAAATTTAAGACTTTAGAGTCGGCAATGGCGATTTTAAAACTGTTCAACATTAAATTCACTCGAATTAACTACAAATCGGTTAGTTCGGGTGTTTTTTGTATCTCCATGGAAAGAAGGTTTCAATTTTACAAGCACTTAAGCCGCTATTCCCATTAGAAAATAAATTGCCAATAACACCGCAAAATTATGAACACCATGAAATATCATTCCAGTAAGCAATCCCTTTGTCTTGCTGGTAAAGTGTCCGGTAACCAATCCAAAGAAGAAAAAGAAGATAAAAAGCGCCAGATCAAAGTGAACTAAGGCGAACAAGGCAGCCTGAATGACATTCGCAAGCACAAAACCTAGCCTCTTCTCAACAGCACCCAGGATAATACCCCTAAATATAATCTCCTCGTATACCGGACCAATTACAGCTACTAATAAAAAAGCTGCTCCAAAGCCATAGGTATCTAACAAGGCGATGATCTCCTCTCTAGCGCTAAGCAAAATATTCGTGGCGTCGTTATCGGTAAGGTCTACAAAAATGCCCAAAACCCTAAGGAAAATCATGTTAACAATAACAAAGCCTATACTTAACCCAAAAATTCTAAATAGGTGCATATTGGTTTGAAAAAGATGTTTTATCGTATTCTTTTTCAACATTAAAAGCGTACAAACTCCCATCCCTGAAATAAAGAACACAGTGCTTCGAGCCAATGATGCGCTTTCTTCAACATCATCACCATATGCGGTTACCACATCAAAGTAGTAGTTGATATTGTCCTGATAATAGAACACAATAACCAACAAATACTGTACTAACAAGTACAGAAAGCTAATGAGCCAGAAATGCCTCATGCTCCAGTTAAAATTTAACTTAGAAGTGATGGCTCTTGACTTACCCCTTAGAAAGCTCCCTAAATAGTGAATAGGCAAAACCCATAGGTAAGGCAACAAAAAGAGCAAGGCCAAAGAAAGTACAAAAAGAAAAAAGTGAAAGCTCTCGGAAGTTTTCCAAAGCAACATTGGATTCTTAAAAAAGATGCGCAATCTCTTTATACCCAAAAAGTCATCGTAGCTATCCTGTTTTTGGAGGCTGCGATAGGTGGTCAGTGTTGTCTTAGCATCTGCGTGAGTCATGTCATGCGCCAAAAGCTGCTGGAGTTTTTGCGCTTTGTTCCATTCTGCAATCGTATCTCTTACCAAAAATTCTCGGGCCGTTTTGTAATCTCCAAGTTCGATCATGGCTTTAGCCATTTCAGAATTATCTATAAAAGAAGAATCTCGCTGACCAATTAAATCATAGAGTTGTAATGCTTTTTCGGCTTCCTTGAGTTCTATTAGCACATTGGCCTTTTGATTCATTTTCCAGAGCATCGTATCCTTTTCCAGGCTGGGAAGTAGTACCTCCTTTGCTTTTTCGGTTCTCCCCTGATCTATATAAATCCTTGCAATCGCAAGAGATAAATCTAAGTTGTTGTTGAGTCTTTGGGCTTTAAGAAAATACTTCAAAGCCAGCGTATTGTTCTCGCTGTGGTAGTTTCCAAGCATTTCATTGATAGCCGCAATTTCAGTATCTGACCATTGATTTGGATGATCTATAATCAATTGCTCTGCCTCTTCAAGAACTTGAAGCAGTTCTTCTCCATAGAAGTTTTCTGCCCTGTAAATCAGAACTTTTGGGTTTTCAGGATGATTGGCATACAAATCTGCTATACAGGCATCTGTCTCCTCCCACTTTAAATTGTAGTCCTCATATTCATCCCAATAGGAGTTCCCGATAAACTTGCAACGCTCAATTTTTGCAATAATATTCCGGGGGTAATTCTGAATATATTGGTCGTACTGATAAAGAACTTCCTCAAAATTTTGATCCTTAGAATTGCTCAATTGCGCTACATAGTGCTCATGACTATTTGCAGCACCAATATCACCAGGGGTCTGAGCAAACACACATAAAGTCAGTAATAAAAAGGAGAGGTTAACTAATAGGTCGCGCATGGTTACAGTTGGTTGTAAAAGTATTCTGATAAATTGTACTAACGCATAAATGTTCGGTAAAGTACGTCTTCCTATAACTCACTTTTCACAAGGCTCCCAATTACAATGTTTTAAGCAGTTATTTCAGATTATTCAGTATAAAATCTAGCGTAGGATTGTCAATATTCTTCTCAAGAAACGCATTGTTATTATGCGTGATCCCATCCGCAAGTCCCAATCCTTGCAAATACTTAATAGTCTCCTCGTATTCCAGGGTAACCTTACCAGTTAGCATCAGATCCATAGTTTCCCCTTTGCTGTAGCGATTGTATACTTTTCTAAGTCCGCTTAGGTACAAGCGATCTTTTGTAAAACCTCCGCCCCGATGCGCTCTTAAGGTAATCGCAAAGGCATCATTTCTATTCAATTTATACTGATTGTGAATAAGATCGAAGGTATCAGCAAAATTGTAACCTTTGATTAAACTATCAGCCGCTAAAACTCTATAAGATAACTCTCGAAGTCTCTTAATAGTTAGTGCTCCACTCATATATTCACTAAATACTGAAAGGCCCTCCTGGGTTTCTACATTTTGAGGAAAACCATTGGAGAATATCTTTAGTGGCTGTAGGGCACCGTTGAAAGTGGTAACCAAATGCACACCTATTTCATGGTTAGCAAGCGTAAGGAGTTGATTCTTGCTAAACATGGTGTTCTTTTTAATTAAAAGCGTTTGAGAAGTATTGCTTACCATTGCATCGGCGGCAATATTTGTCGAAAAACGAACATTTAAGGGGAAATCGTATTGTTGGGCAAAATCCTCAAAATAAGCCTTTGCTTCTTCCGGCGTAAATATCTTTTCAAGATCACCACTTGCCGGCTCATCTTCATAGTGCAGAATATATTTTGCGTTCTGAACATCTTTCTCAGTAGGCGTACCATAAACACGCAAAGAATTGTAATAGAATGCATGCTCACCCCCTATGGTTTCAATGCATTGAACCATATTGGAGTAATAGTAAATAATTTCCTGATAGAGTTGCCGTATGGAATCATCTTTTATTCGCTCCAGGCGTTGCGAAAAGAAAAGCCTGTGCAGTTTGTAGGGATCGAACTTTAATTTCGGGTATTTGAACTGAGGAGATTCGGTAAATTTAGAAGCGAAGAAGCGGTGTTTTTCCTTTTCAATGTTCAAAGGATTCACATAGCTCAACAACTCAATGCGCTTCACCAGTCTGTCTAGATTGGCGTCAATTTCAAATAAATCGGTATATTTTTGTTGCAAAGTAGTCAATTGGTTTTCGCTAATCATTGGGACGTTTCAAATTCTTTAAGCTGCAAAGGTATTAATTCCTTTAATTGTTTTGCTACCGAACGAACCACCTCCGGATAAATCACTCCAGTATATTCATCACAATATACCTTTGCTATTTCTGTCGCCAGGACCAGGCTATTGTCAAAATGTTTAGTGATATACTTTAAGAAATACCCATTACCTTGAAAGGTATCATTGATTTTTGAACTACTTACAATCCCATTGGGAAGCGACATTGTACCAAGTCTACCACTCCAGGCCGAGGCGAGATCGCCAAAGCGATCATTATCTATATTCGCAGTGCCCAAATTCCAGGTAGGAACTTCACGGTCCCATCGTTTCCAATTGTAACTGTGTATGTCAAAAACCAGTGCTTTGCCGTATTTCTCTTCTATCTTTTTTACCAGACTGTGAACCACATTATAAAAGCTGTGATGCTTTTTAAGACTGAACTCCTTTTCTTCTGCAGGCAAGGGTTCGCGCCAAAGTTGTTTTCCCCAGGCGTCTTCATAAATAGCACTTTCGGGAGCTCTGTTTAGGTCGTATTCAAACCGGCTGTCACAGCCAGCAATTACAATAGGATGCATATGCACCATTTCCCTGGTACAGGGGTCTTCTTCATACCAACGATCATACTCTGTATGCATACAATTCTGCCAAAGCGACTTTCTAAACTGGTGTCCATCGTGTACCGCCGCACAAACATAAGGTGCATATTCCTCTATCTTAATGGTAAAGGAATAATCGTTCGCAACCGCTTCGAAGGGGGTTTCAGATTCAATATGTGCAATTATGGAAGAAGTATCAAGTCTAAGCATTTTCCACTTCACTTCTAAGTCGTGAGCGCCTGTCAAAAGCTTCAAGTTTGTCTAGAACTTTACTTTCAATAAAATCGATAACTTTTGATTGAATTTTTGTTTTATAGACTTTATTCATGTAAGTGATTCCTCCGGGAGACATTACATTGACTTCTACCAGTTTGCCTCCAATGACATCAATTCCTACAAAATACAAGCCATCTTTAACAAGTTTGGGGCCTATTTGTTTGCAGAGCGCCTTTTCTTGCTTGGTAAGGATATGTTTGGCCACAGAGCCGCCTGCAGACACATTAGAACGGTGATCGTCAGACCCGGGAACACGCCTCATGGCACCAATAGGCTCACCGTTTAATATCAGAACTCGAACATCGCCCTGGTCCGCGCCTTCAATATATTCCTGAAGAATAACATAATTAGAAGAGCCGTCAGAATTCGTAACATAAAAATCTAATAAAGATTTTATATTAGACATGGCCGATCTCTCTATCAAAATCACTCCAGAACCTCCAAAGCCATTCAAGGGTTTAAGGATCATTTTCTCCGCTTCAGATTCCTTTATTTGCCGAATAAGATAGTTTTTATTCTTAGAAACATGGGTGGCCGGTATAATGTTGTTATGAGAGTCCCCAAAGGCTGCAGTGTATAATTTATTATTAGCCTCCCTTAAGCCTTGTAGCGAATTTACAATAAACACATCGTCCTTGACAGAATCAAGAAAGTTGAGCATAATGGGATCTAATGGGGGGTTTGCCCTCATGAAAATAACATCAAAGCCCGCCAGAGGTAACATCTCTTCGCGGGTGGTAGCGTTTTTATAAAATGATTTCAGGCTGTTCGAAACCTTTTCCATCCTACCAATAACCGTACAAAATGCATTGGTAACGCTATTGCGTATGGTCAAATTTGCCGGAGTGCATAGTGCAACGCCGTGTTTGCGTTTTACACATTCGTGTATCAACGCCAGACTTGTATCATTTTCTGCATCGATATCCTCCCAGGGATACATTAAAAAACAAATGTTCATAGCCCTTAATTTTAGCTTATTTTACTTCTTCCCAATGATCGTCCCAATCTCGCACCTTGGGGTCTCCAAGTTTACCAACAGACTTGGCAACCACTGTCGAAACTGTTGCGTCTCCTGTTATATTAATTACTGTCCTAAACATGTCTAGAGGCCTGTCTACCGCAAAAATAAGTGCAAGCCCAATAGCGTATTTATCTGCCGGAAAGCCTACCGATTCCAGAACAATGACCAGCATTACCATACCTGCACCTGGCACTGCCGCTGTGCCTATTGAAGCCAACAAGGCAGTTAGTACAATGGTTAATTGAGCAGAAAGCGGAAGTTCAAAACTCAAAGCCTGCGCTATAAAAACCGCTGCAACACCCTGGTAAAGACTGGTACCGTCCATATTTATTGTTGCTCCTACTGGTAAAACAAAACTTGAGACCTCCTTGTCTACCCCAATATGCTCTTCTACACGCTCCATGGTAACAGGAAGTGTTGCCGCACTGGAACTTGTAGAAAATGCAAGGAGTTGAGCAGGACTAAGTTGCCTTAAAAACCAAAAGGGGTTTTTTCTGGCCAAGGTAGAAACCAAAATAGCGTAAAAAACGATCATCAGCAGCAGTCCCAGAATAACCACTCCGGCATATTTTAACAGCGCTAGTAAAATTTCAGGATCACTCGATGAGACTACAACATTAGCCAACAGGGCAAAAACAGCGAAAGGCGCCGTCAGCATGATCAAATCTACCATTTTCAGGACAACGTCGTTTAAGGAATCGAAAAAATTCTTTAAAGGCTTGGCGCGTTCCTCACCGATGAGCAACAAAGAGATTCCCATGATCATCGTAAAGAAGATTACCTGTAACATCAAACGATTGTCACTCATGGCCGCCATGGCATTGTCTGGAACCATGTCTTCTAAAAACTGAAGCGGGCCCATTTCTTGCTGTTTGTTGGCCTCTTCCAGTTTAGCAACAACGTCGCTATCGGTTGCATAGGTATCTGTAAGCTTGGCAATAGTTTCTTCAGATATACCATTTCCAGGTTGTAAAACATTCACCAATAGAAGCCCAAGAACAATAGCTACCGTAGTTGTACCAATATAAATTCCCATGGTTCGGAGGCCAATGTTCCTGAATTTTGAAATGTCCTTTAAATCAGATATCCCTTTGATAAGCGAGGCAATAATCAGCGGAATCGCAATGAGCTTTAGAAGTTTGATAAAAATCGTTCCAAAAGGACTAATCCAATCCTTTACAAAACCCGCACCCCAATCAGGGTAGGTCATGACAAATCCGAAAACAATACCTAAAAGCATCCCTATCAGGATCTGCCAGTGCAATTCCATTTTCCTCATAAAAGTAGTTTGATTTTGAAGGGTAAGATAGCATTTTTGGGTGGAAATGCCCTAAAAGAAGAACTATAATTTAATGGTTCTGTCAAGCAATACAAAATCCGCCAAAACCATAGCAGCCATGGCCTCAACTATAGGAACTGCCCTGGGAACAACGCAGGGATCATGCCTGCCTTTTCCTTTTGTTTTAACGGCATTTCCGTCCTTATCAATAGTCTCGTAACCTTGGATAATTGTCGCGACAGGTTTGAAAGCTACATTGAAATAGATGTCCATCCCATTACTAATACCTCCCTGGATCCCTCCGCTATGATTTGTTTTGGTTGAGCCATCGGTATTGAATTGGTCGTTGTGCTGACTCCCTTTCATCGCCACTCCTGCAAAGCCGCTACCATACTCAAAGCCCTTTACGGCATTTATAGATAGCATGGCTTTTCCCAATTGCGAATGAAGCTTATCGAATACTGGTTCTCCAAGGCCAATTGGAACGTTTTGAAGCACACAACTGATGACACCACCTACAGTATCACCCTCCTTTCTGATGGCCTTTATATAATTTTCCATTTGGGCTGCCGTATCCTGATCCGGACATCGGACCGGATTGGATTCTATAAGGGAAAAATCTAGTTGCTGATAATCCTTTTCAAGTTTTAACTCGCCAACCTGAGACACAAAAGCATTTATTTCTACCCCCTTTAAAAACTGCTTGGCAATTGCGCCTCCTACCACCCTACTCGCAGTCTCTCTTGCCGAACTCCGTCCACCGCCACGATAATCGCGTATACCGTATTTCTTATCGTAGACATAATCTGCATGAGAAGGCCGGTATGAATCTTTAATATGCGAGTAGTCCTTAGATTTCTGGTTGGTATTGTGGATAGCAAATCCTATAGGGGTTCCCGTGGCTTTCCCTTCAAAAATTCCGGAATAAAATTGCACCTCATCAGCTTCCTTCCGCTGTGTTACAATAGCCGATTGTCCCGGCTTCCTTCTATTGAGCTCTAATTGAATTGCTTCCAGGTCTAGTTCCAATCCTGCCGGACACCCATCCAGAACACCTCCAATTGCAGGTCCATGAGACTCCCCGAAGGTGGTTAATTTAAATAAGCTTCCAAAGGTGTTTCCTGCCATGAAGGAGAAATTAATTATTGATAATTGTTAACTGCTAATTGTCAATTGAGACAGGCTACTCGCAACCCCTAGTTGACAATTCTAAGAACAAAGCCTCAAAGGTAAATGTTAAAGCGCTGCCAACCAAGGCCTGCAGCCCCTTAATGTTAACTTAACATCAGAAATATGCACTTAATTCAAAATTAACTTAGGGATCAATAATTCTTGACGTGGAAAAAGTCCGAGTTAATACCAATAGGTTTAATTTTGCAGTTAAGGACCTAACTATTAAAAGAATTGAAAAAACGTAAATTAGAAGTAGCGGTTATCTCGGATGTGCACCTGGGCACCTACGGTTGCCATGCTGATGAACTTATAGCCTATCTTAACAGTATTCGGCCAAAAAAACTCATCCTAAACGGTGATATTGTCGATATCTGGCAATTTAGCCCAAGGTATTTTCCATCCTCCCACCATCAGGTTTTGAAAAAGATTGTGGGAATGGCCGCCAATGGAACAGCGGTTTACTACATTACCGGAAACCACGATGAAATGCTGCGGAAATTCGCAGACATGTCTATTGGTAATTTCAGCATTCTTAACAAACTGGTTTTAGAACTGGACGGTAAAAAGGCCTGGTTTTTTCACGGTGATATTTTTGACGTATCTATTCGCTATGCCAAGTGGTTAGCCAAGCTTGGAAGCTACGGCTATGCACTCCTAATCTTGTTGAACAGATTAGTGAACTGGGTGCTGGGACTTTTCGGAAAAAAGAAGTTTTCACTTGCAAAGCGGGTTAAGCAAGGGGTAAAAAGCGCGATAAAGTCGGTTCACAACTTTGAAAAAACAGCTTCAGACCTGGCCATAGAAAATGGTTACGATTTTGTAGTCTGTGGCCATATTCATCAGCCTAAGAAAGAGTTATACGAAAATAAGCATGGGCAGTGTACCTACCTCAATTCAGGGGATTGGGTAGAAAATCTTACCGCTTTAGAGTATTCCTTTAAGCGCTGGAAAATATATCGATACAATGAAGACAAACTATCGCCCTTCTATGTTGATGAAGATTTAAAAGGCATGGATATGAATGAACTCTTTGCCTCAATCATAGACCTAAGAGCTAAGAACAAAAAAGAAAAAGAAAAAGACGGAGAATCTTTAGAAGAGTAAGGCGTTTTTAAGAATACTGACAGGGTGCAAAGCTTTTCTTCCGGTGCCATCGTATATCTGATGCCTACAACTGGTACCATTAGCGGCTATGATGGTGTTCTTGTCAGACTTTTTTATCGAAGGAAAAAGTTTAAGTTCGCCAATTTGCATGCTTACTTCATAGTGTTCTGCCTCGTAGCCAAAAGAGCCTGCCATTCCGCAACAGCCCGAACTAATAATGGAAACCTTATAATTTTCAGGTAAGTTGAGGACATCGAAGGTCACTTTTTGGTTAGAAAGTGCCTTTTGATGGCAATGCGTATGAATCTTAATATTTTTGGGTGTTTTTTCGAAGAGATCAGAGTTCACAAACCCCTTCTCTATTTCTTTTGTCAGAAATTCTTCTATTAGAAAACTATGGCCAGCAATTAATTTGGTTACTTCTTCAGAAGAACCAAATCGTTGGTACTCATCCCGAAAGGTCAATATAGCTGAAGGTTCTAGACCAATAATTGGTATGCCTTCCTTAGCAAATTCATAGAGTTGACCAATATTACGCAGGGCCAGTTTCTTGGCCTGCTTTAAGTAGCCCTTTGAGATAAAGGTACGTCCGCTCTCAGCTGAAAAAAGTTGGACATCATAGCCTAGTCGCAACAATAACTCTATTGCATCTTTTCCTAGATCAACATCGAGGTATTGTGTAAATTCATCCAAGTATAATACAACTCTTTTTTTATTTGTAACTAGTTGATTTTTAAAATTTTTAAGGAGTTTGTCAAAATTATAACTTGAAACCTTTGGAAGGCTTCTGGCCGTGGCAACTCCCGCACTCTTTTTAATCATACTTCCCAGTATTCCTGAGCCATTTACCGCATTGGTAATGGCGGCCACTCTACTCCCCCATTTATTCAGGCTGGTATTATATGCAAACAACTTACTTCTCAAAGAATATCCATTTACCTCCTGGTATTGAAATTGGAATTCAGATTTAATTGTTGCAATATCTACATTGCTGGGACATTCACTTGCGCAGGCCTTACAGCTTAGGCACAGATCAAATACTTCTTTCAGTTCTTTGTGATTAAAACGATTCTTTTCTTCAGAATTGGTGAGAAACTCGCGTAAAGCATTAGCCCTGCCTCGTGTGGTATCTTTTTCATTTCGCGTGGCATGGTAGCTTGGGCACATAGTACCTGCAACCTGGTGTGTCTTTCTACAATCTCCGCTTCCGTTACACTTCTCTGCCGCTTTTAGAATGCCTTCGCTATCCGAAAAATCAAGGAGGGTTTGTATATTGGGCTCTTTCCGGTCAATTTCATAACGCAAAGAAGCGTCCATAGGATAGGCATTCACGATCTTCCCCGGATTAAAAATATAATTAGGGTCAAAATACTCCTTAATCCTCTGAAGCAACTTGTAGTTGTCTTCGCCTATCATCAAGGGAATAAACTCAGCCCTTACAATGCCATCTCCATGCTCGCCACTAAAGGAGCCTTTGTACTTTTTTGTAAGTCTGGCTACCTCCGTGGTAATTGCCCTAAAAAGGGTTACATCTTCTTGTTTTTTAAGGTTCAGTATGGGTCGCAAGTGAAGCTCTCCTGCACCGGCATGCGCATAGTACACTGCTTCCTGCTCGTAGCGTTTCATAATAGGAGTGAACTCGGCTATAAAATCAGCCAAATCTTCCAGGGCCACAGCTGTATCCTCAATACAGGCTACCGCTTTACGATCTCCAACCATGTTTCCCAACAGTCCAAGTCCCGCCTGCCTTAGTTCAATAGCTTTATTGATATCTGCTCCTTTTAGCACCGGACAGGCGTAAGCATATCCAGATTTCTTGATTGTTTGCAACAATCCCTGAAGTTGACCCTCCAGGGAACCCTGATCCGCATCCTTTATTTCGAGCATCAACAAAGCAGCCGGATCTCCATGGACAAAAAAGCGGTTGGCGAGCTGTGCCCGATTGTTCTTAGTACAATCCAGAATAACCCGGTCCATCATTTCGCACAGATGCAAGTCGTGTTGCATAACGGTAGCGACATCCGCCAGGCAGTTTTCGAGCGTTTCATAATGAGTTACTACCATGGCCGCATATGGTGGCGGACTATCATCTAATTGTAGTGTAATTTCTGTAGAGAAGGCTAATGTTCCTTCACTTCCGCTTAGTAGTTTACACAAATTTATTTCATCTTCCAATCCGCCAAAAACGCTGCTCTTTAGTAGTTCATCCAGCGCGTAACCCGTATTTCTTCTATGAATTTCTTTTTTTGGAAATTCATGCTTTATCCCTTCTCTTATTTCTCTGTTTGAAAGCTCTTTAAGTATATTTTTATAAATTTTTCCTTCAAGGGTGTTTAGAGTGCATTTTGCCTTAAACTCTTCTGGAGTTAGCGCTTTGAATTCTACCAACGATCCATCAGATAAAATCGCTTTTATCCCAACTACCTTATCCCTGGTCACCCCGTATTGGATAGAAGTGGTTCCGCTAGAATTATTGCCTACCATGCCGCCAATCATACAGCGATTGGCCGTGGAGGTATTAGGGCCGAAAAACAAATTATAGGGTTTAAGAAATTGGTTGAGCTCGTCGCGGATTACGCCGGGCTGCACTGTTACCTGCTTTTTCTCAGTATCCAACCGAAGTATGTCCCCAAAATGTTTTGAAACGTCAACTACGATGCCATCTCCAACACATTGCCCCGCCAACGAAGTTCCGGCAGTTCTTGGTATCAAACCCAGCTCATGTTTTAGCGCAAAACCGATCAGTTTTTGTATGTCTGATACCGTTTTGGGATACGCTACCGCGAGCGGAATTTTGCGATATACTGAGGCATCTGTTGCGTAAAGAGATTTGGTAAGAACATCGTCCAGTAAGGTCCCTTCTAATTGGCCCTGAAGTTCCTTTAAGTAAATTTTATCCAAGTTGGAACAATTTTTGACCACTAAAATAAGTTTTTATTCACTGAAGATCATCTTCAGGATCTCATTAAATCAAATTAAACGGAAAACTTATGAAAATTTTAAAAGCATTTACTTTTCTAACTCTTTTTAGCATCTTGTCTGTAAACGCACAAGACATTTCTGAGCACGCATTGGGGCTTAGGCTTGGAGACAGCGATGGGTTTGGAGCCGAAATCTCTTATCAAAAATCCATTGGTAGGTACAACCGGGCCGAAATTAATTTAGGTTGGAGAGACAGTCGTAATTTTGATGCCTTCAAGCTGGCCGGACTCTATCAATGGGTACACAGCATAGATGGCAATTTTAATTGGTATTACGGAGTTGGTGGTGGATTAGGAAGTGTGGACTTTGAACCCATACCAGGAACTGGAGGCACTGGTTCTGTAACTCCAGACGGCGGCTTGTTTGTTTTTGGAGCTGGGAACATTGGTGTGGAATATAATTTTGATATTCCTTTGCTTTTGTCATTAGATTTTAGGCCGGAAATTGGCTTACTGGGATACGATAATTTTTCAGACAGCTTTGATTTCGATATTGCCCTGGGCATACGCTATCAGTTCTAAATTTAAACCCAAAACCTATTACCCTTGGCATAAGCTTATGTTAAGGGTTTTTTATTTTCTTCGGCAGATGAGTACCTTTGCACATCTCAAATTCCGATAAATGAAAAAATACATTTGCGAAATTGCGGTAATTTTGCTGCTAGCAAGCTGTAACTCAGGAGCCGAAGGTTTCTCCTTAAATGGTGAACTGTCCGGAGAAGTAAACAACGGAACTCTTGTCTTTCTAAAAAAGGCCAATGAAAATAATCAACCTGTCGATGTTGATACCACCACAGTTGAAAATGGCAGCTTCATTTTCAATGGCACTGCTGCCGGACCCGAAATCCACTATATTTTCGTGGACAAATTGGGCGGAAACATCCCGGTTATTATTGAAAACGGGGAAATTGAGGTAAGTGCCCAAAAAGATAGTCTTGGATTTGCCAGGATCAAAGGCACCCTTCAAAACAATCTTTTCTCAGATTATCTAAAAGAAATTAGGGGGATCTCGGCCAAAGCCCGCTCCCTGAATGATGATATGAGAGCTGCCGCAAGCAGAAGAGATACCGTGGCAATGAACTCTTTAAGAGATGAATATTTTGAAATACAGGAGGAGGCCAAAAACTTTGAAATAGATTTTGCAAGGGAGAATCCTCAAGCACTTATCTCCTTACTTATCATAGATAAATCGCACACAACCAGGGCCTTGTCTGAAGAAGAAGTCCAGGAATTGTACGAAGGTCTAACAGATGAAATAAAGGCTTCTAGCGCTGGTAAAAAGCTGAAAGGAAAATTAGAGAAGGGCAAAAATACATCCGTAGGATCGAAAGCGCCAAACTTCTCTGCGCCTACACCTAGTGGAGAAGAGTTAGCGCTCAATGACGTCTTAGGAAAGGCTACTATACTAGATTTCTGGGCAGCCTGGTGCAGGCCGTGCAGGGCAGAAAATCCTAATGTAGTTAAGATATATAACAAATATCAGGATAAAGGGCTGAGTATTTTGGGCGTTTCTTTGGATAGAAAAGCCGAGGATTGGAAAAAAGCGATCGAGGATGATGGCCTGGCCTGGAACCATGTCTCCAACGTTCAATATTTTGATGAGATAGCGCAATTGTACAATGTGAATTCTATCCCAGCAACATTTATATTAGACGAGAACGGCGTAATTGTAGCCAAGAATTTACGAGGTCCGGCCCTGGAAGAGAAGATCGCAGAAATGTTGCAATAGCAAAAAAAGTTTGAGTAATAAAAAAGGCCCTGAAAATTTCAGGGCCTTTTTTATGTATTGCTGCAATGCTACTAAAATTTATTTTGAACGTCGTCGAAGGTACCCAATACTTGCGTAGTACCAGTTCTGTTAACCGAGCCAAAAATGTTGGCTACAGAAGAATCTCCTATAAATTCTATAGTGGCCCCGTCGTTTAGAACCAGGTTACCATAAATGGTCATATTCCCTTCAATTCTCAGTACGGCCCCATCGTTTACGATAATATTTCGTCTTCGGTTGTTTCTGCCCACCACTATGGTGCCATTCATTTCAAATAGCGCATCATCATTTACCCGTACCCTATTGTTTACCGTCCAGGAACCACAAAGCAATAAAGAACCATTAACGGTAATATTATTGAAGCGTTTCGCTCCGGTATAGCCCACATCTTGCCCAGAGTTAACAATCAACTTAGAGCTTCCCGTATATTCGGGTAGGGTTGAACACTCAGCTGCTAAACTTTCACTAGGCTTATTTAGTTTTATAACCTGCACCCCTTCCCGTCCGGAAGCGGCAAAGACATAGTCTCCTTTAGAAGCCACATAATTCGTAGAACCATCGAGTTCAATAATACCATAAATATTGCCGCCATTGGTATCTTCTTCAACCAGGCAGAGTCCTGCGCCTCCATTGGCCATCAAAATAATATCGTCATTACTTGCCACTCCAACCGTAACAATATCGGATTGGGCTACCCCATCCGGATTGATCAGTATAGGAACGTATTCCAATAAATTTCCTGTAGAAAAGCTATATATACCAGCGCCGCTTGCTGCTTCGGGTACAATTATTTTGTCTCCGGAGAAGTCAAGTGTCCGTTTTGAGGCACTTCCAAAATCAGTGCTAATTGATATTTGATTCGTCTGATTGAAATTTCCATCTAACACGCGTACTCCGGTACCTGCATCTAAAACAGCAATATCACCATTATTTATGGCCACAGATCTAAGATCCGCAAAAGAGGCTTCCTGCTCAATAGATAAATCGCTCTGGCGATACGAGGTGATAGTTCCGTCTCGTCCACTGGTTACCATCACAGATCCGCCACTAGCTACAACATCATTCGCATTAAACCCCAGTTGAAAACCATAAGAAATGCCTGAACCCAGGCTAAATCTACCATTAGACACCCTAAGTTTAGCTACAAATGAGTTGGAAGTAGCAGTAACCGAAGTTTCAGAATCTACTCCTCCCACGACATATGCATGGCCATTTGCGTAGGTAATAGAATTAAGGTCTGCATTAATATATACAATTTGAGAAGTAATTCTTGGGTTGTTAGGGTCTCCAATATAGATAATCTGGGCTGCACCCTGATATACCTGCCCTGCTGTATTGTAGGAAACATAAGCGTAATCACCATCAATATAAATATGTGATGCCGCCAGGTCGCTACTGCCGCCATAGGTTGGTGCATTAACCTGCGCCACAAGCGTTAACGGGTAATCGCCTGCCGGTGGGTCGTTCTTGGATGCTAAAGACTTGTTTGTAAGTGTTGCCTCCTCGAGAATGTCGAGTACACCTGCTTTATCAAAGTTAAGGCTTGACTGTAGTTTCACTTCGTCATTTTCGAAGATCACATCTTCCTGAAGATCATCTTTGAACACTGTAGTTTCATCACTACAGGAAACAATGAATGCCAGGATAACTACAAAAAGTTGGGAAACTCTTTTTGTCATAAGTAGGTTATAATTAGTTGTTGGGCACTGTTGTAACGGCAAAAAAAACAAAAAGGTATATTTTCCTACAACTTTTTTCGACAAACTACCATAAAAAGTAAGTCGTAAAGGCTAAAACTGATAATTATTAGCAGTATAAAAGGGTATTTTCTAGATCTTCCCCAGCTTTTCTAAAGCAAAAAGAATTAGAATAGGAATAGCCAGTAAGATAACCATGAGGGTTTCATTGACCAGTAGGTCGGGTTTAAAGATCAAAGTGGTGATATAACCACCTATAGCTCCTCCGAAATGTGCAGTATGACCAATATTGCCTACCCTGTTTCGCATGCCATAAATAGAGTAAAGCATATAGCCTATTCCCAGAATGTAAGCAGGAATTGGGATAGGAATAAACATTAAGAAAAGGCTCATATCTGGTTTTAGCAAAATTGCCGCATACAAAATCCCCGTCACTGCTCCACTGGCTCCAACCGCACTGTAATAGGGTTCGTCTTTATGGAAAAAAAGTGCTAAAAGGCTTCCGGCAACCAGGCTTATCAGGTATATAATCAAGAACTTAGCCGGGCTAAACCAATTTATTACCACATCGGCAAAAAAGTAGAGCGTAAGCATGTTCAAAAAAAGGTGGGCCATATCTACATGAAGAAAACCCGAAGTGACCATCCTGTCTTTTTGCCCTGACTGTATAGCGCCTACACCAAATTTATAGCGTTCAAAAAAACGGACATCATTAAAACCTTTGAGGGAAACCAATACATTGGCAGCTATTATGGCAATGGTGGCCACATGTAAATTCATAGGAAACCAGGATTACTTTTAAGTGCCAAATATAGCTATATTTGCGCATAGTTTATATCTGCATGCAACTTCTGGTTTATTCGCTTACCTATCCTCTTTTATGGCTAATTTCCAGGCTGCCAAATGGCTTGTTTTACGGTTTCTCCGATCTTGGGTTTTTTCTGACATACCGGGTTTTCGGATATCGCAAAAAGGTAGTTTATGAAAATTTAAAACTGGTATTCCCACAAAAAGATGAGGCCGAATTAAAGCGTATTCGTAAAAAGTTCTACAGCCATATGTGTGATATGTTCCTCGAAATGGTAAAAACCATGAGTATCGGGGAAAAGGAACTTAAACTACGCTACAATTTACAGAACCCTGAGTTACTCCAAAAAATAGAGAAAGAGCGAAGCGTCTTTGTGCTCTTTCCGCATTATGCTAATTGGGAATGGAGTATTATTACCAATCGCTTTGTCAGCTCCAAGGGTTATGCTATCTATCAAAATATCGGTAATGTTTATTTTGACAGGCTTATCAAAAGAATACGTGCCAAATGGAATACTACCCCAATTACTCAAAAAGAAACTGCAAGGACCATCGTTCGCAATGAAAGCGAAAATCAGCGGGGCGTATACGGAATCGTAAGCGACCAATCTCCTCAGGCACACAGAGCTCAGTACTGGGCACCTTTTATGGGTATTAAGGTCCCTGTTTTTAACGGTCCGGAAACCCTGGCACGTAAATTTGA
Organism: Flavobacteriaceae bacterium; assembly: GCA_965212595.1. Taxonomy (GTDB): domain Bacteria; phylum Bacteroidota; class Bacteroidia; order Flavobacteriales; family Flavobacteriaceae; genus Poritiphilus. The sequence goes on from CBDBVE010000024.1 coordinate 56,891, forward strand.
TCTGGCCGTTCTTTTTGCCAAAGTAAGCAAGTTAAGGCGCGGGTATTACTCCATAGAATTTATCCCTATTTGCGAAAATGGCAAGCAAACAGAAAAAAATGAGATTACAGATGCCTTTTTGAAGCTAACCGAAGAGCAGATCAATACAAGGCCAGAATACTATCTTTGGACGCACAAACGCTGGAAACATCGAAACAAAACTCCCAGGTCATTTGCCGAAGTGAAACCCTGAGAATTAATTAGGAAATCCCGGCAACTGCTTTAATTTCAGCAATAATTCTATCCGCTAATTCATCCGCTTCTTTTTGCGAGCCTGCCTCTGTATAAATCCGAATAATTGGTTCTGTATTCGATTTCCGCAAGTGCACCCAGTTCTCCGGGAAATCAATCTTTACCCCGTCTATAGTAGATAGTTGCTCATCGCTATATTTTTTAGCCATTTCGGTAAGAATCGCATCCACATCCAGTTCTGGAGTCAATTGAATTTTCTTTTTGCTCATAAAGTAGCTAGGGTAACTATTTCTTAGCGCGGCAACAGTACCACCGCGCTCCGCCATAAGCATTAAAAAGAGCGCCGTGCCAACTAAAGAATCTCTTCCGTAATGACTTGCAGGATAAATAATGCCTCCATTGCCTTCTCCCCCGATGACCGCATTGTTTTCCTTCATTTTGCTCACTACATTTACTTCTCCAACCGCGGCGGCCTCATAGTTTCCTTCATGTTTTTCTGTAATGTCTCTCAACGCACGTGAAGAAGACAAATTAGATACCGTATTCCCTTTTGTTTTACCGAGCACATAATCTGCGCAGGCCACCAAAGTGTATTCTTCTCCGAACATTTCGCCTTCGTTAGTAATAAAGGCCAACCTGTCTACATCAGGATCAACGACTATACCGAAATCTGCCTGTTCTTTAACCACAAGTTCACAGATATCACCAAGGTGTTCTTTTAATGGCTCAGGATTATGCGGGAAATGTCCGGTAGGTTCGCAATATAACTTCACCACTTCTACCCCCAAAGCATCTAGCAATTTCGGAATAGCAACGCCCCCTGAAGAATTCACGCCATCTACAACCACCTTGAATTTCGCTTTCCTGATGGTCGCCGCATCAACCAGTTCCAATTTTAAGACTTCCTCTATATGGATATCAATATATTTCGAATTTGGAATTATTGTTCCAAGTTTATCTACCTCGGTAAATACAAAATTTTCTTTTTGCGCCAAATCTAAAATCACGGCTCCCTGTACAGCATCCAAAAATTCACCTTTTTCATTTAAGAGTTTCAGTGCATTCCATTCTTTAGGGTTATGACTTGCGGTAAGTATAATTCCGCCATCAGCTCCTTCGAGAGGCACAGCCACCTCGACGGTAGGGGTTGTAGACAAACCAAGATCGATGATATCTATTCCCAGTCCAACCAGGGTAGAAACCACAAGGTTTTGGATCATTTCACCTGAAAGTCTGGCGTCTCGCCCTATGACTACTTTCAGATCTTCTTTTTGGGAATAACTTTTAAGCCAGCTACCGTAGGAAGCGGCAAACTTTACCGCGTCAATCGGAGTAAGATTATCACCAGGCACGCCTCCAATAGTTCCTCTAATGCCCGAAATAGATTTTATTAGTGTCATAAGGTTTTCATAAGTTTTTGCAAATATACACCTCCTTACTATTTTCCTGTGTTTCTAATTTGTAAATTCGATCCGACTAATTCTAAGGTTGCCGGTGAATTTTTTAGCACATATTTATCTTTCCTTCGAAGACGACGAGATCACCATCGGAAATTTTATCGCCGACAGCATCAGAGGAAAGAAATACAAACATCTTCCGGAACGTGTTCAAAAAGGAGTGCTGTTACACCGAGCGATTGACACCTTTACAGATTCTCATCCCATTCCCAGAGTAAGTAGTAAAAGGCTTCATAAAAATTACAGTCATTATAGCAGGGTAATCGTAGATATCTTTTACGATCATTTCCTGGCGAAGAACTGGAGCAGCTATTCTAAAGTACCTCTAGATGTTTTTGTGAACAATTTCTATGACCTGCTTGAAGAAAATTTCGATCTGTTGCCCGACGGGGTAAAACGAATGATGCCCTATATGATTGCTGATAATTGGCTGTTGAATTATGCTAATATGGCTGGGATTGCCCGTGTGCTAAACGGCATGAACCGAAGGACCAGGAACAAAAGCAAAATGAACTTTGCCATTTTCGATCTGGAAACGCATTATCAGTCTTTTGAAACAGAATTTACCGAGTTCTTTGAAGAACTCATACCATATTCCAAACAAAAATATCATTCATTATGCGAAAGCTAATTGTACTCCTCTGTGCTGCCTTTTTTGTTTACTCCTGTAAGGGCCCAGCAGAACCTACCGGTCTGGTAACAGAAAAAGCCATGGTGGTCACAGCCCGGAAAGAAGCTTCCGAAATTGGTGTAGCCATTTTAAAACAAGGAGGGAATGCCTTTGATGCTATGGTGGCAACTGAAATGGCCTTGGCCATCGCCTACCCTTATGCAGGGAATTTAGGAGGGGGTGGTTTTATGGTATATCGCAAAGCAGATGGAGGCGTTGGGGCGATTGACTATCGTGAAAAAGCCCCAATTTCAGCTCATGAAGACATGTACCTGGATTCATTGGGAAATGTGATTCCCGGAAAAAGTACTTTAGGTGCAACCGCGGTTGGGGTGCCCGGAACAGTAGCCGGGATTTTTGAAGTACATGACAAGTTTGGCACCTTGTCGATTGAAGAAATTTTTAAACCCGTGATTGCCTTGGCAACCCGTGGCGTTGTAGTTACAGAGAAGCAGGCTAAAAGGATAGAGCGCGTCAAAGAGAGCTTTGTCGAGGTTAATGGAGACAGTACAAAGTTTGCCCGAGGATATGTTGAGGGTGATACAATAAAATATCCTGCCCTGGCAAGAACCTTAGAACGTATAGCAAAAGGAGGAAGCGATGAATTTTATAAGGGCGAGACTGCCCAAAAACTGGCAACCTTCATTCAGGCTCAAGGAGGTTACATTACCGAAGAAGATCTTGCCCGATATGAACCCGTATGGCGGCAACCTATAATTTTTAAGTACAAAGACCTGCGCATAATTTCAATGAGTCCACCCAGTAGCGGAGGTGTGACCATTAATCAGATCTTCAAGATGATGGAGTCCTATGAAGTTAGTGATTTGGGACACAACTCCGTTGAAACTATTCAATTATTTACCGAGGCCTCCAGGCGCGCTTATGCAGATCGTAATTACTACCTGGGAGACCCTGATTTTGTGGAAATTCCTCTGGATTTTTTACTGAGTCAGAGTTATTTGAACGAGCGAATGGAAAACTTCACTTTCGAAAAAGCCACTCCCTCATCGGAAGTTGGCAAAGGGGAGGTTAGTATAGTTGAAAGCGCTGAAACCACACACTATTCTATAATCGATGAGGAGGGAAATGCCATTTCTGTTACCACCACATTAAATGGTGCCTATGGCTCTAAACTTTACTGCGAAGAGCTAGGCTTTTTTCTAAACAATGAGATGGATGATTTTAGCGCGAAACCAGGTGTGCCAAATATGTTCGGACTTATTGGCGCTGAAGCAAACAGTATAGCCCCGGAAAAAAGGATGTTAAGCAGTATGACACCTACTATAGTAGAACGCGATGGGCAGCTTTGGCTTGTTGTTGGCACCCCGGGAGGGTCTACCATCATTACTGCCGTTGCCCAAACCATTCTTAACGCCTATGAATTTAACTTAAGTATGCAGGAATCGGTTAACGCTCCGCGTTTTCATCATCAATGGTTACCCGATATGATTATTTTTGAACCTGAGGGCTTTTCAGACATAACCAAAGAGGCTCTAAAGGCTAAGGGTTATAATATTAATGAAGGACGTACTCCGGTTATTGGTAAGGTTGACGCCATTCGTGTCTTGCCCGACGGAAAGTTGGAAGGAGGAGCAGACAGGCGTGGCGATGATACTGCTGTAGGTTATTGATCCAAAGAAATTAGGTTATGAAAACAAACATTATTGCATTCGTTGTATTTCTGCTTTACAGTGTTACCGCCTATACCCAGCGCGAGTATCAAGAATTTTTAGATCTTTCGTATATGTCGGAGGAAAAGGTGGTTGTGGATAGCCTGCAAAGCTTGAATTTAGTGATTCCCAAAGAAACCAAAAAACCTCCTTTACTCCTTTGGATTGGAGGTGGTGCATGGTCTTTTGTAAACCGCGGGGTAGAAATGACCTCTGTAGAAAGCTGGCTGAAGACGGGATCGCTGTGGCGTCTGTAGGTCATCGCTTAAGTAAGGGAACGTTTTCTGAAAAGCGGCATGCTGTTGGGGTTCGGCACCCGGAGCACATTAAGGACATTGCTGCCGCATTTAAATGGTTATACGATAAGGCTTCCAAATATGGTTACGACAGAGACCGTATTTTTGTGGGCGGGTATTCCTCCGGGGCGCATCTTAGCGCGCTTTTGGCGATGGATCCAAAATACCTGGCTAAACACGGGCTAAGCCTTGAAAACATCAGTGGGGTTTTGCCTATTTCCGGAGCTTTCGACATTGAAGATTATTACCTGGTTTTTAAGAACCATGAAAACCTGGAATTAAGGGCGCTGTCAGACACGCATGTCAAGGATGTCTTTGGAGAACCGGAGCAATTTAAATCTGCTTCTCCAGTGACTTATATGGCCAATTTAAGGTCGCCGGTTTTTTTAGTTTCCGATCGAGGTCTTACCAATTATACCAAACTGTTTGAAAAAAGATTAAAGGAAGCGAAGTACACGAATTTTGAAGTGCATTATATAGAAGATTTCGACCATGGCGGGCTCTGGAAAGATATTTCGGGCCCAGATATAAGCGAAGTCAGGAAAAGAATGTCAGACTTTGTACAGTCTAAATCCCTGTAATAAATTCTTATGACTACAATTCGGTTAGGCCGAAGTCATGTAGAATAATTTGCCACTCTTCGGTTTCAATTACCTCTAGAATCTTCTGAGAAATAAGCTGTTCCAGGCTGTCTTGTTCCTTGGCTAAGCCAAAAGCATAAAACTGTACATCAAATTTCACCGGTAGCACAGTAATGGTGTTCTGCAGTAAGGAGTCTTGTTTAATTCTATACTTTAGAATAGGCTCGTCATACATAAAGGCCTGGATTTTTTTGTCTCTAAGATCTTGTAAGCCCAGGGGTACGGATTCATAGTATCTCACTTTCTTAAAGAAATGACTTTTGAGGAAATCGCCGCTACTGGAGTTCTTTATAGTACCTACAGACCGATCCTTAAATTCATTGAAGCTGTCAGGATTGCTGCTTAGTTGATTTACAGTTAAACTAGATGCAATACTAGCGGTTAAACCCGAAATAAAAAGCAGGCCGGTGAACATAAGCAAAAGAGCAGCGATCTTTCCTCCCCTACTCTTAGGGGACTTGTCTCCATAGCCCACGGTAGTAAGCGTGACCACCGACCACCAAAGGCCATCCCAAAGGCCTTTATAACCCGATCTGAATTGGTCTGGATTCTTTTTCCGTTCAAAATACCAACCTGCCAGCCCAAAGAGCATAATGATTCCAAATAACGCAAGAAATCCCTTTAAAAAATTACTATTCAAAAATCCCAATACAAACTGTTTAGCTTTCTGAAAAGAAGAAATTTCAGCTACGGCAATAGTAGCGTTAGAGGCGTAAAAAGAATGGGTAAACTCCATCTTCTTACTGCGCACGCTGGTTATAGTAAGTGGGTTAATACTGACATCGATAGCACCTTTTTTTAAGGAATCGAGCATCCCGGAAAAATTCATGCGAACCAGGCGATAGTTAAGGTTGAGGTCCTTTGTGGCTTCTTCCCATAGCCACAAATTAATGCCACTTACCGCATCATTTTCTTCAATGATGAAAGGGGGTGCGGAGGTATAACCAACCATTAAGGTATCTTGCTGAACTTTCGCTGATGCAGAAAAAAAAGTACACAACAGGAAAAAGAAGCACAATATGTTCTTCATTGGTAAGCGAGTGGTTGGTAATGCGCTTTAAAGATACAATTTTAAGCCAATAGCTCTTGCAATCGCCAACCGGCTAATCGGCCAGTTTCTGCTTTAGCTCTTCCATACTCTGTTGAAGCTGTTTTAGCAAACCTTTTTCCGTGGTGGCGTCTTCCCCAAAAGTAATCTTGCTGTTCACCTGCCAAACTTCCTGTATCTGAAAAGGCTTTATTTCATAGGGCGGATAGGTTTCATTAAGGGAGACCAGGGTAATATTATTTGAATTTGGTTTCTTTTCAATTTTTTTGACCAAAACGGCATCCTGCAATACCACCACATACATCTTATTAGGATTCACGTGATCTATGTGCTCCACGGCTTTTGCGAGAACCCATTCTCCTGGTTTTAAATTGGGCAGCATACTATCTCCTTCTACCTGAAACCCCCTGTAGGTAGCATTTCTGAATTCTGGAATAGGTAAGTCAAAAGCAGGCAATTGTTGGTACCAACTCGTATCTTGAATGTTCTGTGGGTAACCTGCGGCGGCCTTGGCGTTTACCAATACCAAATTTTCATTATCTGAAGAATCAACGGTTACCACTTTGGGTATCACACTGGTTAAGGAAGTTTCCAGGTATTGTTCGTTGCTTTCCCCAAAGAGCCAAAGTGGATTAATTTTAAACTGCCTCAAAAGTTCGGCTACAACCTTTCCAGACAATTTGGTTCGCCCTCTTTCAATATCGGCTGTAGTATTGGAAATTCCCAAAAGTGAAGCAAACTCGGCCTGAGTATATCCTAATTCCCTGCGCACCTCAATAAAACGCTTTAAAGTAATTTCATTTTCCATAGTTGAAGTAGATGATCAAACGCAGCCAAATCTGGCTTTATAGCGCTCATTTTCAAAGATTTCGACTGCGTTTGACAGACTAAAATTAACTAACTAATCCCTTCAAAGATACAAAATATGGATTATTTCCAAAAAAAATCTTGGAATATTTCCATAATTAGGAATATTTCCATAATTTTGGAATAATTACAAAAACAATGTTAGAAGATCTAAACAAAAAACTGAATCACCTGGCCCATATTGGGATGCAAGATTCCTTTTCCACTGATATGGCTTCTCTTTTGAAGTCAAAAAAACGAAATGTGGAAAGAGTGGCATACCCAAAAAACTCAGGAGAAAAAAGATCATACAAACAACTAAGTTTATTCAATTCATTATGAATGCAGCAAAGATTTTAGTGTACGACGGAAGTTTCAATGGCTTTCTTACTGCCGTATTCACGGCTTTTGAGGAAAAAATTGCGGTTGCAGATATTCAAAGAAGCCAGCGGAGTCAGAGCGGGCTTTTTTCAGAATCCAAAACCATAATTACGCACAAAGTAAAAGCCAAAAGAGTCTGGGATGCCATTCAAAAAAAGAATCACAATACGATACGTGTTATTTATTTCACTTTTTTAAGCGAGCGTAAAAATATTGAGATGCTGCTTTACAGCTATATAAGGGACATTTTCAAGAATGGAGAGACCGAAGCTTCAAAAATGTCTGATCAATTGGTTTCAAAAATCAATCAGTTATCCGAAATGGTAGCCAGGGAAAAATATCGTCTGGAAGCTGCTTTAAAATTTGAGCAAACTAAAGATGAAGCTTTTTTTGCCACCATTTCGCCAGATTATAACATCCTGCCTTTAATTTCCAAACATTTTCGCTTCCGCTACGCTACGAAAAGATGGACAATTTATGATTTAAAAAGAATGTATGGCTTGTATTATAATGGTAAGGAGGTAGAGTTTATAAAGCTAGACAAAAATCGTATGTACTCCCCGGCCTCGCCAAAGGGAGGTCCCTTTTCATCAAGTGAATACGGTTCTAAAGAATTGTGGAACAGCCATTTTAAGAAAAAGGAGGTGAGAACTAAAAAAAGTGATAGTTTAAATGCTTCGAAAACTGCATTTAAGCCTATGAGTCTTGCGGTATAGCTGCTTTTGCTCGCTTATTTTTTTCGGGTGTCACGGCAATAGAAGCTGATTGCACTAATAATATTTACAAAACATCCTCGGCTTCTTTTTTAGGTCGCAAAATCTTACCTTTGCAACTTTGCCTAAATCAATGATCGTATACGAAGAAAACATAGAAGTACAAGGGGCCAGAGTTCACAATCTTAAAAATATTGATGTTACTATTCCCAGAGAAAAGTTGGTTGTAATTACTGGCTTATCAGGTAGCGGCAAGTCCTCTCTGGCTTTCGATACGATCTATGCCGAAGGACAGCGAAGATACATTGAAACTTTTTCAGCTTATGCCAGACAATTTTTAGGAGGCCTGGAAAGGCCAGATGTCGATAAAATTGATGGACTTTCTCCTGTTATAGCGATTGAACAAAAAACCACTTCAAAATCGCCCCGCTCCACCGTAGGCACCATTACAGAAGTTTATGATTTTCTGCGCCTGCTGTTCGCCAGGGCTGCAGATGCCTATAGCTATAATACCGGAGAGAAAATGGTGAGCTATAGCGATGAGCAGATAAAAGAACTGATAAAATCTGCTTATAAGGACAAAAAAATTAACATTTTAGCGCCCGTAATTAAATCGAGAAAAGGGCATTATCGTGAACTTTTTGAGCAAATCGGAAAACAAGGCTTTGTAAAGGTCCGTGTTGATGGTGAACTACAAGACATTATCAAGGGCATGAAGGTAGATCGGTACAAAACGCATGATATCGAGATTGTAATCGACCGTCTTAAAGTTACTGATACTGATGAATTAGACCGCAGGCTTTCAGAAACCATCAATACAGCCATGTATAGTGGTAACGACGTGTTGATGGTTCTTGAAGAGGGGACTGATGTTCCCCGCTACTTCAGTCGCGATTTAATGTGCCCCACAACTGGGATCTCCTACCCTATTCCAGAGCCCAACACTTTTTCTTTTAATTCACCTAAAGGAATGTGCAAAAAGTGTAACGGATTAGGCCATGTTTATGAAGTCAATGAAAACAAGATTTTTCCCAATAGAAAAATTTCAATTCAGGCTGGCGGCATCGCTCCGCTCGGTGAGTATAAGAAATCCTGGGCGTTTAAACAGTTAGAAACCATTGCAAGGCGCTATAGTTTTAGTTTGGAAGACACCATAGAAAGTATTCCGGAAGAGGCCTTACATATTATCCTTTACGGCGGTGAAGAACATTTTGAGGTAGACTCGAAGTCCTTAGGAGTAAAAAGATCCTACAAAATTGATTACGAAGGGATTGCGAATTTCATTCAAAACCAATACCAGCAGGCAGATTCTACTTCCATAAAGCGCTGGGCTAAGGACTTTATGGATAAAATGACATGCCCAGAATGTCTTGGTTCGCGTCTGCGAAAAGAGTCGCTCTATTTCAAAATAAACAAAAGAAATATTGCCGAATTGGCGCAGTTAGATATTGCAGAATTGGCTGAATTCTTTAGTGAACTAGATGCCAAATTAGAGGGCAATCAAAGAAAGATTGCAGAAGAAATCGTAAAAGAGATCAGCGTACGCATTCGTTTCCTACTTGATGTTGGTCTGGACTATCTTTCTTTAAACAGAAGTTCTAAATCTCTTTCTGGAGGGGAAGCTCAACGTATCAGGCTGGCTACTCAAATTGGTTCTCAGTTGGTAGGTGTGTTATACATATTGGACGAACCCAGTATTGGTCTGCATCAAAGAGACAACAACAGGTTGATAAGGTCGTTAGAATCCCTACGGGATATCGGTAATTCGGTCATTGTGGTTGAGCACGATAGAGACATGATTGAGCATGCCGATCATGTTATTGACATTGGCCCTAAAGCCGGAAAACACGGAGGGAAAATTATTTCAGAGGGTTCTCCCGAAGAACTTAAAAAGCACCATACCTTGACAGCAGATTACATAACTGGTGAAAGAGAAATTCCAGTTCCGGTAAAGCGTAGGAAGGGGAACGGAAAGCACTTAATTCTCAAGGGCTGCACAGGAAACAACTTAAAACAAGTAAGTGTTAAATTTCCTCTGGGCAAAATGATAGGCGTTACCGGGGTTTCGGGGAGTGGAAAATCTACCCTGATCAACGAAACCCTGTATCCCATAATGAATGCTCATTATTTTAATGGCGTAAAAAGGCCTATGCCTTATGAAAGTATCAAGGGACTGGAACATATAGATAAGGTTATTGATATCAATCAGTCTCCCATAGGACGGACGCCAAGGTCGAATCCGGCCACATATACCGGTGTCTTTAGTGAAATACGGTCATTGTTTGCCAAAACTCCGGAGGCGGCAATCAGGGGTTATAAACCGGGGAGGTTTAGCTTTAATGTAAAAGGAGGAAGATGCGAAACCTGCCAGGGCGGTGGTTTAAGGGTTATAGAAATGAATTTCTTGCCAGATGTCTATGTCGAATGCGAAACTTGTAATGGGAAACGTTTTAATAGAGAAACCCTGGAAATTAGATACAAGGGCAAATCTATTGCCGATGTGCTGGAAATGACCATAAATGAAGCGGTTGCATTTTTTGATAAGATCCCAAAGATCTATAGAAAATTAAAAACCATCCAGGATGTAGGGCTGGGTTATATATCGCTGGGGCAGCAATCCACTACCCTTTCAGGGGGTGAAGCTCAACGTGTTAAGCTGGCAACCGAGTTGTCTAAGCGAGATACCGGAAATACCTTTTATATCTTAGATGAACCTACGACCGGCTTGCATTTTGAGGATATTCGGGTGCTTATGGAAGTTTTAAACAAATTGGTAGACAAAGGAAATACAATTGTAGTCATTGAGCATAATATGGATGTTATCAAAATGGTAGATCATATTATCGATATTGGCTATGAAGGTGGTCGCGGAGGTGGTATGATTGTTGCAGAGGGTAGTCCCGAGGAAGTGGCCGAAGATCCCAAGAGTTATACAGCCTGCTACCTAAAAAAAGAGCTTCTCCCAAAGGAAACCGGGAAGAGCCCTAGGAGTGCTTAAGCCCTAAAATATGACCTTCTAGAAATAGCAATAATATAAATGTACCGTTACAATGAGAAAAGAACAACATCACAAAGGTTGGAACGAAATTAAAACGAATGATTCTTGGGCCATTTTCAAGATCATGGGCGAGTTTGTTAGCGGTTTTGAGAAAATGAGCGAAATAGGCCCCTGCGTCTCAATTTTCGGATCGGCACGTACCAAAGAGGATGGAAAGTATTATGAAATGGCTGTGAACATCGCAAAAAAAGTGTCTGAGGCTGGCTATGGGATCATAACAGGTGGTGGCCCTGGTATTATGGAAGCAGGAAATAGGGGGGCAAACCTTGCGGGAGGAACCTCTGTAGGACTTAATATTGATCTGCCATTCGAACAACATGACAATCCCTATATCGATGAGGATAAGAGTTTGGATTTTGACTACTTTTTCGTTCGTAAAGTCATGTTCGTAAAGTATTCACAGGGGTTTGTGGTAATGCCGGGAGGCTTTGGAACTCTGGATGAACTTTTTGAAGCCATAACCCTAATTCAAACCAATAAAATTGGAAAATTTCCAATTATTCTGGTGGGTTCAGAATTTTGGGAAGGCTTACTTTCTTGGATAAAAGATACGATGTTAACCGCTGGGAACGTTAGTCCTACAGACTTAGATCTTATTCATATGGCGGATACGGAAGAAGAAGTGGTGGAAATTATAGACTCCTTCTATAAAGGACATATGCTAAGTCCTAATTTTTAAAGCCTAAGATGTCTGAAAAGAAAACTGCTAAGACATATTTAATACGCTCTCTCCTATTCTTTGTTCTGAGTATCGCAGGCGCATACGCCCAGCACAGTAATACTATTACGGCGACCTTGGAACAAGAAACCAACCTAATTGAAATACAACAGGAGTTTGTATACAAAAACAGTTCTAAAGACATTCTAGACACCCTTTACTTTAACGATTGGGCTCACGCCTACTCCAACAAGAATACCGCCCTGTCTAAACGTTTTGGCGAAGAGTTTAAAAAAAGTCTTCATCTGGCAAAAGATGAAGAACGTGGCGCTACTGAAATTTTTACTGTTGTAGATGACGAATACAGGGCCCTCATATGGAAGCGGTTAGAAGGCAAGGATATTGTAAAAATAACCTTAAACAGGCCTTTAGAGCCTGGTCAATCGGTTAAGATGTTCATCACCTACACCGTAAAATTACCACCTAACAAATTTACCCCATACGGCTACGATTCCAGAGGAGGTTATTACCTTAAAGATTGGTACCTATCTCCCGCGGTTTATGACGGAAACTGGGAATTATATTCAAATAAAAATCTGGAAGATCTTTATACAGATATCACAGACACCAATATAAATTTTATTTTCCCCGACTCCCTATACCTGGGTACCAATTTCAATGAGGTAGGCGTAACAGGTTTTCCAGGCAAACAATTTGCTACCCTAAAAGGCAGCAATAGAAAGAACTGCGATGTTATACTTAACCCGTCAAAAAAGTTTATCAAGCATGTTACCCAGCATCTCATTGTTGTAACAGATATTAAGGCCAATAAATACAACGAGGTCCTTCAGGGAATGTCCATTAACAGAATTACCAAATTCATCCATGAAAACCTCGGAGATTTCCCCTATGAGCAATTGTTGGTAAGCGAAATTGATTTCAATAAGAATCCCCTTTACGGATTAAATCAGCTTCCATCTTTCATACGGCCCTATGAGGAAAGGTTTCAGTTTGAGATGAAGTTTTTAAAAACTGCCCTCAGAAGTTATATGAGAGAAACGATGTTTTTAAATCCTCGTAAAGAAAAGTGGGTAACAGACGCCATGGTTAACTATCTGATGATCATGTATGTGGAGCAATTTTATCCAAATCAGAAATTACTGGGAAAACTTGCAAATATCTGGGGTGTTCGCGGCTTTCACCTGGCAGATATGGATTTCAACGAACAGTATCCCTTTTTGTACATGTTTACCGCCCGAAAAAATTTGGATCAGGCACTTTCAACACCAAATGACTCCCTGATTAAATTCAATCAGAAAATTGCCAATACCTACAAGGCCGGACTTGGCCTGGCTTATCTCGCCGCTTATATTGGGAAGGATAAAATAGATCGTAGCGTAAAGGAGTTTTATGAGAATTACAAGCTAAAGCCTGCAGAAGCCAGAAGTTTTGAGGCCATTTTGCAAAAGAACTCTGATAAGGACATCGATTGGTTTTTTGATACGTACGTCAATACGAGCAAGCGTATTGATTTTAAAATTACAAAGGTCTTTAAAGGAGCAGATTCCCTGATGGTTACTTTAAAGAATAAGACCAAGACTGATGTACCTATTTCTTTATTCGGAATCAGTCAAGACTCCGTAGTTTCAAAGTACTGGCTTGCAGGAATTAAAGATGAGAGGACTATTACCATCCCCAGAAATGATGAAGAACGATTGGTATTGAACTACGATCAAAAAATACCTGAGTTTAACCAGAGAGACAACTGGAAGACCCTAAACGGTTTTTTTGCAAGTAACAAGAAGTTGAAATTCCAATTCTTCAAGGATTCGGAAGATCCCTACTACACCCAGGTTTTTTTCATGCCAATCGCAAATTTCAATATCTACGATGGGATAACGCCCGGGATTCGGTTTACTAATAAAACACTCCTTGAGCGGCCCTTTATCTTCGATTTTGCGCCACAATATGCCCTTTTAGAAAGGTCATTAGTGGGTTATGGCCGCTTTAATTATCGTAAATACCTTTCTAAAAGTGGGCTGTATGTAACCAATTACTCGCTAAGGGGATCTACCTTTCATTTTCAGGAAAATTCAAGATTTACTACGATTACCCCATCGGTAAGCCTGGGCTGGAGGCCAGATGACCTGATTTCAAATCAACGGTCTTCCTTAGTTTTTAGATATGTGAATGTCCTTAGAGATATTGATGAAGATCTAGAACTGGAAACAGACCCTGATTACAGTGTCTTCAACCTACGGTTTAACAGTTTCAATACCGGAATCATTGATCACCTTACCTGGTTCGCAGATGCGCAGCATTCAAGCGACTTTACAAAACTCTCTTTCAATTTAGACTACCGAAAACTGTCTCAAAACAATACACAATTCAACTTTCGTTTCTTCGCCGGCAAGTTTTTCAGAAATAAAACAGATTCCGATTTTTTTAGCTTCGCTTTAGACCGGCCAACAGACTACCTTTTTGATTACAATTATCTGGGTAGGTCAGAGGACTCCGGAATTGTAAGCCAGCAGATTATTATAGCGGAGGGCGGATTTAAATCCAGGTTACCAGACCCTTTCGCAGATGATTGGATTGTAACGACAAATGCCAGCGTTAGTTTATGGAAGTGGATTGAGCTATACGGCGATGCAGGTTTTATAAAGAGTAAAGGAGAGAAAGGACGGGTTGTTTACGATTCCGGAATCCGATTAAATTTGGTAACAGATTACTTTGAGTTGTATTTTCCATTGTATTCAAACAACGGATGGGAAATTGCACAACCCGGCTATGACGAAAGAATTCGTTTTGTAGTCACTCTAAGCCCCCGTACCCTCATCGGATTATTTACACGAAAGTGGTTTTAATTTATTAGAAAAATCTTAGAAAAAAACGATTTTATTGCATCTTATGCAATAAATAATGCTTATAAGGCTTATTTTTTAGTAAATTTTTAATAAATATCTCTTTTTACAAATTGCAAAAACCATTGAATTTTGATACTTTTGTAAAAATTCAAAAACTGCCTAATGGACGTAAAACTACAGACTAGTGACGACATATCTTTTGATGATTTTCGGGCGCAAATTCTGCAGGATTACGAAATCGCAATAACAAGTAGGGAATGTAGTTTACTGGGCAGGCGCGAAGTCCTTACTGGAAAAGCTAAGTTCGGGATATTTGGTGATGGCAAAGAATTGCCACAATTGGCAATGGCCAGGTCCTTTAGAGATGGTGATTTTAGAAGTGGCTATTATCGGGACCAGACCTTTATGATGGCCCTGGGTTTCCTTTCTCCTAAAGACTTTTTTCACGGTCTATACGCCACCACTGATATAGAAAAAGAGCCTAT
The DNA here is from genome assembly GCA_965212595.1 of Flavobacteriaceae bacterium. Classification (GTDB taxonomy): domain Bacteria; phylum Bacteroidota; class Bacteroidia; order Flavobacteriales; family Flavobacteriaceae; genus Poritiphilus. The sequence goes on from CBDBVE010000024.1 coordinate 71,912, forward strand.
GAGCGCTGGTCGCCAAATGGGTGGGCATTTTGTTACCTACAGCCTAAATGAAGACGGCAGTTGGAAAGACCTCACAAAACAAAAAAACAGTAGCGCCGATATCTCCTGTACCGCAGGCCAAATGCCCCGTTTATTAGGATTGGCCCAGGCATCCAAAATTTATCGCCATGTTGAGGGGATTGATGCAACTAAATTTTCAAGAAATGGAAACGAAGTAGCCTGGGGTACTATAGGAAACGCAAGCACCAGTGAAGGGCATTTCTTTGAAACCGTAAACGCTGCAGGTGTACTACAGGTTCCGATGATCATTAGCATTTGGGATGATGAATACGGAATTTCCGTACCTGCAGAATATCATACCACCAAAGGGGATCTCTCCGAAATATTAAAAGGTTTTCAAAGAGATGAAGAGCATGCGGGATACGAATTGTTCAAGGTTAAGGGTTGGGATTATACAGCATTGATCCATGCCTTTGAAAATGCCTCAGACATTGCCAGAGAAGAGCATGTCCCCGTGATTATTCATGTTACAGAATTGACTCAGCCCCAAGGACATTCAACTTCAGGTTCTCACGAGAGATATAAGAGCGTTGAGCGCTTGGATTGGGAAAGGGAAAACGATTGCAACAAGCGCTTCAAGGAGTGGATCTTAGAAAACAAAATTGCCAGCGAAGAGGAATTAGCGACCATAGAAAAGGCTATTAAAAAAGAAGTAAGGACAGCCAAAAAGGAAGCCTGGGCAGAATTTCTAGGACCGCATAAAGAGGCTAAGAAAAGCTTGATAACCCTATTAGATAATGCAGCCAGGGAAAGTGAGAATAGGGTATTCATAACAAAGATTAAGAACGACCTCATCGCTATTGAGGAACCTCTTAAAAAAGACCTTGCTTCCAAATCCCGAAAGGCACTAAGGTATCTTCTTGGTGAAAATTCTCAAGAAATCAATGCCCTTAAAAAATGGGTGGATCAATTCGTAGGTGTAGCGCAACCAAAATTTAGTTCACACCTCTACAGCGAACTTGCAGGTAAAGCCACTGATGTACAGGAAGTAAAACCCGTATATGGATCACAGGCCGAAAAGGTTGACGGACGCATTATTCTCAGAGATAATTTTGATAAGCTTTTTGAAAAATATCCTGAAGCCCTTGTATTCGGTGAGGATAGCGGGACGATAGGTGATGTAAACCAGGGACTGGAAGGACTTCAAAAAAAATACGGTGAGTTACGAATTTCTGATACGGGAATACGTGAGGCAACGATTATTGGTCAGGGAATTGGCCTGGCCCTAAGAGGGCTCCGTCCTATAGCTGAAATTCAGTACCTGGATTACCTGCTTTACTGCCTTCAAACGCTAAGCGACGACTTAGCAACACTCTTGTATCGCACGGTAGGAAAACAAAAAGCGCCTCTAATTGTTAGAACCAGAGGACACCGTCTGGAAGGTATTTGGCATTCCGGATCTCAAATGGGAGGCTTGATTCACCTTTTGAGGGGTATGTATATTCTGGCCCCCAGAAATATGATGAAGGCGGCTGGCTTCTACAACACTCTTATGAAGAGTGACGAGCCGGCTTTGATCATTGAGAGCTTAAATGGCTACAGGTTAAAAGAATTGAAACCCGATAACCTAGGGGAAATATGCACACCAATAGGTGTTGTTGAAACTGTAAAGGAAGGAACAGATATTACACTGGTTTCTTATGGTTCAACCTTACGCATTGTTCTTGAAGTTGCACAGGAGTTGAGGGAAGTTGGTATTGACGCGGAAGTAATTGACGCTCAAAGCCTTTTACCTTTTGACATCGGGCAGGATACTGTAAAAAGCGTTGAAAAAACAAACCGGCTTTTGGTAATAGACGAAGATGTTCCTGGCGGGTGTTCTGCTTATTTGATGCAAGAGATCGTTGAAAAGCAAGGGGCTTACAGGTACCTGGATAGTGCGCCGCAGACACTGTGTGCCAAAGCGCATCGTCCTGCTTATGCTACCGATGGCGATTATTTCTCCAAGCCAAATGCGGAAGACATCTTTGAAAAAGTCTATGATATAATGCATGAATCTAACCCCCTGGATTATCCCGCATTGCGCTAAAATTTCCATTTCTGAAATTCTAACGCTTCACTACAGCTAATTTTTTTATTTTAGGGTCAAATACAGACTATGTCTCTGATCTTTCCTGATTTCAATATATTCAGTACCCCTTTGTTAGTGCTTGTAGGTCAGGGTATCATCTTTGGAATATTGCTGCTGCAGCGATTTGTAAAGAAGAGAAAGATATCTGACCTCTTTCTGGCTTTGCTGGTTTTAATTACCTGCTATCACAGAACCACCTACACCATTGGTTTTATGGATTGGTATGACACCTACCGAAATACCAAAATAAATTACTGGCTCATATATCTCGGTTTGGGGCTTGGTCCTTTGATATATTTTTACGTCAAAGCTGTAACCATTTCAGATTTTAGATTCAAGAGAAAAGACCTTTGGCACTTTTTTCCTCTCCTGGTCTATGTTGTTTACCGTATTTTCATTTTTATATACGATGCGAATCAGCCTGGTTTTGATGATAATCAGAATGGAGTGTTGATGAAGAAGTTAGATTTTGAGTATGTAGGTACTTTTTGGGGTGCGCTTTTTAACATTCAACACCTGCTCTACCTGGCCTTTACCCTTCAGCTTTTTTATCGTTATAAGAAAGAAATCCAGGAATATTTCTCAAACACCTACCGATTGGAACTCAACTGGATCAGGAATTTTCTTTTTCTGTATAGCTTCTTGTTTGTTTACTCTGTAATCCAACTCTTTGTAAATCTCAGTATTTTCGAGCTAAGTTGGATACAAAGGTGGTGGTATCAGCTAATTTCAGCCATGGTTGTTATTTATATTGGTATCAAAGGTTATTTTACAGATACCACAACCCTTAGTGGGTTGGATTTTAAGTTAAGGAAAAGTAGCAACTACAACAGATCAACATTCCCTGAACGGGTTGCAGAATTAAGTCCGGCACAAAGTGTGGAACTTGAAAAAGATAAAAAGACAGTATTGCATTATCTGGAAAGTGAGAAACCCTATTTAAATGCCGATCTCAACCTCAAAGATATGGCAATGGCGCTCAAAATGTCTAGAGCGCAACTTTCAGAAGTCATCAATTTGGGTTTCAAAAAAAACTTCAATGATTTTATTAATAGTTATAGAGTTCAGGCCATAAAAGTGATGCTGGACAATGGAGCACACCAACAGCTTTCACTTCTCGGAATTGCCTATGACTGTGGCTTTAACAGCAAAGCAACCTTTAACAGGGTCTTTAAAAGGCTTACCAATAGCTCTCCCTCAGAATACCTAAAAAACCTCCCTTAACAGGCCTCTTTTGAACTAAATGAGACGACTCAAATCGTATTTGAGTCGCTTTAAAACACGATGAGTCGCCCAGCCAGTGTTCTTTGATGAGTTTTGTCTTGTTGAATCATAAAAATCAATCGAGATGAAACGAATACTAAAACAATTAATTACTCCTATTACACAAGGACAGTGGATTGCAGATGCCGTTTTTGCGCTTATGAGATTTGTTTGCGGAATGCTTCTGGCAATTGATTTTGGGGCAGACAAATTTGGAATGCCCTGGACCCCGGAAGGTCAAAACCTAAACTTATTTGAAGTATCGGCCTGGTTTCCCGAAGATGTGGCCACCTATGGCGGCATCTTTGCGATGGCACCGGTATTCTTTGCCTGGATGGGTGCCTTTAGCGAAGCTGTGGGCGGCTTATTTCTGGCAATCGGACTCAAAACCAGGCTGGCAGCCCTTCTCATTATGTGTACCATGCTGGTCGCCATTCTATGCCAAAAGTGGGGCCAGGGAACCTGGGGAATACTCCCTGCCATGAGCTTCTTGTGGGTTGCGGTCTACAACCTCTATCTGGGATCAGGAAGATTTGGAATAGATTATTTGATCTCCAAAAAAATCACTAAAACTCTATAAAACAACATATTATGAAAACTCTAGTAAACCTATTTATCGGACTTATTTTCCTCAGTAAAGCATTTGGACAGCCGGTGTTAACCATAGAAGAATTGAAAAGCCTTGATAACACTTCATGGACGGGAAACCTCATGTATAAAAATTATGGAGATAACAGCGAGGTAAATCTCAGAACAAGTATGCAAATAAAAATAAAAGGTACTTTGATACTAAGGAGTATCCAATATACAGATGAACCAAGCGCAAATTTTAACTCAAAAATAGCCCTGAAAAAAAATGGTCAATATTTTGGAAAAGAAAGGATTATTGAAAAAAACTACAAAAAAGACAGCACGCTTGTGTTTGCAACGGAATACAAAGGCTTAGATGATGACCGTCCTGCTGTAATGACCACAACTTACGAACTAAACAGCGCTGCGATTTCAATTACAAAACAGGTGAAATACACAGATACAGCCGAGAAGCTGATCAGAAACAAATACACCTATAAGCGTGTGCAATAATATAAAACCAGAATAGTCATGAAAAAAACAAAGAAAATCGAATTATTAGTTGTCCTTCTCCTGAGCTTTTATCTAAGCAGTTGTGTACAGGAAACTCATTTGAAAACTGTAACCTTTAAAGTAGACATGAAGGAACAAAATGAGGTCGCTAACGTAGGGCTTCGTGGCCCTTTTACAGATCCTCCCTGGGGTGTTACCCTACCCATGGAAGACCAGGATGGTGACGGCATTTACGAAACTACAATCTCGAAGAAAACAGCTCAGAGTAGCTTGGGGTTTAAGTTTGTAAACCAGGATTCAGTATTCGAGTTAGAGGGAAAAGATAATAGATTTATCCAATTTGAGTACCGCCCGCAGGTCCTTGTATACGAAGGAGTGTTCAACAGTGAAATTGGAAACCAGAAGGAACTAGAGGACAGGAAGTAAACCAGTCCGGTCCAGCAAGAGATCGCTAAAAGCAAATAAAACCCATAAAAAATCCCGCCGATGGGCGGGATTTTACTAGATTAATTTTTAATCTCCATTGCCGGTTCTTTGATCGTAGGGTTAATTGGATTTCCATCTGCATCAATCTCAATAATGGCGTCAAATCCCAACTCGTCAAGTTTACTGGCAATCTTTGCCCTATCACCTACCATAAACCAATTTACCTGCTCTGGTTTAACTACTTGCTTACTTACCTCCATAACATCTGCCAATGAAAGGTCACGAACACTTTGATCGTATTTCTGATAGTAGTCGTCTGCCAGGCCATAGCGGACCAGATTTGCCAGAGAATTATTAACCGCATTATTCGTCTCCCACTGACCAGGAAGTTTTAATACCTGATTGGTCTTTACCTTATCCAATTCGGCCTGGGTTGCCGGCCTTGTACTCACAAATTCAGCAATCTCCTTACGCAATTCTGTAACAGACTCCGCTGATTTGTCAGTTTGAACAGGAGCGTACATAATAAATGGGCGTTCTTCCTTGCCTCCAAGAACAAATCCGCCGGCGCCATAGGACCAGTGCTTGTCTTCCCTTAAGTTCATATTGATCCTGGAAGTAAAGTCGCCTCCTAAAATATTGACCATCTGCTCAAGCGCAATTTCTGAAACACCACCATATTTTTCTGTTAAATGCCCTGCAATGATAACAGATTGTTGAGACTCTGGCCTATCCATCAAATACAGTGTGTTTTTGGTGTTCGCACCGGGCTTCCCAAAGGCAATGGTTGGCACATCACCCTTCTTCCATTTACCCAAAGACTTTTCTAGCTGTGAAGTAAGTGCCTTCATTTCAACATCGCCAGTTACCACCAAAGTAGCATTGTTGGGTTTTAACCAGGTATCATAAAACCTAACCACATCATCTCTTGTTAACTTTTCAACAGTTTCTTCATAGCCGGTACCGGTATAAGGGTTGCTGTATGGATGACCATCGCCATACAGGTATTTATTCATGACTCTTAGTGCCATGGCAATCGGCTGAGATTTTTCCTGTTTTATATCATTGATTTGTTCTGCCTGCAGTCTATCGAATTCTTTTTGAGGGAAGGAAGGATTCAATATCACATCTGAAAACAATTCCAGGCTCGCAGTTAAACTGGGCTTCAATGTATTCATATAAACACTTGAAATATCCTGGTTAGAGAAGGTAGATAAGCTGGCACCCAGAAGCTGTAACTTTTCATTGATTTCAAGCGAGTTCATCTCTTTAGTTCCTTCGTCCAAAAGATCCATTGCTAATGAAGCCGTACCAGGGCTGGCCAAATGATCTGTTTTATACCCTGCGTTTACCATCAGATTCATTACAATTGTAGGTACTCCCTGTCTCTTGGCTAAAACAACGTTAAGGCCGTTAGAGAGTTTGGCCCGTTCCAAATCCGGAAATTTTGAGCTTTTCGGAGTTCCAAGTTCGGGTAACTTAGATCTGTCTACACTGCTGTTCTCAACCGTGTATTCAGGGAAAGGGTTACAGATAAGCGTATGTTTTCCTTTTGACAGCCATTTTTTCGCTGTAGCCTTAATATCATCAACACTAGCCTCTTCTACATATTTTAGAACTTTTTTGTAATAAGAAGCATCTCCGAAATAGGTTTCATTTGATGCCAGAATATCCGATACGCCGCCAAAACCTCCTATACGTTCCAGGCCTTTAATAAAATCTGCAAAATAATCGGCCTTAACACGTTTCAATTCGGCTTCAGTTGGGCCGTTTTCTGCTAGCTTGTTTATTTCATTCCATAGCTTCTCTTTTACCTCGCTAACATCGCCACCGGGCTTTACGTTGGCCCAGCTCATAAATCTGCTTGCAATCTCACCCGAAGCCTGAAATGAAACTACTGAGCTTGCAATCTGATCTTCGTACACAAGTTTCTTGTATAACCTTGAATTCTTTCCATTCGTCAGCACAGCTGCGATCAGGTCGAAATGAATATCTTCTCTTGCTCCAAACTGCGGCGTATTCCATGCGAATAGTACTCTAGATTCGGGAACCCTGTCTTCATATACCTGATAGGTATCCCCGTTGTGAACAGGAATGTTTACTTCCTGTCTCTCGATCGTTGGACCAGACGGAATATCCCCAAAATATTTCAACACCTTTTGATAGACTTCCTCTGGATTAATGTCACCGGCGACAGCTACTACCGCATTTGCTGCCCCGTAGTACGATTTAAACCATTCCTGAACGTCTTCCAAAGAAGCTGCATTCAGATCCTCCATTTCCCCGATAACAGTCCAGGAATAGGGATGCCCTTTAGGGTACATGGCTTTGGTTAAATAATCCCATTGCATACCATAGGGTTGGTTTTCTCCCTGTCTCTTTTCATTCTGAACAACACCTCGTTGTTCATCAAGCCTTGCTTGATCAATCGCGCCTAATAAATGTCCCATACGGTCAGACTCCAGGAAAAGCACCTGGTCTAATGCCGAAACGGGTACGTTTTGAAAGTAGTTGGTCCTGTCTGTGTTGGTTGTTCCGTTCAAATCTGTCCCTCCAATACTTTCCAAAGCCTGGAAATAGTCATCGTTAAAATTCTCACTTCCATTGAACATGAGGTGTTCAAATAGATGAGCAAAGCCACTCTTTCCTGGCTTTTCATTTTTAGAACCCACATGATACCAAACATTTACCGCAACTATTGGTGCCTTGTGATCTTCATGAACCAGTAGTTTTAGTCCATTCGGGAGAACAAATCGTTCGTACGCGATGTCAATGTCCTCGGCTTTGAATTCAAAATTTTGAGCCGACAAACTCTGCAGGCCTATAAAGGCCGCAACAAAAAAAGTTAGTTTTTTCATGATCTCGTTTAATGATTAAAATTAGTCGAAAATAGCTTCTAAATATAGGCAATTATCCCTATTCTTCAGGGAATTAAACTCCTTAAATATTTTCCAGGTTTTCAATTTTTTCTAGGGATTATTCCTAAGTTTATCTCAAAGACATCTTTTTAACATGGACGTTGCAGAAACCTTAAATAAGTACTACAATCTAAACCCACTTAAGCTGAGTCAAATGGAGGGATATGGCAGTACCAATTTCAAGGTTGAAATAGAAGAATGCCGTTATGTACTGAAGAAGCATCAGGCCACCGAAGAAAATGCTGCCATACTCGAGGAAGAACACAGGGTCATGCGGCAGCTTCAAAAGCTTGAAAACTATGACTTTCCACTTCCAATTGCGCTAAACAATGGTGATTTTTTGCTTATCCAGAATGGTGGTATTACAAGGCTGCTTTCATACATCGGGGGAGACTTTCTTGCTAATGTTCCTCATACACCTTTACTACTCATGTCTTTTGGCAAGTTCTTAGCAAAAATGGATAAAAATCTTCTGGATGGGTATTTCCCGGCTGTTAGGGCCAAAGCAATTTTATGGGATTTAAAGCACTTTCAGTCTAACTACCCATTGATCAAGTACATCCCGGAAGCAAGTGACCGCAATTTAGTGGACTACTTTTTCCTACAGTTCGAGCAACAGCTTATTCCGGTTGAAAACAAATTGAGAAAAAGCACTATTCACAATGATGCAAACGATTGGAACGTGCTTACCAAGGGAGGTGAGATTTCAGGTATCATTGACTTTGGGGATATGGTTTACAGCTGGCTTATTAATGAATTAGCAGTGGCCCTTACCTACATAATGATGGACAAGGAAAATCCATTAGAGGCGGCCGCATACGTTATTGAAGACTATCACAAGGTACTGCCTCTGGAAATTCTGGAGTTGGATATCCTATACTATTTGATTGCGGCCCGACTTTGCACCAGTGTCTGCGGTTCGGCTTATGCGAAAACAAAAAATCCTGCTTCTACCTATATCACCATTAGTGAAAAACCAGCCTGGCAACTCTTAAGAAAATGGTTGGCCATAAATCCAATTGCTGCGAAAAACACGTTTAGAAAGGCCTCAGGATACCCTCCAAGTGAGGTCCCTCTGTTGAAAAAGCAGTTGAAAAGAAGAAGTTTAAACTTCAGTAAAACCCTATCTCTAAGTTATGATCGGCCAATCCAAATGCATCGCGCTGCATTCCAATATATGTATGATGTTGATGGGAATTCCATTTTAGACGCATACAATAATATTATGCTTGCCGGTCATGCGCACCCTAAGGTTGTAAGGGCTGGACAAAAAGCTATGGCTCGCTTAAATACCAATACGAGGTACTTATATGACCAGTTATTGTCTTATAGTGATAAGTTATTATCAAAGTTTCCTCCTACTTTGAGTAAGGTTTTCTTTGTCAACTCGGGGAGCGCTGCAAGCGATCTCGCCATCCGTTTAGCGCTTGCTCATACCCAAAAAGAAAAAATAATGGTGCTTGAAGAAGGCTATCACGGCAATACAAGGACCGGAATTAGTATTAGCAACTACAAATACAAAAAAGAGGGCCTTGGAGGTAAAAAAAACCATATCATAGAAGCGCCTTTACCAAAGGTTTTTGGTTCCGGGCTTAAAGATGATGGTTCTGCCGGATCGTATTTTGCAAAGATGGCCTCCACACTTATTTCAAAAGACCAAAACCAAATTGCTGCCTTTATAGCTGAGCCCATTGCGGGATGTGCGGGCCAGGTGCCCCTTGCCATGGGCTACTTGAAGAAAGTTTATGCTGAAGTCAGAAAACAAGGAGGAGTGTGTATTAGTGACGAAGTACAAGTAGGTTTTGGCCGATTGGGGCGTTATTTCTGGGGATATGAGATGCACGATGTTGTTCCGGATATTGTTGTCGTAGGCAAGCCAATGGGGAATGGCCACCCAATAGGCGCAGTAATAACAACAAAACAAATAGCAGAAAGTTTTGAGGAGGGGCCGGAATTCTTTAGCTCCTTTGGAGGAAATCCTGTTTCCTGTGCCATTGGTGAGGCGGTTTTGAATGTTATAGAAGAAGAAGGGCTTCAGAAGGTAGCTCAGGAGATAGGCGATTTTCTAAAAGAAGGATTAGAGAACCTAAAAAGCCGGTTTAGCGAACTCGCGGATGTTCGAGGGGTCGGACTCTTTTTGGGAGTTGAACTTCTAGATAAAAAAGGGCAGCCGAATACACGATTAGCAAAGCATGTAAAAAACGAATTAAGAGAACGAAACATTTTAATTAGTACGGACGGCCCTTTTGATAATGTACTGAAAATCAAACCTCCACTCTGCTTCTCTAAAGAAGACGCCACAAAATTGCTTAAGATCATTGGTCTGGTTTTAAAGGATTCGGAATAATTTAACCAAAAAATCTCTACATTTATACCAAAAGAACCCCGATAGTAATGTCCAATACTCTAAAAACAAACTTGGGTCTTGCACTGTTAAGGATCCTAAGTTCGGTCATGTTACTCACCCATGGTATTCCAAAACTTCAAAAACTATTTAGCGGAAATTTCGAATTTGCAGACCCCATAGGTATTGGGGCTACGCCTTCGTTCTTTCTTACAGCACTAGCTGAAGGTATTTGTCCTTTTCTTATTATAGTTGGTTTTAAAACGAGGTGGGCAGCCATTCCACCGGCGATTGCCATGTTAGTGGCTGGCCTATTTTTTCACCAGGATGACCCCTTTGGAGGTAATAAAGAAAAGGCCCTGCTTTATCTAGTGGTTTTTGTAGCGATTATTTTGTTGGGACCCGGTAAATACAGTATTGACAGAAAGTAGCTCAAAGCACCTTTGCGAGCAATTCTTTAAGTAGATCTGCCTGCGAGAGCGAGCTCGCCCCTACCCCTTTCCCCTTCAAGTCTAATTCTCTAAGGTGTGATATTACCTGACTTGTCTTACGCATAGGATAGTTCCTTGCCGCTGTCTGGAATTCTGAAACAAAATAGGGGTTAATACGAAGTACACTGGCAACATTTCTCGGTGAGTGATCTTGAAGCCCGTGATACTGCAACAACTGTGCAAAAAAATTATGAAGAAGTGTAACCGTAACTACAAAAGGATTGTCCTTTGGGTTTTGGGCAAAATAGTTGACTATCCTTGTAGCTTTTAGGTGATCTTTTTCACCAATAGCCTTTTTAAGTTCAAAATTGTTGTAGTCTTTGCTTATTCCTATATGCTTTTCAACAAGAGCGGGTGTAATCTCAGTATTTGAAGGCAAGATCAATCGCAGCTTGTCAAGTTCATTGGATATTCTGCTTAAATCTGTCCCAAGAAATTCTACCAAAAGCAATGCCGCCTTATGAGTAATACTATGGCCCTTGCCTTTGAGTAATTTCCTTATCCACTCTGAAACCTGATTTTCATAGAGTTTCTTACTTTCAAAAACCACTCCTCCACCCTTTGCGATGGCCTTATGAAGTTTTTTTCGCTTATCTATCTTCTTGTATTTGTAGCAAATCACCAAAATTGTTGAAGGCTGCGGATTCAAGGCATAGTTACTAAGTGTCTCTATATTTCGGGATAAATGCTGCGCCTCCTTTACAATGACTATCTGATGTTCCGCCATCATGGGATAGCGCTTGGCACTTCCTAAAACAGCCTCAATACTGGTTTCCTTTCCATAGATCACCATTTGATTAAAGCCTTTTTCCTCTTCCGCCAGCACTTCATTTTCTATGTATTCCGCGATTTTATCAATAAAATAGGGCTCCTCGCCCATCAAAAAGTAAATGGGCCTAAGTTGTCCGTTTTTGATTTCATCGACAATTCGTCTTACTTCTTCCATCCAAAAAAAATCATCAAATTTGTGTATGCAATCGCTAAATTTTCCAGCTTATGAGTTTCGTTTCAAAAGTAGCGAAAATAAGGTGTTTATTTTCGATGTCGTTCGTAAAAAATTTGTAGTGCTACAGCCAGAAGAGTGGGTAAGACAGCATGTTTTACATTACCTGCTATTTGATAAAAAATACCCGCTGAGCCTTATTGCGGTAGAGAAGCAACTCAGTCTAAACAAGCTCAAAAAAAGATACGACATTGTGGTCTATAATTCTGACGGTAGTATAGCGATACTTGTGGAATGTAAGTCGCCCAAAATTAAAATTTCTCAAACGACATTCGATCAGGTTGCTCGCTATAACATTCAACTAAGGGCCAACTATCTAATGGTGACAAACGGCTTGGAACATTTCTATTGCCAAATGAACTTTGAGAAAGAAAAGTATAGCTTTTTAGAGCAAATTCCTGATTTTAGCCGTTAATTTGCAACCCAATTGAAACTAGCTATTGTCATACTAAATTGGAATGGCGCCGATCTACTTGAGCGCTTTCTACCTTCCGTTATCAAGTTTTCTGAAGGGGCAGATATCTATGTAGCAGACAACGCATCTACAGACGAATCTGTGGCTTTTGTGCGCGCCAACTACCCTGAGATCAAAATTATTGAAAACAAAGTCAACGGTGGTTTCGCCAAAGGTTATAACGATGCCCTAAAACACGTTAAAGCGGATATTTTCTGCTTGCTAAATTCAGATGTTGAAGTTTCGGAAGCTTGGCTGGAACCCATTCTTAAATCGTTCAAAGAAATCCCTGAAGCTTCAATAATACAACCTAAGGTCCTGGATTTAATGCGCAAAGATTACTTTGAATATGCTGGCGCCGGAGGAGGCTTCCTAGACCAATTGGGGTATCCATTTTGTCGCGGGAGAATATTTCAGGCTCTCGAGAAAGACGAAGGTCAGTATGATGATACCGTAGAAATTTTCTGGGCCACAGGAGCTTGCATGTTTATTAAAAGTGATGTGTTTGAGCATTTAGGAGGGTTTGATGAGGATTATTTTGCACACCAGGAAGAAGTAGATTTATGTTGGAGAGCCTGGAACTCTGGTTATAAGGTTTATTACGTCGGCGCTTCCAAGGTATATCATCTGGGCGGATCTACCTTGAGTAATATGAATCCTAAAAAGACCTATCTCAATTTCAGGAATTCGCTCTTTTCTATAACCAAAAACTTGCCCAGAAAAAAAGCTTTTCTAATTATCCTATTCAGACTAATATTGGATGGCATTGCGGGCCTTCGCTTTATTCTTCAATTTAAGGGCAACCATTTTTTGGCAATTATCCGTGCTCATCTAAGCTATTATCGCAACTTCGGCAAAACATACCGGAAACGTGAAAAAGCTAATTTTATATTAAAGTATTACACCACAAAATCCATTGTGTGGTCGCATTTCGTACATCAGGTAAGGAAATTTAACATTTTAGTAAAAGATTAACTAATTTTGAGAAATCTGAGGGTGTCAATTTCTATAATTTTGCTGGCGTATCTCAGACATACTTAACAAATAACAAACATTTACAAATAGAAACTAGTATTATGAAAAAAATCATCCTAGGCTGCTTGGGAGTAGCACTATTACTGTCTTCCTGCGTTTCACAGAAGAAATATGCAGATTTGGAGGCAAAGCAAAAAGAAACTCAAGATCTATTGAATTCTGCTACCGTTAAATTGAACACTTGTTTGGAGGAAAAGGCTACGGCTACTACCCGAATGAAGACTTTGGAAGATCAGAATACCTTTCTTAAGGCCAATAATCAGGAATTGATTAATAATATGGGTAATCTGACTACTTTAACCACAAAGGGAGCTGAAAATCTTGAAAAGTCACTCGAAAGTCTGAAAGAAAAAGATTTGACCATTAGAAAATTGCAAGATGCCATTACCAGAAGAGATTCTGTGAATTTAGCACTTGTCCAGAGTCTTAAAGGAGTTTTGGGTAACCTTGACGATGAAGATATTGAGATCAGTGTTGAAAAAGGCGTTGTTTTTGTTTCTATCTCCGATAAATTGTTATTCAGTAGTGGTAGTTATAATGTAACTGCCAGAGCAAAAGAAGTACTTGGTAAAGTGGCCCAGGTAGTTAATAACAAGCCAGATTTTGAGTTTATGGTAGAAGGGCATACAGACGATGTGCCTTACAGAAAAGGTGTGCTTTTAGACAACTGGGATCTTAGTGTTAAGCGTTCTACTGCCATTGTAAGAATTCTTCAAAACGATTACGGGGTAGATCCGAAGCGTATGACCGCTGCTGGTAGAGCGGAGTTTGTACCTGTTTCTCAATCTGAAAAGTCTAAGAACAGAAGAACTCGTATTGTAGTGCTTCCAAAGATCGATCAGTTCTACAGTATGATAGAAGAAGGAATGAAAGATCCTGCCATCAATAATTAGGATTTATAAAGAAAAGACGTAATTTTATGCCACGGCCAAACTAATTTTAGCTTTGGTCGTGGTTTTTTATACCCATACCAACCACACCAGTCAGAACAAATACTTAAGATACTATTTGTACCATGAAATCGTTGTCTTATTATGAGGGTATTTCTACTGCTATGTGTGCTTCTTATTGCAAGTTCTTGCAGCACTTTGGGACTTGGTTCCAAAAGGGTTAAGAATAGCGCGGTACTTCAATCACAATCACAGCCATACGACCGTCTTATTGGAAAGGAAACGGTTTCTCAAGAAGGGCTTTTTGACGTTCACCAAACGGCCGGGAAATATTACTTTGAAATTCCGGATAGCATTCTCAACAGAGAGATTCTTGTGGTAACCCGATTTATAAAAACCCCTGCCGGGGCTGGTAATTACGGGGGCGAAGAAATTGGGGATAAGACTATTATTTTCGAAAAAGGGCCTCAAAACAATATTTTTTTACGCATTGCCACTCTTGTCAGCGTTGCCAATGAAGAAGATGCAATTTCGGAAGCCGTAAACAATTCTAATGTTACTCCAATATTAGAGGCCTTTGAAATAAAGGCGAGAAATGAGGAAGCCGGGGCCTCTTTAATAGAGGTTACTGATTTTATAAATAGCGACAACCCGCTATTGGCTCTTAGCGGACCACAAAAAAATGCCTACAGACTTTCCGGTCTGGAGAAGGACAAATCTTTTATTAAGGGTATCAATACATTTCCAATAAACACGGAGATCCGAACCGTAAAAACGTACAAGGCCAAGCCGGTTTCGGGCAAAGACAAAAGAAATTTACAGGCCGCTATTTTGTCTGGTTTTGTTACCATAGAATTGAACAATTCCTTTATCCTGCTACCCAAAGAGCCCATGAAAAAAAGGTTCTATGACCCAAGAGTAGGCTATTTTGCAAGTTCTTATTTAAAGTATGAGGATGAGCAACAGCAGGTGAATCAAAACACCTATATCCATAGGTGGCGATTAGAACCCAAAGAGGAAGACAGGGAAAAATGGAAGAAGGGAGCCTTGGTGACCCCTAAAAAGCCCATTGTTTTTTACCTGGATCCGGCCACGCCCAAAAAGTGGAGGCCTTACCTCATCCAGGGAATAAATGACTGGCAGGTAGCTTTTGAGCAGGCTGGGTTTAAGAATGCTATTGAGGGTAAGGAATGGCCCGAAAATGACAAAAACATGAGCCTGGAGGATGCACGCTTTTCAGTGCTTCGCTATTTTGCCTCTCCCGCCAAAAATGCTTATGGCCCAAACATAACAGATCCGAGGAGTGGAGAAATCCTTGAAAGCCATATAGGCTGGTATCATAACCTGATGACCTTACTACACAGTTGGTATATGATACAGGCTGGGGCTGTCGATGAACGGGCCCGTAAAATGAGATTCGATCCAGAATTAATGGGAGAATTAATCCGCTTTGTCTGTGCTCATGAGGTAGGTCATACGCTGGGTTTAAGACATAATATGGCGGCCAGTTATGCCACACCGGTAGAAAAATTAAGAGATTCTGAATGGCTGGAAAAATACGGCCATACCAGCTCTATAATGGACTATGCCCGCTTTAATTACGTTGCCCAACCTCAAGACAGTATCGCTCCCGAATATTTGATGCCCAGAATTGGTGATTACGACAAATGGGCAATTCAGTGGGGTTACTCAAAAATTGGCGAGCCCCAACAGGCCGAAGAGGAAAAAGAACTCCTCAACAAGATGGTGGTAGATAGCATTGCCAGCAACCCGCGTCTTTGGTTTGGAGGAGAGGGTCGCGATTTTGACCCCAGATCACAGCGTGAAGATCTGGGTGACAACGCCGTTTTAGCCAGCAACTACGGAATTATGAACCTGCAGCGCATTGTGCCTTATCTGACACAATGGACCCAAGAAAAGCAAAGTGATGATTACTCTAACCTGGATCAAATCTATAAGGATCTCATAAAACAATATGACAATTATCTCTTTCATGTGGTGAAAAATATTGGTGGGATCTACGTAACTCCTAAAACGATGGGTGAAGCCGGCGAGGTTTTCCTGCCAGTACCTAAAAACGTTCAAAAAGAGGCACTGATTTTCCTGGATAATCACATATTTCATGAACCAGATTGGCTGCTAACCAATGAGGTTCTCAATAAAATTCAGTCGCCCCGATCCAAGGAAGCGGTAACCAAAACCATGGAAAGCGTTATGCTTAACCTTTTGGGAGGAAGCAGGCTAAGTAGGATGACATTTATTTCTGAGCGTTATAAGGATATTGATACGTACCGGCCAGACGAATATTTAGACGATCTTCACTTTCTTATTTGGGGGAAGCTCAATGTTTTTTATCAAGCCAATACCTATAGAAGGAAGTTACAAAAGGCCTATGTAGAAAATTTAATCGCACTTTATAAACCCAACAAAGCCAAAGGTGCTATAAGCGGTATACTGGCAAAATTATCGGAGGAATATACCGTTAATACTGATGTCAGATCTCTCGCCCTGGATCAATTAGTACAATTACAAGGAGAGATCAAAGGCACCATTCCGGTAATTACGCATCGTACGACAAAAGCTCACCTCAGGTACCTTGAGAAAGAAATTGAAGCAGTAATTGGGAAAGATTGGGACAGAGACAATTTTATTCCACCTTACAATCCTGATATCTCCATAAAGTCTAACGGTAAGGAGTAAACTGTCTCTAAAATTCAGAAGATATCTAAATCTCCTTTTCCTTCTCTTAAGACTACGGGCTCATCTCCTGAAAGGTCTATTACAGTAGATGCAAGATTGCCTCCATAACCGCTGTCAATAACGACATCTACCAGGTGCTTCCATTTTTCAAGAATCAATTCGGGGTCTGTGGTATATTCAATTACATCGTCTTCATCCCGTATAGAAGTTGAGACAATCGGGTTCCCTAACTCCCTAACCAGAGCCTGAGCAACTTGATTTTTTGGAATTCTGATTCCTACCGTCTTTTTTTTCTTAAAGTCCTTAGGAAGATTATTACTTCCCGGAAGAATAAAGGTATACGGTCCTGGTAAAGCCCGCTTCAATATTTTAAAAGTAGCCGTGTCTATTTGCCTGACATAATCTGACAAGTTGCTGAGATCTGCGCAAATAAAGGACCAATTGGCTTTATCCAGTTTAACCCCTTTAATACGCGAAATACGTTCAAGGGCTCTAGATTTGGTAATGTCGCAACCAAGGCCATAAACCGTATCTGTAGGATACACTACAAGCCCGCCTGCCCTGAGCACCTCCACTACCCTGCTAATTTCTCTTGGATTGGGGTTCTGCTCATATATTTTGATCAATTCTGCCATGTCACCTTTTTTTGGTTACCTTCCTAATCAACCTGATAAACCCTAACGTAGTCTATCTCCATGACAGCTGGGAAAATGGTATCATCCACTCCATTTAAACCACCCCAATTTCCTCCAACGGCGATGTTCATAAGAAAGTAAAACGGCTTTGAGAAAGGCCAGTTGTCGTTGGTGGGATTGGCTGGGCGAGCGAAGTTTAATTTTATATTGTCAATATCGTCTATATAGAACCTTAAGTACTCTTCGGTCCACAAAATTCCGTAATTGTGAAACTCTTCTTCAATGGTTTCCAGATTTACCGGGCCCGAACTTACCTGTGTTCCGTCCGCGTGATTGTTCGCGTTGCTATGAATCGTAAAATGAACTTTTCCAGGGTCGAAACTTACATACTCCATAATGTCAATCTCGCCGCAGGCCGGCCATCCGATGGTTTGTATATCATGACCAAGCATCCATAGCGCCGGCCACAACCCATTTCCTTTGTGCTCAGGGATCTTAGCCCTTATCTCCATTCTTCCATAGGTAAATTCTTCAGTACTATTGAGCCTTGTAGACGTATAATCGCCAACCTGTTGCCCATTACCTGTCTTTCTTGCAATTATTTTTAACGTACCGTCACTCACCTCAACATTATCATTCGCCACATAGTTTTGCCATTCATTGTTTCCCCATCCATGAGCCCCCGTTTCAAAGCGCCAATTTTCCACAGACAAACTGGTTCCGTCAAATTCATCGCTCCAAACCAATTTTGCGTTATCCCAGTAATCTGGAGCATTCACACCGCTGTCTGGCGGGTCTTCTGACTGGTCTTCTACGGGTTTTTCAACAATGATAGGTGAGGATTGGGAGCAGCCTACAAACCAAACCATGAATACTAATACAAAAATCCTTGAAGTCAGTGCTTTCATTCTATACCGGCTTAGATTTTAAATGTACAAATTTGAAGCTTAGGATTTATTTTGGAGTGGCATAAGAACTACTAGGAAATCACCTCCAGCCTTGCAAACCTTAGTAATAGTTTTTTGACCTCTCCTTTTTCGAAAAGAATTTCAGCCTTCTTATCATTTCCTGCACCTTCAATCTTAAGAACTTTTCCCTTCCCAAAGCGGGTGTGATTTACGAAAACTCCTTCAGCCAGTTCAGGGTCAATGACATTGGTCTTAGCACTGGGTGTACCCAATTGTGGCTTAAGCTTTCGCAGCCTTTTAAGTTGTTGTTCATTGGGTTTTCGTACCGAAGGCGGGTTACCGTTCTTGGGTTTGGCCTGCCGGAGTTTGCTTTTGTCTACATCTCCGAAAATATCAGCATCTATTAGAGGTTTGTAGCGATACGTGTCGACTGGTGTTAAATTCTCAATAAACTGCTCGTCAATTTCTTCTATAAACCGGCTGGGCTCTGCATCTATTAATTTACCCCATCTATAACGGTTCTGCGCATAGGTAAGATAGGCTTGCTGCTCTGCTCTTGTTAAGGCTACGTAAAATAGCCTTCGTTCCTCCTCTAATTCACTTCTGGTATTCATACTCATTGCAGAAGGAAATAGGTCTTCCTCCATTCCAACGATATATACATATGGAAACTCAAGGCCTTTCGCTAAATGAATAGTCATTAATGCCACCCGATCGTCATCTCCGGTATCTTTATCCAGATCAGTGGCAAGGGCAACGTCTTCAAGGAACTCCGTAAGATCACCCTTCGCATCTGCCAGCTCTTTCTGACCCTCAACAAAATCTTTAATTCCGTTGAGCAATTCTTCTATGTTCTCCATCCGGCCAATGCCTTCGGGAGTTCCATCTTTTTTGAATTCTAATAAGATTCCTGTTTTTTTCGCTACATGTTCGGCAAGCGCAAAGGCATCTTCATGTTCATTCATGATCTGAAAGCTTTTGATCATGGTCACAAAATCTGATAGCTTTTGCCTGGTTCCCGAATTTATTTTTAAGTCTATCCGCTCTAAATTCTCCATCACTTCAAAAATAGAGCGATCATAATGGTTGGCTGCTACTACCAATTTATCGACGGTAGTCTGACCTATACCGCGTGTTGGAAAATTAATAACCCGTTTTAAGGCTTCTTCGTCTTTTGGGTTGATCACTAAACGCAGATAAGATAGCACATCCTTAATCTCTTTGCGCTGATAGAAAGAAAGGCCTCCATAAATTCTGTACGCAATATCTTTTTTTCGTAACGCATCTTCAATAGCCCGCGATTGCGAATTAGTTCTGTATAACACGGCGAATTCCCCGTTGGCCAGTTGGCGTTGCATTTTATTCTCAAAAATTGAACTCGCAACAAACCTACCTTCTTCCGCATCAGTAATGCTCCGATGAAGCTTAATTTTAGCGCCCTCATCATTAGCTGTCCAAACTACTTTTTCGAGCTGGTTTTTATTGTTAGCGATTATGGCGTTAGCTGCATTTACAATGTTCTTGGTTGAGCGGTAATTCTGCTCTAAACGATATACCGCCACATCGTCATAATCTCTTTGGAAATTTAGAATATTGCTGATGTTGGCACCTCTGAATGAATAGATACTTTGTGCATCATCTCCGACGACGCAGATATTCTGATACCTGTCTGAAAGCGCCTTTACAATAAGGTATTGTGAATGATTCGTGTCCTGGTACTCATCAACCAAAATATATCGAAAACGATCCTGATATTTGAGCAGCACCTCCGGAAATCTGGTAAGCAATTCGTTAGTACGCAAGAGCAGATCATCAAAATCCATAGCCCCAGCCTTAAAACAACGGTCTACATATTCCTGATAGATATCTCCCATTCTAGGCCGTTTCGCCATAGCGTCTGCTTCCATCAATTCTGGATTCTGCATATAGGCTTTGACGGTAATCAGGCTATTTTTATAAGAAGAAATCTTGCTTTGAATTTGTTTGTACTTGTAGATGTCTTTATCAAGCCCCATCTCCTTTATAATCGAGGCAATTAAGCGCTGCGAATCCTGAGTGTCATAAATGGTAAAATTACTTGGGTAGCCCAATTTATCGCCATCATATCTCAACAAACGCGCAAAAACGGAATGAAAAGTCCCCATCCAGAGATTTTTCGCTTCAGACTGGCCAACGATACCCGCGATGCGTTTCTTCATCTCGCGAGCCGCTTTATTAGTAAAGGTAAGTGCCAGAATATTAAAAGCGTCCACGCCTTGTCGCATGAGATGAGCGATGCGATAAGTAAGCACCCTGGTCTTCCCAGAGCCAGCACCGGCAATTACCATCAGCGGACCATCCTTGTGAAGTACCGGTGCCCTTTGGGCCTCATTAAGCTCATCTAAAAACTGCATTAAGTGCGCTGTTTAAAAATGTGAATTTAGCCATAATTAAACGCATCCTAAAGGCATCGATTTAATAATTATGAACAATGCTATCGCTTTTTTGGGCAATTTGAATATATTTAGATGCACTAATTCAACTTATGTGTAGACAGAAAATTTTACTTGCTATTGCCATTGCAACAATGGTGATTAATTTAGGGTATTCTCAAAGCAAAAAAGCGGGTCCGGTTATTAAAGAATACGGAAAAGTCTGGAAGGTAGAAAATACTGACTATCAAACGGATAATTCTAAGGAATTCAAAGTGGTATTCGACATCATGGATAGCCCGGAATCCCATGAGAAAATAAATTCTTCTATAGAAACTGCTGCGCGCTTTTTAAACATGCATGCGCAAAGTGGGATCCCTGTTGAAAAAATGAAGGTGGTCTTGGTAGTACATAATAAAGCATCCAAAGACCTTATGAGCGACAAGAGTTATCACAAGCGATACGGATTTAAGAATCCGAATGCGGGTCTGATTCAGGCGCTTCTAGATTCAGGAGTTGAAATAATTTTCTGTGGCCAGTCATCAATATCAAGGGAAATTCCGCATACATCTACCCTAGCCGGAGTTAAATTGGCCCTATCGGCAATGACCGCCCTGGTACAACTGCAGGATGACGGATATCAAATTATTAAATTTTAAATTAAACATATGAACAAAATTGTTTTTACGCTAACGCTGCTCTGTGGAAGTCATGCACTTGCTCAAGGTCCAAATTTAGACAGTGATTACAACGCGATAGAGGGAAAAGTTATCGAATGGCGAAGAGATATACACCAGAACCCTGAACTTTCTAACAGAGAATTCAAAACCGCTGAAAAAATTGCCAAACACCTTAGGGCCCTTGGAATAGAAGTGCAAACCGGGGTAGCTCATACTGGGGTTGTAGGTGTATTAAAGGGAGATCACCCCGGTAAAGTGGTAGCATTAAGGGCAGATATAGACGCCCTGCCAGTAACCGAAAGAAACGACCTTCCCTTCAAATCGACCGTTACCTCTGAATTTTTAGGAAAAAAAGTTGGGGTTATGCATGCCTGTGGGCACGATACGCATACCGCAATTTTAATGGGAGTCGCCGAAGTTTTGTCTAAAAACAAGGATAAAATAAACGGAACGGTAAAATTTATTTTCCAGCCCGCCGAGGAAGGTGCGCCTCCGGGCGAAGAAGGCGGTGCCTTGATGATGGTAAAAGAGGGGGTTTTGAAAAGTCCGGATGTTGATGCCATTTTTGGGTTGCATATCAATTCACAAACACCAGTGGGTGTTATCAGATATAAATCTGGTGGAACCATGGCCTCAGCGCAACGTTTTGTCATCAATGTAAAGGGCAAACAGAGTCACGGATCTCAACCCTGGTCTGGCGTTGATCCTATTCTCATTAGCGCTAAGATTATCGATGGGCTTCAAACCATTATTAGCAGGGAAGCCAATCTCACCAATGAAGCGGCAGTAATTACCGTCGGTAAAATTACCAGTGGGGTCAGGTTCAATATTATCCCGGAAAGCGCTGAGATGATTGGGACCATCAGGACGCTGGACTATGATATGCAAAAACAGATCAACCGAAGAATGGAAGAAATGGTACCAACGATTGCAAAAGCCTACGGCGGAGACGCTACAATAGTGATCACCACTTCTACCGATATCACTTACAACGATCCGGCCTTGGTCGAAAACATGTTACCATCTCTTAGAAGAGTTGCTGGTGATGCCAATGTACAAACTCAAAAGGCCATAACCGGCGCCGAGGACTTTTCGTATTTTCAACGTGAAGTTCCTGGATTCTTTTTCTTTTTAGGTGGTATGACGCCAGGGAATACCGAATCATTTCCACATCATACTCCAGATTTTAAAATTGACGATACAGGATTAATTCTTGGAGTGAAAGCCTTGACCGAATTAAGCCTGGATTACTTAAATAGTGGACAATAGTTAGTGGTTGGGGCTAAATTATTTTTGATTAAACCTTGAATTAAGACCTGTTCTGATGATCAAACCCAAGCCTGTTATTAAGCAAGGAAAAAAATAAAAGAAGTGGATACTTTGCTCAAGTTTCTTTCAACGATCCCCTGGTGGGCCTGGATCTTGATAGGTTTGGGTTTGTTGGCATTTCGCGACATTTTTTTGCAACGCTCTCATACTATCACTCATAATTTCCCCATTGTAGGCCATTTGAGGTATTGGTTGGAAAGCATCGGCCCCGAAATGCGTCAATATTTTGTGGCTAACAACAGAGAGGAACTTCCTTTTAACAGAATAGAACGCGGGTGGATATATGCCTCGGCAAAAAAAGAGAATAATTATGAAGGTTTTGGGACCGATAGGGACATTTATGCCCATCAGCATATCTTTATAAAGAACCAAATGATGTCCTATAAAGTTACTGAAGGTCATCCAAACGCGCTTAACACAAGCTTTCTGCCCTGTGCCAAGGTTATGGGCGAATTCAATAGAAGAAAAAAGCCTTACAGGCCTGCCTCGGTAATTAATGTTTCAGCCATGAGTTTCGGTTCGCTTTCCGCAGCTGCTGTTGAGGCCATGAACAAAGGTGTCGCCATGAGCGGTGCTTACCACAATACCGGAGAAGGCGGATTGTCACCCTATCACAAGCAAGGAGGCGATGTTATTTTTCACTTCGGAACAGGATACTTTGGAGTCCGGTCAGAGGACGGCCATTTCTCCATGGAGAAGATGAAGAAACTCGTTGCCGGGAACCCCTGTATAAAGGCTATTGAAATTAAACTCTCACAAGGCGCAAAACCAGGAAAAGGTGGTGTGCTTCCGGGGGCCAAAATAAGCAGGGAGATTGCTGAGATCAGAGGAGTCGAAGTGGGCAAAGATGTCTTGTCTCCACCCACTCATTCTGCCTTTAGCAGTATTCCCGAACTGCTTGAATTCATAGAGCAAATAGCTCATGAAACTGGTCTTCCGGTAGGTATTAAGGCCGCCGTAGGAAAGTTAGACTTATGGGAAGAATTGGCTCAGTTGATGCTAGATACCGGGACCGGACCCGATTTTATTACCATTGATGGCGGTGAAGGCGGTACCGGGGCCGCTCCTCCTAGTTTTGCAGATCATGTTTCCCTACCCTGGGTATACGCTTTTTCATCCCTCTATAGATTGTTTGAGGCGAAAGCACTCACCGAACGTATTGTTTTTGTGGCTAGCGGAAAGTTGGGCTTTCCTGCCAAGGCAGCCATGGCCTTTGCTATGGGTGTTGACTGTATCAATGTAGCCCGAGAAGCCATGATGAGCATAGGCTGCATTCAGGCCCAGATTTGTCATACCAACAGATGCCCATCTGGCATTGCTACACAAAGCAAATGGCTGCAGCGCGGCATCCATGTACCCAAAAAGTCTGAAAGGCTAGCACAGTATTTCAAAACATTTCGCAAAGAATTGATAGAAATCACCCATGCGGCAGGGTATGAACACCCCTGCCAATTTACAATGGATGATGTACAGGTTAATATTGACGATGATTATCTTCACAGCGATTTAAGATCCACTTATAAATATGAAAAAAACGAGGTGCCTTTCAATGGAATGCGAGCGCTCCAGGCATGTACCTACCTTGGAGGTAAAAGAGTATCTTTGGCAGATGAAAAATAATTTTGATGCGTTAGATATTCCTTATTAAGAATAAATTAGAGTGACCCTATGAAAAGAAAGCTACCATTATTACTAATGTTATTAAGTTTTGCTATTAGCTTGCAAGCTCAGAAGAAGAGCGAATTAATTGCTGAGATCAACGAGTTAAAAAGTAAATTAGATTCTACCGAAAACCTGGTAAGGGAGTCAACCCGAAGAGAAAAAGTGAGTCTGGCCAAAGCTGAATCTTTTGAGTCTCAGGTTAGCGAATTGCAGGCTGCGAATGCTACCTTGTTGCAAAACCTGAATAGTTTTGCGGAAGTCTCAAGCAAGAATTCTTCTGCTGTAAATCAGGCGCTTGCCAGTCTTGAAGAGAAAGAAGACCAATTAAAAGGAATCACAAATACAATTAGCAGTAACGATTCTACAGCTATAGTACTGCTTACAAACGCGAAACAAACGCTTGGCGAAGACACAAAGGTTAAGGTGGCCAATAGTTCCTTGATAATTTCGGCCGCGCTTACATCAATATTTAAGGAGGATACCGGGACGGAAGTTTCAGAGACCGCAATCCCCTGGCTAGAGAAGGTTGCTGAAATCTTAAAAACTAACCCTGAAGTGGCTATGAGCGTAGAGGGCTTATCAATGACTGGAGATCTTGATCTGGCTGCCCGCCAGGCCACCGCAGTTGCCAGTTTTCTGCAAAAAAACTTCGGGATAGATCCCAATCGCATGGCCAGTCGCGGAAGAGATGGAAATTTCAAGGAAGGCATTGATTTTAAACTGCATCCAAAATTTGATTCTTTCTACCTGATGGTTAAGGACGATATGAAAAACTAATATTATTTTTTTCCGGAAATAGGCACTATACTTTTTTAGAAAAACCCACGTTCATAGTTCATAAATCAATCCCGAGACATCGGAAAAAACCAAACACATGACCGGAGACGGAATATTTCAACTCTTTGCATATCTGCTCCCTGCTGTAGTTACAGGGGTGATCGCCTTTTATTTTTTTAGACTTCATACGAAAAACGAAGATGGTCGTCGGCGTTTTTTATTGCATAAAGATTCTCAAAAAAACGCCTTGCCTATAAGGCTACAGGCTTACGAAAGGATGGCGTTATTTTTAGAACGTATTGCCATTCCAAGCCTTGTTGTACGAGTAGCGCCAAAAACGGCAGACAAACATAGCTATGAGCAATTACTGATCAAAAGCATTGAAAAGGAATTTGAGCACAATCTTTCACAGCAAATCTACATGAGTGATGAATGCTGGAACATAATTAAAGCAGCAAAAAGTGCTACCATACAGATGATCAGAAAGGCAGGGATGAGTGAAACTGATTCTGCAGACAAATTAAGGGAGGACGTCCTTAACCAAACCATGGACAAACAATCACCCTCAACAACAGCGTTGTCCTTCATAAAAAGGGAAATCGGAGAACTTTGGTAGCCTAGCCTTCGCGGTTTAGGGGTCTAGCTCAATTTCATTAATTTCAATATTTTTGGTCCGGGCATAGGCATAACCGCTCTCCCACCAACTTGTCATTTTTTCTTTGTCGAAAATCAGTGAATTTGTTGTAAGTACGATGGGAGTATAATAAAAATTGATGATCGCATCGTTCAGGTTCGCCACATATTTTCCAATCCTAATGTTTTGATTTTCAATCCGGTCTAACATAAAGCTGAACATCCCGGTTAACAGGGAGAAGACATTTTTTGAGGGCATTCTGTTAAAATGCGTTACCTCGGTGTGTAAAATAATGGCGTCTACTTCGGTGGCACCACGCTTTATTGCCTCTTCAATAGGAACCATACTGCCCAGTCCTCCATCCGCGTACTCGCAACCATCCTTGCGTATCAGGCTCATAAAAGGTGTGTAATTGCAAGAGATCCATATCCATTCGCAAAAATCCTCATATTCAAAGTCGTTAATCGATTTATACTCTACTTGATTAAGAGAGAGATTAGACACCGTAACTACAATATCCTTAGGCC
This sequence comes from Flavobacteriaceae bacterium, assembly GCA_965212595.1. GTDB lineage: Bacteria > Bacteroidota > Bacteroidia > Flavobacteriales > Flavobacteriaceae > Poritiphilus. Next base: position 98,213 of record CBDBVE010000024.1, read on the forward strand.
CCTGCTTTAATTCTTCAAACTCTTCTCTGGTAAGCGTGTCTTTAATAAGTTTTAAAAGGTTTCTGCTTTCGCCGAAGGTTTTGCTTCCGCTATAGAAGTTCTTTACAACGTTCCAATGGTTAATTGCGATATTGCTCACCCCGTATTTTTTTTGAATTTTAAAGGGGCAATTACTAAAAATACTGTCCTGATCTACCGAAGTATATACCTCGCGGATTTTTTTAATCTTGCCAAGCGCGAGATGAGAGATAAGAAGGCTTCCTGTGGAAGTCCCGAGCATTAAGTCATAGGAATGTCCCAATTCTTCCATTAGGTATTCTGCTACCCCTCCTGCAAAAGCACCCTTGCTACCGCCCCCAGAAATTACTAGCGCTCTCATTTAGTTCCCATTTTGCTCTTAAGGTATTGCAATTCTCTTTCACTGAGTTCTGAAGATACTTTTTTTAATCGTTGTCTTTGTTTGTCGTTCTTTAACAGTCTGTCTAACAAATTACGGGCGTATTTCCTAAATTGCCAGCTATGATGTAAGGAGGCGTTTACGAGATCCTTTAAATTTTCATGAGTTAGTCCCTGGACTTCATCGAGCAACGCAAAGGCATTCTGCCTTACTTCAAACGAATACCTTGGAGAGGTATAACCCACCAATTCTAAAGTATATTGTTGTTTTTGTTTTTCAGACAAGTAATCCTTGGTTAAAACCGCCAGAAGGAGCCATAGGAGTCTGACATTTTTATTGGGTAACCCAATAATATTTTGGGTTTTTTCCAAGTAATCCACCCGATCTTCCGGAAAGGTGATCCAGAGATTGTAAAGGGCATTTTCTACGGTAAGAATAGCTTTCATCTTCAATCAGACCTTCGTATAGTGACTTAAGTTCAGCAGGAATTGGAGCCACTTCTACAGCTAAGGCCTGCCTTATTTTAAAACTGTTTGTGCTGAAGGCTACCTTTACAAATTCTGTAGATAAGGACTTATAATAGTTATAAATAACCCGTTTTCTGAGCTCATCTGACGTACTTCCCTCCCAGTACCTCCTAATAATGCTCTCATCGTCTGCAGAACTTGTTGTAAGTTCCCTTCTAAGTTCTAAAAATTGTCTGATTGATTCGCAACGTTCGGAGAGTTTGTTCTTGGCTTCTTCAAATGGAAAATTATCGCCCTCTATCCATAAAGCCTTATATGCAGACAGGTCTTTCCCACTTACCTCCTCCATCTCATACATAAAATCGTCGATGCTGACATTCAAAAACTGGTATTTGTTAAGGTAGTTCCTGATTCCTTTTCTAAATATTGTTCTTCCTAGTTTTTGCTCGAGCATATACAGGGCCCAGGCTCCTTTTTCATAGAAGGTAAGGCTCCCTGCGCTGGGATTTGTCAATGCATCTCCCCTATCATCCTGCTCAAGTGCCTCAAGCTGTTTCGCCGTATCATATAACCTCCAATAAAAATACGAATCGCCAAAGATCTCTTTTTCTGCCATATAAGCGTAGTAGGTAGCAAACCCTTCGTGCAACCAATGGTGTTTTCCATTCTTCTCGGTCACCAGGTTTCCAAACCATTGATGTGCCAGTTCATGAGCGTTAACATTAACGTAATTCTTGTCTTTGAAGGCTAGTGAATCAATAACAAAGCCGTCAGAAAAAATAGTAGCTCCTGTATTTTCCATTCCTGCGTAAAGAAAATCTCTTACAGGCAACTGTTTGTAATTTTGCCAGGGGTATGAAACTCCTATTTCGGTCTCGAGAAAATCAAAGATCTCTTTGGTGTAACGGTAGGTAGGTTCTACTCTAAGACTGTCGGTTTTGTAATAATAAAGTGCTATAGGTACTCCAGAAGTCGAACTTGTACTTTTCTTTTCATAGTCTCCAATAGCGAAAGCCAGTAAATAACTGCTCATGGGTTTATCCATTACGTACGACCAGGTTTTTAAACCATTTGCTTCAGAACTCCCCTGGAGTTTTCCATTGGCAATTACCTCATAAGTAGCATCAAAAGTAATTTGAAGTTTAAAGGTCAGCTTCTCATTCATATCATCAAAACTAGGAACCCAATGGCTCGTATATTTGCCTTGTCCCTGTGTCCAGATTTGATTGTTATAACGCATCCCATCTTCCCAACCTACAAAGTAGACGGTTTGTTTTGGTTGAACGTTATAATCAAGCTCTATTTTATGACGCTCGCCCGGTTTTAGCTTTTTATAAAGGGTAATTTTTTTCTTATCATTAGAAAAATTTGCCTTTTTGCCATCGATCTTTACCGATGAAAACTGCATATCTATGGCATCAAAAAATACGGAGTCTATCTTTGACAGTACCTTGAATTCATATACAGCATTGCCCATAATTTTTCGCGATGCCGAATCTATTTGTATAGATATACTGGTCTCAGTAAAGTCGACCCGGTCCTGATTTTGACCGCACAAAAAATGAAAAAAGAATGAAAAAGCAATAAAAAGGAGGTTCCTCATAATCTAACTTATACAAACCTTAGGCCAAATTAACTATTTTGATTCATTGTAGTTGTATAGCTTAAATTTTATTTTAGCCAGATGAACCCTAACTTTCTGCAAACTCCAATTACCTATTTAAAAGGAGTTGGGCCAAACCGGGCCGAACTGCTGCAGTCCGAACTGGGTATTACAACCTATCAAGACCTGATTAATCTATTTCCGAACAGGCATATTGACAAAACTAAATTCTACAAAATAAATGAACTGCAACGCAGTGGGGCCGATGTGCAGGTAATTGGGAAAATTATTCACGTTAAAACCGTAGAGCAAAAAAGAGGAAGGCGTTTGGTTGCTACTTTTATCGATGACAGCGGGGAGATGCAATTGGTATGGTTTAGAGGTCAAAAATGGATCCGTGACCATTTGAAGCTGAATACACCCTACGTGATTTTTGGTAGGACCAATTGGTTTAATGGAAAATTCTCCATGCCGCATCCCGAAATGGAATTACTCTCGGAGGCAAAAAACGGTCTGCGAATTGCAATGCAGCCAGTATATCCCTCTACAGAAAAGCTAAGTAATTCAGGGGTTACAAATAGGGTCATCAACAAGCTGATGCAGCAATTATTTATGGAAATAAAGGGGCAATTTTATGAAACCCTATCGGCAAATATTTTAGGAGAATTGAAATTGCTTTCCAAAAATGAAGCCTTGTTTGCTATACATTTTCCAAAAACACAGGAATTGCTTGCAAAAGCTAAATTCAGATTGAAATTTGAAGAACTTTTTTACGTGCAGCTTCAATTACTCCGTAAGAAATTGTCCCGACAGCAAAAAATCAAGGGCTTTACTTTCGACAAGGTAGGCGAACTTTTCAACAGTTTTTATCATGAGAAACTTCCCTTTGACCTTACGGGTGCACAAAAAAGAGTATTGAAAGAAATAAGGGCAGATTTGGGAAGTAAGGCCCAAATGAACAGATTACTTCAAGGCGATGTGGGTTCCGGAAAAACTATTGTGGCCCTAATGGCCATGTTACTTGCTATAGACAATGAATTTCAGGCCTGTATTATGGCACCAACCGAGATCCTTGCGCAACAGCATTATAACAGTATTAAAGAGCTACTTGCAGGGCTGGATATTAAGGTTTCCCTGCTTACGGGTTCTATCAAAAAGGCAGACCGAAAGCACATCCATGAACAGCTTGAAACCGGAGTGCTTCACATTTTAATAGGAACCCATGCTATCCTGGAGGACAAAGTGCAATTTAAAAACCTTGGGCTGGCAATCATTGATGAACAGCACCGCTTTGGTGTAGCTCAAAGATCTAAACTTTGGCATAAAAATGAAATACCTCCACATATCCTAGTGATGACGGCAACACCAATTCCGAGAACACTGGCGATGAGCCTTTACGGGGATTTGGATATTTCGGTTATAGATGAATTACCTCCCGGCAGGAAAGCTGTTAAAACTGTACATCGTTTCGATGCGAACCGTCTTAAAGTTTTTAGGTTTATCAGGGATGAAATTAAAAAAGGAAGGCAAATTTATGTAGTATACCCCCTTATTCAGGAATCTGAGGCTTTGGACTATAAAGACCTTATGGACGGATATAAGAGCATTGTTCGCGACTTTCCTTTACCGGATTATCAAATATCAATCGTTCATGGAAAAATGAAGCCAGATGACAAGGAATATGAAATGAACCGTTTTTCCAAGGGCGAAACGCAAATAATGGTCGCAACGACAGTTATTGAAGTGGGTGTAAACATCCCAAATGCATCGGTGATGATTGTTGAAAGTGCAGAACGCTTTGGGCTGTCGCAATTACATCAACTTAGAGGAAGGGTTGGACGTGGCGCTGATCAAAGCTATTGTATTTTAATGACAGGTTCTAAGCTGTCTGAGGATGCTAAAACCAGACTGAGCACTATGGTGCGAACCAATGATGGTTTTGAAATTGCCGAAGTGGATCTAAAACTCAGGGGGCCCGGAGATCTTATGGGGACGCAACAAAGTGGATTGCTAAATTTGAAGATTGCAGACATCGTAAAGGACAATGACATTCTTAAAACGGCAAGATTCTATGCACAACAGCTACTTCATGAAGATCCTGAAATAGAAAAACCGGAGCATGCCGAGGTACGGTTTACATATGCTCAACTAGCCAAGCACAGAAATATTTGGACTTATATTAGTTAACTTTTGTTTAAAGTTAAATAAAAAAGCAGCCGAAGAAATTCTCCAGCTGCCTTTCATTTTAAAATATGAGCGTTTTAATTTATGTCTTCGCCATTTTGGAGTTTCACTAAGAAACCTTCTATCGCATTTTTATTTAAAGCGTCTGGAGCTCTTCCTTCAGCAATTTTTAAATGCTTAAGGGCAGTTTTATAGTTCCCCACAGCAGAATATCCGCGAGCCAATCCAAAATCAACAGGCCATGTATTTTTGTTCATCTTGGCATTTTGCTTGAATACGGCTAACGCTTTTTCTTTTTGGCCCTGTCCTATCAACTGGCGGCCATAGCCATGGATTTGAAAAACAGTCCCAAGTCCCATTGCCTCATCCATTAAGGCATCAGCCTCTGTCTGCTTTCCTTGCTTGGCAAGAATGCGGGATTTAATCTGTAAGTTGTTAAAGGTCTTTTGGCTAAAGAATTGTCCGGCTATAGCTGCATCTGCCCATGCCAAGGCTTCGTCGAGATCTCCATCGTTGTTTAAGGCAAAGTTGGCCGCAGCCTCCCAATTTTGACGGGTAAACCCCGGTTGGGTCTGCAATTTACTTCTAACATCGGTCAGTACCACATTGGTAACATCAACTCCTACATTAAAGGGAATCTGTTTCTTCTCCCAGCTTAAGGCCGCCATTGCCGAAGTGGCATCAACCTCGTTGAAAGTAAAGGTAAGCTGTTCTACATGAGGTATTTCTTTAGTTGAAACATCTACTCTCAAGGCATCCTCGGCAGGATCGTAAAAATAGCTTCCCCAGGCACCATGGTTGTGAGAAAAGATAACCGTAGCAGTATCGTCTTCATTGACAATCATATGAAGCCCGTATTTTCCAGCTTTTAAAGCCTGTCCTTCAATGGTTACGTCATCCGTAAACTTAATTATGGTATTCTCGTTAGCACCTGCTCTCCATGGCGACTCTTTGGCCGTACCAAAACCAAGGTTATTCATCCCATAAGGAACCAGTTTACCCCATACTTCCCTGTCATTTACACTTGGCCGGGAATAGACAATGGTAACATCGGTAATTCCAATGCGTTGTGAGACTTTAGCCATTTGGCTCCCTCTTGGCAGGTCTAGTTGAGCGACCGATTTCACACTGAAAAGCAGCATGGCCAGCAATAAAATTGCCGGACTTTTTTTGTACAGTTGTTTCATGAGTTCGTTAATTTGTTTATAAACTTATAATTAGGTGTGACTAAGATAGATAACGCCCCTATTGGAAATCGTTACGGTTATGTTAAAGGCCTGACTACTACTGTTAAACTATAGCTCTCCCAGTGATTTCCTAGACATTAAGAAAACCCCAAGGTGGTTTACCCTCTTGAAAATAAGTGTTGTAGGAAGATCTCTTATGTTTTAAAGGATAGAAGAATACCTCAATAAGCAGAAAAAGACATAGGTTGAACGTCGTAATTTTTTGTTCAATTAATTTCCTTAAATCAGTTCATTTAATAGTTTTGTTAGCTTATAAAAGTTTGATTATGAGCTCTGGGAAAACACTATTTGATAAGGTATGGGACTCACATGTAGTAAAAAGAATAGATAAGGGTCCGGATATCCTCTTTATTGACCGCCATCTGGTGCACGAAGTTACTAGTCCGGTGGCCTTTTTGGGTTTGAAAAATCGCGAAATTAAGGTGCTTTATCCTGAGCGAACCTTCGCGACTGCAGACCATAATACGCCTACACGCAATCAACATCTCCCGGTTAAGGATCCTCAGTCTGCGAATCAACTCAAAGCTCTTGAGGAGAATGCTACGGCACATCAAATACCTTATTGGGGACTGGGGCATGAAAAAAACGGTATTGTACATGTCATTGGACCAGAAAACGGAATTACGGTACCTGGGGCAACAATTGTTTGCGGAGATTCCCATACTTCTACACATGGGGCTTTTGGAGCGATAGCTTTTGGTATTGGGACTTCTGAAGTAGAAATGGTGCTAGCCACCCAATGCATCATGCAACCAAAGCCTAAGCGCATGAAGATCACAGTTAATGGAAGCTTAAACAAGGCGGTAACTCCAAAAGATGTCGCGCTTTTCATTATTTCCCAATTGACCACCTCAGGAGCTACGGGTTACTTTGTTGAATATTCCGGTGAGGTTTTCAGCGATATGAGCATGGAAGGTCGAATGACTGTTTGTAATTTAAGTATTGAAATGGGTGCGCGTGGAGGAATGATGGCCCCTGATGAAAAAACTTTTGAATATATCAAGGGACGGGAGTTTACACCTAAAAATGAGGAGTGGGACAAAGCGATGCGTTATTGGCAGACATTGAAAACCGATGAGGACGCGGTGTTCGACAAAGAGATCGTTTTTGAAGGTGCAACCATTGAGCCAATGATCACCTACGGAACCAATCCCGGGATGGGTGTCGGAATTTCATGTGGCATCCCGAAGGCAGAAATGATAGAAGGAGGCATCGCCACCTATAAGAAATCTTTAGAGTACATGGATTTTCAGGAAGGAGATGCTATGCTGGGGAAGAAGATAGATTTTGTGTTTCTGGGGAGCTGCACCAATGGACGAATAGAAGATTTTAGAGCTTTTGCCGGCTTGGTAAAAGGAAGGAAGAAAGCAACACATGTCACTGCCTGGCTGGTGCCTGGATCACATAAAGTTGAAGAGGCAATAAAAGCGGAAGGCCTTCTTGATGTTTTAGAAAGTGCAGGCTTTGAATTGCGCGAACCAGGCTGCTCGGCTTGTTTGGCCATGAACGATGATAAAATCCCGGCAGGTAAGTATGCCGTGAGCACCTCTAACCGAAATTTTGAGGGTAGACAAGGTCCGGGAGCACGTACGCTCCTGGCGAGCCCGTTAGTTGCCGCAGCAGCTGCAATTACTGGAAAAGTTACTGATCCAAGGGCCTTAATGGAACCTGAAATGGTATAAATAAAACCTTAAACCTATTTCCAAAAATGGCATACGATAAATTCAACACTCTAACCAGCACGGCAGTTCCTTTGCCAATAGAAAATGTAGATACGGATCAAATCATTCCGGCCCGTTTTTTAAAGGCTACAGAACGAAAAGGATTCGGGGATAATTTGTTTCGCGATTGGCGCTACAATTCAGATAATACACCCAAAGAACAATTTGTTCTTAACAATCCCATTTACGGTGGGAAAATACTGGTTGGGGGAAAAAATTTCGGATCCGGATCCTCAAGAGAGCATGCGGCCTGGTCTGTTTACGATTATGGGTTTCGCTGTGTTGTTTCCAGCTTTTTCGCTGATATTTTCAGAAACAACTGTCTTAATGTAGGAGTGCTTCCTGTGCAGGTAAGTGCAGATTTCCTGCAAAAAATATTTGAAGCCATCGAGGCAGATCCAAAGACGGAAATAGAAGTTAACTTACCCGATCAAAGTATCACTATATGCGCATCAGGCGAGAAGGAGTTTTTTGCCATTAACGATTATAAAAAGTCTAATTTGCTCAATGGGTTTGACGATATTGATTATCTGCTGAATATAAAAGATGATATCCAGGACTTCGCACGCGAAACCCCACTATAAAAAACATATCAATCCGCTTAGTAGTAAAGATTGAAAATGAAAGCAAGGAAGATTGAAATCATGGATACCACATTGCGGGATGGTGAACAAACCTCCGGAGTGTCCTTTTCTGCTTTAGAGAAACTTACCCTCGCCAAGCTTTTACTCGAAGAGTTGAAGGTAGACCGGATAGAAATTGCCTCTGCCAGGGTTTCTGAAGGAGAATTTGCTTCGGTAAGCCAAATCACAGAATGGGCAGCCTCTAAGGGCTATTTAGACCGAATAGAAGTGTTGACATTCGTAGACAAAGGTCTTTCCCTGGAATGGATGGTAAAAACTGGTGCGAAAGTTCAAAATTTATTGACCAAAGGCTCCCTAAATCATCTAACGCACCAATTAAAGAAAACCCCGGAACAGCATTTTAAGGATATTGAGGAAGTGGTCGCATTAGCCAGGGAAAAAGGTATAGATACGAATGTGTATCTTGAAGATTGGAGCAATGGTATGAGGCATTCTCCTGAATATGTATTTCAATATCTCGATTTTCTAACAACCCAGCCTTTAAAGCGAATTTTATTACCAGACACCCTAGGTGTTTTAACACATGCCGAAGCAGGAAAATTTCTTTCTGAAATCATTGCACGCTATCCCGGCACTCACTTTGATTTTCACGGACATAATGATTACGACCTGAGTGTGGCAAATGTAATGGAGGCCCTGAAGGCAGGGTGTCATGGTTTGCACCTAACGGTTAACGGAATGGGTGAAAGGGCAGGTAATGCTCCCTTGGCAAGTGTCGTGGCGGTAATAAACGATTTTATGCCACATTTAGAAATTGGAATAGAGGAATCATCCCTCTTTAAGGTCAGTAAGCTGGTCTCTGCCTTTACCGGTTTTGGTATTCCAGCCAACAAACCTATAGTAGGCGATAATGTATTTACACAAACTGCTGGAATACATGCAGATGGAGACAATAAAAACAACCTTTATTTTAACGATCTTCTCCCCGAACGTTTCGGCAGAAAACGCAAATATGCTTTAGGGAAAACTTCTGGAAAGGCAAACATACAGAAGAACCTTCAGGAGCTTGGCCTTACCCTCAATGATGAGGAATTAAAAAAGGTGACTCAACGTATAATAGCACTTGGAGATAAAAAAGAAAAAGTGACGAAGGAAGACCTTCCTTACATTATTTCGGATGTTCTTGATAGTGGAACCTATCAACAAAAAGTTTTTGTAAAATCATATGTTCTTACACACTCAAAGGGTTTAAAACCCTCCACTACCGTTTCGGTAGAGATCAATGGTGAGACGCATGAAGAGAATGCCCAGGGAGACGGTCAATTCGACGCTTTTATGAACGCCCTGAGAAAAGTGTATAAAACCAAAAAACTCGAATTACCGATGTTGGTGGACTACGCGGTGCGAATTCCGCCTGGAAGTAATTCAGATGCACTTTGTGAAACCATCATTACCTGGCAGGATAAAGGCAAGGATTTTACTACCCGCGGACTGGATTCAGATCAAACAGTTTCCGCGATAAAAGCTACGGAGAAGATGTTGAATATCATTTAAGACTTTGCCCTGAAAAAATTTTAAACCAAATAACCAAAATTAGAGCGTTCCAAAGGCTCGAACAGAACAGTATGAAATTGAACATTGCCTTATTAGCAGGAGACGGTATTGGTCCGGAAGTGGTAGATCAAGCGGTAAAAGTATGCGATGCGGTAGCCCAGAAGTTTAATCACGAAATAAACTGGAGGTCCGCGCTCACAGGAGCTGCGGCTATAGACGCCGTCGGAGAACCTTATCCCGATGAGACCCATGAAATTTGCCAAAATGCAGATGCCGTACTTTTCGGTGCTATCGGGCACCCACGCTTTGATAATGACCCCTCGGCAAAGGTAAGGCCAGAGCAAGGCCTTCTGAAAATGCGGCAGAAACTCGGGCTATTTGCCAATGTAAGGCCCACTTTTACATTTCCTTCTTTAATAGATAAATCTCCTTTGAAGCGTGAGCGAATCGAAGGGACAGATCTGGTATTCTTACGCGAGCTTACAGGGGGTATTTACTTTGGAAAACGAGGACGTGAAGACGGCGGTGAAACGGCCTATGATACCTGTACCTATACCAGAGAAGAAGTGAAACGCCTGGCTAAAAAAGGTTTTGAAATGGCAATGAAACGCTCTAAACGTCTGTGCTGCGTAGATAAGGCCAATGTGTTGGAATCTTCAAGGCTTTGGCGTGAAACTGTACAGGCAATGGAAAAAGATTATCCCGAGGTAGCTGTTTCTTATGAGTTTGTTGATGCTGTGGCCATGCGCTTGGTACAATGGCCTAATGACTACGATGTATTAATTACAGAGAATCTCTTTGGTGATATTCTAACCGATGAAGCCTCGGTAATCTCAGGATCTATGGGGCTGATGCCTTCTGCTTCCTTAGGGGAAAGTATTGGGCTTTACGAGCCTATACACGGGTCTTATCCACAAGCTGCAGGGAAGAACATTGCCAACCCGCTTGCTACGATACTATCAGCGGCCATGATGTTTGAGGATTTTAACCTGGCTGAAGAAGCAAAAGCAATACGCGAGGTGGTTAACGCTTCCTTAGCCGAGGGCATTGTAACGGAAGATCTTGCTGATGGTGCAAAGGCTTATAAGACCAGCGAAGTGGGAGATTGGTTAGCTTCAAATATCTAAAAAACTCTTTCAAAGTATTTTGCGCATGACTTTAAAATCAAAATGCTCCTGCCCTATTGTAAAGTCGTGATCACCAATTATACTAAAATCGTTTCTTTCGTAAAAACGGATGGCCCGTATGTTCTCATCGAGCACTGATAACCAAATAGCTTCATAATTTAATTCAACGGCCTTCTCAAGGAGCGCATCCTGCAGAAGAAATCCTATTTTTAAAGACAAGAAGTCCTTCAAAACATAAATCTTTTGTAGTTGACATACCCTCTTGCCCGATATAAATTCTGAGTCGGAATCCAGTTTTAACTTGGCGTAACCCACAGGAAGTTTGTCTACTGTAGCAAGCCAATATATGCTATCTGACTTTTGCAGGCTTTTCGCGATTTTATCGACAGCAAAGGTCTCATCGCAATAATTCAGCAGATCAGTTCTATCACTAAATAGATGGGCAAAGGTTTCGCTAAAGGTAATTCTACCCAAAAGCGAAATGCTGGGTATGTCGGATGTTTCGGCCAGCCGTATTTCGGTTCCTGAAGACGACAATTTTTTAGATTAGATCAGTTTATTGAAAACTACAAAATATAATCGGTACTAATAAAGTTAGACAGTTTGGTCTCTAACAATTTTTCCAGAATCTCATTGTTGAGCTCAGTATCCTTGGAAGCCACGAAGGTCCTGATCGAAAATGAACGCAAGGCGTCGTGTACACTCAAAGTAGCAACAGCAGAATCTTTGCGCCCTGTAAACGGATAAACATCCGGCCCACGCTGACAAGAACTGTTAAGGTTTACCCTACAGACAAGGTTAGCCAAGGTGTCGATCAAAGGTGCCAGCGCATACACATCTTTTCCAAAAAGGCTTACCTGCTGCCCGTAATTACTTTCTGCCATATCATCTAAAGGCTCCTCAATATCTTTAAAAGACATTATTGGAACTACCGGGCCAAATTGTTCTTCCTCATAGACTTTCATGTTTTTTGATACCGGAAACAGCACAGCGGGCCAAACATAGTTATTAAAAGGCTCGCCTCCCTTTTGGTTTAAGGTTTCGGCGCCTTTCTCATGGGCATCATTTATAAGTTCCTGGATGTAAGCAGGTTTCCCTGGTTCAGGTAATGGGGTAAGTGCGACCCCTTGTTCCCATGGGTTACCAAATTTCAATGCATCGACCGTTTCAGAAAATCTACGATTAAACTCTTCCGCGATCTCCTCATGTACATAGATTACTTTTAAAGCAGTACAGCGCTGACCATTGTAGGACAATGTCCCTGAGATACATTCTTTAATGGCCAGATCCAAATCGGCATCAGGTAAAATTATAGCGGGGTTCTTGGCTTCCAAACCAAGAACCAGTCTTAATCTGTTGCTTTTTGGATGTTGATCCTGCAATGAATTAGCAGACGAACTGTGACCTATAAGCGCAAGTACATCCACTTTTCCGGTTTTCATAATGGGTCCGGCTATAGCCCTTCCCCTTCCAAAAAGAATGTTTACCACTCCCTTTGGAAAACTCTCCTGAAAGGCTTCAATAAGAGGTGTAATTAACAAAACGCCATGCTTGGCTGGCTTAAATACCGCGGTATTACCCATAATAATTGCGGGAATCAGGAGGCAAAACGTTTCGTTAAGCGGATAATTATAAGGCCCCAGACATAAAACTACTCCAAGAGGCCCTCTTCGAATATGGGCATAGACTCCAGAATCTTTTCTGAATTTGGCAGAATTCCTATCCAGCTGTTTATAATCTTCTATGGTGTCGTAGATATAGTCTACAGTCCGGTCAAATTCTTTCTCAGAATCGGCTAAAGTTTTCCCTATTTCCCACATCAATAGTTTTACAACCTCCGCCTTTTTGGTTTTCATTTTCTCCACAAAGGTTTCCATGCACTCTATGCGTTCTTTGACACGCATGGTCGGCCAGGCACCTTTGCCTTTATCAAAAGCCCCAACGGCTGCATCAAGGGCATCCAAAGCTTCGGGCTCGCCCATGGTGGGAATACTTCCGAGCAAAGTTGGCGCGTAATCAGGGGTTGACGAAATTGTTGAATATACCTCCGAGGTTTCACCTTTCCATTCTTTCAATTCTCCATTGACGAGGTACTGCTTCTGATGAATCAGCTTGGCTACCTTGAATTCATCAGGTATGGTATAGGTTATTGTTTTCATTTTATTGCTGTGTTAAGTTCAAAAGGCTTTATTACAAAATGCCTCAGACAAACTAAACTATCGGTTTCATCGCCGTCATTGACTCTCTAAGGCGTGTACCGACAATTTCGACAGGATGAGATCTTAGCGCCTTGTTGACCGCTATGAGCTTGGCATTATCAACACCATTGTCTTTTCCATTAGCGTAAGACTTTCCAATGACATCAGTGTTTATTTTTTCCATAAAGTCGGAAAGCAAAGGTTTACAGGCATGATCAAAAAGATAGCAACCGTATTCCGCGGTGTCTGAGATCACCCTGTTCATTTCAAAAAGTTTTTTCCTGGCAATAGTATTGGCAATCAGCGGAGTTTCATGAAGCGACTCGTAATAGGCAGATTCGCCTATAATTCCGGATTCTGTCATTGACTCATAAGCCAACTCTACCCCCGCTCTTACGAAAGCCACCATGAGCACCCCGTGATCATAGTATTCCTGCTCGGATATTTCATTGGTTCCGGCAGCTGTTTTTTCAAAAGCCGTTTCTCCTGTCAGTGCCCTCCAGTTTAGTAGATTTTTATCGTCATTAGCCCAATCCTCCATCATGGTCTTAGAGAAATACCCGCTCATGATATCGTCCATATGTTTTTGAAATAACGGACGCATGATATTTTTCAATTCTTCCGAAAGCTCAAACGCCTTAATCTTTGAAGGATTTGAAAGTCGGTCCATCATGTTAGTAATACCACCGTGTTTCAGTCCCTCTGTTATGGTCTCCCAGCCGTACTGTATAAGTTTAGAGGCATATCCCGGATCTATGCCTTTTTCGAGCATCTTATCGAAACAGAGAATAGAACCTGTTTGCAATAGTCCGCACAAAATTGTTTGCTCTCCCATAAGATCGGACTTTACCTCCGCGACAAAGGAAGATTCTAAAACGCCGGCTTTATGCCCGCCAGTTGCTACAGCGTAGGCCTTAGCCTGTTCCAAGCCTTTTCCCTGAGGATCATTATCAGGGTGTACCGCGATCAGAGTGGGAACACCAAAACCTCTTTTATATTCTTCCCGCACTTCAGAACCCGGACATTTCGGGGCTACCATAATTACAGTAATGTCTTTTCTGATCTGCATCCCTTCTTCAACAATATTAAAGCCGTGGGAATACGACAAGGTAGCACCCTCCTTCATCAGCGGCATAACCGCATTGATTACACTAGTGTGCTGCTTGTCTGGCGTTAGGTTAATTACCAGGTCGGCCTGTGGTACCAATTCTTGATAGGTTCCAACATCGAAGCCATTTTCAGTGGCGTTTTTATAGGACTGACGCTGTTCTTTTATTGCGGCTTCTCTTAAAGTGTAGGAAATATCAAGTCCGGAATCTCTCATATTCAGGCCTTGGTTTAATCCTTGTGCGCCGCAGCCCACGATCACAATTTTCTTTCCTTTTAGCGCCGATACACCATCTGAAAATTCAGTAGATTCCATAAATCTACATTTTCCTAATTGTGTCAATCGGTCTCGGAGAGACAATGTATTGAAGTAGTTTGTCATTTTCTTGTTCTCGTAATTTGAAATTTAACTTGGTTGAAATTCTTTTAAAAGGGCTGTTATTTGCATCTCTGCCTTGGTAACCGCGATACGGCCCGAACGCACAAATTGCATAATCCCATAGGGTTTAAGTTGGTGGTACATCTCATCTATTTCTCCTCTTCTTCCCGTCTTTGCCAATACAAAAAACTCCCTTGAAACAGTGACTATTTGAGAATTACTCTCCTTAATGATGTTTTGGATCTGCCGCTCATCGAACAAAAGATTGGAGGCTATTTTAAAGAGAGCTGACTCCTGGTAAATGGTTTCCTCGTCTGTATGATAAAAAGCCTTAATAACCTCGATTTGTTTCTCAATCTGAGCCACAATTTTACGCGTCCAGTTTTCCGTAGTAAAAACCACTACGGTAAATTTGGAAACTCCATCAATTTCTGACTTAGAGACGTTTAAACTTTCAATATTTATATGTCTTTTCAGAAATATGCCAGAAATCCTGTTCAGTAATCCGACATTATTTTCGGAATACACCGAAATGGTGAACCATTTATTTTCCATATTTTTTATTTCAATCTGATTTCAGAAACGGATGCTCCAGATGGGATCATTGGAAATACATTATCCTCTTTTTCAACGCATACTTCCAGAAAGTAGGCCTCTTCTGAAGCCATCATCTCCTGTACAGCAGCCTTCAAATCTTTCCGTTCTTTTACTCTCTTCGCCTTTATAAAATACCCTTCAGCGATTTTTACAAAATCAGGGTTTGTCATAACAGTAGAGGCATACCTGCTTTCAAAAAACAATTCTTGCCACTGCCTTACCATTCCCAGGTGATCATTATTTAAAACCACGATCTTTACCGGAGTTTTATTCTGGAAAATTGTAGCCAATTCTTGAATATTCATTTGATAACCGCCATCACCAATAATCGCCACAACCTCTCTGTCCATATCGCCCATCTTGGCGCCAATAGCAGCCGGTAGCGCGAATCCCATGGTTCCCAGTCCTCCGGAAGTTATATTACTTTTGGTTTCTGTAAATCCGGCATAGCGGCAGGCAATCATCTGGTGTTGTCCCACATCGGTAACGATAACCGCATTGTTCTTGGAAGCCTCATTAATTTCAAGGATAACTTCACCCATGGTTAATCCTTCTTTTGTAGGATGAAGATCTTTCTCAATTACCGCTTTATATTCTTCCTCATATTTTTTTTGGAATTCCTGTAACCAACCCTCATGGCTGTTTTCTTCAATTAATGGTAGTAACAATTCTAACGTTTCTTTTGCATTGCCAAGAACAGGAACATCTGCTTTTACATTTTTATCAATCTCAGCAGGATCTATTTCAAAATGGATGATTTTTGCCTGTTTTGCATAGGTCGCCAAATTTCCGGTTACACGGTCATCAAAGCGCATTCCTATAGCAATCAGCACATCGCATTCATTTGTGAGCACATTAGGGCCGTAATTGCCATGCATGCCTACCATTCCTACATTTAAGGGATGTGCGGTTTCCATAGCTGAAAGCCCCAAAATAGTCCATGCGGCAGGTATCCCTGCTTTCTCTACAAGCGCTTTAAGCTGAGTTTCTGCTTCTCCCAAAATTACACCCTGCCCATAAACGATATATGGTTTCTTTGCGGTATTTATCAAAGTAGCTGCCGCCTTAATCGCCTCCAGATTGGGCGAGGGAACCGGCTTATAGCTTCTTACACCTGTACAGGGCTCGTAGCTAAATTCAAATTCATCTATTTGAGCATTCTTTGTTATATCAATCAATACAGGTCCGGGCCTACCAGATTTTGCGATATAGAAGGCTTTTGCCACAATCTCAGGGATTTCGGAGGCCTTTGTTATTTGATAATTCCACTTGGTTACGGGTGTGGAGATCCCAATGATATCGGTCTCCTGAAAAGCGTCCGAACCCAGCAAATGACGGGGTACCTGTCCTGTTATGCAGACTATGGGCGTAGAATCTATCTGAGCATCTGCCAAACCGGTAACCAGGTTGGTAGCCCCTGGGCCTGAGGTTGCCATTGCCACTCCTACCTGCCCTGTTACACGGGCAAAACCCTGGGCGGCATGTGCTGCGGCCTGCTCATGACGCGTAAGCACATGAGTAAGCTTGTCCTGAAATTTATAGAGTTCGTCATAGACCGGCATAATTGCCCCTCCCGGATAGCCGTAAAGTAGTTCAACGCCTTCTGCCAGAAGGCAATGAATAAGTGCCTCGGCACCGCTCATTTTAACAGCCTTTTCTTTGGCTATAGCTGTTTTTGATTCTTTTACTGTTTCCATATCCACTTTGCTTAGTGAGATCTAAATCTCATCGGTGACACATCCTTTTGAGGCCGAAGAGACGGTCATTGCATATTTATATAAACTCCCTCTTTTAACTTTCAAGGCAGGCTGTTTCCAGTTGGCCCTTCTGTTGTTAATTTCCTGTGCCGATAGGCCTACACTAATACTGTTCTTTTCGGCGTCTATCGTAATCATATCTCCATTCTCTAATAAACCTATGGTACCTCCCTCCTGGGCTTCCGGAGAGACATGTCCGACTACAAAACCATGGGTACCCCCAGAAAAGCGCCCATCCGTAATAAGGGCCACTTCTTTTCCAAGGCCAGCTCCCATAATTGCGGCAGTTGGCTTTAACATCTCTGGCATACCCGGTCCTCCTTTGGGGCCTTCGTAGCGAATAACCACCACATCACCTTTTTCTACCAGGCCTTTTCCAATGCCCTCATTTGCTTCAAACTCGTCATTAAAAACCTTTGCCGGCCCTGTGAACACCAAGCCTTCTTTTCCGGTAATCTTGGCCACGGCACCTTCTTCAGCCAGGTTCCCATAGAGAATTCTCAAGTGACCAGTAGCTTTTATGGGTTCGCTCATAGATTTTACTACTTTCTGCCCTTCGGAGAGTCCGTGAACTTTTTCAAGATTTTCAGCCATTGTCTGTCCGGTAACCGTCAGGCAATCTCCATGCAACATATCGTGTTCAAGCATAAACTTGAGTACTGCGGGTGTACCGCCTACTCTATGTACATCCTCCATTAAATACTTGCCGCTAGGCTTTAGATCGGCCAGAAAGGGTGTAGTATCGCTTATTCGTTGAAAGTCGTCTAAGGTAAAATCTATTTGAGCCGCTTTGGCGATAGCGAGAAAGTGCAGCACAGCATTGGTTGAACCTCCCATTACAGTAATTAGCCGTACTGCGTTTTCCAGTGATTTCTGGTTAATGATATCACTGGGTTTAATGTCTTTTTCCATTAACCTTCTCAGTGCCCTACCTGAATTAATACAATCTTCTTTCTTTTCAGCACCTGTGGCGGGATTAGAAGAATTATAAGGCATTGCCATCCCCAGAGCTTCTATTGCCGAAGCCATGGTATTGGCGGTATACATTCCTCCGCAAGCACCCGCTCCGGGACATGCATTCTGTATCACACTTTTGTATTCCTTCTCATCAATGCTTCCCGCAACTTTTTCTCCCCAGGCTTCGAAGGCCGAAACAATATCCAGTTTTTTATCGTTAAGACAACCAGACGCTATAGTTCCTCCATAAACAAGAACGGAAGGTCTATTTAAACGGATCATTGCCATCAACGCGCCAGGCATATTCTTGTCGCAGCCCACCACTGTTATCAAGCCGTCATAGTTCATGGCTTGTACCACCGTCTCCATTGAATCTGCGATAATGTCTCTAGAAGGCAGGGAATATCTCATTCCCGGTGTACCCATAGAAATTCCATCGCTTACCCCTATAGTGTTAAAAACCAGTCCAACCAATTCCGTTTCGTTCACTCCCTGCTTTACATACTGTGCTAGTTGGTTAAGGTGCATATTGCACGGGTTGCCTTCGTAGCCAGTACTTCCAATCCCGATGAGCGGTTTCTTTAAATCTTCCTCCCCGAGGCCTATGGCGTAAAGCATTGCCTGAGAGCCGGGCTGCGTAGGATTTTGAGTTATATTTTTACTGTATTTATTGAGTTCCATTCAATGAGCAATTGGCTTAAAAACGCTGTTATCTCAGCTATTTCGATCAAAGATAGTTGTTTCGGAAAGTTCCTGATTTTAACAAATTAGGTTGGTTTAAATTCAATTTCAGAATTATCCATTTATCTAACTGATAATCAATAAAATAGATTTATATTTTATATCATATTCAATAAGCGATACTAAACTAATTGAAAAGTGATTTTGTCCCCAAATTTCTTCTGGGAGAGCACTGAAATAGCCCTAGGAGATAATTGAAGAATTCTTGGATATCCCCCCGTAGTTTGCCCGTCTCGCATCAAAATAATTAGTCGGCCGGCCGGGGTCATTTGTACGGTTCCTGGAATAGTCGCAGAGGTGAGCATGGTATGAGGATGTTCTAAAAGACTTTCTTCCAATTGATAAGCCATACGATTATTTTCTTTGGCTATGGTAAATTCCTGAGAGAACAATTTAAGTCGTTGTTCATCTAACAACAACTTATACTCCGGACCTCTTTGCACCTCGATTTGATATTGTTTGTGAAAAGAAGCAGGTTTTATGGTGGAGATTTTAGGGCTAAAATCTGAAACAGGAGCATAAAGCAATTCGGTGGAGGGCTTTATTCTATTTTCTTCGGTAATAGGT
This sequence comes from Flavobacteriaceae bacterium, assembly GCA_965212595.1. Taxonomy (GTDB): domain Bacteria; phylum Bacteroidota; class Bacteroidia; order Flavobacteriales; family Flavobacteriaceae; genus Poritiphilus. Next base: position 117,400 of record CBDBVE010000024.1, read on the forward strand.
TTGTAAAAAGACCTACTACCAAGAATAACCGGAGTCTGAAAACCATTTTTATGGCAAGGTAAGTTCTAAAACCACTACTTAATTTTCCGAAGGAAAGCGTATCTCCCGCCCTAACTTTATACACCTCATTATTAGGTATGGGCTTATCATTTATTTGGGGAGACATATCAGCACCAGAAATAGCAATATAGGTAGGTTCATCAAACTCCAGTACTGGCCCGGTCATGGCAATTTCCATTACAGCATCATTCTCATCATTTTCCAGTAATCCATTGACTATTGCTCCTGAATGCCGGTCCATAACCCCAGATACAGGTACTCCCATATCGCGATACCCAAACCTACCCCTGTCCTGGATTGTCGTAAAAAAGCCGGTTTTTACAACCTTAAGCATCTAGTTTTGTTTTCTTTATTTTATAGATTCCTACTTCGGCCTCAATTTTTCTTAAATCGTACTCGGCCTGTGTAATTTCATAGAATTTAATCTTATCGCCTACTTTTACAAAAGAGGGTGGGTTTTTAAACGCTTCAAAAATAGGTATCGGGCAACGTCCAATAATGTTCCAGCCTCCTGGCGATTCCTGCGGATAAATTCCTGTTTGTTTTCCAGCCAAACCTACTGACCCCTTGGAGACCTGAAGGCGGGGGCGTACTTCTTCGCGGTGTTTCCAAACGCTGTGGTAAACCTCCCAAATACATAAATCCAGGAAGAAATCCGATTCCGTAAACTGTATAGTGATGCTCGGTGTGTAAAGCTACCAGATCTGGAATACTGAGCTTGAGTAATTCTGAAATTTCTTCAAGATCCATACCATAATCCGTATTGTAGCAGACTGGTAAATCCCATAAAAATCTGTCGGTTTTTAAAGAATCCTTCTTGTCCGAATACCACTTCAAAAGGTCATCCTGAAGTGCTTCAAATTCTGTAATTTGGTTCTTGCTAATCAGGGCCAAAGAATTATAGGCAGGTACAAATTCCCAATCAGTGGGTTTGAGATAATTTCTCTTAAGGTGTTCGCTAAATTGAAGAATATCCTGTAGAATGGATTCATCTACCCTATTTGGCCATTCAATCAGAATTGCTTGTTCACCAAAGGGTTTTATAGCTATCGAATTCAAACTCACTTTTTAATAAAAATTTGGTGTTTGGGCAATTCCTTGGAAAGATACATCAATATTTGCAATGCAGTTGAAGTATCGCCATGTATGCAAAAGGTATCGGCTTCAATTTGAACTGTGCGCTCACTTATCGTTGTTACCGATCTACTTTTTATCATAAGAAGCAGATGTTTTAATACTTTTTTTGGGTCTTCAATCAAGGCATGGTTGTTCTTTCGAGAAACCAAGGAGAGGTCATCATTGTAATTTCGATCCCCAAAAGCTTCGAAAAATACTTTAAACCCTTGATCCTGTGCCAATTTGGCCCCCTTCGATTTATAAGGTAGGTATAGCAAAGCCTTTGTTTTAAACGGTGCTACACCTTCCAGAAATGTTTCTGCTAAACTACCATTCACCACAATATCATTATAAAGCGCACCATGTGGCTTAATATGATTAAGTGGCACACCAAGTTCGTTTAGAATGTCGGTGATTTTTTCTAATTGATCCCTGATGCTTTTAAGGAGTACCATTTTTGGAATCTGCATGGAAACCCTGCCAAAATTCTGAAGGTCCGGGTAAGCAGGATGAGCCCCTACCTTAACACCATGCTCTTTTGCTAAAGAAGCCACCTCTCTTATGGTATTTTCATCGCCGGCATGACCACCACAGGCGATATTGCAGGATGAGACAAACTGAAGTAACTCAGCTTCATTACCAAGGCCTTCCCCCATGTCGCAATTAATATCTATGAAATAAGAAGTATTCATAGCGCACTTAAAACTTTGAAAATACTCTTTGCTCCCAAAACTATTGCAAAAACAAGTATTACAAGTGCAAGGACATTGTGCCAAACAGTGTTTTTGTATTTCCCCATAACCGCACTTTTATTTACCACCCAGATTAGGAACACCGCTATTAACGGTAGCAATAGGCCATTGGCAACCTGAGCAAATTTAATAATTTCAATGGGCGTACTACCCAGGGATAAAGTACACACCCCTATAAATAAAATGAGCATCCAGACAAGGCGAAACTTAAAGTCTTTTAAGCCTGCATTCCAACCAAAGCAGCTATTTGCCACATAAGCCGCAGCAAGCGGTGCAGTTATCGCTGAAGTAATTCCCGCCGCAAAAAGGCCAACTCCCATAAAATAACGTGCCGCCCTCCCAAATAAGGGTTCTAGCCCTTTAGCAAGATCTAAGGCATTGGATACCGAATTCTGGGGTATAGAAGATGCCGCCACAATGATGGCCATAGAAACCAGCCCTCCTATACTTATAGAAATTAAAGTATCTCGCTTTGCTGTGGTTAAATCTGAGGTAGATTTCCACTTCTCTTTTACGAGCGAAGCGTGAAGAAACAAATTATATGGTACAACAGTAGTTCCTACCAAAGCTATTACAGTAAGAATCCCATTTTCCGGAATACCGGGCACAAATAAGCCTTTAAAAACAGCAATTAGATCAGGTTTGGTGACAATAGCTGTAAAAAGAAAGGAAATACTCATAAGCAACACCAGGGTAACAAACACCTTTTCCAGGGTTTTATAACTTCCAAAATACAGCAGTGAGAAAGCCAGCACCCCCGAGATCCAAGGGTAATAGGCATTAGCCGATCTCCCAAACAAGGCCTCTAGGCCAAGAGTAGCCCCTCCAATATTTCCGGCTTCATAAGCCGTATTTCCGATAACTATTGCGGCCAGTATTAAACCAACAATCGTTTTTCTAAGCCAGGGAGTTTGAAGTTCTTTCTTAATGACTTCTGCAAGTCCTTTTTGGGTTACAATACCTAGTCTGGCGGCCATTTCCTGTAAAACAATGGTGGCTACCACAGATAAAAGCATGGCCCAAAGCAAGGCAGTTCCAAAAGAAACACCGGCTATAGTGCAAGCCGTAACTGTGCCCGGACCAATGAAGGCCGCCGCAACCAAAATACCGGGACCAATTTTACGTGGCATTTTAGAGAGTTTTTAGTGCAATTGGGGTTGGTGTTAAATATAGGGTGTTTCTGTTGTATTTATAACTAGGGTGGGCTATAATTTCATTAAAAGTAAGGCTGGTCACTACAATCTTAATGAAAACACCTGGCAAAAGTCTTTTTTCAAGATTGGGAGGCATTTTAAAGCAGTCATCAAACAAAGTAGAAAGAAGGAATTCCCAGGAAATTTTAACATAATTCGTGCAGTTCATCTAAAAATTTGCAGTTCATCTAAAAGTGGTAGGTCATACGTCGATGGTTTATAATATTCCTAAAAACACTTGGTTATTATTATCCCAAATCATAATTAACCTATTTAATGAATTGCTTGGAATGTAGTAAAGAACTCAGTTATATAGATCACAAGAATGCCATAGAAACCTTTGGCGTAGAATTGTGCTTGAAGCACCGAGTTAGAATGGAAAAGCTAATGCGACGTAAAAATACCCCTATCGAAGCCATAAGACTATACTATGGACTTAAACAGGCAGGTGAAAACCCTATGTTAGAATGGTGGGATGGGAATAAGTCTGTTGACATCGCTTTTTCTAGAGTAAAATTAAATATTGAGATCGACACCGAATACGAAATGCTTACACATGAGCAGGCGATGAATGATCTTGAGCAAACGATGCATTCTTTTAAGAATGGATTTACAACAATACGCATACCCCATATTCTCATTAGAAAGTACCCTAAAGAAACGGTACAGAATATCCTGGGAATTATGGAAGGATTGAGGGCAAATATTAAGGTAATCTAAAAATTAACCTTTAAAACTCATCTTATGGATACTAATAAAAGTTATACGGAACGATCGTATCAGGTTAGTAAATTGATTTTGATCTTACTGACCTTTGCAGCTTTTACCATTATTATTAACATCAGCCCGGTAATTTCTCGTTATTTGTTTGGTTTTCCGATTGTCATATCTGGCCTTTTAGGCGTTTACGGCTCTATTTTTATCATCAAAGGCTTCGATGAGCCTAACAATGAAAAAAAGATCATCGCGACCACGGTAAACTTTGCCATGGTGCTTCTTATTGTTACTATCCTCGTTTCTAATACGATTTATTAAAGGCGCTAAAGAAAAACTACATATATAACTTCGGTAAAGAACTTATACACAACTTGCTCCCGGGATAAATTCTTCAAGTTTATCTGATTTGTTGGTGATAGCCAGCACATTGTCTTCTTTATTATTTTAGGTATTTCAGCTATTCTTTGTATCTTCTTTTCCTATTCTCATAGATATGAAAAATACGGATCGAAGACAATGGTTAAAAACAGTTGGACTATCAGGAGGTTTCGCCTTACTAGGTGGCTTTGAAAGCATGGCTCTTGATCTAAATCCTTCGGTAGCCCACTTACATCAGCCCGCAAAGCTCGACTCAAACGAAAATCCGTTTGGGCCTTCCAAGCGAGTAAGAGCGGTACTTTCTAATACTTTTGACCAGGCCTGTCGTTATCCTTTTGCCAAACTCAGGACGCTGGTAGAAATGATTGCCGAAAAAGAAGGGGTTACCAAAGATCATATCGTTGTAACCGGAGGATCTACCGAAGGTTTAAGGGCGGCCGGACTCGTTTATGGTCTGGGGCAGGGCGAGATCATCGCTGCAGACCCCACTTTCCAAGCTATGCTTCGTTATGCTGAGAATTTTGGAGCCAAAGTACATAGAGTTGCGCTTAATGATAAGTTAGAACACGACCTGGAAACTATGGCCTCTCATATCAATGCCAAGACCAGGCTAATTTTCATCTGCAACCCTAACAATCCTACCGGGACCATCCTCAACAATACTAAACTCATAGATTTTTGTAAGTCGCATGACAGCAAAGCTGTTATTTTTAGTGATGAAGCCTACTACGATTTCATTACAGAAGCAGACTATCCTTCTATGGTAGAATTGGTAAAGCAGGGCCGTAATATTATCGTATCCAGGACGTTTTCTAAAGTCTATGGCTTGGCCGGATTGCGTATTGGCTATCTCGTGGCCAAGCCAGAAATAGCTACCCGACTTAAAGCCAGTGTGATGGCAAATACCAATATTTTGGCTATAGAAGCCGCTAAAGAAGCCTTAAGGGATGATGAATTCTACAAGTTTAGTCTTGCTAAAAACGAAGAGGCAAAAGCCCATATTTATAAAACTTTAGAAACGCTTGATTTGCCTTATACAAAATCGCACACCAACTTTGTCTTCTTCAAAACGGGAAGGCCCATAAATGGGCTGATTGAGGCAATGAAAAAGGAGGAAGTACTAATAGGAAGGCCATTCCCACCATACCTGGAATGGGCAAGGATAAGTTCTGGGACCATAGAGGACGTAGGTAGGTTTGGAAAAGCCTTAACGAAGGTACTAGGCTAAACTAAACTTACATTTTTTGTCAATTTTTTCTGAATTTCGCCTGACATTCACGGAAGAAATTTGCCGTTAATCGATTTCTGAACGGTAGATCGAAGAATTAAGTCGTACGTAGAGTATTTCGGTCCCCCTTCAACGGTTTATCCCTATATTTGAAGTCCTGATCTTGTCCAAAATGAAAAATAGAACTACCACTGTTTCCTACATGTTATACGCTTTCTGTGCCTTTTGCATCCTCTGGGCATTCTACATCCTACTTTTTAAACTGTAATTAGGACCTAGCAAGCTAGCATACTTTATTGAGCAACATTTCCAATGTTTCTCAAAAACTACCTGCTTTCCTTACGTAAAACTTCCATAGGGGTACTATAGATAACACTTCTGCTATTGCTCAACCCTATCAATACAACCAAAATAACAATAGAAGGAAGCAAAACCAGAAAAGGAAACCAGGAAGGGACAAAAGGAATACTAAAAAGAAAATACGCCAGGAGGCTACTACCAATTACAGAAAGTAAAACACCCGAAAGGCCTCCCAACATACCCAGAAATACATACTCCAAGATAGTAATCCTTCTAATTTGTTTGGCCCTGGCACCGATTGTTCGGAGCATAACACTTTCTTTTATTCTTTGATACTTACTCGTTCTGACAGCCCCGATCAAAACAATTATTCCGGTAAGTATGCTAAAAAGCGCCATAAAATTAATTACCCAGGAAATCTTGGTCAAAATTCTTTCAATAACATCAAGGATTTGCCTTAAATCTATGATCGAAACGTTTGGAAAGGCACGTACCAGGTCTCGCTGCAATTTTGCAGAGATCTTTTCGTCTGGAGCCCGAGTAGTTAGCACATGAAATTTAGGCGCGCTTTCTAAAACACCTCTTGGAAAGACCACAGAAAAGTTCAATTGCATTCGTCCCCAATCAACCTCTCTTATACTACCAATTATGGTATTTATAAGTACACCCTGGACGTTAAACATTACCTCATCACCTACTTCAACCTTAGCGTCAAATGCAAAATTTTCTGCCACCGAAATTGGTATTGGGTCACCCTCTTTTAGAACAGTGCCGGTCCAATCTCCATCCTTAATCATTTCAGAAGCTATAAGCGAATCTCTGTAGGTAACCCTGAATTCATGGTTCATTACCCACCGGCCAACATTAGAAGTTGAATCGTTTCTAATTTCATTGATAGTCCGACCCTTAATTTCATGAACACGCATGGTTACAATTGGGATATTGTCTATAAGAGGTAACCCTCTTGGCGTAATGGTATTCGCTACGGTATCTGTCTGGTCTGTCTGCACATCCAGCAAAATAATATTAGGGCTATCCGCTCTGCTGTCTATGGTGAGTTTTGATAGCAAAATGTCTTTGGTAAAATAAAGCGTACTAATCAAAAAAGCCCCTACTCCAATGGCCAGGACTAAAGTCGTGGTTTGGTTATTTGGCCTATATAAATTTCTTAAGCTCTGCCTGGAAGTAAACTCCCATTTGGAAGGAAAAAAAACTTTTATCCCTTTCATAAAAAGCGCTGACAGGCCTGCAAGTAATAAAAAGGTTATTAAGATGCCACTAACAAAGGCAAGGGAATATCCAATATTCTCTAATAACCAATAAGAAAAAAGGAATATGAAGAGAAATATAGTTAAAAGGACCAGGGCTCTTATTGTCCTTGGTTTTTTACTTGGTCCGTTACCCACTCTTAATGCCTGCAATGGCGAAACATACCAGGTATTGAGTAAGGGAAGTAAGGCAAATAATACAGCCATCAAGACGCCTAAAACCAACCCCATGAATATGGGTTGTGGTGCCAGACTGATTTGCACGTCTATCGGGAGAAGATCGCGCATTACCAAGGGTGAAAGTTGTTGGAGAATGACACCGGCAACTGTACCTATTATTCCACCTAGCAGACCTAAAGCGGCTATTTGTATCAAAAAGATCAAGAATGTCTGTTTCCTAGATGCTCCCAAACATTTTAAGACAGCTACCGACTTGAGTTTTTCTTTGATATAAATATGAATGGCGCTTGCTATACCTACACAGCCTAACAGCAGAGCGATAAAAGCTACCAGGTTTAGGAATTTTCCAAAATTTCCCCAGCTTCGACCAATACTCCTACTGGTATCAAGATGGGTATCCAAATCAAAATCTTCAAGGTCCAAAACCTCATCGAGTTCCTCATGCATGGCATCTAGATCTGTACTTGCCGAGGCCACAAAATAAAATTGATATTCTACCCGGCTACCTTGTTGAACAAGGCCGGTATCATCCAGGTATCGATGTGGAATAAAAACTGCGGGAGCCACAGTGCTCGAGATCGCTGATCTACCGGGTACAGACATTAAAGAACCGGCTATAGGAAAAGTACTATTTCCAACTTTAATGCTATCTCCTGGCTTTAGCCGGTACTGAAGCATTAAAGTAACATCCACGAGAGCTTCTCCCTTAGATTGATACGCCTCACCAGCGGTTACCGGTTCGGTATCCAGGCTGCCATAGAAGGGAAATGCACCCTTTATGCCTTTTATCTGAGCAAGTTTTGTAGCGCCATTTTTTTGTGGAAAGGACACCATGGAAGCGAAATTCACTTCTTCTGCATCTGCCCCTCCAAGAGAGTCCATGATTTGCTGTACCCTTTCGTTCGGGGGGTGGTTGCCGTCCATAATAAAATCGGCACCCATAAGTGCTTTAGACTGCAAGGCTATGTTTTCGGTAAGATTATCACCAAAAGATTGGATAGAAACCACTGCCGCAATGCCCAGGACGATTGATGCCATAAAAAGCACTAGTTTCCTCCTGCTGGCCATACCATCTCGCCAGGCCATTTTTAAGAGCCATTTTATTCCGGCTTTAGAAGTAGTACTTTTTTTAGTAGTCATCTAGACCGCGGTTTGAATCGTTTGAATCTGACCACTGCGCAATCGCAATATACGCTGGGTTTTAGAGGCGAGCTCCATATCATGGGTAACAATAACCAAAGTAGTTCCGGCATCTTTATTTAGATCGAAAAGCAACTGAATTACTTTTTCTCCTGTTTCCGAATCAAGATCTCCGGTAGGTTCATCAGCGAAAAGAATTGAAGGTCTATTAGAAAAGGCCCTGGCCAGGGCCACACGTTGTTGCTCGCCTCCTGAAAGTTGCGTCGGATAATGATCATAACGGTCGGCCAAACCTACTTTATCTAACAGCTCCGAGGCCACATCATTAGCACTTTTAACGCCTTGAAGTTCAAGGGGTACAGCTACATTTTCAATAGCGGTCAAAGTGGGCAGCAGTTGAAAATCCTGAAAAATAAACCCAACTTCATTATTTCTTAGTAGTGCCCTTTCATCTTCTCCTAAGCTGGCCAGATCACTTCCGCAAAGCTCGATCGTGCCCGAATCAGGGGTATCCAACCCTGCGCACAAACCCAGAAGCGTGGTTTTTCCGCTGCCAGAAGGACCAACAATAGCAAAAGTATCTCCACGCTCTATTGAAAAGGAAACTCCGTGCAAAACCTTTAATTCTTTAGAACCACTGCTATAGCTTTTCTCCAGGTTCTGTACGTTTAATATCTTTGACATCTAGGTATTTTTAGGTGATATTTCCATAAAAGGAAGTAAAATACAGAATGATTTTTGATATTAGTCTAAAGTTTTATGCGAGCGATGTTAAAATTTTGTTATCTATTTCTATTTTTTTTGATACTGTCTTGCGGAGGCAATTCGTCTAAAGACAACAAATCGGGCACCGAAGGCGAAGCAGCAACCACAGAAGCCCCTGAAAGGAAGGCCGAAAATACAGTAGATGAAAAAGTCATTTTATTTTTTGGTAACAGCCTGACTGCCGGGATGGGTTTGGAGACCACTGAAGCTTTTCCTGCCCTGATCCAAAACAGGTTAGACTCCTTAGGTTTTAAGTACAAGGTGATCAATGCGGGATTAAGCGGTGAAACCACTGCTTCGGGTAAAAACAGGTTAAGTTGGCTACTGACCCAGAAAATTGATGTATTTGTATTAGAATTGGGAGCAAATGACGGCCTACGTGGTATTGCCATAGAAGAAACAAGGAAAAACCTACAGGCTATTATTGAAGCGGTAAAAGCGGCCAATAGCGAAACAAAGATCATCCTTGCCGGGATGCAGATCCCTCCGAATATGGGCCAGTCCTATACCACAGCCTTTAGAAATCTGTTTCCGGAACTCTCAGAGAAAAATGAGACCTATCTAATTCCTTTTCTACTAAACAATGTTGGCGGTATTCCAGAATTAAATCAGGAAGATGGCATACACCCCACGGCCAAGGGACAGCAAATTCTTGCAGACAATGTTTGGGAGGTTTTGAATGAAGTTGTTGAGTAAGGTGCACGTCAGCTGTACAACGCTAAAGAACCAAACTACAAAAAACCCGCAAGCTACAATTCATACCTTAATAAGCTCATTAGAAGATTTCGTATCCAGTTTGCATGTTTTTTACAGTGAGTTGAACTAAATTAATTTTGGGGCGGGGGCTTAAGCCCCTTGCTATAACCTAATTTGAGAATAGTAACGGTTAAAGCCCGTAATGCTACCAATTAAGGTTTGAAATCGCGTACCGCCCTAACACTAAACTTCCGACCTTCTACAAATCTGTTGTAATGAAAGGAGGTATTACCATCCCAAAATCTTAAGAGTCGGGCCTGGAAATCGTCATAAGGGGTTGCACTCCAATAAAGACCATTTGTGAACTCGCCAATATTGCTTGCCCCTGGCCCTATGGTTTGGTACATAATTTCTAATTCATCTAAGCTGGGTAATCTCCACCCCTGCCCTAACTGCTCATGAATTTCCATGGCATCTTTCCACGGCATTGGCCCGGCGTCTTTTAGATGAGCAATTTTAGCGGATTTTGAGTTGTGATCAATTGAAAAAATAATACCCCCCTCAAGCATATCACCCACTTTAAGCTCTATAAACCCGTTGTTTTCAGTTACTGGAACAGTCTTAGTTTCAGCAGAATCAGCGGTACCGCTACCAGCAGCTGTTTCTGTGTTGGTTAAAGTAGGTGTAGAATTTTCGGCCTCTGAATTCTGAGTTGAAAATATCCATATTATAAGAATAGCAAAAAGGGCAATTAGGGATCCAGCTAATACCCTATTTTTTATGTTCGTTTTATGCTCTTCCTCTACACCTTCCCTTTTTTCCCTATTAGAGGTAATGGGCTTCGCCTTACTTTTTTTCTGTACAAGATTCCTGGCCTCAAGTTTTTTCTTAAGCCGCTGCTCCTCTCGCCTTCTTCTCTTGGCAGCTATTGAGGACCTTTCTTTGTTTGCTTCCTGAAGGCCTGGGGGTGCAGATGTTTCCACTCCTTCCAAAATCCTTCTCTCCATCTCTGCTCTTCGTTTGGCCATGGCTTCTTCCCATAACTTATCCTCCTCTGCCCTTCTCCTGGCAGATTCTTCGGCTTGCTTCTTAATTCGGGCGGCTACCTCAGCCCTGCGCTTAGCCTCGGCTTCTTCCCTCAGCCTATACTCCTTCTCCTCCTCTGATAGTCTGGATTCTGCGTCTGCCTCAAAATCTTTTTTCTCGTCAGTTATTTTCTTTGTTTCCATTTTTGGCACTCTCTATCTGTCTAATATACAGAATAATACCTTTAATGCGGAAAATGTGATCCAACTATTTCCTCGTCGTTTTGGAGTGGGTGGCCTTTGAAGGTCTTGGATTCGAGCGCTCTAAGACTATGATAAGAAACTAGCTTTAGGCCAAAGCTGCAAGGAAATTACAAGGCACGAGTGTAACTTATGTTGGGGCGGGGTTTGGAACCCCAGGCAGTCTATGGTATAAAGTAAAAGTGCAAGTGCAAGTTCAAAGAGCTCCCTGCCAAATGACAAACAACAAGCCGAAATCCAAAACTGGGAACTCCTATTCAAAGTCACCTCAACCAACCCTCCCGGTCTAAGCTGCGATATTGAATAGCTTCGCTGATATGGTGACTTTGTAATGCTAAAACTTCCTCCAGATCGGCAATGGTTCGTGCCACTTTTAAAATACGATCATAAGCCCTGGCAGACAGTTTTAAATGATCCATAGCATTTTTTAATAGCTCTTGTGATTCTAAGTCCAGGGCGCAATATTCCCGTATCTGTTTGCTATTCATCTGGGCATTGTAATGAACATTAGTCATAGCCTCAAAACGCTTGGTTTGCAACTCTCTGGCCGCTGTAACCCTCTTTCTAATAACCAGACTACTTTCTCCTTTACGGGCGCTGGAAAGTTTTTCAAAAGGCACGGGCGTGACTTCGATATGAATATCTATACGATCAAGCAAAGGCCCGGAAATCTTGCTCAAATAGCGCTGCATCTCAATTGGGGAAGAGCTGACAGGGGCATCAGGGTCATTAAAATAGCCTCCTGGACTGGGATTCATGCTGGCAACCAGCATAAAGCTACTGGGATAAGTCACTGAAAATTTAGCTCTAGATATAGTCACTTCCCGGTCTTCAAGGGGCTGGCGCAATACCTCAAGTACGCTGCGCTTAAACTCAGGTAATTCATCCAGGAATAAGACTCCGTTATGTGAAAGTGATATTTCTCCGGGTTGCGGATAGCTGCCACCCCCGACCAGGGCGACATCCGAGATGGTGTGATGCGGACTCCTAAAAGGCCTGCTACTCATCAATCCTGCATTTCCAATCTTCCCAACAACACTGTGAATTTTAGTAGTCTCAAGCGCTTCGTGTAAGGTCATGGGAGGTAAAATTGAAGGCAATCGTTTCGCCAGCATTGTCTTCCCAGCGCCTGGCGGGCCTATCAATAAGACGTTATGCCCGCCGGCAGCCGCAATTTCCATACAGCGCTTTATACTCTCTTGGCCCTTGACATCCGAAAAATCGAACTCCGGAAAATTTAGCTTTTCATAGAATACTTCTTTGACATCTACATGTTCTCGGTTAAGCGGCTCATCCTGGTTAAAGAAGGCAATTACTTCGGCGATGCAATGCACTCCGAACACTTCAAACCCTTCTACGACAGCCGCTTCTCTCGCATTACCCTTAGGTATGATAGCACCTTTAAAACCATCCTCTAAAGCTTTAAGTGCCATGGGTAGGGCCCCTTTAATGGGTTGCAACGAACCGTCTAATGAAAGCTCTCCCATAATGATATAATCACCTATGGTTTCAGCCCTAATTTGCCCGGAAGCTACCAGAATACCAAGCGCCAGTGAAAGATCATAAGCAGATCCTTCTTTTCTTAGATCGGCCGGGGCCATGTTGATTATGATCTTTTTACCGGGAATCCTGTATCCATTGTTCTGCAAAGCAGCCGCAATCCTATAGTTACTCTCTTTAATAGCGTTATCTGGAAGGCCAACAAGGTGATAGCCAATTCCCTTATCGATATTAATTTCAAGTGTTATTGTAGTGGCCTCTATGCCAAATACAGCACTGCCATAGACTTTGGTAAGCATTTAAAAATATTAGTTTATTGCCTTCGGGCCGATAAGGAAAATGCCCTAAACCAGCAATATACTATTGCACTCTGAAAGTTTTTTGCAGGGAAATGGGTTTCCCGTACGTAGTAAAGCCTTCTAGCCGTATGACATAGGTGCCAGGCACATCTGAACTAAAAAAAACGAAGCTAAGCTCTTCGCTATCCAGACTCACCTGTGGTTCCCATAACAGCTGGTACCTAAAATCAGGGATCCTTTGAGTATTCTCAAGAGTGTTTTCTGAGTACTGCTGATGAAAATAAGTCTTTTGTGCTCTTGGTTTCAAAAGTGGTACCAGCGATGTCTTTTTTTGGTCTAGCGTCTCCAGGTAGTCACCATTAATGGTTTCTAAAACCACCATCCCCTGATAGGTGTTAGCTCCTAAAACATACTTATTTCTCAATACTTTAATAGACGCTATGGTCTTTGTATCCATGTCTAATATGCCGTTGTGATCCGGTATCAAAATCCCATCGATCGTCACCAAAGGTGGATCTGAGGTGTACTCGCTATTTATTGGGTCTAGCGGCTGCCTTACCCAAAAAGTGTAGGTGTCTTTCCCCTCTTTTTTTACCCAAACATGTTCAATAACCTCTACTAAAGTTTCCCTCAAGGTTGGAAATCTGGTATAATCATCCAGTACAAATTCTTGGGGTATTTCACCGTCAAACGGGTCTGTTGGGGGGATTACTTTAAGCGTATCAGGTTTTACTTCAAAATATGCATTCTCTATTTGATTATGAATGCTCCGTTCTAATATGGCCTCTTTGGCTTCTTCGCTCAAACTAAACTTCTCATAAGAAAGCCCTTTATAATCTACAGCTGTAAGATCAAACATTTTGAAGCTGTAAGCTGCATCTTCTTTAACCACGAGTTGCAAAACAGCATTTTCCGTGCTATAAGCCTTATTTACATAGGTATAAAAATTACCGCTGGCGTCTGTCCGGGCCATTTTAGTTTGAAAATCCTGTCCCGGGAGGGAAATTCCAATCCATTTATTCTCAGCTATTCCACCTGTGGTGCCATCGGTTACTTTACCGGCGATTAGTTCTCCGCGTTGTTCCGGAATATTTACCACGGTATTAACCCTTTGCGGAATTTCTTTTGTTTTAGTCGCGTACTCCTTGGAAAACAAGACCGCGGTTTTATCTGTACGCTTTTGCAGAGGATCCTCTTTCTGAACAGAAATAGAATAATTACCGTGACCCAGAGGTCCTTTAAAATTTCTTAGGTTGAGTTTAATGGGTGCTCTTTTAGAATAAGTGGCCTGGTCTGTATTTAGTTGAAGTAAACTATCAGCAGACAAAGCAATGCGCTCTGGTGTACGAACCTCCATTTGCGCCATACTACTATCTGCTTCGACCCAAAGCGACTGTTGATTATTGCGGTAGGGATTAACTATAGCAATGTCGTCTTGAAAAAATTGGGCGACGCCTGCATTTTTCATCCAATTTGTATAAGCTACTAATTTGTAATTCCCCGAAGGAACATCAACAGGAATAAAAAAATCGCCCTGCCCTCTGCCCTTCTCCAGGGTGATTTTTTGAGAAAAAACCTTTCCCCCCTTTTCGCTAAGTAGCTCTATATAAGCAATACTGCTTGTACGACTCAGCCTATACGTAGCCATATTGATACAATAAACCGAATAAAAGAGGTATTCGCCTGGAAAGAGGACGCTAGATGGGTGATGCAGGTAAATGGTCTCTAAAGGAGTGTCCTTTAAAAGTCGTAACTCCTGTTCGCTTCTGATAGTTACCTGCGCACAAAGTTGCCCGAAGCAAAGAAACAGGAACATAGACACAATTCTTAATTTACTTTTCATACCATTTATATTATTCCACCCAAAATTCGGGTACCGTATTACTTCCTAGTTCTGTGCAATCTCCACAGGCGGCTGCCACATAAATATAAGGACCTGGGCAAGTGCCAATGTTTGACCCGTTATCCCCGATAAAAGAGATTATACCTAGATTTATGCGTTCGATGATAGATTGCGGGCAATTATTGGAAGACAGCGAGTTGGCGCAATATGAAACATGCGATTCTGGCGAGGAGTGCAGACTACAATTGATGGGGTAAGGTGGCAAATCTTCATCCGGAAAAAAATCAGCAAAATTTAAAAAAACACGACTTTTTGAAACAGAAACCACGTCAAAAAAGCCTATTGCCATAGCCTGCGAACCATCAAGCGCAGAAATATTTCCGCCAATAGCACCCGGCTGGACCGAAGAAAATATATTCTCGTTTTTACTAAAATTGTCTAATTGCTCATAAAACCCATAGGCCTCAGTACTGCTCACCAACTGGCTTACCTCAATACTGTAGCGATGCGAGATAATAAAGTTGTCCTTCCCAATGAACCGGACCATAAAATTCTCTAAGCCAACATCGTCATTTAATTGGTTTTGCACAATCTCGTTGGAGGGAAGGGTATTATAGCAAACCTGTTCTTCCTGAGTTCTAGGCACTACATCCAAATCGTATGTAACAACGGGTAAGGCACAGGGGTCGTAGTTGGTTAACTGAAATTCGAAGGGGCTCCAATTTGGAGCAATGATCTTGTAAGTCTCCTCATAGGTATACCGAAAATTATGAGCCGTCCCCTGCAGCGGACTACCATCAATAAAAATTCCAATTCCTTCAACCCCAGAGTCGCTAATTGTCTTTTCGGCACGGATGTCATCTATACTAGATAGTCCGGTTATCTCCATAGGCGTAGAAGAAAATCTTCGGCCATCATTAGTGGTAACTTCCAATTGGTAGGTCTTTCCTAACTCTGCGGCGAAAGAAGCTACAGACTCATAGATTCCGGGAGAAGATTCGTCAAATTCATAACGAATCCCTGCATTGTCAAGAACAGCGACGTTTGCATTTTCTTCGTAAATAACCGAATCACCCATGATGTTAAAACGAGGAATAAAAGGGTTAGGGTTTACGGAATCTTGCTGAAACTCAAGGTCTGGATTGATCTTGCTTAATATCAAACGATGCCTTTTAAGTTCATCGGTCAGTGTACCTTCAACCACCAGAATATCCTCGATAGTTTGTGATGAACCATCAGGCACATCAAACTCTTCGACACAGGCATATGAAACCAGCAACAGGATTACTATGTAAATTCTTCTTATCATAATTTATTCGATCCAAAATTCGGGTACTACATTACTCCCTAATTCTCTACAATCTCCACATGCAGCCGCCTTTGTTAAAAAGGGCCCGGTTTGGCTAAACCCGCCAAATTCTATGATCTCCGTTTCATAATTATCGTTATCAAGGAAATACACTATAAGGCCCGCTTCTATCTGGTTAATCAGTGGAGATTCGCAATTTCCATCACAGACCAAACCATCGCAATGGTATCCTTCTGGTATTAAGGCCGGCTTACCAACCGGGGAGCAAATAATGGCATAAGGAGGAAGTTGTTCTCCCGGAAAGAGGTCTGCGTAATTAAAATAAACGCGTTCTCTTGTGACCGAGGCCACCTCAAAATAGCCAAGGACCTTTTCATCAGCGGCATTTTGGGAGAGGACATTACCAGACAGAAAACCTGGCTGTCTTTCAGAAAATATGCTTTCAGAGGATGAAAAATCCTTTAGGTTTTGATAGTATGAAAAGGCTTCCGGTGTCTGAGTATATTGGGTTACCAACAAGCTGTACCTATGTGAAATTATGTAATTATTGCGGTTGAGGAAGCGCACGGGGAAACGCTGTAGATCATTTGTGGTAAGGTCTGCGGTACTTGCCTGCACAATATCGATAGAACTAACGGTATTGTAGCAGATCTGTCTTTCTTCTTGCTCGGGCCTGGTAACCACCTCAAAGGCATCACCATCTTCACAGGCTATTTTGTCTACAACGACAAATTCAAAAGGTGTCCAAAAAGGGGCGATGATTTTATAGGTTTCTTCATATTCGTATCTAAAGTAGTTGCTCTCGCCAGCCGGAGTAGAATTACTCAAGACTATACTCACCCCATCTTCCCCGAAATCATTTGTTTCCCTTACCGCCATAAGTTCATCAATCCCAACATTTTCAGGGGTCTGAACAGTCTCGGAAAGGTAAGATCTCCCGTCTTCTGTATCTATTTCAAGCTGATATGACCGCCCGGCACTCGCTGCGAACACTTCAGCAGAGAGATAGACTCCCGGACTGCTTTCTTCAAATGCATATCTGGTACCCTGGTCATCTACAATACTGACCTCGGCTCGCTGTTCTGCTCTTGCCTGTTCTTCTTCAAACAAAAAGGTCCTGGAGATAATTACACGGTGATTCTTAAGTTCCGATGTCAATAAGGCATCAACCACGATAGAATCTTCAAAAGACCGGGTCTCGGCGTCAAAGGGCTCAACACAACTATGGGCGTTGAAAAAGACTATAAAAGCAACGATCAAATTTTTCCAGGTTCGCATCATCGTCAAACTGATCTTAAAATTTGAAATTATAGGTGATAGAGGGTATTGGGATTGCAAAAATTGAGCTTTGCAAAGCCTTTACTTCGCCCTGTTCTGTCACAAAAAACACAGAATAGGGGTTATTCCTTCCTAAGACATTATAGACCGAAATGGTCCAGAAGCTATGGGCAAACTTCTTAATCTTATGGTTTCCTTCAATATTTACTCCCAGGTCGAGCCTGTAGTAATCAGGTATCCTAAATTCATTGCGGTTGCTGTAAAAAACATATTCAGCGTTATTGAAATTAAATTGCCCAATAGGGTATGTTACCGGCCTCCCTGTTTGATAGGCAAAATTCAACGAAGCACTGTATCTTTTGGTAAACTTGTAATTGGCAATGAGGCTAAAATCGTGTGGTCTGTCATAATTCGCCGGAAAAAACACCCCGCTATTAATACGCTCTTCAGGAAATTGGCTATCAAAACGGATTTTTGAACGCGAATAGGTATAACCCATCCAACCATTAAGCCTACCCCGATTTTTCTTAACTAAAAATTCCACCCCATAGGCTCTTCCATCTCCTTGCAAAACCTCTGTTTCAATTTGTTGATTGAGCAGTAGTTGCGCGCCTGTCTTGAAGTCGAGCACGTCCTGGGCCTCCTTATAGTAGCCTTCCAGGCTCAACTCGAACATGTCTTCATTAAAATTTTTAAAAAGCCCTAAAGTAACTTGCTGCGAGGTTTGCGGCCTTATATTCCCGTCAGAGAGTTTCCAGGTATCTATGGGTGAAACTGTAGTAGTGTTAGAGAGTGTATGAATATACTGGTACATATTGTTGAAACTCGCTTTTATCGAGAAATCAGGAGCAAATAAATACCGTGCCGAAACCCGAACTTCCGGACCGCCATATGTTTCAATGACCTCATTATTATCGAAAGATTCTGTACCAGTCAAGGAAGCCTCATTTCTGGGAACTCCTGCCTGGTAGATACGCTGTTCCGAGGGGCCGAGTGCCGCGAAAAGTGAGTATCTGACCCCGGCATTTATGGCAAACTTCTCGGATATCGTAAAATTATCTCCAATAAATACCCCGGCTTCCAATGCTTTTTCTTCAGGAACCGCAATAGCCAAAATATCAGAATCGGGGCCACTGGGATCTATATTACCAGGGTTTACATTGTAAAGTTTTGCGGAAATCCCATAGTTCAGCGAATGTGCGTCGTTAACCCTGGTGTTATTCTGTAGCCTAAGTTCGGTTTCCATTACGGAATATTCCAGATCGAAATCCGTATTGCTCTCACCATCAAAACCAATATCAAAGGCGTAGCGACTATTGCTTATTACCAGACTACCATTATTTTTTTCATTGAACTTGTGATTCCATACCAGGGATGCAGCGCGATTACTGTATCCGAAAAGTGAATCGGAGGTAATAGAAAAGGCATCCCTACTGTAATAAGCAGTGGCCTTTATGCGGTTATTTTCATTGATCCTATCCGTGTAATTGGCAACCACATCATAAAAGGAGGCCTGACTATTGCTAAGGTTTTCTTCATCAAGCGAGCGCAAAATCCAGTCAGAATAGGCTCCTCTACCACCAAGGACTAGGGACGATTTGTCTTTTTTAATTGGGATCTCGAGCGCTAAATTTCCAGTTACAGGACCAATGGAGGCCTCCCCGGCAAATTTTTCTACGTCGCCATCAATGGTCTTAATATCAAAAACGGAAGACAATCTGCCGGCAAATTCTACAGGAATATTACCCTTATAAATCTCAACACTTTTTGTAACAAAAGGATTAAGTGCCTGAAAAATTCCAAAAAAGTGTGTGGGATTATAGACCACCGCGTCATCGAGTAAAAAGAGGTTCTGGTCTGTCTTCCCCCCACGTACATTAATGCCAGATGCTCCCTCTCCTGCTGTGGAGATACCAGGTAAAGTAGTTGCGACTTGCAAAACATTCCGCTCGCCAAGCACCAGCGGAATTTCCTTGGTTTCCTCAGATTCAATGACCTCTGTCCCACTTATTTCTTCTTCCACATTTCTGTCCCTATCTGCTTCCAGTATCACTTCACTTAATTGCTGTACGCTTTCCTCTACCTCCAGGTCTAATTGACCATCATTGTACATAAGCACTCTTTTTCGAACACTTCGCATACCAAGAAAACGCGTTTCTAAAAGATTTACCCCGGCAGGAAGGTCTATCTGGTAAAACCCGTTGTCATCTGTTACTGTTCCAATTCCCCTATTTTTTATCACAATGGAGATTGCCGCTACAGGTTCTTTGGTCTTTATATTTCGGACTACGCCGCTAAGACGATAACGACTTTTACGGTCTTCACTGTTTTCTCGGCCTATTCGAACAGTTTCAACCTCATTGGTTTCAGGAGAACGTTCTTCCGCGTAAAATACGGGGGCGGGTCTAACCTCAGTATCATCTTCATCTTCCAAGGGTGCTATATCGGTTTCCTGCTTTTTGAAAAAGCCAGGCGGGAGTTGGTCGTAGATCTGATTATTTCTCGATAAGACTATCTGATTATCATTCAATAAAAAGAAGTTTATTTCGGTTTCGCTGAAGAGTTCCTGAAGCACTGTTTCAATGGAAGCTTCACTGAAATTCAATTGCACTTTCTGGTCTGAGAACCATTCAGGTACAAAGTAAAATCGATAGGAGCTGGTTGATTCAATTTGCATTAAAACCTGAAGTATCGTACTGTCTGAGGCAGAAACCGTTACAGTGGGACGGTTCTCTTGTGCGCAAACCGAAAAAAATACCAGGAAGGAAAAGACAAGGAGTAGTTGTTTTCTCATACACGACCGCCGAAGTGACTATCCTGAAATTAAAAGACGTACCAGCCCTAAGGAATTAGAATAGGAATTCAATCAGAATAGAAAATCGGATTTTTTGAATTAGCTAATTTTTCTTAAATATAAGCAAAGATTCTGAAGCTGATAGGATTTCCTCTTTGTTCATCATCATTTTACGGAACTCACCGTTCAGATACATCTCGGCCTGATCTTCGTAGTGCGCACTGAAAGGATTTCCGGATTGGCCGGTAGGTAAGATACTAAGACTATTCTCAATATCGGAAAAGTCAATAATGCGGCGGGTAGATGGGCCTGACCCCACCTCATAAAAACCTTCGGGATTATGAGTAAAGGCCATATTGTTGATCACCTCTCGGGAACCGTGTACAGGAAATGGTCCCACGTTAAAGAAAGAGCGAAGCGCCTTTACCTGTCCTATTGGGTGATTATGTTCTAGTGTATGTACCTTATCCCAGGTCCATAGGCTTGAATCTGCACCAAAATCCTTTTTGAGCAAATCCAGCGCTTCAATGAACGAAACGGTAACAACTTCTTTTTGAGTCTCCGCGACGTCCTTTGTATGCACATTATCCCACCAAACAGAGGAAGGTTTAGAAACAATTGAAGCAATAATGCGCTTGTGAAGATGCGTGCTATTGAATTGGGTAAATTGATCTTCCCCTAGTTCATCTTCAAAAGTATTCTTTAGAAGGCTGTATATCCAGCGGTGATAAATAGTCCCCTGGTTGGTATTGAGTTCATAATTCCCGTCCCAGGCACTGAGATCATCCAGTACCTTTATCTGTTCATCTGAAAGCTGTTTATAGTTCACTTGCTTCGCAAGTTCTGCAACAACACCGGGGTTTACCGAGGAGGTAACATCGGTGATCATCTCACTTACAGCGGCCTTATCCCAATCGTGTTTGGGGTCTAGAAGTGTTACGATACGTTTGGCTCTGTTCTCTGGTAAATAGTATCCAGGATATAAACCTCCATTAATGGAATCAGGCTGATTATTCGCCGAATACACATAGTTCCAGGGAGGATTAACGGCCTGCGGGTTTTCATCAAATTCTAAATAGCGCGCCCTTTCCTGATTCCCCGAGGCTCCATTCAAGATCAATTTCGTATTTGTGCTATCGGGCATTTGATATAGTCTGGCCGCGGCCCACCAGGCAATATTACCCTTTGAATCACCATACATTACGTTTAAACCCGGGGCATGAATTTTAGGAAGCGCCTTTCGGAATGTATCAATTCCTTCTGCATGGCTTATCTCATAAAGGGCATGTAAGATTTTATTTTCTACCTGGGTATAGATCCATGACATGCTTACAGGGCGTTCTCCTCCAATTTCCTTGGCAATTTCGTTTAGAACTGGTCCATGATGCGTTCTCCTAAAGTTAAATTCTATTTCTCCACTATCCTTAACTTTAATGGTCCTAGAGATCTCCTTAAAATCTCTCCAACCTTCTTTGAATCGATATTTTTTCGGATCTGTAGGATGTGCTTCTTCTAAATAAAAATCCACATCATCATTTTCGAACATGGTTAAGCCATAAGCTAAATTTCTATCATGCCCCAGCAAGGGAAAAGGAACGCCCGCCAAATGATAACCGTATTTCTCAAAATTTGGAGTTATCAAATGTGCTTCATACCATACAGAGGGCTGCGCAAAACCAATATGAGGATCATTCGCTAATATGACAGCTTTATTTTTTGTCTTATCAGGCCCTATTACCCAACTATTACTACCTTCAAATTGCGGTAACGGAAGGCCCTTCAAAGCCTTGTAGGTGCCGGCTATCAGCGAGTCTGAAATTCTTTGTTGATTGTAATTCTGAATTAGAACGGTATTAGGGTCTCCCTCCACTTCTAAATCTGCCAGGTAGTCCGGACCCAGTTTGTTTTGAATGCTACTCAAAAGTGGATCTGTCTTGTGCGCCATGGCAAAAGAAAAACCCATATAACCAACTGCATTATAAATATCTTCCAGTGTGAAGGGAGTTTTTTCCAGCCCTGTTAGATAGAATTCAGGAGGTGTAGGGCCTTCAGCTATAAATGTATTAATACCATCTAAATAGGCTTGCGAAAGCAAGACCACAGGATCTTCCTTGTCAAGTTTTGAGACGGTTTCGGTGGTGTTTTCATCTATTCCGAGAGATAGGAAAAAGCGATCTGTAGCTATAAGATCCTTCCCAAAAACCTCTGAAAGACCTCCTTTGGCAACCCTCCTTAGCAATTCCATCTGCCACAGCCTGTCCTGAGCGTGAACATAACCTAACGCTCTAAAAGCGTCTTTCTCATTGCTGGCATAAATATGCGGAATGCCATAAGTATCAAAATAGACCTGAACTTCCTCAGAAAGCCCCTTTAATTGCTTTTCACCCTCATAATCCGGTTTTAAGCTTTGAAGTACAATGAAGCCAATGATGAATAAGATCGCGAAAAGCGCAAGCAGAACAATGCCTATTTTTTTTAGTCGTCTCACGGGGTAGTTTTGTACTTAAATATAGCGGTAATTTAACGATAAAAAAAGGACATGAAGGCCGGGAGTATCGAACTTGCTGAAAATCAAGGAATAACTTCTTAAACTAAAAAGGTCTGGGGTCTTAAAGGAAATTGTACGGCTCTAGCGTTCTTTTAGCAGTGCCAATTCGCGGTATTTTTCAAGGCCACTTTCCAGCCAATCCTTATAGGTTTCACCATCTGTGGTCTGGATGGCGCTATTTAGCACTTCAAGTTCTGGGGAAAGCAATACATAGTAAGGCTGAGATATTGCCCCAAAATTGAGTGTTTGAAACGTACCCCACTTTTCACCAATGGTTTTGATGGTTTTTACCCTTCCTGTATCGAATTTAAAATCAAATTGCTCCTCTTCGGGCAGTTTTTTTCGATCGTCTATATAAAGTGAAATCAAAACGTAGTCGTTCTTTAACATTGGGTAAACATCGGGCTCACTCCAAACATTTTCTTCCATCTTGCGACAATTCACACAGGCCCATCCTGTAAAATCAAGTAAAATAGGTTTATTGACTTGTCTTGCATATGCTACACCTTCGTCAAAATCCTTGAAACAATCTATACCGAGGGGGCAATCACTTTCTTTTTCAAGTACACTGTAAAAATCTGGTGGAGGAAATCCGCTTAACAATTTTAGATTACCTAGCTGCAAGGCCCCAACGCTAAGGTATATTGTAAATGCAGCAAAGAGCAATCCTATCCCCTTCCTTGTCCCAGATAATTTTTGTCTGTTTTCGTGTGGAAACCTAAAGATTCCGAATAAGTATAAGGTCAATAACAGGGACAGTAAAATCCAAATACCTAGGAAAATTTCCCTTTTAAGTAGTCCCCAATTCCCAACTAAATCGGCGTTTGAAAGGAATTTGAGTGCCAGGCCCAGTTCCAGAAACCCAAGAACAACCTTAACAGTATTCATCCATCCTCCGGATTTTGGCAGTGAGTTCAACCATGTGGGAAAAAGCGCAAAAAGACCAAAGGGTAAGGCCAATGCCAAGCCAAAACCAAGCATTCCTGCCGAGAGATTATTAGCTACATCTCCTTCAGCAAGTGCCGTACTGCCCAGCAAACCACCTAAAATAGGTCCGGTACATGAAAATGATACGATTGCCAAGGTCACAGCCATAAAGAAGATTCCCAGGGCTCCTCCTACCTTGGAAGACGCGGCATCCATCTTATTTGCCCATGAGCTGGGTAAAGTGAGTTCGTAATATCCAAAGAAGGAAAAGGCGAAAAAGACAAAAATCAAAAAGAAAAGAAGGTTCAACCAAATATTTGTGGCGATCGTATTGAGAATCTGAGAATCTACAGAATCAAAGAGGTGAAATGGCAAGCTGAGTAAAAAGTAAATGAAGACAATGAAAAAACCGTATAGGAGGGCACTCCTAATTCCTTTAGACCTCTTTTGGGAGTGTTTTGTAAAAAAAGACACCGTTAAGGGTATCATAGGAAATACGCAGGGCGTTAAAAGTGCTATGAGTCCACCTAAAAAGCCAAGGCCAAAAATCATAAGGAGTCCTGATGAAGCCCCACTTTCTCCATTGATTTCGTTGGATAGTAATTCTTTGTTCTTAAGATCTAGTTTTAAGGCAGCACCAAGCGCCTTGCTCTTATCGTCCAGAGCCTTTTCCTCTATTGCTACCGCGCTACCATCTAAAGAGAAATGGAATAATTGTTCTTTAGGAATACAAACTTCTTTGCAAACCTGATAAAACAAACTCACGGTTATTTGCTTTACTTCGGGTTTGAGAAGTTTGATTTTTTGATTAAAAACAGCCTTCTTTTTGAAAAAAGTTTCGTCAACCTCAAAGATCTCACTATAGGCTGTAATTGTTTCGCTTTCAGAAGTGTCTCCGATCAACTCATAGACCTTTCCAGCCTTTTCGTAAGTAAAAACGCTTGGGAGCGATCCCCCATCGGCGGTATGTTGTGAGTATACGTGCCAACCGTCTAGGATAATGCCTGTGAACACAAGTTCGTATTCATCTTCGGCTATTTGGTTGAGCTCCTGAGACCAAAGAACCGGGTCATCCTCGGTTTGTCCCCAACTGCTAACTCCTATCAGAATTAGTAAAAAGAATGTGAATAGGGTCTTCATTCTTGCCAACTAATTTTCAAAATTTCGTTCGTTTTCTTCCTTACTTTGTAACGGTCGTCCGCTCTTTTTCCAATTACCCAAACCACGTCGTCTCCTGAGCAAAGTAACCATTGTCTTTCTTTAGAAATCTGGTCCGTCTTCTCGTCTTTAAAAAACTTAGAAAGCTTTTTTTTGCCCTTCATTCCTAAAGGATAAAAATAGTCTCCTTTCTTCCATTTCCTTACGATTAGCTTAGGATTTAACGTTTCTTTATCAACATATAGTATTTCTTTAGCCGTTTCAGTGATTGCATCGACCTTTTCTATAACGAGGTGAACAGGCGATTTAAGCTCAAAAGGTGCAGCCGGTAATTCTTGCTTTTCGTCTTCCGTGGCACTTATTTTCTGAAGTAAAAGGACTTCCCTGTCTTTGAGTAAGCGATGGGTTTTTGATCTGACCTCCTTTCCGCTGGAGGCATTTAAAAGTCCTGCGACATCATTCCATTCGGTAAAACCATAGGTTTTAAAAAGCAGGTAAATATGAGGTTTCAAGGGTGCCAACTCTTCAAGAACTGCTATGGGAATTTTGATGATATCCTTCTCTTTTTTGAAGAATTTTCTTTTTAGGGACTTCCTGTAGGAATCCAGAACTGCTTCATTTCCGGAAAGATACATCAGCGTATTTGAAAAATTGGCCAAAAAAGTAGGGTGCAATTCTTTGAGAACAGGTACCAGCTGCTTTCTTATTTTATTTCTAAGGTACTTGATATCCTTATTGCTGGCATCTTCTCGCCATGACAGATTCTGAGATTTGGCATGAGCTTCAATTTGCGCCCTGGAAAATGGTAATAAAGGCCGGCAAATGATTCCGGTTTTTTCAGGAATCCCTGTCAAACCTTCTAAACCCGTTCCCCGGGAAAGATTAATAAGAAAAGTCTCCAGATTGTCGTCCAGGTGGTGAGCTGTAAGCACGCATTTATACCCTTCCTTTTTTAATAGTTGCTCAAACCATTCATAACGCAGTTTCCTGGCCGCCATCTGAATAGATAGTTTTTCTTTTTGGGCATATGTATTAGTATCAAAGCTGGTAATATGAAGCCTTATCTTATGGTCAGCAGCCCACTCATGCACAAATTTCTCATCTTCATCACTTTGCTTCCCCCGTAATTTAAAATTGCAATGGGCTATTGAAAATTGTAGTTGGCTCTCCCTACAAAGATGCACTAGTACCATGCTATCTATTCCGCCGCTACATGCCAGTAACAACCTACCATCCCGAAGTTCGGGAAATCTGCTTTGGAGCCAATCTTTAAATTCCTGCAACATGCTTAAAAATCACTTAGGCAAGGGAAGTTAACCATTTTCCAATACTTGTTTCATTGCCTTTGCTTTTAACAGGCATTCTTCATATTCGCGTTCGGGCAATGCTTTGGCGGTAATTGCGCTTCCTACAGAGTAAGACACATAGGCCTTAGTTGCGTTGTACAATATGCTTCTGATTACCACATTAAAATCAAAATCTCCCTCAGGGGTAAAATAACCTACAGCTCCACTGTACAACCCGCGTTTACTTGCCTCCAGCTTTTCAATGATCTTCATGGCAGAGATTTTAGGTGCTCCTGTCATGCTTCCCATCGGAAAAGACTCCTTAATAATGTCCACCGGATCTGCATCTGCAGGGAGTTCTGCCGATATTGTAGATATCATTTGATGCACTTGCGCAAAAGAATACACTTCACAGAGCTCCTCTACTTTTACACTTCCCCTTGTGGCACTTTTTGAAAGATCGTTACGAACCAGATCAACGATCATTATATTTTCGGCTCTTTCTTTTTCATTGGTTTTTAAATCATTTCTCAACTTGAGGTCCTCGACCGAGTCCATAGAGCGTTTGGCCGTGCCTTTAATGGGCTGAGATATGACCTTGGTCTTTTCTTTTTTTAAATAGCGTTCAGGCGAGGCCGAAAGCAAATGCTTGTCTGAAAATTTCAAATAGGTAGCAAAAGGAGGATAAGAAATAGCGTTCAGGTTTTGAAATGTATGCAGAGGGTCTATTTCTGCATTCTCCATGTAGAATTCCTGACAAAAATTGGCCTCGTAAATATCACCCCTGTGGATATGCGAGAGCATTTCCTGAACCCTGCTGAAATACTTGTCCTTAAAGATTCGCATTCGTATTCTAACAGGAGACTGCGCGCTTTTTGCCCTTGTACCCTTAGCTAGTTGATAAGTAGAAATTGATCGGAAATCACCTTCAATGGTATCACTAAATTCCTTTAAATAATGGAAATGGGCACGGCCTTCGCGGATAATGATCAACTTTTTTGGCTGAAAAAAAAACAATTCTGGGAAATTGAGATGATCCTGATTGCCTGAAGCCAGTTGCTCTGTGTCATTTTTCAAATCATAAGACAAATACCCCAGCATCCAGTCAGGCTGCTCCTTCCTGTAGGCCTTCAGCTTTTCAAAAGCATTATGGTGCTTGCAAACCAATGTAGAATTGGCTTCGACTCCCAGCAGCGCATCAAACGAACTGTAAGGGTCCTTATGGTCATTACTATCTAACCATAAAACTTCATTAAACTGTTGGGACCACTGTAGAAGTGCCTCTTTGAACCTCGGAACATTTGTTATCTCAAAAGTGACCTTGTCCCTCAAGATGTGTTAGATTTTTTCCAGGAATGCCGCCAGTGCCTCGCTGTGTTTCTCAGCAAGTGCTGTATTAAGAATTCCCTTGGCATCGTCAAAATTATCATTAAAAGAAGGAAGTGAAAAGGTGGCTATGATTTCGGCTCCAAATCTGGTAAAAATAGCCTCTACAATACCCAATGCTCCAACTCCTCCACGACCACCGGGAGAACAGGACATCAGTAGTATTTTCTTTCCTTTTAGAAATCCCCTGTCCAGTCTGGAAAGCCAATCGATCACGTTTTTAAAGTAGGCAGAAACATTGCCATTGTGCTCATTGACAGAGATAATAAGTCCGTCTGCCTTTTGAATGTCATCTTTAAATTCTATAAGTGAATTAGAAAAGCCTTTTGCTTTCTCATGATCAAAACTGTACATAGGAAATGGAAAATTGACCATGTTTAGTAACTGCACCTCATGGTTCGTCACTTGAGCTGTAGTGTACTTTACAAGTTGGAAGTTAACCGAAGTAGTAGAATTACTTCCTGCAAATGCTAAAATTGTTGCCATAGCGTTATTAAAGGTATTACAGCGGCGAAAATACCGCAAATAAGACTTATTTGCGAGTATTTTGTCTAATTTTGCCTTACGAAACATCCAAAAAGACTGTACGGCAAGTATATAGGGTAGAATTTTCAGATGGGAACGAAGACAAACAGATTGTATTTCATAGATGCTATGAGGGCGTGGGCTATCCTAATGATGCTTCAGGGGCATTTTATTGACGGTCTCTTAGAACCTGTTTTTCGTGACCCTAACAACATGGTTTTCACGACCTGGAAGTATTTTAGAGGGATAACGGCACCTGTTTTCTTTACGGTTTCGGGCTTCATTTTTACTTTTCTGCTTATTAGAGTACCCCAGCTTGGTTTTGACAATCCAAGAATAAAAAAAGGTATTAGAAGAGGCCTGCAATTGCTACTAATTGGTTACCTGCTGAGACTTAATCTTTTTGGC
Source organism: Flavobacteriaceae bacterium (assembly GCA_965212595.1). GTDB lineage: Bacteria > Bacteroidota > Bacteroidia > Flavobacteriales > Flavobacteriaceae > Poritiphilus. Next base: position 145,740 of record CBDBVE010000024.1, read on the forward strand.
TTATTTAAAGGAGAGTTATACGATGCTTTCTTCCTGGTAGACGTGTTGCATTGCATTGGCTTGTCCATACTTGCCATTATTGGAGCTTATTTGCTCACTTACAAAAAAAGGAAATCGCTATTTCCAATTTTGCTATTGGGCATAACCCTGCTTCTATTCGTTTTTGAACCCATATACAAATTTTGGACCTATCCGCTTCTCCCTGAAGGACTGGCAAACTACTTTACCAGAGCCAATGGCTCCGTCTTTACCATCATTCCATGGCTAGGGTACACCGCTTTCGGTGGATTTTTGTCCATACTTTTTACCCGCTTTAAGGACGCCCGGAGAATTTATCCTACGGCCATTATAGCTTCTTTAGTTTTAGGTTTAGGATTAATTTTCTTCTCTTCAGATCTTTTCGTGAATTTGTCTCGATGGAGTGGTATTCAGCTTTTCGCGGATATCTATTTTAACAACTATCTCTTTATCCGATTGGGCGATGTTTTGGTAGTTTTCTCAGTATTTATGCTTTTCAGGCAGTTTATGATGAACAATACAATGTTGCGGATCGGGCAGAATACTTTATCTATTTATGTAATTCACTTTATTGTTCTCTACGGAAGTTTTACCGGCTTGGGTCTATACCGTTTCTTTAATTATGAACTCACACCACAAATAGCGATTCTTGGTGCTATTGCCTTTATGATCCTCTGCTCCTATGCAGCGCTGAAGTACGATACCAATGAGGAAAGAATAAAATTGGCTTTGTCTAACTACAAACGCCTTATCCTGTCAAAAGTAGAGCCATGGTATACCTTCGCTCAAAAGCAACTTAAACTTTACGCTGTTAGGCTCCTACGTATTTTCGGACTCATTAAACACTAACCACACTTTTTCCCATATCATAAATTATCGTTAAAACTGAAATTAGGGGGTTAACCTATCGACTATATGGGTTATAGCGATAAAAATTTATGATTGCATACATTAAATATGGCACATTGGTTTCCTTTATTCTCGGAGTCGTTTTTTTGATTTTTGCCATCAATGAAGGAGATGGAAAATCTGTGGATAATACATCTAGAGATAGACATGCCTTCAATGACAAGGCAATAGCCCATTTTGTAGACCTCGTAACCAAATCGGACGAAGCTCTAACTAAAAAGGCTATCACCTATATTGATAAAAACTGGGATGATACCTATGAAATAATGCTGATAGAAAGTGTCTATTTCTCTCAAAGCAGAGCTGTGTCCGGGAAACTGCTTCGCCTGCTGGAGCGAAAGACATCGAAGCAGTTTGGTTATGATTTTGACAAATGGTTTCGATGGATTTGGAACAAAAAACCAGTGTATAGTAAGGAATATTTTGAGTTTAAAGCGAAAATACACCAGGTCATAGATACAAGATTCTACCGTTACTTTTCCGAAAGAGCTGAGCAAAGTACCATCCGCCTCGATGAGGTCCGTTGGGGAGGAGTTTTACAAGACGGTATTCCGCCTTTGAGAAATCCAAAAATGCTAGAGGCCGATGATGCAAGCTATTTGAAGGACACTGATGTCGTATTCGGAATTGAGGTTAATGGAGATGCCAGGGCCTATCCTAAAAGAATCCTGGCCTGGCACGAAATGTTTACCGATACCGTTGGAGGTGAACCTGTTGCAGGGGTTTATTGTACCCTTTGCGGGACTGTAATTCTCTACAAAACCTCTCATGAGGGGCGGCAATATCAACTAGGTACCAGTGGGTTTTTATATCGATCTAACAAATTGATGTACGACAAAAAAACACAATCGCTTTGGAGTACCCTTGAAGGAGAGCCGGTTATTGGTCCGTTAGTTGGAAAAGGAATTCAGCTCGATTATTTGAGCGTGGTGACCACCAACTGGGGAGAATGGAAAAAAAGGCACCCGAAAACTACTGTGCTATCCCTTGATACAGGGCATAGAAGAGATTATGGCGAAGGAGTAGCCTATAAAGCATATTTTGCCACTGACGAGCTTATGTTTGGCGTCCCGCAGACCGATAATAATTTAAAGAATAAAGACGAGATTCTGGCTATTAGGATACCCGAAAAAACTACAGAAAACCTGGCTATTTCCAGTCGTTTTCTTAGGAAGAATACTGTCTTTAGTTCGGCAGTCGGCCCGGTAAGGTTTACCGTTTTTACAGACCGCTCAGGAGCGCATCGTGTGTTTGAAACCGGGGATATCAAATTTACCGGCTACGATGGCAAAAGCACAGCGACTGATGAAAAGGGGCAACACTGGACTATAAGTGAAAATGTACTTGCAACGAATAGTGGGCAGTCTTTAAGGCGGATTGCCACACATAATGCCTTCTGGTTTGGCTACAAGGCAGCGTTCCCCCAGCTAAGATTGATTAAATGAAGAGGATTGTTATGAAGGAGAGAAGCCCCATCAACCACAGAGGTGATGGGGCTTTATCTTTTTATCATTTCTTTTACTAGATGTGTAGCGGCCTGTTGTCTGTGGCCGCAAGGGCTGCTTCTTTTACAGCTTCGGCATAGGTGGGATGCGCATGGCTCATCCTTGAAATGTCTTCTGCCGACGCTCGGAACTCCATAGCGGTGACAGCTTCTGTAATCAGGTCTGCGCATCTTGCGCCTATCATGTGCACACCAAGTACCTCATCGGTGCTCTTATCGGCAAGTATTTTTACAAAACCATCAATGTCCATGCTTGCTCTAGAGCGGCCAAGAGCTCTCATAGGAAACTGACCAGATTTGTAGGCTACTCCCGCTTCTTTTAATTCTTCTTCTGTCTTTCCTACCGCGGCAACTTCGGGCCATGTATACACTACGCCTGGGATTAAATTATAATCAATATGTGGCTTCTGGCCGGTAAGGTATTCGGCTACCATCGTACCTTCTTCTTCCGCTTTATGGGCAAGCATGGCGCCTTTTATGACATCACCAATGGCGTAGATATTAGGAGTTGACGTCTGAAGATGGTCATTCACCTCTATCCTACCCCGTTCATCGACTTTTACACCGGCAGCTTCGGCATTTAAACCTTCAGTATACGGTCTTCTACCTACAGAAACGAGACAATAATCTCCTTTAAAAACCACTTCTTCACCTTTCTTATTATCTGCCTTAACTGTTACTTCGTTTCCTTTTCGTTCTACTGACTTTACTTTATGCGAAAGGTAGAACTTCATTTTTTGCTTCTTGAGTACCTTCATCAACTCTTTAGACAAGGCACCGTCCATCCCTGGAATAATCCGGTCCATGAACTCTACGACACTTACCTCTGCTCCCAATCGTTTATATACCTGACCAAGTTCCAGTCCTATTACCCCGCCTCCAATTATGATCATGTGCTTGGGCACTTCTGTAAGTTTCAGGGCTTCTGTAGAGGTGATTACCCTTTCCTTATCTAAAGTGATAAAAGGAAGTGAAGAAGGCTTAGAACCCGTGGCTATAATGGTATTTTTAGCCTCGATCACCTGGGCCTTAGCTCCTCCCTTCTTAATGCTTATATGTGTGGCATCCTTGAAGCTGCCCACCCCTTCATAAACATCAATTTTGTTCTTATCCATTAAGAACTGAACGCCCTTGGTTGTTTGATCTACGACAGCCTGTTTTCTGGCGATCATCTTTTCCAAATTCACCTTAACTTCACCAGGTATTTCTATACCGTGTGTATCAAAGTGCTTTATAGCATCTTCATAATGATGGCTAGAATCCAAGAGCGCCTTAGACGGGATGCACCCAACATTAAGGCAGGTACCTCCTAAAGTTGCGTATTTTTCAACAATCGCGGTTTTCATCCCCAACTGGGCACAGCGTATAGCCGCGACATACCCTCCAGGGCCAGAGCCAATAATGGCCACATCGTATTGAGTCATAAGTATCTTTTTGGATGTATAGAACTATTTTTGTTGAATAGAATCATTCAAGAACAACAAAAATACGAATGTTTTATGGTTAGACAAGCGATCCTGTATTACCTTACAAGTGAATGGCTGTAGTATGCTTTACCTCAGAAATGACAAAGGAACTCTGGGTGCTACCAATATTTTTGATAGCAGTAAGTTTAGTCACCATAAAGTGGCGATAAGCCTCCATGTCTTTTACGTAAATCTTTAAAATGTAATCGTAGTCACCACTTACATGCTGGCATTCTGCTACTTCCTCTAGTTTCAATATTTCCCGTTCAAATTGCAATACATATTCCTTGATATGCTGTATGAGTTTAACATGGCAAAAGACCACAAAGGCCTTATCTACTTTCTTCTTATCTACAAGCGCCACGTAATTTGTGACAACTCCAGACTTTTCCAACCGTCTTATGCGCTCATATACGGCTGTTGTAGACAAGTCCAATTCATTGGCATAGGCTTTGGTTGTACGCTTGCTATCGGTCTGCAAGAGTTGTAAAAGTTTGGTGTCTAACTGATCTAGTGCCATACTGAATAATTTTTCCCTATTTCGAGAAATTAACGTATTAAAATAGAATAATATTCTAAATATATCAATAATAATAGATTATTTATCTATAATATTAGTATTTAATTGATATTATTTCAAGTAGTTGCTAATTTTATACTTCAAATTTACCAGACTATGAAATACAAAGCTTCAGACCACTTACAGGATTTACAATACTTTGGAGAGTTCGGAGGAATTAACCCCTCTATTTCAGATTCTTCAACCTATACCTTCCTCTCAGCCAAGACCATGTTCGATACTTTTGAGGGTAATACCGAAGGATGTTACCTCTACAGCAGGCATTCTTCCCCCTCAAACTTGTACCTGGGGGAAGCCATGGCGGCCCTGGAAGGAACAGAAACCGCAAACGTTTATTCAAGTGGTATGGGGGCAATTACGGCCGTTATTCTTCAACTCTGTGATGCAGGAGACCATATTGTAAGCAGCAGAACAATCTACGGAGGAACTTATGCCTTTCTAAAGAATTTCCTTAAGAAGTTTAATATCTCGGTCTCCTTTGTTGACATTACGAAACCTGAAGTCGTCAAAAAAGCCATTAAGGCGAATACCAGGATGATCTACTGTGAGTCTGTTAGCAACCCACTCTTGGAAGTCGCAGATATTTCGAAGCTCTCCAAACTTGCCAAAACAAATGAGATTCCGCTTGTCGTCGACAACACCTTTTCGCCTTTGTCTGTGGCACCAGCCAAATTGGGCGCAGATATTGTCGTACACAGCCTTACCAAATTCATTAACGGAAGCAGTGATTGCGTTGCAGGTGCCGTATGCGCAAGCAAAGAATTCTGCCTGGGGCTCAAAGATGTAAACGAAGGAGCAGGAATGCTGCTTGGTAGCACCCTTGACAGCCTTAGAGCGGCTTCAATTTTAAAAAATATGCGAACACTGCACATTCGGATAAAAAAGCACAGCGAAAATGCCTTGTATCTGGCTTATAATTTCGAAAAAGATGGTTTGCGCGTGGTTTATCCCGGGCTCCCCTCCCACCCTGGTCATAAGGCTATGAAGGGTCAGATGACCGCAGAATACGGTTTTGGAGGAATCATGACACTGGATGTTGGCACTTTAGATAACGCCAATGCGCTGATGGAACTGATGCAGAAAAAAAACCTCGGTTACCTTGCTGTAAGTCTTGGCTTTTACAAAACGCTTTTTAGCGCTCCCGGCACCTCCACTTCCTCGGAGATCCCTGAAGAAGAACAGAAGATCATGGGCTTAACCAACGGTTTGATACGCTTTTCTGTAGGACTCGATAACGATATTCACCGGACCTATCTACTCATGAAAGAGTGTATGGAAGAAATAGGAATACTGAGCAAAAAGACAGTCTCTGTTTAACTGTAGGTGTTCTCTGGGTTTGCAGAAGCGTAGGCAAAGTCGTATTATTACGGACAAACTAAACTACACTCATGTCCGATAAGCAATCTAACAAGTATCGCCAGAATGAACATATAGTTGAAAATAGGGAACTGAATATTTGGGAAGCACTTATTCCGGTCTTTGCCCTTGTAGGCATGCTTGCTTATAATGTCTATGTTTTCGGCGATGATGCAATTAGCGGATCTAACCAGTTTATCTTACTAATGGGAGGAGCAGTTGCCGCGATCGTCGGATTTTTTAACAAAGTATCCTACAAACAGATGCTGGCCGAAGTGGCCGAAAACGTGCGATCTACCACCGGGGCCCTTCTTATTTTACTTATGGTGGGAGCCCTGGCAGGTACCTGGCTGATCAGTGGGATCATTCCTGCCATGATCTATTACGGACTGCAAATTTTAAACCCCACTATTTTCCTGGGAGCCTGTGTTGTAATCTGTGCAATTATATCTATAGCCACAGGAAGCAGCTGGACTACCGCAGCAACAGTTGGGATAGCGCTGATTGGGATTGGAGACGCTTTAGGCATTTCTTTAGGGATGACAGCAGGGGCTGTACTTTCGGGAGCTTATTTTGGAGATAAAATGTCTCCCCTTAGCGATACTACCAACCTGGCTCCTGCCATGGCGGGAGGTGAGCTTTTTGGTCACATAAGATATATGGCCTGGACCACCATACCCACTATTTCGGTAACACTGTTGGTTTTCATAATTATCGGACTAAATATCGATACAAGCGGGGAAGCAGATACGGCGGCAATCTTAAGTTCCATTAAGGCTACATTCAATATAAACGGATGGCTCTTTCTCGTACCATTGATGGTGATCTTTATGATCGTTAAAAAAACGCCCCCTCTGGTGGCTCTTCTTGTAGGAACCCTCTTAGGAGGTGTTTTTGCGCTTTTCTTTCAACCCGGCATTGTTGCCGGAATTACGGGTACGGATGAATTAACTTTCGAATCTGGTTACAAAGGAATACTAAACGCTATTACCCTTAAAACTTCAATCGCCACAGATAATGCCGCCCTTAGCGACCTTTTTTCAGCCAAGGGCATGGCAGGAATGTTAGGAACTATTTGGCTTATTGTCTGCGCCATGGTTTTTGGAGGGGTAATGGATGCTATTGGAGCCCTGTCCAGAATTACCAAGTCGCTCTTAGCTATGGCTAAAACAACCTTTGGTCTTTTTGCAAGTACAGTTGGGAGTTGCCTCGCCCTGAACGTAACTGCCTCAGACCAATATTTGGCTATTGTAGTTCCCGGAAAAATGTTCTCAAAGGCCTATGCAGATCGAGGTTTGGCTCCTGAAAATCTCAGTCGGACCCTTGAGGATTCAGGGACGGTAACTTCAGTATTAATCCCTTGGAATACCTGTGGTGCATATCATAGCGGTGTGCTGGGAGTCAGTGTAGCCGACTACTTTTTCTACGCTATATTTAACTGGCTAAGTCCGTTTACCACTTTATTATTCGCAGCACTTAACATTAAAATAAAGCAGCTTACTACCTCAAAGGCCTAATTTTTTAAAACTTACTGCTTTTAGCAGGATTTGATGATATTTTTCTTAGAAAGGGTATTCCCTATCCCCCATTATTTTTTTAATTTCACGCTGAATTTAAAATACTGCAAATGGCAACGATTACTTTAGGAGGAAATACAGTGCATACACTGGGTGACCTCCCTTCCGTGGGAAGCACCGCTCCAGACTTTACACTTACAAAAGACGACCTTTCACCGGCTTCACTATCAGATTTTAGTGGCAAAAAACTGGTTCTTAATATTTTTCCCAGTGTAGACACAGGAACATGTGCCCAGTCTGTTAGGCAGTTCAACCAGGAGGCCGCCGAATTAGAGAATACTGAAATTTTATGCATTTCCAGAGACCTGCCCTTTGCTCAAAAGAGGTTTTGCGGAGCCGAGGGCATAGATAAAGTTCATATGCTCTCAGATTTTAAAGACCACAAATTTGGAAGCGATTACCAGGTTGAATTTGCAGATGGTGGCTTTCAGGGCCTGCTTTCAAGATGTATAGTAGTTTTGGATGGACAAGGCAAGGTATTGCACACAGAACAAGTAGGCGAGACAGCCGATGAACCTAATTATAAAGCCGCACTCGAAGCCTTGATGGATGGCTAAAGAAAATTTTTTTGTAAATAGGATCAGAAGCGTAGGCTATGCCCTGAAAGGAGCATTACTACTCATTCGTACCGAAGGAAGTATTAAGGTACAGGTCTTTATTACCCTCATTGTGACCGCGGCGGGTTTTTACTACGATATTTCTCCTACTGAATGGATCTTACAAATTCTTTCTATAGCCCTTGTTTTGGGTATCGAAGGATTGAATACCGCAGTTGAAAAGACCTCAGATTATATTCAACCCGAGTTTGACGATAAAATTGGTTTTATCAAAGACATAGCCGCCGGAGCTGTTATGCTCGTATCTATTGCAGCAGGGATCGTTGGACTGATCATTTACATCCCAAAAATTTTTTAGCAAGCCCTTATGAACAGGGGTAGCTCGTAAATTTGTATTTTTACCCCAAAGTATAGCGTGATTTAATGGCAAAGAAGAGAACAAAGAAAAAGCCTGCGTCTTCTAAAAAAAAGGTTTCATTTAAATTTTCAAAACAGAATAAGATCATCCTGGGCAGTCTGCTTGTACTGCTTAGTATTGCTCTGTTTTTCTCGTTTATATCATATTATTTCACCTGGCAGGAAGATCAAAGTCTGCTTGCTCAGTTTGCCGATAGAAACGCGGAAGCCGAAAATCTCTTAAAAAAGTTTGGAGCCAGTGTGAGTCATTTTTTTATGTATCAGGGTTTTGGCCTTGCCTCTTTTATCTTTACATTTTTACTCTGTATTACCGGCCTTTATATGTTTTTAGGCCTAAGTAAAAAAGGGCTACTAAGCAAATGGGTTTGGGGTCTGGTTTTTGTTATCTGGCTTTCTGTTGCGCTCGGCTTTTTCGCATATGAACAACCCTTGCTAGGGGGACTCATAGGTTATGAAATGAATGACTTTCTGCAGGACTACGCCGGAAAAATTGGTGTTTTATTGATCTTGATTTTTGGGTTGATGGTCATTTTAGTGCGACTTTTTAAGTTCACGCCAGACGGACTTGTAAATTTCTTTAAGAGCAACCAGAAATCGCTCGCTACAGAGTTTAGCGGAAATACAACTACAGTTGAAAGTGGAGAAAGTATCGTCCTGGACGTGGAAGATGAGTCGCCGGTAGTCCTTGACACCTACACCCACAAGAAAGACATTCCAACTCTCGAAAAAGAAGAAGATAAAAAGCCTGCGGTGAGCACTAAGACAAAAGAGAAGGCAGCTACTGATGAGGCCAATATTGAGATGAAGGTGGAGAAAATCACCGAGGAAAAAGAAGAGAAAAATGTACTTGCAGATAAATTAGTTGAGGATTTTGGAGAGTTCGATCCTACCCTTGAATTGAACAAATACAAATTTCCGCATCTCGATTTACTGGACCATCATGGAACCACGGGTGGTATTACCATTAACCAGGAAGAGTTAGAAGACAATAAAAACCGAATAGTACAGACACTAAAGAACTACAAAATCGGTATCGCTCAAATTAAAGCAACGATCGGGCCTACTGTCACGCTTTATGAAATAGTGCCAGAAGCCGGGGTTCGCATATCGAAAATAAAAAACCTGGAAGACGACATCGCCTTGTCTCTGGCGGCTTTGGGAATTAGGATCATTGCCCCTATTCCCGGAAAAGGAACTATTGGGATTGAAGTGCCAAATAAAAATGCCACCATAGTATCAATGCGGTCGGTCATAGCATCTACCAAATTTCAAAAGGCCGAAATGCAACTTCCTATTGCTTTCGGGAAAACCATTAGCAATGAGACTTTTGTGGTAGATCTTGCAAAAATGCCACATTTGTTAATGGCAGGAGCTACAGGACAAGGAAAGTCTGTTGGACTAAATGCCGTACTAACCTCTCTGTTGTATAAGAAGCACCCGGCCGAAGTGAAGTTTATTTTGGTGGATCCAAAAAAGGTAGAGCTGACCATCTACAATAAAATAGAACGACATTACCTGGCTAAGCTTCCTAATTCTGAAGAGGCTATTATCACGGATACTACCAAGGTGGTTCATACGCTAAATTCGCTTTGTATAGAAATGGACAATCGGTATGAACTCTTGAAACATGCCATGGTAAGAAATATCAAGGAATACAACGTCAAGTTCAAATCAAGAAAACTCAACCCTAACGACGGGCATAAATTCCTGCCCTATATCGTACTGATCATTGACGAGTTTGCCGACCTTATTATGACGGCGGGGAAAGAAATAGAGACGCCTATTGCCAGGCTGGCTCAATTGGCGCGGGCTATTGGTATTCATCTGATTATAGCCACACAACGTCCATCTGTTAATGTAATTACTGGAATCATTAAGGCCAATTTCCCTGCAAGAATAGCCTTTAGAGTAACCTCAAAAATTGATTCTAGAACCATTCTTGACGGACCGGGAGCGGATCAGCTCATAGGTCGGGGAGATATGCTGTTTACTCAGGGCAATGACATAACCCGTCTGCAATGCGCCTTTGTAGATACACCCGAAGTAGCAAAAATTGCAGATTTTATAGGCGCTCAGCGTGGCTACCCTGATGCCCATATGCTGCCTGAATACGTAGGAGAAGATTCTGGCACAGGTCTTGATTATGATATTGCAGACAGGGATGCCATGTTCCGGGATGCCGCCGAGGTGGTGGTAACGGCTCAGCAAGGTTCAGCTTCTTTAATTCAACGTAAGTTAAAGCTTGGTTATAACAGGGCCGGAAGGATTATTGATCAGTTAGAAGCAGCAGGGATCGTAGGACCTTTTGAAGGTAGCAAGGCCCGACAGGTACTTGTCCCCGATATGTTTGCCCTGGATCAATTATTGAGTAATGAAACAAAATAAACCATGAAGAAAATACTTTTTTTAGCAACTGCTCTCTTGTTTACGACATGGGCCTCTGCCCAAAACTCAGATAAGGCCAAAGCCTTATTGGATGAGGTCTATAATAAGGTACAGGGCTATTCCAATATTTCCGTCGATTTTAAATACGAACTCCACAACTCTGAAGCCAATATCAACCAGGAAACACGGGGTGATGTTGTTTTGCAGGGAGACAAATACCTCTTTAACTATCTGGGTTCCCAGCAGCTCTTTGACGGGAGCAAAGTATATACCATTGTTCCTGAAAATGAGGAAGTTACTATAGAAAATCGCTCAGAAGAGGAGAATACTATTACCCCTTCTAAAATGCTGACTTTTTACAAACAAGGACATAATTATTCCTGGGATATCCTTCAAAATGTACAGGGAAGGAAAATACAGTTTGTAAAATTGATCCCTATAGATACCAACTCGGAAATCTCATCAATCTTGTTGGGCATAGATGCAGAAACCAAGCATATCTATAAGCTGATAGAAACGGGAAAGAATGGTACTAAAACCACCATCACTGTTAATTCTTTTAAAACAGATCAGCCGTTATCAAAAACCTTATTTACTTTTGATGAGAACAAGTACAAAAATGACGGGTACTACATCATAAGAAATTAGACCATTGCGCATATTAGATCAATATATATTAAAGCGATTTCTCTTTAATTTTATTAGTTCGTTTGTCATATTGATGTTCATCTTCATATTTCAGACGATCTGGCTTTTTATAGATGATCTGGCCGGAAAGGGGTTAGATATTGTTATCATCGGGAAGTTTCTGTTTTACCTCATGCCTAACTTAACAGAAAAGGTACTTCCGCTTACAGTGCTCCTCTCCTCTATCCTTACCTTCGGAACCTTCGCCGAGAACTATGAATTCGCTGCAATGAAAGCCTCCGGTATTTCGCTGCAACGATCCATGCTCAGCCTGATTATTTTCGTAACCTTCCTCGGAGGTGTTACGTTCTACTTTGCCAATAGCGTTATTCCGGCATCTGAACAGAAGATCTATAACCTCAGGCGAAATATCGCCAAGGTAAAACCGGCAGCCGTTATTGAAGAAGGTGTTTTTAGTGATTTTGAAGGTATGAACATCAAGGTAGATCAGAAGTATGGCGAAAACGACAGATTTCTTGAAAATGTGATCATCCATAAAAAATCTGCATTACAGAAGAACACCACCGTAATAAAAGCGAATACTGGCGAGCTGATAAGCAGTGAAGGCTCTGAAATCATTCAATTAGTGCTTAAAGACGGGCATTATTACGAAGATATTGTGCCTAAGGCGCAAAAAAACAGGCAAAAACACCCTTTTACTAAAGGGAATTTTAAAACCTATACGATTAATATCGAAATCCCCGATAATGATCAGGACCTTGAAGAGGAGCGCAATATAAGGACTGATAAAATGAAGAATATTTCGCGGCTTCAGAAAGATATCGATTCTATTGGAGACAACAACCTCAAGGTAATCGCTGCTTTCTCAAAGAACATTTCCAATAGAATGGGAGCTTTTGTCCCCTTATTCGCCAAAGATACGACAGTGATAGAGGACCTGGAAAAGGAAATCGATAGTACACCCATTTATAATAGAGAAGTCTCCCCTGCTGCTTTGCCCAAGGGCTTAATCGCTCAAAAGAAGGCAGCTAAACCAGATACACTACCTAAGAAAGAAGTAGAGATGGCTTCACCCTATGGAAATGAGGTAGAAAATGTGGTAGACATCTACCAGGAATGGCAGCGAACGCAACTATTGGGTTCTGCCTCTAATTCTGTTTCGAACGTTTTAAATACCATTGAGGGCAAAACCGAGGAGATGGATAGGCGGTATAAGATCTACTACATGCATATTCTTTCTTTACATAAGAAGTTCGCCCTTGCTTTTTCGTGTATAATTTTGTTTTTCGTTGGGGCGCCGCTTGGGGCAATCATTAGAAAAGGTGGGATAGGATTGCCTATGGTAATCGCTATTGTATTATTTCTGGCCTATTATTTTATCGGAGTTTTTGCCGGAAACTACGCCAAAGAGGGAAATATTCATCCGATACTTGGGGCATGGCTATCCACATTAATAATGTTACCTTTGGGGGTCTTTTTAACCCGTAGGGCAACTGCAGACCGTGGACTTACGAGTTTTGGCCATGTCATTGATTTTTTCAAAGGCCTGTTTAGAAAGAAAAAGAAAGAGATACCGTCATGAATGTAAGTATGGAGAAAAGCATACAACTCAACACCATTGAAGAGGCAATTGCCGATATAAAGGCCGGGAAGGTCATTATAGTTGTGGATGATGAGAATAGGGAAAATGAAGGCGACTTCATTGCCGCTGCTGAGGCAGTTAGCCCTGAAATGATCAATTTTATGGCTACCCATGGGCGCGGACTTATATGCGCACCGCTAACTGAAGCGCGTTGCGAGGAATTAGAGCTGAGCATGATGGTAGAAAATAATACGGTATTGCACCATACTCAATTTACGGTTTCTGTAGATCTTATCGGGCATGGATGTACCACCGGAATTTCGGTACATGACAGGGCTAAGACCATCAAAGCCCTGGTAAATAAAGAAACCAAACCTCAGCATCTGGGGCGTCCGGGACATATTTTCCCACTTCGCGCAAAAAATGGTGGAGTGCTTAGACGTACCGGTCACACTGAGGCCGCTGTAGATTTTGCCAGGCTGGCAGGTTTTGAACCCGCAGGTATCCTGGTTGAAATACTCAATGAAGACGGCACCATGGCCAGGCTACCTCATTTGGTGGAAGTGGCGCGAAAATTTGATCTTAAATTGGTCTCCATAGAAGATTTGGTTGCCTATAGGATGAGGCATGACAGCCTTATTACAAAGAAGGAAGCCTTTGAGCTGGAGACCAGATTTGGGCATTTTACCTTACATGCTTATCAGCAGACCACTAACGATCAGGTGCATTTGGCGCTTACCAAAGGAAACTGGAAATCTGGAGACCCCGTGCTAACCAGGATTAACTCTACCCTGGTGAATAATGATATTTTAGGGACACTTACCAACAATGCCGATAAAAAATTAGACGATATGTTTAGGCTTCTAAATGCCGAAGGCAAGGGCGTCATTGTTTTTATTAATCAGCAAAGCGAGTCTTTTAACTTGTTAAAACGGATAAGTGGCCTCCGTGAAAACCAGGAAAAAGGTATTATGAAAGCGCCAAAAATAGAAATGGACGCGAAAGACTTTGGGATTGGAGCGCAGATCCTGCATGATTTAAATATCAGCAAGATGCGTTTGATGACCAATACCAGTCAGACAAAGCGTGTTGGGATGATTGGATACGGCCTGGAGATCGTTGAATATGTCTCTTACTAAATTCAGATAAGTCCTTTGATCACAGCTACCATTTTTTCTGCTCTCTGGTGAACCTCCTCCTCCTCCCAGCCTAACTTAATAAGGCAAGATAAATTTCTACCCATCCACTGATCTGAAGCGGCAAAATGCGCTTCTTTATAGCTCGGTAAACCATTTAGTACTTCTTGAGCAACCGGGCCCAGAGTTTTTAGATTCTTAAAATGATCCCATTTTCTGTGGTAATGCCAATTGTTATCATACCAATAAAAACAACCATCAATACCTGCTTTGGTCAACGCCAGCTGAGTCTTTTTGGCAATAGTTTCTGTCGGTAAAAAGAAATTAAGGAAAGAAAAATTCTCAATGCCAGTTTCCGGAACCCGTCTGAAAATTATCTCTGGGAGAACCTCAAGGGCATTTCTCAAAATGCTGTAGTTTCTTTTCTGAATTTCAAGAAACTCATCCAATCGTGCAATTTGTGCAAGTCCTACCGCCGCATTCAGCTCGGAAATACGATAATTATACCCAAGAAAAGGATGCTCCTCGGCTCCTCGATCAGCTCCAATATGGTCGTGTCCATGGTCCGAATAGTGATGGGCATTGTCGTAGTACTGAGGGTTATTGGTGATAAGCGCGCCACCTTCTCCACAGGTAATTGTTTTTACATAGTCGAAAGAAAAACATCCAAGGTCTCCGTAACTACCCAGAGGTTTGCCCTCGTAACTACCGCCAATGGCCTGGCAGGCATCTTCGATTAACAAAAGCTTGTTTGTCTCACAAAGCATTGAAAGAGCCCTCAAATTGGCCATAGAGCCGCACATATGCACGGGCATTATAGCTTTGGTACGCTTGGTCAAGGCATTTTCAACAGCTTTAGGATCTAAGGTAAGCGTATCATCTATATCTGCCATTATTGGTATGGCGCCTAAGGCCAGTATGGCTTCAAAACTGGCCACAAAAGTGAAGTTCGGAATAATAACCTCATCTCCAGCGCCTATTCCTGCACCGGCCATAGCCACAGTCAGGGCAGCTGTACCGCTGCTTACAAGATGAGCGTATTTTGAGGCCATTCTCGCCGCAAGCGCAGCTTCCAATTCTTTGGTCTTCCAACGCCCCTGCCGCATACCATCAAAACCGTAGCGCATAAGCACGCCCGAATCCAGAACATCATTGACCTGTGCTCTTTCCTGTTCTCCAAAAAACTCAAATCCTGGCATGGGAATGTTTAGTATTAATTACTGATTATTGTTTATTGTTAATTGTTAATTGCTTACTGTTCACTGCTTTCCAATCTCAATAATGCTCTTATCCATAGCCCGTCTAACCTTCTTAAAACCCTGGAACATATCGTCCTCAGCACGATAACCTACAGGTAAAACAAGTACAGAATTAAGTCCTATCTCGGTCAGCTTTAAAACTCTGTCGTAATCCGATGGAGAAAAGCCTTCCATAGGGCAAGAATCTATCCGTTCGGCTGCACAAATGGTTAACAAATTCCCTAGCGCCAAATACGCCTGTTTTGCCGCCCACTCTTTTATTTCATCCGCGTCCTTGGTCCCAAAACTCTGTACCATGGCTTCTTTAAAGGGGTTGAGAATTTCATCACTCGTACCTCTTACCTGTTTCACCCTCTGAAAATAGCTTACAATATAGTCACTATCTATATTGGTCTCAATGCAAAGCACCAGGACATGCGAGGCCTGAGCAACTTGCAACTGATCAAAGGAATACGGAACCAACTGTTCCTGTAAGCCCTTATCAGATACGAGTACCATCTTGATAGGCTGTAACCCATAGGAGGTAGCTGTTAGATTAAATGCCTGTTTTAACTTTTCTATCTTTTCACCCGGTAGTAAGCGCTGTGTATCGAACTTCTTCACAGCATACCGCCACTCAAGATCAGCAATAATATCCTGCATAATTTAATTAATTGAAAAACCACAATTTAATAGCCATAATGACCACCATAACTACAAGGAAGGTCTTTATAAAACCATCCCCCTTATTTACCGAAATTCTACTGGCAAGCCAGGCTCCGGTTCCATTTCCTATAGCCAGGACCAGGCCAACCTTCCAGATCACCTTGTCATTTAGTACGAATACAGCCAGTGCCGCAAGCGTATAAATAAACACCACGGCCACTTTGGTTGCATTAACCCTCACCAGGTTCATCCGGTTTACATAATGCAAAAATAAAATTATAATAAAACCGAGACCCGCATTGATAAAACCACCATAAATACCGAAAAAAAAGAAGGCAATAATTCCTATCCAAAGATGCTTACCTGTAACCCGCTCTTCAAGTTCTTCGAGCTTCATTTTTGGTTTAAAAATAATGATGCAGACTACCACGATCATTATTATGGCCAGGATCTTATTAAAAGTCTCTCCTTTGATATCTACAGCGAGCTGAGCGCCAATAATGGCTCCCAAAATGGCAGAAAGACCTAAATAAAGATTAAATGGATAGGTAGAGACACCTTTGCTTTTAAATCCGGCAACGGCCATAGCGTTTTGTATGGTGATGGCTACCCTATTGGTACCATTGGCAACGCTTGGCGGAAGGCCTAAAAAGATTAGAACGGGTAGTGATAGAAGAGAACCTCCACCAGCTACCGTATTGATAAATCCAACTGCGAACCCTACCCCGATCAGCAGCAGGTAATGGTACCATTCTTCCATGGTGCAAAAATAGGGGTATTTATAGAATAAATTGGTATTCTTAAGCTGTTGAATACTTCATAATAAATTAGATTATCAAACGTTAAATGTCAGAAAAAAAGTATTAAATTTAAGATGTAATCAAAATTCAACTTTATGAAAAAACTGGTATTATTTACATTAGCACTTACACTAGTAACAACTACTTTGCAAGCCCAAGGCCAATTTAGAGCAGGGGCAGATCTGGCATTGCCAATAGGAGATGCCGGGGATGTTTCAACTTTTGGGATCGCTTTAGATCTGGCATACATCCTGGAGATTGATGACAATTTCAGCGCCGGACCCATTGCGGGCTACCAGCACTTTTTTGGAGATGAAATTTCGGGTGGTGGCTTTTCCATTTCAATTAGCGATGTACAATTCCTACCTATTGGGGGTATGGCACAATACAACTTTAGTGACCAATTCTCTGGAAGGGCTTCCTTAGGTTATGCCATAGGAGTTAGTGATGGGAATGATGGAGGTTTCTACTACAGTCCGGCTGTAGGTTATAACATCACGGAGACCATTGCCATTTTGTTGGCTTATAGAGGTATCGCAGTTGATGGTGGTACCTGGGACGCCATTGCCTTAGGGGTAGAATTTGGGATAAATTAAAAACTCGCATTTAATTTCTGAGATAGAACAAACCCCGGAAGTACCGGGGTTTTTCTTAGCTCAGTTTTTATAGCTAATCGCAAGGCCTCCGCCAGAATTGTCTACAGTGGTGTTGTAATCATCTAAACTCATTACATACTCTAAATACTCCTTGGTCCCGGCCATGCCCCTCCTGTTGAGAGGACGTATATTATGAGCTGCAAAACAACCGCCATTCTTTAGTTTTGGAGAAACATCCTTAAAATAATTGATATACCAGCCCTTATCTGCATCGCTAAACACAAAATCGAAAGGGCCGGGCAGCTCCTTCACCAACTCATGTGCATCGGCCAGCCTGGCATCGATATAGTCTGTAAGGCCCGCCTTTTCAAAATTGGCAATAGCCTCTTTGTAGCGCGCTTCATCAATTTCGACCGTGATTAATTTTCCGCCGGTTTTACTGAAAGCCCAGGCCATCCAAATAGCCGAATGTCCGGTTGAAGTACCAATTTCAAGTCCTTTGGTATACCCCTTTTCAATAATAATATCATAAAGCAATTCTCCATCAGAGGCCGGGACATTCATATCGCGCCACTGTCTTTTGTTCGACTTAAGGAAGGCTTCCACTTTTTGGTCTAACTCCTCAATAGCCTGAGTGTTCTGGGCAAGCCCCTGGAATCCAAGAAAGTAAAGCGCAAGAGCGATATAAACAGTAAACCTTCTAAACCTAATATATTTTGAATCCATGCCAATTTTTGTGAACTTAAGATATCGAAATATTAAGGATTAAAAAAGAGGATTAACATAGCTTTTTTTTACTACATTGAATGCCTATTACTATGAAGTACGACTTATGACAGTGTGGCTTCCTCTAACTATAAAAAGCGCTTTAAATTGAAGAAGAACAATCTTAGAAAATTGAGCTTAGTTCTAATAGCGCTAAATACTACATCCGCTATGGCGCAAACTGACGCAACCGAGACCAAAATAGATTCTCTTTTAGATCGTATGACCCTAGATGAAAAAGTAGGGCAAATGAATCAATACAACGGCTTTTGGGAGGTTACAGGGCCTGTGCCCGCGGAGGGAGACGCTAAGCTGAAATACGAACACTTAAGAAACGGCATGGTGGGTTCTATGTTGAATGTTGAGGGGACAGAGAATGTCAGGAAAATGCAGGAGATCGTGGTTAATGAATCCAGATTGGGAATCCCGCTCCTCTTTGGCTATGACGTTATCCACGGCCACAAGACCCTATCCCCTATTCCCTTAGGAGAAGCCGCCAGCTGGGATCTCGAAGCCATTGAAAAGTCGGCCAGAATAGCCGCCATTGAGGCCTCGGCCGTTGGTATTAATTGGACCTTTGCACCCATGGTAGATATTTCTAGGGACGCTCGCTGGGGCAGGGTTATGGAAGGTGCCGGGGAAGACCCTTATTTAGGGACAAAAATAGGTCTTGCAAGAATCAAAGGATTTCAGGGCGAAGACCTGTCTGAGGCAAATACTATAGCCGCGACCGCAAAACACCTGGCGGCTTATGGTTTTTCCGAAGCCGGCAGGGATTATAACACGGTAGATATTGGTACGTATACCCTTTACAACATCGTTTTACCTCCTTTTAGAGAGGCCGTTGCCAATGATGTAAAAACTATAATGAATTCGTTTAACGTCTTGAATGGGATCCCGGCCACAGGGAATACCTTTCTTCAAAGGACTATATTAAAAGAAAAGTGGGGTTTTGATGGTTTTGTGATATCCGATTGGGGTTCAGGTTTAGAAATGATTGAACACGGCTTTGCCGAAGATCTGGAAGATGCTGCCATTTTAGCCGCAAACGCCGGTTCTGACATGGATATGGAATCGCATGCTTATATCAAACACTTAAAAAAAGCGGTCGAAGATGGGAAGGTTGCAATAGAACATGTCAATGACGCCGTAAGAAGGATCTTAAGAGTGAAATTCGAACTAGGCCTTTTTGACGACCCCTATAAATATTGTGACGCGGAACGTGAGCAAGGCCTGATTTACCATCCAGACCATAAAGCTGCGGTTTTCGATATGGCAAAAAAGTCGATCGTCCTGCTGAAGAATGAGAACCAACGGCTTCCACTAAAAAAAGACCAGCAGAGCATCGCAGTCATCGGTGCGCTGGCCGATGACAAAAACAGCCCTTTGGGAAGTTGGAGAATTGGGTCTGAAGACAATACCGCCATATCTGTTCTCGAAGGACTAGAAAAATACACCAGCTCGTATAGTTATGTGAAAGGGGCAGATGTCGCCATAGGAGCGACCAGCTTCATAAATGAAGTAGAGGTCAATGAAACAGATAAAAGTGGTTTTAAGGAAGCCGTGGCTTTGGCTGGTAATTCTGAAGTTGTTATTATGGTACTTGGTGAACATGGGTATCAAAGTGGTGAAGCGAGAAGCCGAACCCGATTAGATCTACCCGGGGTACAGCAAGACTTGCTCGAAGCAGTACATGCCGTTAACAAGAACATTGTTCTAGTGCTCATGAACGGGCGTCCACTAGCTCTTCCCTGGGCCGCAGAGAACGTTCCGGCTATCCTAGAATGCTGGCAATTGGGAACAGAAAGCGGCCATGCTATTGCCGAAGTGCTTTTTGGTGAATACAATCCCAGTGGAAAGTTACCCATGACTTTTCCAAGAAATGTTGGTCAGGTACCCATCTATTACAATCATTTTAATACGGGGAGACCGGGACCGAAAACCGAAGTCTTTTGGTCGCACTATATAGATGAGAGCAATGAACCTCTCTATCCCTTTGGATATGGATTGAGCTATACGCAATTTGAGTACTTAGACCTTCACATAAACGCCTCAGATCCTAAAAACATCATGGTAAGTGTTAAGGTATCGAATACCGGAAATTTCAAAGGAGAAGAGGTAGCTCAGTTGTATCTGAGAGATAAAGTGGCAAGTGTGGTAAGGCCTGTTAAAGAACTAAAAGGTTTTGAGAAATTTGCATTAGATCCTGGTGAATCAAAAACCGTCAGATTTGTACTTACCGAAAAAGAACTTGGATTCTATAATGGTGAGGGTGGGTTTATCCTAGAGCCAGGCGAGTTTGAGGTTATGGTGGGCACCAATTCACAGGATGGATTAAAAGGTAATTTTACGATTATCAAATAAACTAAAAAATACATCATGAAATCTCTTTCCATTTTTACTATGCTTACAGCACTTCTCCTAAGTGGTTTCTTAACAGCCCAAACTACAACGGAGACCGAAGAAAGAAACGAACGTATACGTCAACGCTGGAACCGAAGTCTTGTGGGGGATAGCACCTATACCTTTAAAAAAGAAGCAAACAATTTATTGGTTCAGACCTCAGAATCAGTAAAACCAGGAAAGGCCCTATGCGTAGCCATGGGTCAGGGAAGAAACGCCCTTTATTTGGCCGAGGAAGGATGGGACGTCTCCGGTTTCGACCTGGCCGATAAGGCAGTTGCCCATGCGGTAGAACAGGCCAACAAGAAAGGGCTTAACTTAACGACTTATATAGCAAGTTATGAGACTTTCGACTATGGGGCAGAAAAATGGGATCTGATCACCTGGCTGTACGGAGCTTGTCTGGAGACCGATCAAATTGCCGAAAAAATTAAGAAGTCGCTTAAGCCTGGTGGACTTTTTGTATTCGAATTCTTTCACCGAGATGCAGGAATAGCAATGGGACGCCCTGATTTTGGCTGTGAAAAAAATGCCTTAAAAGAAAAATTTAAAAAAGTTGGGGGCTTTGAAATACTGCTCTATGAGGAAAAGGAAGGAGTTGCTGATTACAGTTTAAAGCCTTATAAACTAATTTATATGGTATTATCAAAAAAATAACTAGCACTCTAATACTTTTACCAAGATAACAAACCGACTAGATGAAGAAAATAATAACATTTGGTGAAATCATGCTACGCTTGTCGCCTCCGGGCTTTCTCAGGTTCTCGCAGGCCAACAGTTTTGATGTTGTCTACGGCGGAGGAGAATCAAATGTGGCAGTTTCGCTCGCCAATTATGGCGTCCCTGTAGATTTTGTTACACGTTTACCTGATAATGATATTGGTCAATGTGCTTTAATGGAAATGAGAAAACGAGGAGTTGGTACAAACAAAATTGTTTTCGGCGGGGATCGATTGGGCATTTATTTTTTGGAGACAGGCGCAGTGAGTCGGGGTAGTAAAGTAATTTACGATAGGGCGCACTCTTCCATGGCAGAAATACAAATTGGAATGATCGACTGGGATCATGTATTTGATGATGCCAGTTGGTTTCATTGGACAGGTATTACACCTGCGATTTCTCAAGGTGCAGCTGACGTTTGCCTCGAAGCCGTAAAGCAGGCAAGAGCTAAAGGCCTTACAGTATCTACAGATCTGAATTATAGGGCGAAGCTATGGAAATATGGGGTAGAACCAGAGGGTATCATGACCGAACTCACTTCGTATTGCGATGTTATTCTCGGGAATGAAGAAGATGCGGAAAAGCATTTTGGGATACGTCCAGAGGGCCTCGATATCACCACTCAAGGGAATGAAGTAAAGGCAGAGGCTTTTCTATCCGTGTGTAAGCAGATGATGGATAAATTTCCCAACACAAAAAAAGTAATTACTACTTTGCGAGGGTCCATATCAGCTTCTCATAATAGCTGGGCGGGAGTACTTTATGACGGAAAGACGATGTATACCTCTCCTGTATATCAGATCACTGATATCGTAGACCGTGTGGGAGGGGGTGATTCTTTTATGGGCGGACTAATTTATGGCCTCTTAAATTATCCAGATGACACTCAGAAGGCATTGGATTTTGCTGTTGCTGCTTCTTGCTTAAAACATACCATAAAAGGAGATGCTAACCTGGTGAGTGTTGCAGAAGTAGAAAAATTAATGGGAGGGGACGCTTCAGGAAGAGTAGCTCGCTAATATTTACATATGAAAGCATTGACCCAGGGAGATATAGTACAGCGTATGAGCGAAGGCGGTTTTGTTCCTGTCTTCAACCATACCGATGCCAAAGTAGCAATTAAAGTGCTTGACGCCTGCTATAATGGAGGTGTCCGCGTTTTTGAATTCACTAACCGAGGCGAAAATGCCCTTGAAGTTTTTGAAACTTTGATGCTACATGCTGAAAACTATCACGATTTAATATTAGGTATTGGTACTATATTCTCAGCAGCCGACTCAAAAAAATTCGCTGATCGAGGCGCAAGCTTTATAGTTTCACCGGCGATGATTCCTAAAATGGCGCATTTCTGTAACGAAGAAAACTTGTTATGGGTACCAGGATGCGGCACTGTTACAGAAATTTACCAAGCGCTTCAATTAGGAGCAAAAGTTGTAAAAGCCTTTCCAGGAAATGTATTAGGTCCTGGTTTTGTAAAATCTGTCAAGGCAGTTTATCCCAGGGTTCCGATCATGCCAACCGGAGGTGTGGCTCCATCTGAAGAAAATCTCAAGGCTTGGTTCGATGCGGGAGTCAGTTGTGTGGGAATGGGTTCAAAGCTAATTAGTAGAGAAATCCTGGCGAAGCAGGATTTTTCATTGCTTGAGGAAAATGTACGCCAGACTTTGTCCTTAATCCAAAATATACGTTCTTAAAAACAGCCTCGATGCAAACCTTTATTACCGATGATTTTTTGTTACAAGGCGAGTTTGCCAAAAAGCTTTACCACGAGTATGCCAAATCGCTTCCAATAATTGATTATCACAATCACCTTCCTCCTCAGGAAATCGCAGAAAACAGGGTTTTCGAAAATATCAGTCAGGTTTGGTTGGCCGGTGATCACTATAAGTGGAGGGCTATGAGGGTTTTGGGCATTGATGAGGCTTATATCACTGGAAATGCCTCCGATGAAGAAAAATTCCTCAAATGGGCTGAAACCGTGCCCTATACAATTCGAAACCCTCTTTACCATTGGACGCATTTAGAACTATTGCGCTACTTCGGTATTTCGGAATTATTAAGCCCAGACAATGCTAAAGCCATTTATGAAAAGACCTCAGCGATGCTACAGGAGGCTTCTTATAGTACCTTGGGGTTGCTTCAACCCTTTAATATTGACCATCTATGTACTACTGACGACCCAACCGATAGCCTGGAGCATCATAAAAAAATTAACGCTCAGGACTTAAATTTCGAGGTACTACCAACATTTAGGCCGGATAAGGCCATGGCGGTTGAAAACACCACTGCCTATCTGGAATATCTTGAACAGCTAGAACATGCAACAGGTAGTATAATAAACAACTATGCCGATTTGCTAAGCGCACTGGAAAGCAGGCTCGAACATTTTCATGATCACAGTTGCCGTTTGGCGGATCACGGTTTGGAAAAGCTTTTTTATTTCGAAAAAGAGGCTTTTGATTGCGACAAACTTTTTACAAAACTAAAGCGTGGCAAGGCTCTTTCTGCTGAAGAGATTGGGTTTTTTAAGTTTGATACCCTTCAATTTCTTTGCAAGCTTTACCATAAAAAGGGTTGGGTACAACAATTTCATTTAGGGGCAATACGAAATAATAACGAACGGCTGTTAAGAAACCTGGGGCCTGATACCGGTTTTGACTCCATCGGAGATTTTCTGCAGGCCAGAGCACTTAGCGGGTTCTTGAATCGACTAGACCAAAGTAACGAGCTTGCCAAAACTGTGGTATACAATTTAAATCCGTCACAGAATGAAGTATTTGCCACGATGATGGGCAATTTCAACGATGGAACCTCAAAGGGAAAGATGCAATATGGTGCGGCCTGGTGGTTTTTAGATCAAAAAGATGGTATTGAGAAGCATCTAGACGCACTCTCCAATATGGGATTGTTAAGTTGCTTCGTCGGGATGCTGACAGATTCCAGAAGTTTTCTCTCTTTTCCACGGCATGAATATTTTCGTCGAATTCTGTGCAATACCCTGGGGACAGACGTAGACAACGGATTGTTGCCGGCGGATGAGAAATGGCTTGGGAAAATTGTCGAAGACATTTGCTACCACAACGCCAGGAATTATTTCGATATATAATACTGCAGACCAGCACCATCTGCTTATTCCTAGAATCCAAACATCCTCGGCAACCATAAACTCAACTCTGGCAAATAGGTCACCAGGAATAAAGCAATGATCATTGCTATGAATAACGGAAGTAGTGGTTTTACCACTTTTTCTATAGAAGTTTTGGCAATGCCAACTCCTACGAATAGGACAGAGCCCACTGGCGGCGTGCAAAGCCCAATGCACAGATTTAAAACCATGATAATGCCGAAATGCACGGGGTCTAAACCCAATTTGGTTGCAATAGGCAGTAAGATAGGTGTAAAAATAAGTACAGCCGGCGTGATGTCCATAAAGATTCCGACGAAAAGAAGGATCAGGTTTATGATCAGCAACAGCATAATCTTGTTATCGCTAATTGACAACAGCGCGGTGCTTATATCCTGGGGTATGTTTTCGTAAGACAGGGCCCATGACATGCTCATAGAGGCCCCTATTAAGAGCATTACAATAGCTGTAGTCGCCGAAGCGTCTAACAGAATTTTAGGTAAATTATCAAAGGAAATTTCCTTGTAAAACAGGCCAAGTAAGAAGCTATACAATACAGCGATGGCAGAAGCCTCGGTAGCTGTAAAAATTCCCGTAACAATGCCACCTATAACTACCACCAGCATTAAAAGGCTTGGCAGGGCGGCAACAAAAGTTTCAAATATTTGCTTTAGGTTACTTCGCTTCCCTAAGGGATACCCTTTTTTCTTAGCCCAGACCGAAGCGACCAGCATCAAGAACAGGCCTGTCAGAATTCCTGGAATATAGCCCGCCAGAAATAAGGCTGCGATAGAGGCCCCACCACTTGCCAGAGAATAGACAATAAGAATATTACTAGGGGGTATTACCAGGCCGGTTGTAGCGGCGGTAATATTTACAGCAGCTCCAAACTCCCGGGAGTAACCGTCTTTTTCCATTTCCGGTCCTAAAATGCTTCCCATAGCAGAGGCCGAAGCCATTGCAGAACCTGCTATGGCACCCATAAGCATGGCAGATATTATATTGATCAATGCAAGCCCTCCCGGTAAGGCACCAACCAGGGTTTTGGCAAAAGAAATCAATCTATGCGCAATACCTCCCTTATTCATGAGTTCTCCTGAGAGTATAAAAAGAGGTATGGCCAGAAGGGCAAAACTATCTAGCCCTGTACCAATACGCTGAGAAATTGTGGTAAAGGCGGGTAGCGCGGGAATGCTGACTAATAAGGTAAGCAATGAGGAAATGGCAATGCTCCAGGCAACAGGCGTCCCAATCGCCAGGAGGCAAATAAAACTCAAGATTAAAACCAGGATAGGTACGTATTCCATAGCAACTAGGTTTTCAGGATATCCGTGGTTTTATAATAGATGATCAGCAAACCGCTGATTGGGATCACCAGATACACCAAAGCCAGCGGGAGTTGCAAAGCAGGGGAGTTTTGGTCTAGGACATAGGTGATATACACCAGCCTAAAACCCCCTATGACCATGGCCCCGAGGCAGAAAAGAATAATACATATACGTACAATTAGCTTTAATTTTTTCTGAGTGTTGGCGTTTAAACGGGAAGGCAATACGTCTATAGCCACATGCATATTTTTACCAGAAACGAAGGCTGCTCCCAAAATTCCAAGCCAAATCATGAGGTAACGGGCCAGCTCGTCAGTGAATGAACTTGGCGAGCCTAGTAAGAAGCGACTAACTACCTGCCAAAGTACATTGAGTACCATAGCTGTCATGATCAGCACAAGAGCATTTGCCAGTATTTTGTCTATTTTTTGACGTATGCCCATATCACCTTGTCTGTTGTATTTGAAGGATTAGTTGGTAAAATTCTTCGTCCGCTTTGTACTGTTCATAGATGGATTTTATTTCATCTGAAAACAGCGTCTTATCTGGTCGGATAATTTCAACTCCTGCCTCCTCTACAGCCTTCAATGCCTCGTTTTCAGACTCCCTCCAGAGTTCTCTCTGATAAAGCACTGAAGCATCCGCAGCTTGCTTTAACCATTTTTGCTCTGTCTCCGAGAGTTTTTGCCAGAGGTGCGTACTGGCTAAAAGGGCATCAGGCAAAACCGTATGCTCATCTAAGGTATAGTACTTGCAAACTTCGTAATGCCTGGAAAGGTAGAAGCTTGGCGGATTGTTTTCTGCCCCGTCTACTACACCTTGCTGTAAGGCTGTATAAAGCTCACCCCAGGATATTGGTGTTGGCGAACCTCCCAGCCCGCGCACCATATCCATAGCAGTAACGCTTTCCATAACCCTTATTTTTTGACCTTTAAGGTCTTCCGGCCTATGAATCGGCTTTTCTTTGGTATAAAAGCTACGGCTCCCGGCATCGTAATATCCTAGTCCTTTTAACCAATACGCTTCGCCTTCATCTAACAATTGCTGTCCTAAAGGTCCGTCTAAAACTTGAAAAGAATGCTCGCGGTCTCTAAACAAAAAGGGAAGTCCTAAAACCCTCATTTTAGGGGCAAAATTTTCCAGCACCCCAACAGAGACTTTAGTCATGTCAAGGCTGCCAATTTGCAAAAGCTCCAGGCATTGGCGCTCGGTACCCAGTTGTTGGTTCGGATAAATTTTTAGAAGCATTTGGCCATTTGACAGCTTATCAAGATCCTCCCCCATTTTTACCATAGCTTTATGCACTGAGTGGTTTACATCAAGACCATGGGCAAGGCGCAAAGTTTTTACCTGTTTTTCGGGAGAGCAGCAAAAGAAAATACAGGAGGTAATTGTTACCAGAAATAACTGTCTGTAGTTCATATTTTTATTGGTTCCACAATGCTAAAAAAGTTAAGCTTCATTTATCCAGTGATCTTCGTATACCCAATTCAAGGCCTCTTAACTCGGCCAAACCTTTTAGCCTTCCAATACCAGAATAGCCTGGGTTTGTCTTTTTTTGGAGGTCATCTAACATTTTATGTCCGTGATCTGGCCGCATAGGCATCCTAAGGTCTTTTCGACCTGTGGTCTTTCGCCTTTCCTGTTCCCTAATCAATGCCTTTACTACCGCGTACATATCTACATCTCCTTTAAGGTGACCGGCTTCGTGAAAATTACCGGCCTCATCGCGTAGTGTGCTTCTCAAATGCACAAAGTGAATTCTATCTCCCAAGCGTTCAACCATACCAGGAAGATCGTTATCTGGCCTTACCCCAAAAGAACCTGTACAGAAGGTAAGTCCATTGTTAGGGCTATCTACAGCCATGTAGAGCTCCTTAATGTCTTGTTCCGTACTTACCACTCTGGGTAGTCCCAAGATGGGAAAGGGAGGATCATCTGGGTGAATACACATTAGAATATTGGCTTTTTCCGCTGTGGGAATTACCGCTCTTAAAAACTCAAAGAGGTGGTTTTTTAAAGCCTCCGCCCCTACTGTGGTGTATTGCGCTAGTATTGCATTAAATTCTCTTAAAGAGTAGCCTTCTTCCGCCCCGGGTAAACCTGCTAAAATCGTATTTGTAAGAGTTTCTTTGTCCTCTACGGAAAGCGTATTGAAATAATCAAGCGTAGCTTTCTTTTGTGATTCTGAGTAGGCCTCTTCAGCACCGTGCCTTTTTAGAATAAAGAGTTCGAAAGCTGCCAGGGCGTTAGGTTCAAAGCGTAAGGCAGACGACCCGTCTTCCAGTGCGTAATTGAGATGTGTACGGGTCCAGTCCAGCACCGGCATAAAATTATAACAGACCGTATCAATGCCGCATTGCCCCAGGTTTAATAGTGTTTGCTTGTAATTCTCAATATAGGTTTGATATCCCGCACTTTGGGTTTTAATGGCTTCGTGTACTGGTACGCTTTCTACGACAGACCAACTTAAGCCAGCCGCTTCAATTTGTTCCTTGCGTTTTTGAATCTCAGCGACAGGCCATACTTCTCCATTAGGAATATCATGTAGGGCCGTTACCACTCCTGTAGCTCCCGTTTGCTTAATATCGCTAAGCGAAACCGGATCTTGCGGCCCAAACCAGCGCCATGTTTGTTCTAAACTCAGGTTCATGCTATGGAAAATACAGCCAGGCTGTTTTCCCAAATATAAGTCTATTATTTTCGATTTGTTTTTGGCTCGGACTATTTTAAGATCTCAGATTTGGCGTATGTCATTAATTGCCCTGGGCAACTCCTATACTATAATCAAAAGGGCTAGAAATACCAGTATAATACAATGAATAGCTATCACCATCTCGGAGTACAGACCCTACAACCAGATCGAACTTAATCCAATCTTGCTTATCATTAAAGATAGGATTACTTCTGTGCTTAGTCCAATTTATTCCGTTTGAACTTGTGGCATAACATATACGTTCACCGGAAAATGAGTCAGGATCGGAAGTATAAAACATCTCAAAGCCAAAGGTGGTTGGTAAGACGGTTGCTTCCCAGGCCATACCGGAATCGTAAGAACCGGGAGAACCAACTGGCAGGACCGGATCGCTGACTTTTAGGGCTGTATCTGAAGTCTTGGGGTCATTATATTTTTTGAAGTTTACCCCATCCTCCGAAATTGCAAGCCCCAGTTGGTGCCTGTGTTCATTTCCAAAAGCTGCGACATAGGCAGTTCCGGCGCTGTAGTATAGATAGTAGAAGTCATTCACTTTAATGATATCTGAAGGAGAGATAAAACCTGAATCCCATTGCCCGGCGTCACCCGCGCTTAGTACAGGTTCAGGGTGAATATTCCAAGGCCCTTCTAAGTTAGTGGCCGTAGCCTTACCAATGAATTTTCCTGGCCCTGGCCCGGGGCTGGAACGAGCATTAAAATACATCGTCCATTTATCATTCTCTTTTAAAATGCGTGCAGACCCTAGCGCAAAGGCATCAAAGTCGTAAGAACCAGGGGACAATAAAGCTGTATTCTGATACGATTTCCAGGTTTCTCCATCCTCCGAGGTCGCCAATCCTATTGAAAGTGGTACAGACATGAGGTCAGAGGTAGCAGTGTAAAACATGTAGAACCTGTTTTGATGCTTTACCACTTCGGGAAGAAAAACAAGCTGACTGTCCCATGCCTCCTGGCTCCCATGAGTGAATATGGGGTTTTTAGATGAAGCGGAGAATAAGGGTGGCTCTAAATTATCTTCTTTACGAATATCAGAGTCATCTGTATAGCAAGAATTTGCAGCGATTAGAATCAGCGCCATGAGGCCTGTAATTGATAGTAAAAAAAATTTTGTCTTCATGAGAATTGCTTTTACAAATTTTCGTAAAGTAAAGGCTGAGGGTAGTTATAAGGATAATAGAAATGTTACAAAATTCCGCAGCTATGTTTCTTCTCAGAATAATGAAACAGATATGTTACAATACTACCAGAGAGGTTACATTGATGGTCCCCTACAAATTAATATTGATCAATATTCCGTAAATTATTCATGGGTTATAAACCGCTATTCAAATGATTTTGGCCAATATGTCTAATTGCATTGTCCTTTTTTTAGCCATGGGGCTTTCTTTTCTTCAACACTCAGATTCATGTCTTAATTGGTCTGGTCAGGCTAGCATTGATTTAAATAGTCAAATGCGTTTTATTCAGAGTACCTCCAAAAATCAAGAAATCCCTAAAGATTTTAAAAATTCCAAAACATTATTAGAATTGGGTGTTCTAGATCCA
Source organism: Flavobacteriaceae bacterium (assembly GCA_965212595.1). Classification (GTDB taxonomy): domain Bacteria; phylum Bacteroidota; class Bacteroidia; order Flavobacteriales; family Flavobacteriaceae; genus Poritiphilus. The sequence continues at coordinate 175,776 of CBDBVE010000024.1, forward strand.
GCATATGAATGGTGGGGTCTTATCTGCCTGGAAAACAGTGGAGTTCGGCCTAAATCAGTGGCTCTTGTCCTAGGAAATTGGACACTGCATCAGGCAACAATTCACCATGTTATTGATGGACAGACAGTTACTGTCTTAGAAACGGGATTTCAAGTACCTCCGGAAGACAAGGCACTCTCTTTAGGTTATTACCAAATCGTGCCCTTAGTTTTGCCTGCCAACTCACAATCCAGGATTTTTGTAAACCTGAAAAGTCATAGAAAATTTCCAATTATTACGAATCCCGTTTTAATGTCTTATGACAAAATGACCATGCAGGTGTTGCAACGGCAGAACCTCATGTCTATTTGTTATGGAATTCTTTTATTAATGCTAGTGTACGGTTCCTTTCTTTATGTGAAGATGGGCGCCTATGTTTATCTTTTCTATGGCCTTCACCTGATTGCAGCCCTGGTTAATTTACTTGCATGGAATGGCGTCATGTCTACCTATTTCTGCCTTCATTTACTTTGGCAGGTGCCCTTGTGGCAAATTGTAATACCCGGGAGTTGGATATTTTATTTTCTGTTTATGGTCCATATGCTAGAAAGTACTTCCATTGCAAATTGGTTTAGAACGAGAAAATGGTATTTTATTGGTCTTGGTGCAATCCTGTATTTATTATCTATCTATCTCTATGTCGGACAAGAAAATTTATGGCTATCTAGTTGGTTATTTATTGTTCAGGCCTTACTATTTGCAGCCTTGGTAATAACAATTTGTGGCTTAATGCTATCTAAAACCAGAATCTCAAGGTACTTTCTTTACGGCTCATGTTTATTGGCATTAGGAATTCTCAGCAACCTGGTTCTTTCCGTTTTCTTTGAAAGTAATTCTCTTTCTCTAGTTGCAGACCCAAATTTGAGTATCGCTCTTGCGCTTGTGTTAGAAATGTCTTTTTTTACCTTGGGCATTGCACAGAAAATGAAAGACCAGGAGATCTATGGCGAGCTGCAACGCAGAAAAATATCAGCGCTGCTTGGCAAACAAAAATCTTATCAGTCGGCAAGCCAATTAACCAGCATAGCAGAAGACATTTCAATTTCTAGTCAGGAACTCACTCCATTTGTTCAAAAATGCGTGAATATCATCAAAAAAAACATGGATGACAGTGATTTTTCGGTTACCCTATTTGCTAAAGAAGTTTTACTTAGTAGGGTGCAGTTGCACAGAAGACTAAAGGCAGAGTTATGCATGTCTGCCTCTGAAGCTGTTAGATGGGTAAGACTTACCTATGCTGCGCAGTTATTAAGGTCTACTGATAAAAATGTAACGGAAGTATGCTATGCAGTTGGCTTTAATAATCTTTCTTACTTTGCCTCCTGTTTTAAAAAGCAACATGGCATAAATCCTTCAGAATTTAGAAATCGGTTTTAGGAGATTTTATTTAAAATGTATAGTCCACAGGTTTTGTTTGCCGATGTTGGTTTCACAAAACATATCAAACCTCAGGTCATTGCAAATAGGCAATCCTTCATTAGCGGTGTCCTTCTACAACTTATTGTAATCATCCTCAGTAATCGGAATCCCGTTGATATTGTCCACATCCCAATCCTGGGCAATCTTCCACTGCCCGTCTACCTTTTTCAGCAGTACACTAAACCTTCCAAAGTACTCTTTTGTACCATTAGCATCAAAAGACTTGACTCGAAAATAGCCCACCTCGTAGGCAGTATCATCTGTGTGAATTCGGTGTTCAAACTTAAAGGCTATTTCGCGTTTGGGAGCATTTGGTCTGGAATACGACTTTTTAATGCCCTCTCTAAAAGCCTGCCCTTTTCGGATACCTTCTTTAGTAATGCGTAAGATATCATCGGTATGTAGCGCGATATAGGCCTCGGCATCTCTGGCATTATAGGCTTTGCTAAAAGCTTTCCATAGTTGTTCATCAATTTCTTTGGAAAAGTCTTGTTTTTGGTCTTCCTGTGCAAAAACGGTTAGGGTGGAAAGGAAAAGTAGTAAAAGTATTTTCTTCATCGTTTTTTGATTTTAATTGTTAAGCCAATTCTGTTATCCGTAGAATTTACGATTAATTACAATATCAGAAACTTTTGGTAGTGATCTCTCGAATTAAGCATAAAAAGCACCTACAAATAGATTCAAGGTATACCTCGCTTCGCTCTGCATCTCGTTTGAGGGAGTCTTATAGAGAAAAGCAGTCCTCGTAGGCCGTATTTCGCTATTAATGTTATGTCGAGCGCCCGCCGGAATGGAGCAGGCAGGCAGCCGAGGCCTATGCAGGATTAGCTGCGCTGATCCCTATGGTGGTACCTGCAATCAAAACGCTTTGCTAACGCAAGGGCTTTTTCTTTTGCTCCGAATTTCAAATACAAGGATTACTCGCTACGCTCGTGATCCCGTTTGTGGGGGGGGGTCCTACAATTAAAACGCTTTGCTAACGCAAGGGCTTTTTCTTTTGCTCCGAATTTCAAACAAGTTTGAATTCTTCGCAAAAGAAAACGCTTCATCTTTCTGATGAAGCGTTTTGGTTGCGGAGGAAGAGGGATTCGAACCCCCGGAGGTGTGACCCTCGCTGGTTTTCAAGACCAGTGCATTCGACCACTCTGCCATTCCTCCAAAACTGTATTTTAAATCCTTGATCTGACTGGCTCGTGCTCTAAAGCAGTGCACAGTGCCGCAAAGGAGTGCAAATATAAAACCCTTTTTTCTTTCCCTAAAAGACATTTGACATATTTATGCAATTACGAATTTCATTAAACCACGACCCTAAGCCGGAAGTTAAAAAACTCATCTGTTTTTCCGCATTTTTTTATACCTTCCATAGAAATTCACAACTTATGCCCAAATACAATGTCGCTGTACTCGGTCCTATCCCTCGAGACCATATAACTACGCATCATGGAGAGGTTATAGAGAAGTACGGTTGTGCTACTCATACCGCTATCGGACTTTCCAATTTGGTAGGAACGGAAGGTACTGTCTACCTGGTTTCTCACGTACGTAAAGTGGATGAAGCACCGATTAAAAATTTATTGGCCGGCTACCAAAATATTAATACGCAACATATTACTTCAGACGCCGATCAGGGCGATGTAATTCAATTAAAATTTGTGGATCAGAACAACCGATTAGAAAAGCAAACCGGCTTTATGAACCCTATAGTTCCCGAAGATTTAAAGGAGCTTTTACACTGTGATGTTTTCGTATGTGTCCCAATAACGGATTACGAAGTGTCGCTAGATACGCTAAAGTATATTAAGAAGAATAGTAAGGGCACCATTATTTTTGATGCCCACGGACCTACTAATACGGCTACAATCACCGGAGACCGCCTGATCAAATTCTGGATAGACCGCGATCAGTGGTTACCCTATATCGATGTACTTAAAATGAATCTGGAAGAATCCAGATGCTGCTGGTTCGAAAAAGAATACAAGCTCGAAGACCTCAAACATTTTGAAGATGAATCAACAGACCATCTTCCTGCTTTTGCAGAACACGTCCTCAATAATGGTATCAAGTGCCTGATTGTTACTCTTGATGAGAAAGGCGGTGCTGTTTTTTATAAAAAAGGAGATGAAATTCAACACGAAATCGTTAAGTCCATTTGGGTAGACCATGTGGTAGATACTACCGGTTGTGGCGACTCTTTCGCCGGGGGCCTTGGATTTGGCCTTCTTCAAAATTCTACAGACTACATTAAGGCCGCCAAGTATGCTAATGCGCTTGGAGCACAGCGCACACAAGGACGGACCTTCGAGGTATTTAAATCAAAAGAAGAGACTGATCAAATGATTTTAGATACCTACGGCACCGTTTAATACTATTTCCTGTTGCCCGCCTTTGCAATTTATACTCACACTGTCTATTCGACGAATATCTCAGATCTTCAACAAAAAAATACAATGAAGCCAGGGCCTTTTGCGTTATTGGGCCACTGTAAACTTAATCTTTAAAACCTTTTCTATGGAAAACCAGGAAACACCAAATCTTCAAATGGTCAATGATCTTACCAGCGAAGAACGGGTAGCCTTTTACAAAAGAACTTATGCACATCTCGCAGGAGCCGTATTGCTTTTTATTTTGGTAGAAACGCTTTTCTTTCAAATAGAGCCGCTTGTGCTTTTTGCACTTTCACTTACTCAAGGCATCAAATGGCTTTTGTTGCTGGGTGGGTTTATGTTAGTAACAAATTATGCGGAACGCTTATCTGTTAAGAACCACGATAGTAAAACACAATACCTGGCGCTTATTCTCTATGTAATAGCAGAGGCTTTTATTTTTATACCTCTGATTTTTATTGCCATGGCAATAGCCGAGGATGGCGGCTTTGGTATTCTTAACCAGGCAGCTGTACTAACATTATCACTATTTACCGGTCTGTCTGCGGTAGTTTTTCTGACTAAAAAAGATTTTTCATTCCTGAAATCTGCGCTGACCATTGGGTTTTTTATCGCTATAGGCTTGATTGTCGCCGGAGTACTCTTTGGGTTCAATCTTGGTTTGTGGTTTAGCGTGGGAATGATCGTATTGGCCTCCGGGTCTATTCTCTATCAAACCTCCAATATGATTCATAAATACCAGTCTCATCAACATGTTGCTGCCTCCTTAGGCCTATTTGCTTCTCTGATGCTTTTATTCTGGTATATCCTGAGTATTTTGTCTAACGACTAAAAGCTATTTCTTTTGTCAGGTTGAGCGCAGTCGAAACCCAGGTTGCTGACGAGGTCAGCAGTTCTCGACTGCGCTCAAACTGACATGATTCCAGACACTTATATCACCTGAAACCCGTGAGCATAGGGGTCGTCATCGTCTATGCTTATGGTATTTCTGCCATATACCTTGGCCCATCCTTTAATACTGGGCACTATAGCTTTTTGTCCTCCTAAACTTGTTTCGGCTTCCACCTTGCCTGTGAATTGAGTGCCAATAATACTTTCATGGATAAACTCCTCCCCTAGCATTATCTTCCCCTTGGCATACCACTGTGCCATCCTAGCCGATGTACCAGTCCCACAGGGAGAGCGGTCTATGGCTTTGTCTCCATAAAACACTGCATTACGGCCCGTGGCCTCCTTACTCATAGGTTCTCCCGTCCAGAGAATATGACTTACATCGCGTATGGTAGTATCTACGGGGTGGATAAAGAGGTCAGGGTATTTTTGATTAATCGCATTTCTGATCTCCAAACTCATTTGAATCAACTGGCTCGCTGAAAAATCCTGAATTCCGGTGAAATTTTTTTGAGGGTCTATAATGGCGTAAAAATTACCGCCGTAGGCTACATCGAAAGACAGTTCCCCCAGGTCTGTACTCTTTATAGATAGATTGACCTCTGCCAAATAGGAAGCCACATTGGTAAATTGTACCCAGGATACTTGCGCACCCTTTTTTTGGTATCTTACTTCTACCAGCCCGGCTGGGGTTTCCAGCCTTAATTTGCCTGGGTTTTTGGGTTCAACCAAACCTTCTTGTAATGCTATGGTTACCGTTCCGATGGTACCATGCCCACACATTGGTAGGCAACCACTTGTTTCAATAAAAAGGATGCCGACATCATTAGCAGGGTCTGAGGGCGGGTATAAGATACTCCCACTCATCATATCGTGCCCCCTGGGCTCAAACATCAGGCCGCGTCGTATCCAGTCGAACTCCCTTAGAAAATGCTGCCGCTTTTCGCTCATGCTTGCCCCTTTAAGGTCAGGGCCACCACTTACGATAAGGCGAACGGGGTTTCCGCATGTGTGCCCATCAATACACTCAAATACAGCACTACTTTTCATTTTTAACTTGCCTTATATAGTCGCCTATCCTATTTTCCAATATTGATAAAGTCACGGTCCCCTGCCCTAATACTACATCGTGAAAATCTCTGATATTAAAAGAGCTCCCCAGCTCATCTTCGGCTCTCTTGCGAAGTTCCCGGATTTTCAACTCACCTATTTTATAGGAAAGGGCCTGTCCAGGCCAGGAGATATATCTGTCTGTTTCGGTGTTGATCTCGTGGAGTGAGAGCGCAGTATTCGAGGCCATGAAATCCACCACCTCTGCCCTGGTCCATCCCTTGGCGTGTATTCCGGTATCGACAACCAATCTACAAGCCCGCCACATTTCGTAAGTAAACTTCCCAAACTGCTCATAGGGGGTGGTATACATCCCCATTTCTTCAGCCAAAAATTCGGTATAAAGTCCCCATCCCTCGCCATAGGCTGAGAGATACAAGTCTTTTCTGAATTTCGGAATACTATCGCCCAATTCCAGGTTTAGGCCTCCTTGCAAATGATGCCCAGGCACAGCCTCATGAACCGTCAGTGAGGGTAAGGTATATAGTGTTCTGCTAGCTAAGTTATAAGTGTTTACCCAGTAATATCCGGGTTCTGTGCTTTCGGCTTCGGTGCCTACATAGCGCCCACCTGTATATTTGGGAGCAATAGATGCGGGTACCGGAGCCACCCCATAGGGTTTTCTTGGGAGGGTCTTAAAAAAGCGTGGCAATTGTTCGTCTGCTCTTTTTGCCATATCCCGGGCGATCATTAGCAGTTGTTCTGGGCTTTTGGCATAGAACTGTTCATCGGTCCGTAAGAATTTTAGGAAATCGGCAAAGCTACCCTCAAAATTAAGATCTTCGATGATCTTTTCCATTTCGGCTTTTATCCTCGCCACTTCAGCCAGGCCAATTTGATGTATGTCGTCAGCGCTATAGTCTGCACTAGTGGTATAGAAGTTAATCCTGTTCTGGTAGTAGTCAGCACCATTTGGTGTTTCAGATACTCCTATTGCCGTCCGTGTCCTGGGAAGGTATTCTTCTTCAAAAAATGTTTTGATACGCCTAAACTGAGGAATCACATTGGTTTCAACAGCTTCTTTCGCTGCATTCAAAACAGAATCTCGCTGCTTTTCGCTAAGGGTCTCTGGGAGTCTTTTAAAAGACGAATAGAAATAGCTTTCCATATAGTCATCCACAATATGGTCATCATAAGTAGACTCATATCCCTTAAAAATTACCCTGGGTTGGGAGACACCTTTCTCCAGGCCTTTTCTTAAATTGATAAAATGCTGATCTACAAAAGTGGGAATAGCGTTGAGGGTATTCAGATATTTTCTGATTTGATCATAATCCTGAAGCGGTACAACTTTATAGGCCAAACTGCTATGAAAACCAGAATCTGAAAGCAAGGGATTGAGATAGCGCTCAAATTCATAGTAGTCTATTTTGTCTTGTAGCACAAACTTTAAGAGTTCCACCGAAATTTTCTCGGTTTCGTTAAAGTTAGATTGATCTAGGGCAGCAAGCTCATCGAGTTTTAATCGAGCAAACTCAGCCTCTTTTTCAAAATGTTCTGCGGTATAATATCCTAATGGGTACTTGTCTTCATCATATCCTTTATGTGCTTCATAGTCTTTAATGAGTACATCCAGTTTTGAAATCGTATCAGCGGGCTTTTGTTCGCAACTCAAACCCAACCCCAAAATAGCAACCAAAAACAACCAGGGATATTTCATAAATATGCTTTTAGATTTTATCATGCGTTTGCTTCCCGTCAACCAGCCTTGAAATTTCAAGCGGATTTTCGTTTTTCAACTCATCCGGTAAAACCTCATTTGGCCAATCCTGGTAGCTTACCGGCCTTACCCATCGTTTTATAGAATGAATGCCAACCGCGCTAAAACGACTGTCTGTCGATGCGGGATAAGGTCCGCCATGCTGCATAGATGCGCAGACTTCAACCCCAGTGGGTACTCCATTATAAATTAGCCTCCCTACTCTATTTTGAAGTGCATCCACCACATCTGAAAAGGCGGCTACTTCCTTGGGGTCTCCCACTATAGTTCCGGTGAGTTGCCCTTCAAGCTTGGCGATAACTTTTTTTAATTCTTCCTGATCTGAGCACTCAACCAACAATGAAAACGGGCCAAAAACCTCCTGATGCAAACGGGGGTTTGTTAAAAAAGTTTTTCCATCCACCCTGGCTATTGCTTGTCTCGCAAAGTTTTTGGCAACTTCATCTTCATATAGCGCAGTTAGTTCAGTACCATCTTGTGCTACGGTTTCGGTCCTGTTTCTTTCGTAAGTTCCCGCAATATTTGGATGCAGCATACTCGAAGGAGTCTTGGTAAGTATTTCTTTAGACAGTTCCTTTACAAATTCTTCTAACTCCTTCGCCTTAATGCCCAGCAAGAGACCGGGCTTGGTGCAAAACTGGCCGGTCCCCAGAGTAATGGAGGAAGCATAGGTCTTTGCCCATTCCCCGCCTTTTTCGCGAAGTGCCTGCGGAAGTAAGATAACGGGGTTAATGCTCCCCATTTCAGCAAATACCGGGATGGGTTCTTCACGTTGCGATGCCAGATTAAATAAGGCCCTCCCTCCTTTTATACTTCCTGTAAATCCGACTGCTTTTACGGAAGGATGCTTTACCAATGCGGTACCAACTTCAATTCCGCCACTATTAAGATTAGAAAATACGCCATTAGGCATATCGGTTTTTTCCGCCGCCTTTATGATGGCAGAGGCAACCAACTCTCCTGTTCCTGTGTGCATTGGATGGCTTTTTACTATAACCGGGCAGCCAGCTGCCAGTGCGGCAGCAGTATCTCCGCCTGCCGTAGAATACGCCAGTGGAAAATTGCTTGCTCCAAAGACCACGACTGGGCCAAGAGGAACCATCATTTTTCTGAGATCCGGTTTTGACATTGGTGTCCTATCTGGTTGCGCAGTATCAATACTGGCTTCAACCCAGGAACCTTCCATTACCAAAGTGGCAAAGGACCTCAACTGACCCACAGTCCGTCCACGCTCCCCTTTTGCTCTTCCCTCCGGGAGTCCGGTCTCAGAACAATAGGTTTTAATTAGTGCATCGTTTAATGCCAAAATTTCTTCGGCGATCGTATTTAAAAAGAGTGCTTTGCGAGCCCCTGAAAGACCTCTGTAAATTGTAAAGGCCTCGGATGCTAAAGCCATTGCGTCTTCAATCTCCTCTTTACTGGCCTCAAAAAAAATAGTTTCGTTTTCTATATTCAGTATAGGATTGAAGGTCTTATAGGTTTTGCTACCTCTTGCAGAAAGGGTATTACCAATAAAGTTCTTGCCCTGTAACATATCATTAAATATTTTTAATTGATTATTTATACACCGCCTTGTAATCGGGTAAAGCAGGTCTTGACGCCATCCCAGCACCTATAATGCTCAATACCCTTTCACGTTCTTCACCCGCTAAAGGCAACCTTGGTGCCCTCACCCATTCTGTGCCTATGCCGGTAGCAACTTCCGCCAATTTAATATTTTGTACTAATTGAGGACTAATATCAAGCTCTAGCAAGGGAAGGAACCATTGATAAATAGCCCTTGCTTCATCTATCTTTCCAACTTTTATCAATTCGTATATGGCCACAGTTTCCTTTGGAAAAGCACAAACCAAACCGGCAACCCATCCGTCTGCCCCCATCACCAGGCTCTCCATTGCCAGGGTATCAACCCCGCAAAGTATCTTTAAGCGCTGGCCAAAGCGGTTTCTTATTCTGATGATATTGGAAATGTCTCTGGTTGACTCTTTAACCGCTTTGATGTTATCGCATTTTAAAAGTTCTTCGAACATGTCTAAAGTTACCTCAATACCGTAGTCTACCGGATTGTTGTAAACCATTATGGGTAAATCTGTACTGTTGGCCACGGCTTTAAAATAAGACATCGTTTCACGCTCTGTCGCTTTATAGCGCATGGGAGGCAACATCATCAGTCCCTGTGCTCCATAGTCGGAGGCATTTTTGGCGGCACTAATTGCGCCTTTTGTACTTTGCTCCGCGATATTAACAATCACCGGAACCTTGCCCTTTACCGCATCCAAAGCTTCTTCTATCAGTCGTTTCTTCTCCTCCTTCTCTAAAGTACTTGCCTCTCCCAGAGTTCCACCCAAGATAATACCGTGAACCCCGGCTTCCAGTTGCGCCTCAATATTACGCCTAAACATGGGGATATCTAGCGTATCCTCCTGGCTAAATTTAGTAGTAACAGCGGGCATTACGCCCTCCCAATTTATGTTCATATCAACATTGTTTTGTTTTACAAAAGTAAGGCGGAAAGGACAATGCCATTAATGGCATTTTGATCTATTATTAGATTATTTTAACCTATTTAGAAAGAATTATTATATTTTTAATCAATATACTATTAAAAATGAAGGTATATCCCTTTAGCATTCCTAAACCAACAGGAGATCGGTTAATCGTCCAGGTAGACAAAGCCCGAGTATTTTATGATCACCTGCATCAGCATGACGAAATACAAATCAGTTATCTGGTCAAAGGAGAGGGTAAGTTAATTATAGGTGACAGTGTTCACCCCTATTCAAAAGGTGATCTTTTTGTCATTGGCAAAAACTGCCCACATGTATTTCAGAGTTCTCAAAGTGGCGGCGGATCTCATATGATTTCTGTTTTTTTTACCGAAGATTCATTCGGACCAGAATTCTTCAAAATACCTGAGACAGAGATTTTACAACCTTTTTTTGAGCATTCTAAAACAGGCTTTCAGATTTTATCCAATACTGCCCACCTGGAAACAGCCTTTACGAGCCTACCTGGTCTCGATCAATTCATGCGATTTCTGGTTTTTTTAGATCTTCTAAAGACCGTTGTTGCCTCAGATATAAAGCAACTAACCGGATTTGAGCGACCCAAAAGGATTCCAAAGGACCAAGGGAATCGCATTGGTGTAGTTTTTGATTATGTAATGAATAATTTTCAAAAGGAAATAGACCTTGAATCTATCGCGGCAATGGTTTTTATGACTCCTCCTGCCTTCTGCCGGTTTTTTAAAAGGCATACCAATAAAACCTTCTTCCAATTCCTGATTGCTCTGAGAATTGAACATGCCTGTCAGTTGTTGAAGGCATCACCCCAACTTCCAATTGCGGAGATTAGTGAGTTATCCGGATTTCGATCTATTTCTAACTTCAATAGAATGTTCAAAAAACTAAAAGCCTGTACGCCGAGGGAGTATTTTGATATGCAGTTGGCAGTTTGAGGAAATGCAAGATTTATGGTTTTCTTTTAAATTTTTCCTGTTCTTTTCCCTATTTTTGGGAAATTTTGAATTTTATACGCTCTTGATTATGAAAAAGTTATTGTGGGTTTTCCTTGGTTTAGTAATGTCGTGCAACAGTGCTCAGAAAATGGTTTCCGAACCAGCTGCCGGAGCCGAACCTACACAGGTCAATGAAATTACCTATGCCGAAACAATTTCTGAAGCTGACCTCAAGGAACATCTATTTACTTATGCCTCTGATGAATTTGAAGGTAGAGAGACTGGAAAGCCAGGGCAAAAAAAGGCTGTTGAATATATTAAAAACGCTTATGAAAAACTAGGCATCCCAGCAGCTAAGGCAGACGGAGACTATTTTCAGAAGGTACCACTGGAGATCACCAAACTCCCCACGGGCACTATAGTCGTTAATGATAAAGAGTATACAATAGGAGCAGATTTTTTAACCTTTTCCAAAACAGAAGGCTCCTATGACGAGGTCCAGTATGTGGGTTATGGGATCGAGGAAGGAGACTACTCTGATTACAAAGGGCTAGATGTTAAAGGCAAAATAGTTCTTATGAAATTTGGAGAACCTACCAACGAGGACGGGACTTATACACTTTCAGGGAGCTCTGAAAAATCTGTTTGGAGCAATGTTTCGGAGGCCATGGGCAAAAGAACCCGACTGGCCGCGGAAAAAGGTGCGAAGGGAATTTTGTATTACGATACGGCCAATTATCAAAGATTCAAAGGCTACTACAATTACATGAAGACGAACAACAGGGGAAGTATGGCGTTGGGACGCAGTGATGATGGTCCTTCGGTAGTGGTTCTAAATGATCTGGTAGCAAAGGTTTTATTGCCAAATATCGGTGAACTTACTGAGGCTAAGCGCATATCAACCGCAATTACTTTTAAGCTCGAAAGTGCGAACGAAGAAGTGAATTCAGAAAATGTCGTGGCGGTACTTAAAGGTTCCGAAAAACCAGAGGAATATGTAATTATTTCATCTCACCTGGATCATATTGGAGTTTCGGCAAGTGGTGAGATTAACAACGGAGCTGATGACGACGGTTCTGGAACTGTAGCAATGTTAGAAATGGCCGAGGCCTTTAAGAAAGCTGCAGATGCAGGCGATGGTCCTAAAAGGTCTATAGTATTTCTACACGTCACAGGTGAAGAGAAAGGACTTCTGGGTTCTCAATATTATACAGATCGTGAACCCATATTCCCACTTGCACAGACTGTGGCTAATCTCAATATAGATATGATAGGAAGAATTGATCCAAAGCGGGACGGGGAAAGAAATTATATTTATTTGATTGGGTCAGACAAGTTAAGTACTGATTTGCATGAACTCTCTGAAGCCGTGAATGAAAAATACACCAATATCGAATTAGATTACAAATACAATGATGAAAATGATCCTAACAGGTTCTATTATAGAAGCGATCACTACAATTTTGCAAAAAATAATATCCCTATCATTTTCTATTTCAACGGTACACATGCCGATTATCATCGCCCTGGGGATACCCCGGACAAGATTAATTACGACTTACTGGAAAACAGGACAAGGTTAGTTTTCTATACGGCCTGGGAAGTAGCTAACAGAGAGCAGCGTGTGGTGGTTGACAAGTCCTCGAAGTAAACGAAAGGTTTCAAAATATCAAACTCCGGCAATAGCCGGAGTTTTTTTGCGCCTAAGTTTTCCAAAAAAGAGCCTTCAAAAAGAAGATTGTGAAGGCTTTGCTGATTGAAAGACCAACCTTAGCGAATACTGCCGTTGGCAAGCCGGGTTTCCCTCTACTTTGTTCGGAACAAACTTCTCACCCTACCCATTCGGCTGAAAAAACAAAGTCCCATCATTGACGACAGGACTTTTCTCAACTTAGGGGTGGAAGACCGGGTTCGAACCGGCGACCTCTGGAACCACAATCCAGCGCTCTAACCAACTGAGCTACAACCACCATTTTGTATTCTGCTTTAGGAACTAGTCTGAGTTGCTCTTGGTCCCCTATAAGCGGAGGCAAAGGTACTTTTTTTTGGGCATTGTTTCAAAATAAATAGGGCTATATTTTAGCTTATGAAATTCGGTATTTAGAATTTTACTTTCGGCATAGCGCAGCCTCTCCTTGCTCATAAGCAGTAGAATCATCGATGAAATGCAGTTAAACCCAGATAAAACACACAAAAAATGGCGTTTCACAACATAAATTAGACTATAGGCCTCTTCGAAGGTATTTTTACGCCGTGATTTAGATCGCGAAAATGTCCCGAAGAACCACCTACACAATGGCTCCCACAAGAAGCCTAAAAGCACTGCCGTTATTTTTGGCTATACTGCTATGCGGTATCTTAACTGTTTCAGCCCAAAAATCTGAAAGGGACAGTCTTAAAGAACAATTGCAAAAACTAAAGGCACAACAGAACTTCTCTGCTAAGGATACTGTTTACATAGATCTCTTGAATGAGCTGGCCTGGAGCTATCGTTATTACAGTGCAGACAGTTTGCTAGTTGTAGCGAATGAAGCGCTAAAGCAAAGTCAGAACAGCGATTATCAGCGTGGAGAGAGTACCGCTTTGCTTAGGGTCGGAGACTACTTTTCCGATAAGGGAGATAATGTTAAAGCAATAGAAAAATATTCCTCTGCCCTGGCACTGGCAAATGAAATTGAAGATCGGACTTTGGTGCTAAGAACCATGAACAATCTGGCAGGTGAATACGCCTATAAAGGGGATTATGCCAAAGCACTTACGGGATATCTGGACGCCATAGAAAAAGCAGAAGAGGTTAAGGAACTGAAAATGCTTTCTATTCTCAATGAGAATATAGCCGGACTTTATACTGCTCAAAAAGATTATACCCATGCCTTAGATTTCTATAAAAAGGTAAAAAAGCTCAATGACTCTATCGGAGACGATACAAACTCCGCCGAGACTATGAGTAACCTTGCTTCGCTCTACGCGGACATGGGAAAACTGGAATATGCCATGTTTAACATCAACAAAAGTATTGCCATTTTTGAGCGGGAAAGAGTGATGGATTGGCTGGCTTATTCCTATGAAATTAAGGGCAAAGTATACCTGAAACAGCAAAAATTCAAATGGGCACTTTATTGGTACAATCAAAGCGACTTACTTCATGAAAATCTGGATGACGCCAGAAGTAGAATAGATCTTCTCAACGGGATGGCCGAGGCTTATCTGGGTCAGGGAAAAGACAGTATTTCTCAAAAACATGCATTAGAAGCTTTCAGGATTTCTGATGACATACAGTTTTTGGAGGGTACTCAAAAATGTGCAAAAACCCTTTATAAAATCAACAAAAATAAGGGGGATTTTGAAACGGCCCTGGTCTATCATGAAAAATTTCAAAAATTGTCTGATACGCTTTCAAGGAACGAGAACAAGAAGACGCTGGCCATGCTGAAGACCAAGAACGAGTATGAGAAACAAAAACACGCGCTAATAGAAGAGAACGAAAAGGCGCTAGCGCAGCAACAACGCTATGTAAATGTAGCCATGGCTATTTTACTCATTTTTATTGCCATTACTATTCTTGTTCACAGGGGGCAAAAAATTCAAAGGAAGTTATACAATCAACTAAAGTCTAAACAAGAGAAGCTCAAGGTCCGTGAAGGCGAACTGCAGGAAAGCAATGAAACCAAGACCAAATTATTCTCTATTATAGGTCACGACCTCAGAGGCCCCATTGGTGCCCTGCAAGGCCTTTTAAAAATGTTCAAGGACGGGGAGATAAAAAAATCTGAATTTCTCGATTTTATTCCAAAGTTAAAAGACGATGTAGATCACATTTATTTTACATTAAACAACCTCTTGTCCTGGGGTCATACACAAATGAATGGAGCTGTTACCAAACCTTCAACGGTAGCCTTAGAAAATCTTGTGACAGATAATATTAACCTGCTTTCTGAAATTGCGGAAACCAAGTCTATAAAAATTATCAGCAAGCTTGCCGAAAACACACTGACCTGGTCTGACGGCAATCAAATAGATATTGTGGTAAGGAACCTTATCAGCAATGCGCTGAAGTTCACTCCCGAAAACGGAATGGTTACCATTTCGGCCACGGAAAAGACAGACCTCTGGGAGGTTGCGGTTCGAGATACCGGTGTAGGAATGGATCAAATCACGGTTGAAAAGCTTTTTACAAAGAATTCTAACGTGTCTACCTATGGTACCAATGACGAAAAAGGAACAGGCTTAGGACTTTCACTCTGCAAAGAAATGATTGAAAAGAACAGCGGAAGCATTTGGGTGGAAAGCGCACTTCGTAAGGGTAGTACCTTCTATTTTACCGTCCCCAAGGCCAAAAAAGAACTCAGCAAGGCTAGCTAAATCAAAGCGTCAAAGCTATCTATGGCTATATGTCGTTCTACAGTAAACCCCTCTGCATGCTCAGTACCCACGAGGCGTCCGAGGTCTCTGGCTCTATAGGCAATACTTTCCAAAAAATTCTTACTACTGATAGGCGTATTGGGTTCATCACTTTGTGGGTCGTAAAATTGAGAACTATAGGCCATGATGGCATCCATTTTTTTTTCGATAAAACCCGAGACGTCAACGACAAAGTCCGGCTCTAAATTCTTCCATTGAATATAGTGGTATACCTGTTTTGGCCTCCACGGCTCCTGCCACGCTTCTTCACCCTGGAGTTTAGTGTCTATTTTCACTAATCCGCTAAGAAAGCAAGCGTTACTAACTAATTTACTTCCTCTAGGGTGATCTATATGCCTATCGTCTACCGCATTGCAAAGCACTATCTCAGGCCTGTATTTTCTGATCATTTGAATGACCACCAATTGATGTGCCTTGTCGTTGGTAAAAAAACCATCTGCGAACTCAAGGTTTTCCCTAATTGTCACCCCCAAAATTTCCGCGGCTTTGGCGGCTTCCTTATCGCGTATTTCGGCAGTTCCCCTGGTTCCAAGCTCTCCCCTGGTTAAATCAATAATTCCTACTTTTTTTCCACGGGCAACCTCTTTGGCGATAGTTGCTCCTACACTGAGTTCGGCGTCATCGGGATGCGCGCCAAAAACCAGGATATCTAATTTCATAGTAATATTCTAACTTATATCAGTGGCCCAGGAGACTTCGCCTTCCAAAGCTACTGCGGTTTACGATCTCAATTAATTGGTGGTTATAACAACTTCTTTTTTCAATTTGGTCAAGGCCTGTTCAATATCAGCTATCAGGTCTTCGGGCTCTTCAATACCAACGGAAAATCTTATTAACCCATCCCGGATACCTTGTTTCTCTCTTTCATCAGGAGATAACAGGGCATGTGAGGTAAGGGAGGGCGAAAGTACCGTACTTTCAACCCCTGCCAAACTCATGCTTGGTTTTATCAACTGTAGGGCCTTTTGAAATTTAGAAGCACTAAGAGCCTTATTTAGTTCGAAAGAAAGCATTCCTCCGTAGCCCTTCATTTGTGACCTGGCCAGCTCGTGTCCAGGATGAGATGCTAAGCCAGGATAGTATACCGCCTCAATGTCTTCGTGCCCCTGCAGGTATTCAGCCATAGCCTGTGCATTTTTGTTTTGAGCTGCGACCCTGATACCCATGGTTTTAATACTCCGTTCAAGTAGCCAAACGGTGTAATCACTTAAACTTCCACCAAGGCTTCTGGCCAGCTTAAAAATGCGTTCCATATTTTCATGGGTTGAGGCAACAGCTCCTGCACAGATATCTGAATGCCCTCCCATATATTTTGTTGCGCTATGTATAACCACATCAATACCAAAATCTGTCGGATTCTGGTTTACCGGACTGGCAAAGGTATTGTCTATCATAGAAACCAGTCCGTTTTTCTTTGCGAGGGTTGCAATCTTCCTCAAATCTGTTATTGTCAATAAAGGATTGGAAGGAGTTTCGATATAGATTACCTTGGTATTTTCCCTTATTTCGGCCTCAAAATCTGAAGCCGCCAGGCCCTTGGTAAAAGAATAAGAAATACCATAGTTCTCAAATTGTTCCGTAATAAGGCTATGTGTACCCCCGTACAATAAATTTTGAAGAACCACATGATCCCCGGCTTTCAAGAAGGCAAGCAAAGAAGTACTTATTGCCGCCATCCCGCTTCCAAAGATCAGGGCGGCCTCTGTGTGTTCTAAGGCGGCGATCTTTTCGCTAAGCGCCATTTGATTTGGAGTATTAAAATACCTGGGGTATCGCTTTATATCAACATCCTCAAAGGCGTAGGAAGTACTCATATAGAGCGGAGACACTGCCCCCTTAAACTCCTTGTCTTCTAAACCTCCGTGATGCGTACAAAGCGTATTTAAGCCTTGTTTTTTTGTGTTCATATCATTTCTTTACTACTGTATAAAGTTACAAAATATGCCTATACCTGTACTTTTTTCCAATGCCCCTTTCTAAACCAAAGAATAGCAATTACAGAAAGCATTACTTCGGCAAGGGTAATAGCCAGAAAAACTCCTAAAGCTCCAAGTTCAAAGGTGATGGCCGCCAAATAGGCAAAGGGTAATTGAAATATCCAAAAAGAAATAAAATTGATCTTAGTGGGTGTCTTGGTGTCTCCTGCCCCATTGAAAGCCTGGGAAATTACCATACCGTACGCATAGAAAATATACCCGGCTGCTACCACCTGTAGACACAATGCGCCATTTTCAACCACACTTGAAGTGGTATTGAACCAGCCAATAATCTCTTTTGCAAAAATCAGGTACAGAATAGACACTAAAAGCATAAAATAAGCATTATAGCGTCCGGTTATCCATACCGATTTCTCTGCACGCTCAGGTTGTTGAGCACCCAGATTTTGACCAACCAAAGTTGCCGCCGCATTGCTCATGCCCCAGGCTGGCATGAAAGTAAACATCATCACCCGGATAGCAATGGTGTATCCTGCCAGGACCTCGCTTCCAAATTCTGACATTAATCTCATTAGAAAAACCCAGCTCGACGTTCCTATTAAAAATTGTGCAATTCCACCTAGAGAAACTTTGATCAGGTTCGTCATCACCTTAAGCTTCAGGGCGACATCCCGTACTCCCAGCTTAATTCTGCTCCATCCGAAGAACAAAATAGCCAATTGAAATAAGACTGCTGTTCCCCGACCGATATTTGTAGCGACCGCAGCACCCATTACACCCAACTCAGGGAAAGGACCCCAGCCAAAGATGAAGAAAGGATCTAGAACAATATTGAGTCCGTTTGAAAGGACTAAGGTCCACATAGCCATTGATGCGTCTCCCGCACCTCTGAAAATGGCATTGATCAGGAACAGCAATAAAATGGTGATGTTTCCACCAATCAACCATTTGGTATAACCATAGCCTTCGGCAATCAGATCTGGTTCGCCTCCCATCAGGGCAAGGATTTCTCGTGCATATACAAATCCGATTATCCCGATAATCACAGCCACAACAACTCCAAGCAGTATGGCCTGCATGGCGGCCTCCTGAGCGCCCTTTACATCTTTTTCGCCAATTCTACGGGCAACCACAGCTGTCGCAGCCATACTTAAACCAATAGCAATGGCATAGACCAGGGTAATCACAGATTCTGTAAGACCAATGGTTGCTACCGCATTGACACTAACCTGTGAGACATAGGCAATGTCTACTATCGCGAAAATAGATTCCATCATCATCTCCAGGATCATGGGGATGGAAAGCATAAAAATAGCCTTGCGGATACTTCCTGAGGTAAACTCAGTTTGCTTTCCGGTCACTGCGGCCCAGAAATACTTAAAAAGTTTTTTTATTGAAAGTGTATTTTGATGTGTCATTTTAAAGAAATTATGTTGAAAAGTAAAAGAAAGATGTCAGTAAGGTATTGTAGTATATACCCTTACTTCTTCGGGAAAAACCCTATGACATCTATTGCGAACATAATTTCTATAACTTCATAATGGAGGCAAAGATGCAATTTTTTTTGAAAGTTTTTGAAAAAACTCATAAAAATTTTATTTGTCCCTTAAAAATTAACTTTCCATTAAATTAGTTCTCAGTCTAGTTTTGTGGGGCCCTCAGAATTTACATGTATCAACCAGTGCTCGTTCTGAATAGACTTGTAAACCACCTCATAATCCAGCCCATTTGACAACAATTCATTAATGCCCGTAGTAAGTAGCTCATAATCTTTTTCTGATCCCCTTACACCAAAAACCTGGTACTTGGTGTTAGCAGGAATAGCAATACCCCGATCTAGTGTGGAATACGAAAAGTCCTTAATGCTGTCAAAACTAGGATGCAATACCTTCAACAATTGAAAAGCATCGTTATTATAGTCTTTTAGATTGTATTGCTTTCCTTTGTAATTTACAATGACAGACTCAATTATCGCAGGCCCTATTCCATGATTATCTAGTACAAACTCAAATTCATAGCGCTCAGAATTGTCAGTGGTGGAAAGATCCACATAAGGTAAAATAGAAAGGTAGTTCTGCTTGCTCATCAAATTTGTTTGATAAACAAAAATGACAAGCGTTATAAAGCTTATGAAAATTGCTGAGAAGCTAATGACCTTCTCGGAATTCCATTTAATCTTTTTTCTTGGCATGACCGTGTTTTTATCGTGACTCAGCTGCCTTAAATTTAAGAAAATCTCTTAAAGTGCGTTAAGGTTTTTTAATCGCGGTTATCGCCTGTAGTTTACCCTATATCTCCAAAAACTAATCGTTCCGAGAATTAGTACACCAAGAACGGTGTACCATACAAAAGTGGGGGTTATCACCTGAGAGCCGCTGGCATAACTGTGTAGCCCTACCAGGTAAAAGTTTACGCCAAAATAGGTCATCATTATACTCCCAAAAGCTATGATACTTAGAAAGTTGAATGTCCACCTGCTTCTAAGACCGGGCACCAGTCTGATGTGAATTACAAAGGCGTATACCATAATGGAAATAAGGGCCCAGGTTTCCTTGGGATCCCACCCCCAGTAGCGACCCCAGCTTTCGTTAGCCCATTGTCCTCCCAGAAAATTCCCAATGGTAAGCATAATGAGGCCTACGGTTAAGCTCAACTCATTGATTGTGGTAAGCTCCTTCAGGTTGATTTCCATCCTCTTTTTATTGTTCTTATTCGTGAGGATGATAAGCAGCAAGGATACAACTCCAAGGATCATTCCTACCGTAAGCGGACCGTAGCTTCCCACAATAACGGCCACATGTATCATTAACCAATAGCTATCCAGAACGGGAACAAGGTTCGCTATAGCCGGATCTACCCAGCTTTGGTGCGCAATCCACAAAAGCATAGAGGTAACAAAGGCCGAAGCAGCTATTGTCATTTCGCTTTTTTTACTAAAAAGCAAACCCATACCCATAGTCGCCCAGGAGACATAAAGGATGCTTTCGTAAGCATCACTCCATGGAGCATGGCCAGAGATGTACCAGCGTGCTGCAAGTCCGGCCGTGTGCCAGATAAAAAATAGGAAAATAAGTCCTTTTAAAAAGAAAGTTCCGGCCTTCCAGATTTCCCTGTCCTTAAAAATCCTAAAAATCAGAATAAAGAACATCAGTACGCCAACCAGGGCGTAGTACTTGTAGAGTCGATTAAAAATATCAAGCCTGTTATAAATAACTTCGGCCTTTACTTTTTCAGCTTCCGGTAGCACTTCACTTCCGTGATTCTTTTGATTTTGGTGAAAGGCCTCAAGGAGTTTTTCGGCCTCAGTATAATCTCCTGTAGTAATTGCCTGCCTTAGGGTAAGCAGATAAAAAGGAACAGCATTCTTAATAAAGTTCGCATATAAGGAATCGGGGACTGCATGTTGGCCCGAACGATATTCTACCGCTGAGATCCACTTGTTATTTTCGTCATTTAAAAGAGGGAAAATCTTAATAATTTCTCCGCTTAAAGCCCTGTCTAAAAGGCTTAACCTAAAATAGGCATCTTTGAAATCTTGCTGAAATTTATTGGGATTGTTTGTAGAAAAAGCTTCCTGCAAAAATGGACCCAATTTATTCTGACCCTTTTCATCGAAAAAGTCCGTGGCTTTGATAAACCGCTGTCCATCGGGCACTTCAATGATTTTCCTAATACTGTCGTTCTGTGCCTTTTTATCTAAGGCGATAAATTCTGTGTTATACCATAAGGCAGGATTGAGCATCATGGAGAGGAACACCTGGTCTGCATTCAAATTCTGGTAAGAGCCACTAAAGCTAAGCTTGCGTAAAAGTTCGGAAGAAAAGGTGTTGATGGGCTTCATACGTCCTCCATCATCCTGAATGACAAGTTGGCCAAAGAGGGCTGCATGTTCTTCCGAAACAACAGTGGTCTGCAAAAGCGAATCTATCTGTTCCTGGCTTGGACCAAGCTCATGGTCATGGCTGGCCTCTGAAGTTGCTTCCTGGCCATGAGTACTAAAAACCAATCCGAAGATAAGTACAGCGGTTAAATTGGCCTTTTGTTTTTTGAGTTGCTCAAGGCGCTCACCTAATTTTTTGAACCTAGTCTTTCCAAAGAACATAATACCCATTAAGCCAATATATAAGAGGAAGTAACCTATATAGGTAATCCAGGTCCCCCAGAAGTCGTGATTAACCGAAAGTACAGTCCCCTTTTCGTCTGGATCAAAGCTGGCCTGAAAAAAACGATATCCCTTGTGGTCTAACACGTGGTTCATGTAGATATCATAATCAAAAGAACGCGCGTCCTCCACAGAAATTTTGCTCATAAAAGAGGCATAGCCTTTTTCCGTTCCAGGGTACTTTTCGGCAATAAAATCATTCAGTTTTATACCAAAGGGGAGCTCCTGCACTTTAGAACCATAGGACAATGAAAATTGCAAACCACCCACCTGAAACTTTTCAGAAAATTTTGATGACCCCTTCCCTCCTAATAGTCTTTTTTCCACAGTCTCGCCATTTGAGGTAACTGCTACCACCAGAGCGTCCTGATCTGCTTCGGTCACCTCTTCTTCCGGTATTTTTACTATTCCGTAACTACCTCTTTCTATGGGTTTTGGAATAACAAACTGCATCCCACCAATGGTATATAATGATCTTAACTGCAGTGGTTGTATGCTGTCTTTTACAAGTGGGCCGCTAAACTGATCTGCCATACGGAGAAAACTCCCTTCGAAAGGAGAAGAAATATGATAGGTACTATCTGTTACGAACAGATTAATAGCTCCTTCGGTTTCCTGGTTAAGTGCAAAAAGGACATTGTGAATATTGGCTATTTTTCCGCTTTGAAGATAATGTTCATGGCGGTTACCATCTCCGGATTCCACGATTTTAAGGAATGCTTCACCATCTTCGTTCGGGATAAGTCCTTCTTTAGCTCCAGGGATAAAATCTACATAGGCTATCGTAAAATCCTGACCATTGAAATCTGACTTCCATGGCAGGTTTGTTTTACTGGCTTCTGCTGTGACCAGCAAATCATCTTCCAAAATTTTCCGCTTTGGTGTACCATCAATCTCTCCGTCTACATGGGCCGTCAGGTATGTTTTGTCTGAGTAGAATACTTTTTCCATTTCCCCTTCCCTGATCGGCATCATTCCTTCGTAACCTATATAGCGGGTCACAAAGGCCCCAATAATTATCAATATCCAGGAAAGATGAAGTACAAGTACCGGCCACTTTTCCTTTCTTAGCAAGCGATATCTAAAAATATTACCGGTAAAGTTGATTACAAAGAACACCATGATGGCCTCAAACCATTTGGCATTGTAGATCCAAATTCTTGCCGTTTCTGTGCTGTACCAGCTTTCAATAAAAGTACCAAACGCCATGGCGGTTGCGAAGGCTATAAAAAGTATTGCCATCAGGCGAGTAGAAAAAAATAGCTTCTTTAGAATTTCTGTCATTTTAGGAGCCTTCGTTGCATTTTCAGTTTGCAAAAATACTGCATTCGCAGAGAATTTAATGCAAATTAACATCCCTTTTCACAAGAATGTTCTGTTGCAGCTTGACTATGACTCTAAAAAGGACAATCGTGGTATTCTTTTTATATCTGCTTACAGAATAATATCTTTGACAGACAAAAAATTGATTGATTATGAAAAAAGCAATGCAAATTGGTTGGAGACTGCTGGCCCTATTCCCCCTGATCACACTTTCTGTTTTATTAGGCTGTTCTAGCGGTGACGATGGTATATTGAATCCTGTTGGGGGCGGTCAACTATCTGACGCCGACTGTAGCTCTAATGGTACGGTAAGTACTATAGAAAATAATCACGGGCATGAATTGAATGTTACCCCGGCCGATATTAAAGCTGGAGAATCAAAAATTTATGCGATCCAGGGAAGCGCGGACCATGCCCATGACGTAACGGTAACACCAAGCGACTTTGATTCGTTGGAGGACGACTCGGCGATTGAGGTAAATTCTAGTACAGGAGGTACAGATGAGCATTCGCATCCCATCATAATTGCCTGTGCCCAGGGCTAGGTTAAGACCTAAAAATATATGCGTACTTTTAATCTATGACCAGAATTGCGATAGTGGGTACCGGGAACCTGGCCAGGCATTTGTTTCAGGCATTTGAAAGCCAGAAAGATGTTAAAATCGTTCAGGTTCTTGGAAGAAATCGCGAAGCACTGGCCTATTTTAAAAGCACTTCTAATGTCTCCTCTAATTTTAGCCAGGTTGCTGACGCTGATGTCTATTTCATCGCGGTAAAGGACGATGCGGTTTCTCTGGTTTCGCAAAGTCTGCCTTTAAAGGAAAAACTGCTTGTACACTGCTCTGGAAGCCTGTCTATTGAAACGCTGTCATCAGACAATGCCAAAGGGGTATTTTATCCATTGCAAACGTTTTCTGCCGGCGTAAAAGCAGATTTTCAGGAAATTCCGATTTGCCTTGAAGCCAAGCAGGCATCAGACCTTCTATTGCTGCAAAAGCTGGCAACATCTATCAGCACAAAGGTTTTTGAGGTCTCTTCAAAACAGCGCAGATCTTTGCATCTCGCGGCTGTTTTTGTAAATAATTTCACCAATCATATGTACCATATCGGGAATGAAATCTGTAAGGAGAATGAACTCCCTTTTGAAGTGCTGCTCCCATTGATAAAAGAAACTTCGGGAAAGTTAGAAAGGCTTAGCCCATATGAAGCGCAGACAGGGCCGGCACGAAGACAAGACACCAACACCATAAAATTGCATCAACAGGCGCTGAACAATCAAAATTATTCAGAAATTTACAGCTTGTTAAGTAAATCGATTCAAAACCTCTATGGAGACAAGCTATAAAGAACTATTAAAAGATATTACCACCTTTGTGTTTGATGTAGACGGTGTGTTTACAGACGGCTCGCTACTCATAACCACCTCGGGTGAAATGCTGCGAAAAATGAGTGTAAAAGATGGTTATGCGCTTAAGACTGCGCTACAAAAGGGTTATAATGTATGTATTATCACTGGGGGTACCAATGAGGGAGTTAGGAATAGATTGAAAGGACTGGGTGTAACCGACATTTATTTAGGAGCGCACCACAAGGAAGAACCTTTAGAGGAATATTTAGACATTTACAACATTAATGCAAAGAACGTTTTGTACATGGGAGACGACCTACCAGACATTCCACCAATGAAGCGTGTTGCCCTGCCCAGTTGTCCTCAGAATGCGGTACAGGAAGTAAAAGCGGTAAGTAAATATGTTTCCCATAAGAATGGTGGTGAAGGCTGTGTCAGAGATGTCATCGAGCAAGTTTTAAAGGTTAGAGGTGATTGGTATGGTAACTACAGCGCAGCAAATGACTAGTTATGCTTAAAGAAAAGCTAAAAGATTACAAAATCATTTTAGCATCAGGCTCGCCACGGCGGCGTGATTTTTTTGACCAGCTGAAATTGGATTACGAACAACGCTTAAAGCCGGTCGAAGAAGATTATCCGCAAAACCTAAAAGGGGTAGAAATTCCAATTTTTTTATCAGAATTAAAGGCTTCCGCGTTCAAAGGCAGTCTAAATCGAAATGAAATATTAGTAACCTCAGATACCATTGTTTGGTTTGAGGGAGCTTGCCTGGGAAAGCCTAAAGATGAAGCAGAAGCCTTTAAGATGCTAGAAATGCTTTCCGGAGCCTGGCACGAAGTTATAACCGCCATAAGTTTTACCACAAGTAAGGGTCAGCAAAGTGTACACTGTACTACCAAAGTGCAATTTAAAAACCTGACTAAGGAAGAAATTAGGTACTACCTTGAGGAGTTTAGCCCATTTGACAAGGCCGGGGCATACGGCATCCAGGACTGGATAGGCTTAATAGGGATAGACAAAATTGAAGGCTCGTATTTTAACGTAATGGGCCTGCCTACTCATTTGCTTTACAAAACGTTAATGGCTATGGTTTCCTGAGAAATGATGCCTAATTTTATGCTATCCTAAAACGAGTGGTGTTTATCAAGCCATATTTAGGGCAACTAACAAATAGGCCGTTATGGAAAAATTTCTCAGAATATCTTCAGTATCTTTTGCACTATTAATTTTTGCAATGATTTTTAGTTCTTGTCAGGAGCGAGAAAAGCAAGCTGATAAAGAAATGGCTTTGAACGAGCCATACGAAAACGCCGAGGCAAAGGAACCCAAAAAACCGCTTTCAGAAGATTTTAAAAAATATTGGTATGCCGGTGATGCGGAGATCACCTCGTATAAGTTAGAGCAAGCACGTTACGGTGAATTAAGAGACGGTCATGCCGTATTGATTTATGTTACCGAACCCTTTTTATCAGATAAGCAGGTAAAAGCCGACCAAAATTCGGCCAGCAATATCCCGGTTCTTAAACTCAATGCTACCAAAAAATACCTAACTGGGATATACCCCTACTCTATTATGACCAGTTCGTTTTATCCTGTACATGACAATCAACACGCTTTAAAAGTTTCAAACTCGGTTCAGGAATGGTGCGGACATGTATATGCGCAATTAAACAACCGGGAGCAATTTGAAATTATGTCGCATTCCTACTTTGAAAGTGAGGCAGACCAGGAGGTAAGCGTTGCTAAGACGTTTCTGGAAAATGAGCTGTGGAACAAAATCAGGATCAACCCAAAAGAATTACCTACTGGTACCATCGACGTCCTACCCTCTTTGGAATATATTAGAGTT
The DNA here is from genome assembly GCA_965212595.1 of Flavobacteriaceae bacterium. GTDB lineage: Bacteria > Bacteroidota > Bacteroidia > Flavobacteriales > Flavobacteriaceae > Poritiphilus. The sequence continues at coordinate 201,837 of CBDBVE010000024.1, forward strand.
GGGCATAAGACTATAAAAGCTTATTCTGCTGAAGCGATACTTACCGAGGCCAATGGCCTGAGTACCTATGAAATAACCTATCCGGAGCTTCAGAGAACCTTAAGCATTGAGTTCAGCACGGCCTTTCCGCATACCATAGAAGCCTGGTCGGAAAGCTTTAAAAGCGGCTTTGGTTCAAATGCGAAAACCCTTGTTTCAAAGGCTACCAAACTCAAAGTGCTTAAAACTCCTTATTGGAGGCAAAATGGCAATAAAGATCTTTTCTTAAGAGACAGTCTCGGACTGTAAAAAATAATTTCCGATTAGTGTAACAAAGGATTTCAACGGCTGATTAGCGGTATGAAAGCATTGCCTTAGGGGAAGGGCTTTGGCATGTTAAAGAAACTGTAAAAATGCTTTATGAGCCCTCAAACTTTCTATCTTTGAGAGCAACTAAACATCCATACTATGCGGAAAATTTTGGTATGCTGTATCTGGATAGCTTTGTCCATACCGCAAATAAGCGCTCAAGCACCAAAAAAACTATCTTCTTCAGAAGTTTACCATTCCCTGCAAAAATTAAACTTTCTCGGTTCTGCCTTGTACATTGCTGCTCACCCAGATGATGAGAACACCCGGCTTATCTCCTACCTGTCTAATGAGGTTAAAGCAAGGACAGCTTACTTATCTGTTACCAGAGGAGATGGGGGGCAAAATTTGATAGGACCTGAGTTGAGAGAATTATTGGGTGTTTTAAGAACACAAGAACTCCTGGCAGCACGCAGCATAGACGGCGGTGAACAATTCTTTACCAGAGCCAATGACTTTGGCTATTCTAAACACCCAAATGAAACCCTTAAAATTTGGGATAAAGAAAAAGTTTTAGGTGATGTGGTCTGGATGATCCGAAATTTTAAGCCCGATGTAATTATCAATCGTTTTGATCATAGAACTCCGGGCACAAACCACGGGCATCACACTTCGTCGGCTATGCTGAGTTTAGAAGCTTTTGATTTGGCTAACAATTCAGATTCTTACACCGAGCAAATGCAGTATGTAGATGCCTGGCAGCCCAGAAGGCTTTTCTTCAACACTTCCTGGTGGTTCTATGGCAGTAGGGAAAATTTTGAAAAAGCTGACAAATCTAATATGCTATCCATGGATGTAGGGGTTTACTATCCGCTTAAGGGGCTTTCAAATAATGAAATTGCCTCTATAGCCAGTAGTCAGCACCTATGCCAGGGATTTGGTAGGCTAACTACAAGAGGTAGCCAAAAAGAATATATAGAACTTCTCAAAGGAGATTTGCCAAAAGGCCCAAATATTTTTGAAGGTATAGATACCAGCTGGTCTAGAGTAAAGGGCGGCGAAGCCGTTGGTGAAGTCCTCTATACGGTTGAAAAGAGCTTTAATTTCAATAATCCAAGTGAGCACCTACCACAACTACTAGAGGCTTATGTAAAACTGCAGCTTATAGAGGATGAGCACTGGAAAAAACTCAAATCAAAAGAACTTGAGAACCTAATTACTAACATAGCCGGGCTATATCTGGAGGCTTCGGCCGAAACGCCTTATAGCAATCCGGGTAACAGTCTAAAAGTAAAAATAGAAGCCTTGAATCGTAGCAAAGCTACTATTACAATGAAGGAAGTTAGGATAACAGCTGACGTGCGCGGTGGAATAGATACAGCGCTTGAAGAAAACAAAAAGCTTAGCCTTGATCTGGATCTAAAAATACCCGAGAGTACGACGTATACTAGTCCCTATTGGTTAGCGGAAAAAGGAAGCTTGGGCATGTACAAGGTTGAAAACCAAAGTTTGATCGGAAGGCCAGAGACTCCCAGGGCTTTTAATGCGGTATTTGTACTGGACTTCAATGGTACCATAGTTTCCTTTGAAAGACCCGTAGTACACCGCTACTCAGAACCAGATAAAGGCGAATTATATCGCCCTTTTGAAGTGCTACCCGAAGCCACGGCAAGCGTGAACGATAAGGTAATGATTTTTGCAGATGGGTCTCCTAGAGAAATCCCCGTAACTATTAAAGCACATAAGAACAATTTAAAGGCCAGTGTAAAGCTTTCCTTTACTCAGGGTTGGAGCGTTGACAAACTTTCCATCCCCATAGAAATTGCAAATAAAGGCGATGAGAAAACAGTAATTTTTAATTTAAGTCCGCCCGAAAACGAAAATGAAGGAATAATAAAACCTGTTATTACCATAGATGGAAAAGAACTTTCTGATGAGCTAATTACCATTGCTTATGACCACATTCCTACCCAATCCGTGCTGCTTTCTTCCGATGCAAAAGTAGTACGCTTAAATATTCAAAAAACAGGGGAGCATATTGGATATATAATGGGCGCAGGTGATCAAGTGCCTAAGAGCCTTGAACAGATTGGCTATACCGTCCATATGATAGATCCCGGAAGTATTCAACCCGGGAGTCTTGAAAAGTACGACGCTATTGTAGTAGGTATTAGGGCCTATAATGTCATAGGCGCTTTGAAGTTTAAGCAACAGTTTCTTTTCGATTATGTTGAAAATGGTGGAAACCTGGTTATACAATACAATACGGCCGGCCGTTGGGCAGCGGCCTATGATAATATGGCTCCTTACCCGCTAAAACTATCCAGAGACAGAGTTACCGATGAAAATTCTGCCGTTAAAATACTGGCTAAAGATCACGCTCTGGTTAATTTTCCAAACGCTATTACTGAGGCAGATTTTGAAGGCTGGGTTCAGGAAAGAGGGCTCTACTTCCCCAATGAATGGGACAGTGCATTTACGCCAATATTATCTATGAGCGATGAGGGCGAAACACCAAAAGAGGGCAGCCTTCTAGTGGCGCCACATGGTAAAGGAAACTACATCTATACTGGCTTAAGCTTTTTTAGAGAATTGCCCGCTGGAGTTCCCGGCGCATATAAGCTTTTTGCAAATATGTTATCTCTTGGCAAGGAGAAACTCGAAAAGGAAAGCGCCATCAAAGGATAATATGGAGACAAAGTTCATTTGGAAAAAAGAATACACCTTGGTATTGGTTCTCAATGCCGCTTATATTTTGGCTTTTTATTTTATGATGAAGGCAAACGCGTAGTATGGGAATATTAGATTGGATCATACTTGCAGGCACCCTTTTGTTCATAGTAGGTTACGGAGTCTGGAAAACTAGGGGAAGCAGAGACGTTGACGACTATGTTCTTGGGGGCAATAAAGCGCAATGGTGGACCATAGGATTGTCTGTTATGGCCACCCAGGCTAGCGCCATCACCTTTCTCTCAACTCCCGGGCAGGCCTTTCATGACGGTATGGGCTTTGTTCAATTCTATTTTGGCCTCCCTCTGGCCATGATCATTATTTGTTTGGTCTTTGTACCCATATACCACCGACTCAAGGTCTATACGGCTTACGAATTTCTAGAAAAGCGGTTCGACCTAAAAACAAGGTCGCTGGCGGCTATATTATTTTTAATTCAACGGGGATTAGCAGCGGGAATTACAATTTTTGCGCCTTCTATTATTCTCTCAGCCGTACTCGGATGGGACCTGCGAACCTTGAATATTATTATTGGTCTTCTTGTCATTGCATATACGGTTTCTGGGGGTACTAAAGCAGTAAACGTAACCCAAAAACAGCAGATGTTCATTATCATGACCGGTATGTTTATAGCCTTCTTTTTCATACTAGGTTACTTACCGGCAGACATCAGTTTTAGCAAAGCGTTAAAAGTGGCTGGGGCTAGTGAAAAATTGGGTATTCTGGACTTTGATTTCAGTTGGGATAAGCGATATACCTTCTGGAGCGGAATTTCAGGTGGCCTGTTTTTGGCACTCGCCTATTTTGGAACAGACCAAAGCCAGGTTCAGCGGTATCTTTCAGGAAAGGATGTCAGAGAAAGTCAATTAGGGCTAGTCTTTAACGGCATCTTTAAGATTCCTATGCAGTTTTTTATACTCCTCGTGGGTGTTATGGTTTTTGTCTTTTATCAATACAATCCTTCTCCCTTAAATTTCAACCCTTCGGCTACCCAAGCCGTCCTGGAATCTGAATATGCCGAGGATTATAAGATTCTGGAAGAAGGTCATAGAGCCCTGGAGGTAGAAAAGAAAACTGCCCAGGATAGATTTTCTTCAGCTCTAGAGCTTAAGCAACAAGAAGAGACTCTGGCTGCCAAAGAAGCTATTCTGGCTATCAACAGCCGTGAAAAAAGCAATAGAGCGGCAGCCAGGACACTTATAGCCAGGGCAGATGATTCTGTGGAGACCAATGACAAAGATTATGTTTTTATCCACTTTGTACTTCATTATTTGCCACGTGGTTTAGTAGGACTCCTACTCGCTGTAATCTTATCTGCGGCAATGTCTTCAACGGCTTCAGAACTCAATGCCCTGGGGACCATCAGCGCCTTAGACCTATACAAGCGTAACAAAAAGGGTAAATTTAGCGAAGAGCATTATGTAAAAGTATCTAAAGGTTTTACACTGCTATGGGGAATTATCGCAATTCTAATTGCCTGTGTAGCGAACTTATTTGACAATCTCATTCAACTTGTCAATATAATAGGTTCTATTTTCTATGGAAATGTATTGGGCATTTTCCTGCTTGCTTTTTTCTTTAAATTTGTAAGAGGAAACGCGGTTTTTGTGGCTGCCCTATTTACGCAATTGATCGTAATTTTTGGATGGTATTTTGATTGGATGTCTTACCTCTGGCTAAACGCTTTTGGCTGTGCGCTGGTAATTGTTCTGGCATGTATGCTTGAAGGCTTTGATAGAATGCTAAACAATCCTCCGATAAAGACATAAAAAAACCCCGACGTTTAGGTCAGGGTTTTTATTTCCTTTTAGGATAAGCCTACAAAGCTCCCCACTCTTTTAAAGAATCCGTGTTCATTTTTACGTAATCAGCGTTACCTGCTTCTTCCGCAACTGCAAGGGATTTTTTGGCCGCTTCAATGGCTCCTTTTTTATCGCCCATTTTGGCATAAATAAGAGACTGCTGGCGCATTACCCAAAAAGCCTTGTCGTTCATAGAAACGGCTTTGTCTATCCATTCTTTTGCCTTGTTCAGGTCTTTACCTTCCTGAAAGTAGTAAGAGGCTGCGGCGAAGTAATCATTTCCTGAAGGTCCGCCCATCACAGTTTCAATGCTCTTGGTAGCCTTAACATCCGTTGGTACTGTAAATGGTACTCCTACATAGCTTTTTTCCCATAGTATACCAAGTGTTGCACCGCCATTGTGTAAATCATCAAAGGTCATAGTAAAGGTCTGTACATCCATTGGCATGGAATAAACCTGAGCTGTGGTCTTTGCGGCTATCAAACTCTCGTCGAACTCTTGAGGAATTCCGAATTCTTTTCCATCACCATAGAACATAACTTCCCAAGAAGAAGCTCCAGGCTTAGTGAAAATTGAGTAACTACCAGCCTTAACTTCCTGACCGTCTATGGTTACGTCATCGCTAAATGTAATCTTGGTCCTGGCATTAGCACCAGTTCTCCAAACCTTGTCGTAAGGCACCAAATCTCCAAAAATTGTTCTTCCTTTCATGGAAGGACGAGAATACTCTAAAACAACATCTGTTAATCCTACAGTCTGCTTCACTTTTGCAAACGGACTAGGAGCAGGTGTACTTACTTGTCCTTGCAAGGAAAATGATAGCAAGGCCGCACAAAATAAAAGGGTGAATTTTTTCATTGTAAATCAGTTTTTTAGTGTTCGTACAAAGCTAAAGATTAAGCCTAAGGGCTTTTGTTAATGAATACTTAAATCTAGTGGGATTGTAGGAATTGCTTAGTGATTAATTCTACATTCTTAATTCTTAATTAGTCTAAAATAAACGGTTTGGCAATGGTTTCACCCTGAAGATAAAAAGTGAGGTAATAAACGGCACTTCCAAAAGTTGAAAGGTCAATGGTATTCGAATCTATATCTGTACCATGTGTAAAACGAAGCTGGCGTCCTGTTACATCAAAAATTGCCCTCCCAAAAACTTCCTGGTCCATATTTAAATCGTATTGCAGAAGCTTTGAACCAAATTCTCTGTAAATAAATAATCCTTCGGGCTGTTCTCCTGGTTCAGGGTTTTCCCCTTCCCCAGGTTCTTCGCCTTCTCCCGGCTCCTCTCCCTCTCCTGGCTCTTCTTCCATCATGTCTTCTGTACTAAACACAAACAATGTAGCCGGAAGGGTAATTGGCGGACTCGCATTCGTAAAACGCTCTGAGGACACAAAATACCTGTTTAGGCCCGCATGCGTTATCGCCTCCACCTGGGCAAGGCTAACAGACAAACCCATTTTTTCTTCATTACCCGAAAAAGTAAAATCGTCTCCCAAATCTGTCATTCGAACAATAAAAGGTTGTAATTGTAATGAATAGCCGGTTAGGTAGAGTACATTGGAAAGTTCGTTATATGTGGCGCCCGTAATAAGTCCGTCAGCCATAAATCCACCTCTGTTCCTTGCCAGATGTGTTCCTGGTGTTTTAGGTATACTATAAACATCTGTGCCCGTACTCTGCCATTGCTTGGTAAAGAGCAGTATTTCATTCTTAAAAACTACCATGGCCTCGGCGTCCCAATCACTGTTCTGCCCGCCTGTGAAATCTGTCTGATCTTCGTAAGAAAATAAAATGGACTCAGCAGTCACGCTGTCCGAACTATCATAGTCGCTCTTGGCTATGCGATAAATGACAAGGTCCTGCCTGGTCCCTGGTGTATTGCCAAAATCACCTATGTAAATATAGTTTTCGTCCTGGGCTATATCTTCCCAATCTGTATTTTCGGTATTGGATATCGTAACTGTCCTTGTTATTTCAAGGCTTAGAGTATCTATTTCAAAAAGTTGGGCAGAATTGCCAGAATCGTTATGGGTAATGAGGTTGTTATTATAAAATATGAGGCCAGAAGTTTCAAGAATTTCGTCCGGTAAATTGCCGACTGCCTGTACGCTTTGCTGGGCCCATAAGCAAGAGCCCGACAGGAAGAGTAGTATGTACAAATACCTGAAATTCATTTCACAGCAATCTCTGTGAAAAATACGAAAATGGATGCTGACTCGCTAAAAAATGGGTTAGAACACTTCAAATTGGGGTGCAAAAACTTTTTTTTAGGGCTACAGCTTAAAATTAAACTAAAATGTTTAACTTATTTTCACTATTCTTAAACAATTGCAGATATTTGTAAAAATCTTCTATATGAAACTCTATCAGCTTAGCGCAACCCAGCAATTACCAATTAGTATTGAAAAAGCATGGGAGTTTCTATCTGCTCCGCAAAACTTAAAGGTAATTACACCAGATCATATGGGTTTTGAGGTGCTTTCAGGTGCGGATCAATCCATGTATGCAGGGCAAATTATTCAGTACAATGTATATCCCTTTCCCGGTATCAAAACGAGGTGGGTTACCGAAATAACACACGTAAAGGAGGGGGAGTATTTTGTTGATGAGCAACGTTTTGGCCCCTATGCTCTTTGGCATCACAAACACTTTTTAAAAACTGTAGAAGGTGGAGTTGAAATGAAAGACATCATTGACTATAAACTTCCACTGGGGTTTCTTGGCAGTCTAATGCATCCCCTACTTGTAAAAGGGCAGTTAAAAAAGATCTTTTCTTATAGAGAAGAAAAAATGAATGCGCTTTTTGGCGTTTTAAAAAATTCGAAAAGCACTTTAATATTTCGGTCAATTTAATTAGAAATAAAAACGGCTTTTTTTACTCGGAAAGATATAATGAAACAAAAAATCTGCATTTTTTGGTTCCGAAGAGATTTGAGACTGGAAGACAATACAGGCCTGTTTGAGGCATTAAATGGTTCCCTTCCTGTGCTTCCGATCTTCATATTTGACCCTGAAATTTTAAAAGAACTCCCAGAAAAAGATGCACGGGTTTGTTTCATTCATAAACGCCTACAAAAACTTAGAAATACACTGAATGCTCAGTACGGCAGTGGCATTGGGTTATATTATGGTACCCCTAAAGAGGTTTTCAGAAGTTTGTTGGAAACCTATGAGATAGGGGCCGTGTTTACCAACCACGACTATGAACCTTATGCCGTGAAAAGAGATACACAAATTAAAGAATGGCTTACTACCCGTAATATCGCCCTCCATACTTACAAAGACCAGGTAATTTTTGAGAAGGATGAGATTCTGAAATCTGATGGTACCCCTTATGTGGTGTACAGCCCCTATATGCGCAGTTGGAAAGCAAAATTTAAAGGGGCCTCAGGTTTGGCTATAACTCCATCTGAAAAGTATTTGAATAAACTACTTAAACAGACAGATATCCCCAATCTAAGCCTCAGCGACATTGGCTTCCAGGCTTCAAAAATCACCGTTGAGGATTACAATATTTCATCAGACCTTATAAACAACTACGAAGCCACTCGTAATTTCCCGGGAATAAAGGAAGGTACTTCAAGACTAGGCCCACATTTGCGTTTTGGTACCATTTCTATTCGATCTGCTGTGGCAAAGGCTTTAGAGACAGCTAATGAAGTTTTTTGGAATGAACTGATCTGGCGCGAATTCTTTATGCAAATTCTATGGCATTTTCCTCATACACTGAGCAGGGCATTTAAACCCAGGTACGACCGCATTAAATGGAGGAATAATGAGGCTGAATTTGAAAAGTGGAAAGCTGGTGAAACCGGATATGTTTTGGTAGATGCCGGAATGAGAGAATTGAACACTACGGGTTTTATGCACAACAGGGTTAGAATGCTGGTTGCCAGTTTTCTATGCAAGCATTTGCTTATCGATTGGCGTTGGGGGGAAGCTTATTTTGCCGAAAAACTTTTGGATTACGAAATGGCCAGTAATGTAGGTAACTGGCAGTGGTCCGCCGGCAGTGGCGTTGATGCTGCCCCTTATTTCCGGATTTTCAACCCTATGACTCAAGTTGAAAAATTTGACCAAGACCGCAGCTACATCACTAAATGGATCCCTGAACTCCAGGAACTTACATATCCTCAAAAAATGGTTGACCACAAGTTTGCCAGAGCACGTTGTCTTAAAGTCTACAAAGAAGCCCTGGGTTGAAACTTCTCTTTTAAGATTCGGTTGGTCCTTTCTTTTTAATAAGGATTTGCGCTTTGGGAGTTTTCAATCAAAAAAATCAGTATTTTTAAGAGATACTAAGCATCGTAAGTATGGCTCAAAACAAAACCGTCCCTAACACAGCTTCAGTGACAGGCTTTCTCGATGCTGTGGAAGACTCTCAAAAGAAACAAGATTGTTATGAACTTCTGGAATTGATGCAGGAAATTACCGGAAAACCTCCGGTTATGTGGGGGCCAAGTATCGTTGGTTTTGGAAGTTATCACTATAAATATGATTCCGGGAGGGAGGGAGATATGATGCTTACAGGATTTTCACCCAGAAAGCTAAATCTTACCATGTATATCATGGTGGGTTTTAACCGCTATGAAAAGTTAATGGCAAAATTGGGCAAACACAAAACAGGGAAGTCCTGCCTGTACATAAAAAAACTGGATGATGTAGATAGAAAGGTTTTAAAAGAACTAATTTCTTCTTCTTATCATCACTACGACAAAAAATATAATGGCTAATTCAAATAACAATTAATGAGAACATGGATTTTAATATGCGCCTTCCTGCTAAGCGGCTTATGGGTTAATGCGCAGAAAATGAACAGTAGTAAAAAGGCCGTATTAGCTTCTGTAGAGGCACATAAAGCCAATTTAATCGCAATAAGCGATTCTATATGGGCGCTGGCCGAAACTGCATTTGAAGAAGAAGTGTCTTCCAGAATATTGGCAGATTATGCAGAGGCCAATGGGTTTAATGTAGAACGCGGAGTGGCAGAAATGCCAACCGCCTTTGTGGCGACCTACGGAACTGGTAAACCTGTAATAAGCGTTTTAGGCGAATTTGATGCCTTACCTGGCATTTCTCAAAAGGCTCAACCTACAAAAGAGCCTCTGAACGAAGGTGCTGCTGGGCATGGTTGTGGACACAATCTCTTTGGAGCCGGTAGCCTGGGAGCGGCAATTGCGGTAAAAGAACTCATTGCAGAAGGCAAATTAAAAGGTACCGTAAAATTTTTCGGCACCCCTTCTGAAGAAAAGTTTTTTGGTAAGATATGGATGGTACGCGAAGGTCTTTGGGATGATGTAGATGTTAATCTAAGCTGGCACCCAGGTGCGGCTACTAAGGCAGATGTACAGAGCTCCCTGGCTCTGGTTGACTTCAGAGTAGAGTTTTTTGGACAGGCCGCTCATGCTTCAGCCGACCCCTGGAATGGCAGAAGTGCTTCTGATGCCCTGGAGTTATACACGGCTGGTATTAATTACTACCGTGAACATATAAAACCTACCGTGCGAATTCATTACCATATTCAAGATGGCGGTCAGGTGGTTAACGTAGTTCCTGACTATTCTAAAATTTGGGTTAGGGTACGCGATACCAAAAGAAGTGGAATGATGCCGGTGTATGAACGAGTTCAAAAAATGGCTGAAGGCGCTGCGATTTTGGCCAATGTAGATTACAAAATATCATTGATATCTGGTATTTATGAGGTTCTGGTAAACAGAGCGGGGGGTGAAATTATGCAAAAGAACCTGGAACTTTTAGGACCTATAAGCTATACGGCAGAGGAAATGGCTTTTGGTAAAAAAATACAGGAAGTTACGGCCAAACCCCAGCTTGGAATGGATAGTGAAATAACACCGCTGGAAACAACTAAGGAACATCCGGGTGGAGGTTCAACAGACGTGGGTGATGTAAGCTGGAACGTAGCTAATATTAACCTAAGCGTTACCACGGCGCCTAAAGATACACCATGGCATTCATGGGCGGTAGTAGCTTGCGGCGGAATGAGCATAGGACATAAAGGAATGACCTATGCGGCTAAAGCGATGGCGATGACTATGGTTGATCTCTTTGAAGATAAAAAACTGGTGGAAAAGGTGAAGGCCGAATACCTGGAACGAAAAGGAGATGAAACCTACGAAGCCATAGTTCCTGAAGGCCCGCCCCCAATCGGAAAAAATTAATAGTGTTATGAAAGACTATGAACTTATTGATAATGCAGAGGCCAAGCAATATGAATTTCATGTAGATGGTAAAACTCCGAAGATTGAATATATCAAAGCCCAGGACAAAATCTATTTGACACATACCGAGGTCCCTAAGGGCCTGGAAGGCCGGGGGTTTGGGACCGCTATTGTAGGGGCAGCTTTGAGAGATATAGAGCTTAAGGAGTTAACCCTTGTGCCTTTATGTCCGTTCGTGGCCCTATACATTAAGAGGCACCCAGAGTGGAAAAAACTAGTATTAAAAGGAATAAATATTGCGTAACTATGGCAGAAAGAGAAATTGTAAAAGAGTATTCTAACGGAGAGCTTACCGTGGTTTGGAAACCAAAAAAGTGCATCCACGCGGCAATTTGTGTTAAAACCCTTCCAGAGGTATATAATCCTGAAGAAAAACCATGGATTAAGGCCGAAAACGCCAGTACCGATGCCTTGATCGCACAAATAGACCAGTGCCCTTCCGGAGCCTTAGGCTATTACAAAAAAGATGGGGAAGAAGCGCCAAAGGCAGAAATCACCCAGGGAACTAAGGTGGAGGTCGTTTCAAAGGGGCCGTTATTGGTTCATGGAAAAGTAGAAGTAAATTTGGCCGATGGCTCTACCCAACTCAAAAAAAGGACCACAGCTTTCTGTCGTTGCGGAGCTTCAAATACCAAACCATACTGCGACGGTACACATAACGATGTGGCTTTCGATGACTGATCTTAGTTTTAATACATGAAAAAAGCAAGCTTACTTTTTGTTCTTATAGGCTTGAGCTATTCCTTAAATGCCCAAAAAAGCCCTTTAACAGCATTTGAACCCTTTATGGGTAAGACATGGAAAGCCGAAGGTGCCTGGGGAGATGGTAGCGTTTTTAAACAAGAAACTAGCTTTAGATATTCCTTAGACAGCACCGTGGTCATTGCTAAATCTTTAGGCTTTACCAATAGGGAACAAACCTCTTACGGACTAAGAAATTATGGTATTAGACAATACGATAGCGCGACTTCGACCTTCAAGTTTTGGGAATTTGATACTTTTGGAGGCCTTACTACCGGGCAGGTAGTGATTTCCGGAAAGAACATTTTATACCAATACCAATACGGCGGCACAGCCCTTACCGATATGTGGGAATATGTAAATGATTCTACCTATGTTTTTAAGGTTGGTAACTACGAGAAAGGGCAATGGAAGCAGATCTTTCTGGAAACACAGTTTGATGAAATAAAAGATGGAAATTTCGTAGAGCAGTTTGGAAGAAAGCTTAAGGGCTGTTGGAAAGCCAAGGCTTGGGATGGCATCCAGGAGGAGTGCTGGAAGTTTAACCAAAACGGTATTCCTGTGCAAACCGCGAAGTATTCTGTTAAGGGCGATGTGCAGTATGAAGCCAGTACTCAAATGGAGTACGTAGCAAATGAAATAGTTCTTTTTAGCGTCATTAAAGGGAACAATCCCAAAATATTTAAAGCAACTTCCCGCTCGAGAACAAAACTGGTCTTTGAGAATTCTGAATACGACTATCCCAATAAAGTAGTATACGAATTACAACCCGACGGGACCTTCTGGAGGACTATTAGCGGAAAACAAAATGGCCAAGACGCCTCATATACGTTCAAATTTAACAAAGACCTAGAATAAGTCTGGAGAGATGACGGAAAAGGAAAAAATGCTCAAAGGGCTATCTTACAATTCACGAGATCGCGATATAATTGCGATGTACCACAAGGCTCGAAAACTTTTTCGGGAATACAATAGACTGAATTCTGAAAACAAAAAGAGGCAAAATGAAATTCTCGGCCAACTCCTTGGCCACCGAGGTGATGGAGTTTGGATAGAAGCCCCTTTCTATTGCGATTACGGGGAAAATATTTCCGTCGGTGAAAATACCTTCATCAATGCGAACTGCTTTTTTCTAGACAACAACCGCATTACCATAGGTAAAAACGGCTTGTTGGCGCCCTTTGTTCAGATTTATACAGCAGGACATCCCCTAAAAGCCTCTGAGCGAATAACCGAGTGGAACGGGAAAACGGGTTATGTTACTTTTGCACAACCAGTTGCGATTGGTGACAATGTTTGGATTGGCGGAAATACCGTCATCCTTCCCGGGGTCACCATTGGAGATAATGTAACCATAGGTGCCGGATCTGTGGTAACAAAAGACATTCCCAGTAATGTACTAGCCTTGGGAAATCCCTGCAAAATAGTAAAGGAACTATAAAACCAATCGGGTGAAAGATCTTGTAGCCAATGTACTAACGGTTTTAACGCTATTCATGATGACTGAGATTAATGCCCAGAATGGGAAGATAATTTCCAAACTTGAAGTATATACTATCGCTAATGGCGAGCGGAAGGAAATTTACAGGGAAAATACCCTTTTCGAAGCCCCAAACTGGAGCCATGATGGAACATACTTCATCATCAATGAAAATGGCCTTTTATACAAAATAGGACTTAAAGGTAAGACCAAAAAACTGATACCAACAGACTTCGCGGATCGATGCAACAATGATCATGGAATCTCACCAGATGGACAAACTTTGGTAATAAGCAATAATGATCGTATTGAAGGAGCATCTTCAGGGTCTTCAAGAATTTACACCTTACCCATCGAAGGAGGGGTGCCCAGTTTAGTTACCCCTAAATACCCGTCTTACTGGCATGGTTGGTCTCCTGATGGTAAAGATTTGGTATACACTGCGAAGAGAGATGGTGATTTTGACATTTACAAAATTGCAGTGACAGGAGGTAAGGAAATCCGACTTACTTCTGTCAAAGGGTTGGACGATGGTCCTGAATATTCTCCGTATGGGAACTACATCTATTACAACTCTATGCAATCGGGCAAGATGGAAATTTGGAGAATGAAAGCGGATGGCTCTGAAAAGGAGCAAATTACCAACGACTCCTATTCTAATTGGTTTCCTCATCCTTCACCCAAAGGTGATCTCCTGGTATATTTATCTTATCTGGAAGATCAGGGTGATAGACACCCCGCAATGAAATCAGTGGCATTGCGGTTATTAGACTTAAAATCAAACAAACCTCATTACGTTGTGCACCTTTACAGGTGGCCAGGGTAGCATTAATGTCCCATCCTGGTCTGCGGATGGAGGCAAGTTTGCCTTTGTTTCGTATGAACAGAATTAATAGTTGCGAAGTACCTATCTCCTTAACAAAGCGCTAAGATTTTATTTGCGTTTTTAGTAGTAAATTAGCGTTTAATTTTTTTTGAAATGGATGAGCCTATTAAGCGTATTTTTCCTCTTGGATTTCCATGGGAAACACAGGATCCTTTTTTGTTTTGTGTCTATCATTTAGATCACTATCCGAAAGGAAATGAAGATATGAGTCCGGTAGCCTCTTTAGAAGGGCGTAACCTGGGCAATGATTTTGTTATAAAGGACGGATGGAGAATGTATCACGGACAAAGTGTTCCAGGATTTCCGTCTCACCCGCATAGAGGTTTTGAAACTGTGACTATTGTCAATAAGGGCTTCTGTGACCATTCTGATTCCCTGGGAGCAGCAGGTAGATTTGGCCAGGGTGATGTACAGTGGATGACAGCCGGAAGAGGCGTGCAACACTCCGAAATGTTTCCCTTACTCAATACAGATAAAGACAACCCTTTAGAGCTTTTTCAAATTTGGCTCAATCTCCCGAAGGCAAATAAGTTTGCCGAGCCACATTTTAAAATGCTTTGGAGTGAGGAAATTCCTATTGTACAGTCAAATGGTGTTCGCCTGAAAATTATTGCCGGAAATTATCAGGGAGAGCATGCACCTGAACCTGCACCTGATTCCTGGGCCGCGGATAAAGCCAATGACGTGGCTATTTGGAACGTAGAAATGGAACCTAATTCAGAACTGCAACTCCCTCCTAGCTCGAGCGATATACAGCGGACCCTCTATTATTATGAAGGTGGAGAAGTTCATCTCAACACTACTAAACTCAAAGTAAATCAGGGCGCAGATCTTAATGCAGAAAAGTCTATTCGTATAAAAAATGGAGCAAGCACCTCATACTTTCTGATCTTGCAAGGCAAACCTATTAATGAGCCAGTGGCTAAATACGGCCCATTTGTGATGAATACCGAAGAAGAAATTCATAAAGCCATGCAGGAATACAGGCTTACGCAGTTTGGAGGATGGCCCTGGCAGTATTCAGACCAGGTTCACTCCAGAGAAAAAGGAAGATTCGCTCAATATCCTGATGGTACCATTGTAGAACCCTAGAGTTAATGAGTTAGTCGTTCGGAAGTTTGTTGAGTACGAGTACTTTTAAAAGTAGCTAAGCTCTGGTAATTTTGGCACCGATCGCCCTGAGCCGGGTATCAATGTCTTCATACCCCCTATCTATTTGTTCAATATTATGAATCGTAGAGGTCCCTTTGGCCGAAAGCGCTGCAATCAATAGAGAAACCCCAGCTCTAATATCAGGAGAGACCATGGTAGTAGCCTTTAACGTAGATCTGAAATCGTGCCCTATGACGGTGGCTCTGTGTGGGTCGCAAAGAATGATCTTAGCTCCCATATCAATTAGTTTATCCACAAAAAACAACCTGCTTTCAAACATTTTTTGATGGATTACCACCTCCCCTTTTGCCTGGGTAGCCATTACCAGAATAATGCTGAGCAGATCTGGAGTAAGACCGGGCCAGGGCGCATCAGCTATGGTAAGGATGGAGCCGTCTATATAGTTCTGTATCTCATACCCATTTGTATGCTCAGGAATATAAATGTCATCTCCTCTGCGCTCTATGTGTAAACCGAGCTTTTGAAATACCGTGGGTATCTGCCCAAGGTCCTCCCAACTTACCTCCTTTATGGTAAGTTCGCTCCGCGTCATTGCCGCAAGGCCAATCCAGCTGCCTATTTCGATCATGTCTGGCAACATCCTATGTTCTGTGCCGCCAAGTGAATCCACACCCTCAATTTCCAATAAGTTAGAGCCTATCCCACTGATCTTTGCGCCCATCCGATTGAGCATTTTACATAGCTGCTGCAAATAAGGCTCACAAGCGGCATTATATATCGTGGTTTTCCCCTCGGCCAGCACAGCGGCCATCACAATGTTAGCTGTTCCGGTAACGGAGGCTTCATCGAGCAGCATATAGGTGCCCTTTAGCCTTTCGGCCTCAACTCCATAAAAATGCTCTTCAGAATTATATCTAAAACTAGCACCAAGATTGATAAAGCCTTCGAAGTGAGTGTCCAAGCGGCGGCGGCCAATTTTATCTCCCCCAGGCTTGGGAATATATCCTTTACCGAACCTGGCCAGTAAAGGGCCAACCAACATAATTGATCCTCTTAGTCCTCTGCCGTCTATCTTAAATTGTTCGGATTGAAGGTATTCTAAATTAACCTTATCTGCCTGAAAAGAATATGTGCCTTTCCCTAATTTCTCTACCCTAACACCCAGGCTTTCTAACAAGGCAATAAGCTTGTTTACGTCCACGATGTCTGGAATATTGTTGATAGTAACTTTTTCGGCAGTCAACAAGACGGCGCAAAGAATTTGAAGCGCCTCATTTTTAGCGCCTTGTGGTGTGATTTCGCCATGAAGGCTATGTCCGCCTTCAATGATAAATGTCCCCATTTAAGGATAAAAAATTAAAATCGCTTTTTGCCGCGGTTACTGTTTCTTTGATTCTTCTTCCCTGAACCGCCTCTATTAGATTTAGAAGGCCTGATTTTAAGGAACTGACCGCTTTCGGTAAGATTTTCGCCATCGGAAGCGAGATCTATTTGGCCATCACTCAATTCGAAGAGGTGCTGGAATATGACCTGATCGTCAACGGTGTCCTTATTCCAATTAAGATAACACTTCTTCATATGATTGGCTATTGCATATTCTAACCCATCCCGCTTATCACCTTTTTCCCATTTGATAGCAACATCGATCATACGCTTTATATTGTTCCCGTAAAATCGATATTTGGGGAAGTTTTGTGGATACTCTAAAGGATCTGGTCGCTGCTGCAGTACCTCTTTGCTGGTAATTGGGAATGGCGAGTCTACGTCTAATTTAAAATCAGACATAATAAACAACTGATCCCACAATTTGTGTTGAAAATCAGGTACATCTCTCAGGTGTGGCTGCAGGTTTCCCATAACGCTTATGATAGCCTTAGCCAGCTTGTTGCGTTCTTCCTTGTCTTCTATATTTACCGCATGGTCTACCATTTTCTGAAAATGGCGACCGTATTCGGGAATAAAGAGCATTGAACGCTCTGTATTGTATTCTAGGTTTTCTACTGAATTCAAATTAAAAAAATTATGCTTAAACGATTAGAAAAGTGGTATGTGTATAACGCCTGCAAATTAACAAAATTATCCTACAAATACTAGTTTATAAGGATATTACACCTTCGATCACTCCTACTTCCTTATATTTCGCAATTACCTCATCCGGACTATTTAAATTTACCGTGACCGAAATGCTGGTATATTTTCCCTTTCTTGATTGTTTGGATTCTATTACGGCACCAGTATTATCAAAAATTTGATGGATCTGATCTATTTTCTTTTGATCTGTAGGAATGATAAATTTATATAAATAATCTGAAGGCCATTCCGTATTTAGCAACAGCTCTTCCTTTAGTCGATCATAAAACTCTTCTGACTTCTCTGAATCCATCTAACTTTTTTTGCAAATATACAGGTTCAAAGGTAATTTTTAAGGCTAGTGGCTATTGATTACTTTTGTGCTTATAAATCTGTCTATTGAACCCTAGAAGAATAGTTGTCACAGGTGGTCCAGGTACTGGCAAGACCGCCGTAATAAATCAGTTGGAGCACCTTGGATTTTCATGTCTTCATGAGATCATCAGAAGCATGACTATGAAAGCCAGAAAGGAAGGAAACACTAAAGAACAACTGACAAACCCCTTAACCTTTGTATCGGATCCTTTTGAATTTAACAGGCAAATTTTAAAAGGCCGGATAAAGCAATACCATGAGGCCTCGCACTTAGTCGAATCGGTCATTTTCTATGACCGGGGTATCCCTGATGTCCTGGCTTATATGGATTATTTTGATCAAAAATACGGCAGTGATTTTGAACAGGCCTGTATTGAAAATCGCTACGATGCAATTCTGCTATTACCTCCATGGAAAGAGATATACGTTTCAGACAATGAACGTCTAGAGACTTACAGTGAAGCTCTTGAAATTCATAGTATCCTGGTAGAAACATATAAGCGTTTTAATTATGAGCCCTTGATTGTCCCTAAAGGAACTGTGGAAGATCGCACTCTTTATGCATTAGAAAAGCTTAACATTGGGGTATGAAAAAGAGCGCAAGTCAAATCTTAACGGAATACTGGGGCTTTGGTTCTTTTAGGGGTTCACAGGAAACGATTATAAAAACGGTTCTTGAGGGGAAAGATGTGCTTGCATTATTGCCCACAGGCGGTGGAAAATCTATTTGCTATCAGGTTCCGGCACTTAGCCGGGAGGGAATTTGTGTGGTGGTATCGCCACTAATTGCGCTTATACAAGATCAGGTTGAGAACCTCAAACAAAGAGGTATTAAGGCTATCGCCTTAACAGGCGGGACACCTTATAATGAAGTAATTGAACTACTTGACAATTGCTTATACGGAGGTTATAAATTCTTATACCTCTCTCCTGAAAGATTACAGCAAGAATTGGTTCAGGAGAGGATCGAACAAATGAATGTCAATTTATTCGCAATTGATGAAGCACACTGCATTTCTCAATGGGGAAACGATTTTAGACCTGCCTATCTCCAATGTAGTTTACTGCGTAAAATAAAGCCAGCTGTCCCTGTTATAGCACTAACTGCCACGGCAACGGCCAAGGTAGCTCAGGACATTTGTGACTTGCTTGAGTTAAAGCAGCCCCTAACCCTTAAAGACTCTTTTTTACGTTCCAATATTCATTTCAACCTCTATAAAGAAGAAGACAAACTCTATCGGCTCTGGCAACTCTGCAGTACAGTAAATAACAGTTGTATTGTCTACGTACGTAGCAGGCAGGCTGCAGAAGAGTTGGCGGGGCACCTCAATAAAAAGCAACTTAGCGCGACTTTTTTTCATGGCGGAATTACAAAAGTTGAAAAACAGGAAAAACTAAAGTCATGGCTCTCCGGCAATGTGCAAATAATGGTGGCTACCAACGCCTTTGGCATGGGTATCGACAAAGCAGATGTGAGGCTTGTTATACACTATCATATTCCCGAAAGCATAGAGAGTTATTTTCAGGAGGCTGGCAGGGCAGGAAGAGACGGGCTTGAAGCCCAGGCTGCCCTAATTGTTAACAGCACAGATGAGCAAAGGGTAAAAAAACAATTCCTGGCCAATTTACCAGATGTAAACTTTCTAAAGCTCCTATATAAAAAACTGAGTAATTTTTTTCAAATCCCCTATGGATCGGGACATGGAACAAAACACCAGTTCGACTTTAATGAGTTTTGTGAAGTGTATAAATTTCAGTCTTCCATGGCTTACAACGGTCTAAAACTTCTGGATCAGAATTCAGTGATTTCACTTTCTCCTTCCTTTTCTCAAAAAACAATTGTCAAGTTTCTGACCACCAAGGACAAACTTTGGAAATACTTAGAAAGCAATCCAAAATTTGCAGAATATATTCAGGTAATACTGCGGACGTACGGTGGGATTTTCGATTTTGAAACGCCGATAAACACCTTGCTGTTATCCAAAAAAGCCGAGCTGTCTGAAGCCAAGTTGCTTCACGTTCTTGAGCTTCTCGAAAGGGATAATATCATTGAGTATCAGGCCAAAAGTCACGACTTGGAAATCACGTTTTTAATACCGCGGGAAGATGATAGGGCCATCAACCGTTTTTCAAGAAAAATATCAAGCCACCAGGAACAAAAGAAAGAAAAGGTAGCTCAAATGCTGGCTTATATTCACAATGACCAAAAATGCCGAAATCAACAATTGTTAGCCTACTTTGGAGAAAAATTAAAGACCGTCTGTGGAAAGTGCAACGTTTGCCAGTCTGAAAAAGAACACAACGGGAGCCATTTAGATAAAGTTGAGCAACAAATTCTAAACATATTGCGTGGAAATCAACATTCATCCAGAAAACTAATTGAAATGCTTCCATTTAAGGAACCCGTGATTTTAAAAAGTCTGAGAACGCTTCTCGAAAATGGCAATATTTCTATTAATACTAAAAATCAATATACCCTTAATTGATGAGCAGCTTACGGATTATTTTTATGGGAACCCCAGATTTTGCAGTAGCTTCTTTAAAAGCCCTTTTGTCTGCTAACTACGAAATTGTTGGTGTGGTAACTGCGGCGGACAAACCGGCAGGCCGGGGTAGAAAATTACAGGAATCTGCCGTTAAAAAGTACGCTTTGCAGCACGACCTGCTAATATTACAGCCCACAAATCTAAAAGATGTTTCGTTTAATGAAAAATTACAAAAGCTAAAACCAGACCTTGTGGTTGTAGTAGCCTTTAGGATGCTTCCGAAAGAGGTATGGCAACTTCCAAAATTGGGAACCTTTAATTTACACGCTTCCTTACTACCAGACTACAGGGGTGCCGCACCAATTAATTGGGCGATTATCAATGGTGAAGTACGTACTGGCGTGACGACCTTCTTTATCGATGATAAAATTGATACCGGAGAAATAATACTTCAGGAAACTACAACAATTGGGCCTGAAGATACCGCTGGAGACTTGCATGACAAATTAATGATGCAGGGCGCCTCCCTGGTAGTCAAAACAGTAGGGTTAATAGAAAATGGTAAGATTATTACGCAAAGCCAAAAGCACAAAGAAGATCTTAAGCCGGCCCCAAAAATTCATAAAGATACCTGTAGGATAGACTGGGAAAAGCCACTTGAAACCATTTATAATCATATCCGGGGCTTGAGCCCGTATCCTTCGGCCTGGACAACATTGTTCAATGGTCCTGAAACTGTACACCTAAAAGTTTATAATGCACAGTTTGAGCATAAGAAGCACAATCTGAAAAACGGGAGCCTTGTGTTTTCCAAAAAAGAACTAAGCGTGGCGGTTGAGGGAGGCTTTTTAAGCCTGCTTGAAATACAACTACCTGGTAAAAGAAGAATGCGAACTACAGAAGTGCTAAATGGCCTGAAATTAGAAAAAACAGCCTATCTTGCTTAAGCCCCGTCGTTATTGGCCTCCGAGAAAGGTAAAAAATGCCCTACTTTATTAACAAACATTTCAAGTTATCAACAAAAACGGTGATTTCCCTTGATTTTACTTGCGTTAAAGGCAAATCCATATAAATTTGTTTGAGCGTTTTAAATTATTTAACAACAATTAATTTAATTAAATTATGAACAAAACAGAATTAATCGATGCTATGGCAGCCGATGCTGGCATCACTAAAGCCGCAGCAAAGAAGTCATTGGAATCTTTTTTAGGTAATGTCGAAAAATCCCTCAAGGGTGGAAATAGAGTTTCTTTAGTAGGTTTCGGATCTTGGTCTGTATCTAGAAGAAATGCAAGAGAAGGAAGAAATCCTTCAACAGGAAAAACAATTCAAATTGCAGCTAAGAATGTTGTAAAATTTAAGGCTGGTTCTGATTTGAGCAGTTCGGTAAACTAATCTACCTTTAAAATATATAAAAAGCACTCCATCTCGGAGTGCTTTTTGTTTTTAGGCGATTTTTGTTATTTATAAGAATTATCTTATTTTTAGTAATAGCTAAATCAATATGACAGCGTTAAAGCCAAAAAAAGGTACTCTTTTAATCGCCGAACCCGCCCTAACCGGTGATGTATCCTTCAACAGGTCGGTCGTACTCTTAGCAGAACATAACCAGGAAGGTTCTGTAGGCTTTATCTTGAACAAACCTCTAGATTATGATATCAGCGATCTCATCTCGGAGATCAACGTTCCCTTTCAGGTTTTCAATGGTGGTCCTGTAGAACAAGACAACCTATACTTTATTCATACGGTGCCAAATCTCATTGCCAATAGTGTTGAAATTTCAGATGGAATCTATTGGGGAGGTGACTTTGAAAAGACGATTAATCTTATTAATGAAAAAACCATTAGCAGTAAGGAAATTCGTTTTTTTCTGGGATATTCTGGCTGGGCCTCTTATCAATTAGACCAGGAACTGCTATCAAAGTCCTGGATTGTAGTACAGAATGAATACAAAAGTGATATCATTCAAAAATCTTCTTGCGCTTTCTGGAAGGAAAAAATGTTAGAACTGGGTGGTGATTACTTGCTTTGGTCTAACGCCCCGGAAAATCCTAACCTCAACTAGGCAAAAGTTTGCCGTTTAAGTGTCCAAGTAAGCTACGGGCAACTTCATGACCATAACTAGCCTTTCTATACTTACTGACAGCTTGAATACCCACTGCCGAATTCGTAATAAAAAGCTCATCCGCCTTTTGAAGTTCAAAGGGAGAGATTGAAGCCTCTTCAATACTAAAGTTATCTTGCTCTTTACCCAATTGAAGGAGTTGTTTTCTTATAATTCCGTTCAGACAACCATCTTTTATTGGAGGAGTCTTAATGCGGCCTTCACTGAGAAGGAAAAAATTACCATTCAGGGCCTCTACCACTTGCTTTTCATAATTTAAAAGCAAACAATTTTGATAGCCGTTTTCCTTGGCGTAAATACTACCTACAACATGTACGATCTTATTGTTTGTCTTAAGGGTGGCCAACAGACCTGGAAGCACCAAATGGTCTTTAAAAAGTTCTATTTCATAAGGTGCTTCTGAGAACTTGAAAAAAGGGGTGTCTAACCGGCTCGCCTCAACAATAAACGAAACTTCATTGGTATCCGGTAGATACCGCCCGCCATCATTTCTAAAAACTGTAAGTCTAATCCTTGCTGGTGCCCTTTGAAGATCATTAGCCTCTAAGGTGCTTTGGACTTGCTCCTCCAGAAATTCCATAGTAAACTCCATCGGAATCTCCATGCGTAGCATTCTCATTGATGACATCAGCCTAAAATAATGATCTTCCCAGAAGAAAATCTTTGAGTCATTCGCCCTTGCGGTCTCAAAAAGAGAATCCCCATAACGGAGTCCCCTGTTTTCGTAATTCAGAAAGTGAGCCTCGGCAGGAAGCAATTGCCCGTTATAGTTGATCATAAAAAAACCTTGAAAATTTCAAGGCCAAATATACTTCAAAAAGCTAAGAAAGTTATTTAGATCCCAAGACCTGTTTGAGGTCTGAAACCTGATTTTCCCAAAGCATCTTTGCCTCATCAATTTCATCCTCTTCAGCAAAGTCTGTGATAAAAAGAGAGACATCTTTAGTAATCTCATCTACGATGATCTTCATCTCAAAAAAACTTTCATCTTCGTTGTCCTCCCACGCAAACTTCACAAACTCGTCGCTTTTCTTTTTCAGAAGCTTCGCTTCTTCCTCAGAACCATCCCAGATAAAATTAAAAGTCTCACCTCTAGAGTTGACATTATCTGCAAACCATTCTGAAAGTCCAGAAGGTGTAGAAAGGTACTGATACAACAATTGAGGGGAGGATTGTATAACGAATTCGAGTTCGAACTTAATTTTTCCGCTCATTCCATAACATGTTTACATCGGACAATATATATATTTCTAAATGATAAAAAAATAAAAGCATAAGAATAATTTTGACAGTCTAATTTTGACCGGCCGAAAATTTAAGGTTATATTTGCAGCCGCTTTTGAGACCTATGGCGAGGTAGCTCAGGTGGTTAGAGCGCAGGATTCATAACCCTGAGGTCGGGGGTTCAAGTCCCCCTCTCGCTACAATTAAGTAAAAACCTGATACTGAGTATCAGGTTTTTTTGTTTGCGTAGAGCAAAACACATTTCATCCTAAGAAAACAAAAAGATCTGTAAATGCGAAGCATTTCAGGTTTGCGGAAACGTTAGCTCTAATCTCCGAAAATTCGTATCAAACCTTGGTATAGGACTTATCCACTTTTATACCATCTTCTTCAAGGGCCTTAAATTGGAACTTTGTAGTATTTCCATCAAAACTGAACTTCAGGGTTCTGTACATCCCTTCAGGCAGGCCTGCATACTCAAAAGTATTGTCACCTATATAATCAAAACTTACACCAAACACTTCGTTGTTCAACCATAAGAGTCCATCTCTTTCAAAAAGTTCGCGGACCTCTCCAGTTCGGTCATTTTTGTATTTTCCGACAATTTTAGAAAGCGAATCATAAGAAGCTTTTATACGTTCGCTCATATTGCATTCAAAAGAGACTTTCAACATCCCATCTTCTTCGACTACATCGAGAATCCTGTTTTGTGCTTCCTGCATAGAGGCGGTGGCATCATTTTCAATATGGGGATCACCAATAAAGTAAATCTGGGTGACCAGACTTTGATAACCTGGTGCGGAAACCATCAAATGAAAATGTGCCGGCCTTATGATTCCCTCGGCAACCTTATAGGCCACTGGCATCTGTGTTACAAAACTATACCTGCCATCTGTGTCACAAAAACTAGTGCCCCTATAACGATATTCGTCAGACTCGTTATCGTATACTTCTTCCGAGGAACAGTGCCATAGCTCTATTTTCGCATTTTTATATGGTGTGGTACAATCTTTATGGCGCACTGTGCCCGATAACTCGACCAATTTTCCTGGCATCCCTTCGATTACCAGATTGCTTCGATGAGGGCTGTTTGGCCGGTAGAAGGGTCCTAGGATATCAGTTGTTGTTTCACAATCTCCAACATAGTTCTGACCATTGAATCGTATAAAGCCCGTTGTGGAAATAGCAACAGCGCTCAATCCCGCTAACTTAGCGAATGTTCTTCTTTTCATAATCATTGGTTTTGGTGTTTGATTATCAATACTTTACAAGATAAGAATATTAATATTCAATCCAAGTATGTATGTCAGACTTGGTCTCCCTGTCTGATTACATGGCAGGCTATCCAATTTATTATGCTGTAATTATATTTTGCCACAGCTAAAGAACGCAGAGTCCGTTCAATACAATGCTACTGAGACAACAAAAACTGGTCTGAGTTACCGATCTGTCTTCCATTTTTTAATCAGCTTGTCCTCAGCTTCATTGCTAATCCCAAAGTACAGGTCTGATCCTTCTTCAGGAATAAAACGCCTTGCTTCGAAAGAAGCATAACTCAGGCGAACGGTTTCTTCAAAACAGGTGAATTCCAATCCGGCCCTGATAGCCTTTTGGTTACTGATTTGGTAGAAACCCGGTTCAGGGTCGTTCTCCAAAGGTATCCAAAACGGGATTTGTGAAAAGGGTTCTAACCCCATGGTCTGGGTTAAGAAGTCTGGAGGCATCCACAGCACCTCCACTTTGCTTTCAAGAGCTTTTATCGCCCTGGTTATCATGTCTTTATAACCTATTTTATCTGCCGGGCCCACCAAGTTAAAATACCCCTTCGAACCCTGTGCCAGACAGCGATTTAAAAAATTTCCAATATCCTGAGCATCAATAATTTGCATTGGGTCGTTAGCTTCCGGAGCAAAGATTTCCTTACGGTTGGCAAGGCGGTTTAAAAGATAGATTCCAAATGGTCCCGGGTCACGGTCGCCTACAATGGCTCCAGGCCTGAAAATGGTAAAATTATCCGGGAAGTTTTTCTCTACCAACTCCTCACAGAGTGCTTTATTAAGGTTGTAATTGCCCTCTTCATAACCGCTACCTGTGCGCCGGGCCGCAGATTCCTCCATGTTCACCTGCTTATAATTCCTGTAAGCGGCAATACTGGAAATATATACATAGTGGGTTGTCTTATCCCTAAGCACGCCAATAGCCTCTTTTACAAGATCTGGGTGCTGCGGCCATACGTCTACAACTACATCCCAATGCGCTGTAAGCCTTGCCAGCTTTGCATATCCCGTAATTCCTACTTTCCTATCACCTTTAATTTTTCGAAGTCCGGGAAATAAATGCGGATTGGTTTTGCCGCGATTAAATAGTGTAACATCATGCCCACCTGCGCTTAAGGCCTTTACAATAGCCGGACCTAAAAAATTTGTCCCGCCTAATACGAGTATGTTTAAGCGTTTTGCCCCCGTACAGTTTGAAAAGAGTAGCGGGCTGTTACAAATGGCCAAACCGCTTATCGCCAAATCTCTAATAAATTTTCTTCGCTTGTTTTCCATTGGGTTTTAGTCCTAACTGATAATCACAAGGTAATGGATCCTATTGATCGCTTCGTAAAAAAAATCCTAAAAGCCCTAAAATGTGTACCAACAGCAATCAAATAGGGATCTTTATATTGATACTCATTTTTATGTTGATAGTACTCTATTTTATGTATTTTGAACAAAATTTTATTTAAACTTCTTTTTTAGAAGTAGCTTGGAAATTTACAGGAGTGCCATGAAAAGAGTGCTTAGACATCTTGGTTTCTGGGGTTTGTACGTCGTTTTTACGGTAACCATTTACTACGTTCAGGAGCCCAATTTAGGACTTCATATCACGTATGAACTCGCATCTTTGCCGGCAAAATTCTTTGGCGTATACGCAACGCTTTATCTTATTTTACCCAAATTCCTTTTAAAAAGAAAATACTCACAAGCCGCATTTCTGCAATTACTAGTGCTTCTTATAGGAATGTTTATGCTGCGTATCCTTGTATTAAAGCTCGTTTATCCTATTTACTTTCCGGAAGTCCTGAGTAACTTCTGGCCAGACGATCTGTCGAAGTTTATTTCACCTTTATTAGACTTGATCGTGGTAACTTCGGTAGCGGTAGTCATTAAACTGCTAAAACACCGAGAGCAGGAAGAATTAGATCGCCTTGAACGTGAAAAATTTAACGTACAAAACGAACTGCAGCTACTCAAGTCACAATTACAGCCACATTTTCTTTTTAATACCTTGAATGGCTTATATGCACAGACCTTAAAGACCCCGGAAACTGCAGCTAAAATGATTCTTAAACTCTCCGACCTACTGCGTTTTGTCATTTATGAGGGCAGAAAATCTCTGGTGCCCCTGGAGGAAGATATCAAGTGCATAAAAAGTTATATGGCTCTGGAGCATATGAGATTTAATTCAAGGCTTCAAGTAAACTTCTCACTCTCTGGTGGGGTGGCAAACAAAATGATTCCGCCTTTGCTTCTGCTTCCATTCGTTGAAAATGCTTTTAAGCATGGAGTGTCCAGTAATAATAATATCAATGAGATGAGCTGTAAAATTACAGTCTCTGAGATCAATTTAGTCATGGACCTGGAGAATTCTTACCTGCCCCCAGCGGCCGAAACTGTCAAATCTAAAGGAATAGGTTTGTTGAATGTAAAAAGGAGATTGTCTTATTTATATGGAGATCAATACGAACTAAATATCCACCCGGATGGCAACTCTTATCGGGTAACATTGAAAATACCTCTTGCAAGCTCATGAACTGTGTAATTATAGATGACGAATCATTGGCCATTGATATCCTGGTTAACTATGTAGATCAGACCCAGGGGTTAAAGTTGCTAAAATCTTTTGAAAATGCTTTTGAAGCTCTGTATTACGTACAAACTCAGCACGTGGATCTGGTTTTTTTAGATATTCAAATGCCTATGATCAATGGACTGCAATTCATTAAGATCCTTAAAAACCGTCCGAAAATTATCATTACAACCGCCTATAAAGAATTTGCCATTGAGGCCTTTGAAAATTCGGTTGTTGACTATCTTTTGAAGCCAATTCCGTACGAGCGGTTCCTGGAAGCAGTAAGCAAGGCCTTTGAAGCTCCTTCTCTTATTCCTGAACCCCTA
Source organism: Flavobacteriaceae bacterium (assembly GCA_965212595.1). GTDB lineage: Bacteria > Bacteroidota > Bacteroidia > Flavobacteriales > Flavobacteriaceae > Poritiphilus. Next base: position 229,560 of record CBDBVE010000024.1, read on the forward strand.
CCTATCTCCAATGCAATTCAGGAAAAGAAATATTTCTATATCAAAGAGCATGGCAAGTATGTACGGATCTACGAGGAGGACATTCGTTTTTTACATGGAGACCGTAATTACTGCACTTTTTATCTCAAAACCGAGAAAAAGAATGTAAAGGGTAATTTGAGTTATTTTGGCAATAAATTCTCCGACGAGCGCTTCATGAGAGTACACAAGTCTTACGTTGTCTCACTCGCAAGTATTGAAAAATATGATTCCGAATCACTTTGGATAAGCGATGATTGTATTCCTATTGGCAGGACCTATAAGAAGACGCTTTTCAAATATTTGGAAAAAAAGACTTTATAGCATAGGAATATCCAGGTTTTGACCAAATCCCACACTAAAAGCTTAATTTTGAAACCAAAAAGGGATGCAAAATACGATCTCTGAGCGCGTAGCTGATTTTCTTGGCAAATTTCCTCCATTCAACGAGATGCATTCCAATGACCTCCAGAAGCTTTCGGAAGATATCTCCATTGTTTACAAAGAAAAAGGAAGTTTGGTTTTTCAGGAAAACGAGTCTCCACATTCTTGGTTCTATGTTGTTCAAAAAGGCGCGATAGACCTGAGGAGATCTTCTACAAATGAAATTCTGGATATTTGTGATGAGGGCGACATTTTTGGGCTTCGTCCTCTTATTGCCAGTGAAAAGTATAAACTTGAAGCACGGGCCTACGAAGACAGTATCCTTTATGCGGTTCCCATTGAAGTTTTTAGACCGTATACCCAAACCTATGAAGAGCTAAGCACCTTTTTAATTGAGAGTTTTGCCTCGAATACCAGAAACCCTTATGATAAAAAACAGAGTAGTAAACTGCCAGGTACAGAATCAGTAACGGTCTCTCTTGAAAGTACTTCTCAGCTCCTGGATCTTCAACCGGTGCGATTTCGAAAAAAACTCGTCAGTTGTGGTCCGGATACCGAAATAAGGGAGGTAGCACAGAAAATGACTAAGAAAAAGGTAGGCTCTATGCTGGTCCTTAAAGACGATCTTCCCGTTGGTATCATTACAGATAAAGATCTTAGAAACAAGATTGTTACGGGAGATTATCCGGTGACAACAAAGGCCGAGCAGATTATGACCAGCCCTGTGATCACTTATCCCAGGAAATTGACAGTAACTCAGGCTCAAATGGCCATGATGAAAAGCGGTATAGGGCATATCTGTCTTACCGAGGACGGAACACCCAACACCAAAGCCGTTGGTATTCTTTCCAAACATGATGTCATGCTTGCTATGGGTAACAACCCAGCCGCTTTGGTTAAGGAAATAAAACTTAGCTCGAAAACAAAACGGATCCGGGAAATAAGAAAAAGCGCGATGCTTTTGCTTAATGGCTACCTGGAAGATAATATTCCAATGTCAATAACCATGCAAATCATCTCGGAAATCAATGATGCCTGCATAAAACAAGTGATTGATATTGCATTAAAAAAAATGCCTAAATCGCCCCCTGTAGCCTTCGCCTGGCTATCAATGGGAAGCCAGGGAAGAGGTGAACAATTGTTGTATACAGACCAGGATAACGCACTGCTATTCGCCGATGTTAGTGAGAACCAGCTTCCAGCAACCACGTCCTATTTTATGGAACTCTCCAGGCGGATCAATAAAAGCCTGCAAACTATTGGCTATGAATATTGCCCTGCAGAAATGATGGCTTCTAACCCAAAGTGGTGCTTAAGCCTCTCTGAATGGAAAAATCTCAATTCGCATTGGATCATCAACCCTGGTAAAGACGAAGTGCTGCTATCTTCCATTTTTTTTGATTACAACCTCAGCTATGGTGATGCGGGCCTTGTAAATGAACTTACTGAACATATTTTTGAAAGTGTGAAGAAGTATCCTATTTTTTATTTACACCTTGCGAGTGGTGCACTTCAAAATCCATCGCCAACAGGTTTTTTTAGACAGTTCTTATTAGAGCAAGACGGGGAGCATAAAGACTTTTTTGATCTTAAAAGAAGGGCTTTGATGCCTTTGACAGACGCCGCCAGAGTATTGATCTTATCGCACAACATTAAGTCGATAAACAACACTGCAAAGCGCTTTGAAAAACTGGCAGAATTAGAACCTAACAATAGTGAATTTTTTCTTTCCTGTTCTTACGCCACGAAGGCGCTTTTAAAATTCAGAGCGAAGCAAGGCTTACTACACAATGATTCAGGTAGATTTATTGCCCTTGAGACTTTGAGCAAGGAGGAAAAAGTAAAACTAAAGCGTACGTTCAAGACCATAAAGGAGTTACAAGAATTAATATCGATAAGGTTTAAAGTTTCAAGCATTTTAGGATGAAGTCACCCTTCGGCCAAAGAAAGCGAGTTTTACCAGACTATTGGGAAACCTACGCACAATTGTTTAAGAGAACGCTCAATACCAATGGAAACTCCATACCCGTTGTAGTTCTTGATACAGAAACCACTGGTTTTGACTTCCGCAGAGACAGAATCCTTTCTATAGGCGCCTTAAGGCTAGAGGGTGGCATGATTGCGGTAAATAAGACTTTTGAAATATATATTACTCAAGATCGCTTCGATAGCAATAGCGTCAAAATACATGGTATTCTTAAAAATCAATCAAGGTCATGCATTCCAGAATCTGAAGCCATGCAAAAGCTGCTCAATTACCTCCAAAACGCTGTAATAATTGGTCATCATACCTATTTTGATATTATGATGATCAATAAGGCTTTAAACCGGAACGGTTTACCAGACCTCTTAAACAAAACCCTTGATACTGCAGTATTATACCCCAAAACCCTTATTGCTTCGCCACTGCGTACAAAAAAAGACAATTACACCTTAGACGATCTGGCTGATGCCTATGACATTTCCAGAAAAGACAGACATACCGCTCTCGGCGATGCTTACATAACCGCCATAGCTTTTCTCAAAATCTATAACCGCATTAGTAAAAAGGAAAGGCAAAGCCTGGGTATCTCATAAAAATTCCTTAAAATCTGAGTTAGGCGCAAAAATAGGGTAGTATATCGATTAGCCACTTTAAATACTGAGTTGAACCCCTATAAACAGGGGCTTTGCAGGGTGTATTTCATCGAAAAAAAATGATTTTCATCGGATTTACCCCCTTAATTTGGTACTTTAGAAGTCCAAATCTTAATCAAATCTTATGCATGGCAGCAATTACTCTCACTTTTGTTTTAGGGAAACCATCCACATTAAAGAGAATTTTCAACCGAAACCGGACGAATCTAGTCCTCTCTTAAACGTTTTCTAAGTCTACCCTAACTTTCTTAATTAATTCTATCTTCCTGATATTTAAGTATTTGTCTTTGCTGCCATGTACAAGATTGAACTTAAAAATCCAGATCTAAGTATTTCGTCGTATATAATTAACCCTTAATCGAAGTTCAACCCCATATCTTAACCTTGACCTACACATGCGCTTTTTTACAAATCCCCTAACAGCAATATTGCTGCTTTTTTCTTGCACGCTACTTGCCCAGGGCACTGTCTCTGGAGAACTAAGAAAATGGCATACGGTTTCCATTACTTTTAATGGCCCGAATACCTCAGAAAACAACGCTACCAATCCATTTTTGGATTATAGGCTAAATGTCACTTTTACAAGCCCGTCCGGAAATACTTTTCTAGTACCTGGGTTTTATGCGGCCGACGGAAATGCCTCAGAGACCAGTGCGAACTCTGGAAACAAATGGATGGTTCGCTTTAGCCCTAATGAAACAGGCCAATGGAGCTATTCAGCTTCTTTTAGAACAGGAAATAATGTTGCCATAAATAGTAGTCAAAATGCTGGTAGCACTACTTCTTTCGATGGCGCCTCGGGTAATTTTTCCATTTCAGGGACGAACAAATCTGCTCCTGACAATAGAGCCAAAGGAAGGTTGAATTATGTAGGCAAACGTTACTTAAGGTTCGAAGAAACAGGAAAATATTTTATCAAAGCCGGTGCAGATTCACCCGAAAATCTTTTAGGTTATGGACAGTTTGATAATACGGTAAACAGCAAGAACTGGGGGCCTCATCAACAAGACTGGAATTCTGGAGACCCGAGCTGGAAAAACGGAAAAGGAAAGGGATTGATCGGCGCAATTAACTATCTGTCAAGTAAAGGAATGAATGCTTTTTCCTTCCTTACTATGAATGTAATTGGTGATGGAAAAGATGTATGGCCCTGGACAGCAACTTCACACAATGCCCTTGATGGAAACTCTTCGAGCGACTCTGATAATAGAACCCGGTACGATGTCTCTAAACTGGAGCAATGGGAAATCTTATTTAGCCATGCAGAATCTAAGGGCTTGTTCTTACATTTTAAAACACAGGAAACAGAAAACGATCAGCTATTAGACGGAGGTGAACTGGGCACCGAAAGAAAACTATATTATCGGGAGCTCATTGCCAGATTTGGACACCACCTGTCCCTGAACTGGAACCTCGGTGAAGAACATGACCTGTATTCTGCAGACGAACTTAACGATACGAATAATAGCCGCGTAAAGGCGTATGCCGCCTACTTTAAAAACCTGGATCCCTACCGTCACCATGTAGTGATACATTCTTACCCCTGGGGCCAGGACGAACTATACACGCCTTTGCTTGGAAATACAGATCTAACTGGAGCTTCACTACAAACACATATAGATGATGTCCACGCCGACGCCAAAAAATGGTTGATTGCCTCAAAAAATGCCGGAAAACAGTGGGTGCTGGCCAATGATGAACAAGGTGGAGCAAACAAAGGTGTAACTGCAGATGCTGATTATAATGGCGACAAGGGAAACCAGGCGGACAACCGTAAAGATACCCGCCATAAAGTATTGTGGGGGACTTTGATGGCTGGAGGAATGGGCGTAGAATACTACTTTGGCTACCAAACAGGAGAGACCGATCTTACCGCCGAAGACTGGAGGAGTAGAGATACCAAATGGGAAGACGCGAAAATCGCTATAGACTTTTTCCAACAGCACCTCCCCTATTGGAATATGGATACTGCAGACGGCCTCACCTCAGATAATGACGATTATTGTTTTGCTGATACTGGTAATATCTATGCGATATACCTTCCAAACGGGGGTACTACCAATCTTAACCTGTCTGGAGTTAGTGGCACTTTCGCCGTAAAGTGGTTTAACCCCAGAAGCGGTGGTGGTCTTGTTAATGGAAGTAAAGCCGAAATCACCGGAGGCGGCAACAGAGGCATTGGTAATCCTCCAAACAGTGCTTCCCAGGATTGGGTAGCCGTGATAAGCCTGGGAGAAAATTCAGGTGGAGGATCTGGTTCCGGAGGTGGAAACTGTAGTGCAGATTTCGAGGAACAAAATGGCCTTGTCATCATAGAAGCGGAAAGTATTGATACCCCAGGGGGGTGGAGTAAAAATTCTGGAGCTGCCGGATACACTGGAAGCGGTTATCTCGAATGGGAAGGTGGCGATAGTTTTAACACCCCTGGAAATGGAACTACCACAACAAAAATAAAAATAAATGATCCCGGAACTTACCGTTTCCAATGGAGAAACAAGGTAGGACTTGGTAACAATTCTACCGAACATAACGACAGTTGGTTGCGCTTTCCGGATGCTGCAGATTTCTACGGGCAAAAGAATAGCAATATTGTTTATCCCAAGGGAAGTGGAAAAACGCCTACAGCCGCTGGAGCAGGTTCTAATGGTTGGTTCAAGATATACCTCAGTGGTAGTACCAACTGGACATGGTCTACCAAGACTAGCGATCACGACCCACACGATGTTTATGTGGTATTCGATTCTCCTGGAATTTACACTATGGAACTCTCCGGAAGGTCTGACCATCATCTCATCGACAGAATTTCATTGAGCAAAAGTGGCAACGCTACTGATCTCTCGCTTAATGAAACTCCCTGTGATAGCTCAGGAAACCAGAATGTCTCTGTAGAAAGCATTACTGTTTCTCCCGGCACAGGAACTGTTGAAATTGGAAATACATTGAAATTGAACGTTACCGTGCTGCCGGCTGATGCCACCAACAAAAATGTTAGCTGGTCTTCATCGGACACCCAGATAGCTACGGTAAATCAGAACGGTAGAATCACAGCAAAAGCTGAAGGAACCGTTACAATAACCGCAACAGCCGAAGACGGAAACTTTACAGATTCATCTAACATTGTTATTGTTGAGGCAGATAACGGTGACGGTACTGACCCTGATCCTGATCCTGATCCTGATTGTGATGCCGACTTTAGCGAGAAAGATAATTTGGTGGTGATAGAAACAGAACATATGAATTTAGTTGAGGGTTGGGAACTTAAGTCCTCAGCTAATGGTTTTTCAGGAACAGGATATCTTGAGTGGCTCGGTGGTGATAGTTTTGGTACTCCAGGCAATGGTATCATAAGCACTTCTATTAAAATTACCAATCCGGGAACCTACTTATTTCAGTGGCGAAGCAAAGTTGGGGAAGGCAGTGATTCTACTGAAAGCAATGATAGTTGGCTGCGTTTTCCGGATGCTTCGGACTTTTACGGCCAGAAAGGAAATCATATTGTCTATCCAAAAGGCAGTGGAAAAACCCCTACGCCTAACGGATCTGGTTCTGATGGCTGGTTTAAGGTCTATCTCGGTGGAACTACTAACTGGACCTGGTCTACAAGTACAAGTGATGATGACCCCCACAAGATCTATGTGACCTTTGATACTCCCGGTATTTATACCATGGAAATATCCGGCCGCTCTAATCATCATTTAATCGATAGAATTGTTTTAAGTCAGGATACCAATAATGCCACAGATCTATCGTTGGAAGAAACTCCTTGCGAAAATGATACACCTGCTGACATAGCGGTAGAGGGCATACTAATTTCTCCTGATCAGGCCACTATAAGTATTGAGGAAACGCTTAAACTAATTAGCGAGATCTCACCTGCTAACGCCAGCAATAAAGACGTTAGTTGGTCTAGTTCTGATAAGAGTATAGCTACAGTAAGCCAAAATGGCCTGGTCTCAGCTGTTAGTGAAGGTTCTGTTGTTATAACAGCAACTACCAGCGATGGCGACTTCATTGCTACCGCAATAATCACCGTAGTCGATAATGATCCTCAACCAGAAGGTCCAAGTCTGAAAATTGAGAACTCATCAGCCGTAGAAGGTCGCAATTTGGAATTTGAAGTAAGACTTACAGAAGAAAGTGATGAGACCATTGTAATGGATATTGCCTTGTTAGATGATACGGCCAATTCTTTGGACTATGTAGGTTTTGTGAAAACGCTGACTTTTAAACCTGGAGAAACCTCCAAAACAATAAGTGTTCCCACAAAAAATGACAATACCGAAGAAGAAAACGAAACTATCAAGGTGGCCGTAGCCGAGATCAAGAGTGGTACAGTTGTCGACTTCTCAGATACTGGTATAGGTACCATTATAGATGAGGACGCACCTCTAGATGTATTTCCTAATCCGGCAAGGGCCAATAGCAGTGTTCAGCTGGATGGGATGCAAAGTGGAATTTATGAGTTAGGTCTGTTTTCGGTCTCAGGGCATTTGGTACAAAAAGAAACTATAACGGTTACTAGTGGTCCATACCAATTTGTATTGAATAGTCTCACAAGAGGCCTGTACATTTTAAGAGTGACCAATTTAGAGCGTTCGTACACCGCCAAGGTAATGGTTCAATAGCAAATAAGCCCTTTAACCATGCTTTGAGTTTATTATAGTATAACTCACTAAATCTACTTAAGTAAAAAGGGAATCCAGCATTGGGTTCCCTTTCTCTTTGGTGAAAGACCGGGTTCAGGTGCTAAACTATAACTCCCATTTTTAATCGCAAATTATTGATAATGAACCGCATAACGAAAATAACGGTTATAGAACGAGTTTGTACTTAAAACAGGGGGCTGACACGCTACTTTTACCTTTCCCCATTAGATAAATCAAGCCTGGGCAAATAAATACTTGTGCTAAATAAGCATAGTGCCTTGTAAAAGCTACAAGCACCAACCTTTATGGCACACTTATGAGAACACACCACCCCACTGGTCTGTTGCGCTATTTGGCGCTCAGCCTATGCGTCTTTGCGATAGCCGGCAGTACTTCAGTTTTTTCGCAAGGCTCAGTCAGCGGAGAATTCAGAAAATGGCATACCATTTCAATTTCCTTCAGCGGACCTAACCTGACAGAACAAAGTACAGATAATCCATTTTTAGACTATCGTCTTAATGTAACATTTACAGCTCCAAGCGGTAAGACCTTTATTGTCCCTGGATTTTACGCGGCAGATGGCAATGCTGCTGAAAGCAGTGCCAGCTCTGGTAATAAATGGATGGTACGTTTCTCACCAGCCGAGAGTGGAATATGGAACTATAATGCGTCTTTTAGAGAAGGGAACGAGGTGGCTGTTAGTCTTGCTCCCAATGCCGGAAGTCCGAGTTGGTTTGATGGAGCCTCGGGTTCTTTCAATATTGCCTCCAGCAATAAAGTTGAACCAGACAACAGAGCCAATGGGCGCCTTAGCTACGTGGGCAAACGCTACCTTCAGTTTGAGGGATCTGGCAAATACTTCTTAAAAGCTGGTACGGATTCTCCGGAAAACCTCCTGGCCTTTGCAGATTTTGACAATACCCCCAATATTAAAAGTTGGGGACCCCATGTTCAAGATTGGATGCCCGGCGACCCCGTTTGGAAGGGAGACATGGGGAAAGGAATCATTGGAGCCATCAATTATTTGGCTGGCAAAGGAATGAATGCTTTTTCTTTTAATCCTATGACCATTGAAGACAGGCAGGTGAATAAGTATAACACCAAAGACGTTTGGCCATTTTCTTCATCCGATTTAAATCTTCTTCAGGGCACAAGCGCCCAGTCTATTGATAGCCGCTTACGTTACGATGTTTCTAAATTAGAGCAGTGGGAGATCCTATTTAAACATGCTGACAACAAAGGAATGTTTCTTCATTTTAAGACACAGGACAGAACTAACTTAAGACTGTTTGACTACAATGGCAACCTCACTACACAGCGCAAATTATATTACAGAGAATTAATTGCCCGTTTTGGCCATCATTTAGCCCTTAACTGGAACCTGGGTGAAGAATTTCATATCTACGACGGTGCGATCATAGATTCTTACGCGGACTATATTAAAGCTGTTGATCCGTATGATCACCCAGTAGTGATTCACTCCTATCCGAGGTCTCAAGATAGATTGTATCCTTTGATCCTTGGTCCGGATTTTGAAATGGACGGGGCCTCGATGCAAATCTTCACCGATGAAGCTCATGAGGAAATCAAATACTGGCTGGTCCAGGCCGAAAACAGTGGGAAACCCTGGGTTATCGGATATGACGAACAGGCTCACTGGGATATAGGTGTAGCGGCAGATGCAGACTTTAATGGAAATAAAGGTACCATAGCAGACAACAGAGAAAATATAAGAGATAGAGCACTGTGGAGTACCCTTATGGTTGGGGCAACCGGAGTTGAATATTATTTTGGTGGAAAAACCGGCGAGAACGATAGAACGGCCCAGGATTGGAGAAGCAGGGAAACCAAATGGGAGGATGCCAAAATTGCAATCGATTTTTTTCACAACTATGTGCAATTCTGGGAGATGGACACTTCTGACGAACTCACTTCGAGTAGTACTGATTATTGTTTTGCAAAGGCTGGAGAAACCTATGTAATTTATCTGCCGGATGGAGGGACTACCAATTTAGACCTCAGCGCAGTAGGCGGATCTTATAGCGTGAAATGGTTTAATCCACGAAATGGAGGAGCGTTGCTTAATAGCAATGTTACCGAACTTCAGGGTGGTAGTAATACAAGTATTGGAAACCCCCCGGCTGATAGCTCACTCGATTGGGCAGTATTAATTGAAAAAATTGATGATCCAGACCCAACGGTAGCTGTTACCAGTGTTACCGTAAGTCCGGAAACCGCTTCTTTAGAAGAAGGCCAAAGCCTTAATTTAATTGCCACTTTACAACCGGCAGATGCGACAGACCAATCTGTTTCCTGGTCTTCAGATAAGCCTGGCGTGGCCACGGTAGACCAAAACGGAACTGTAAATGCAATTTCAAACGGTAGTGCTACAATTAGCGTGCAAACCGCAGATGGAGGCTTTACCGCGACTTCTTTCATAACGGTTACCGCTTCAGTCATTAATGTCACCGGGCTAACCATAGTACCGGCCTCAGTAACTTTAGGTGAAGGAGAGGAAACAAATCTAAACGCTCAGATAACGCCCGCGGATGCAACAAACCAGGCAGTAGTCTGGAGCTCAAATGCACCTGCAGTAGCTCTGGTAGATCAAAACGGTAAGGTGACTGCAATTGCCGAAGGTACAGCCACAATAAGTGCTGAAACTGTGGATGGAGGTTTCGTTGCGACCTCCCTGGTAACCGTCAACGGCACCCCTCCGCCACCACCTGCCTTAAGCATTACAGAATTTACATTGATCAACGCCGGTTCGGATACAGACATGTTTACACTTTTAGATGGAATGGTCATTGATCTGGGTGATGTTCAGGGCAAATCTTTGAATATCAGAGCAAATACGGATCCGTCTGTAGTGGGAAGTGTATCGCTTTCTCTAATAGGGCCCGTGAACAGGAATACCACAGAGAATGTCGCGCCATATGCCCTTTTTGGAGACAATGCCGGCAACTATTCTGGAAAAACATTGCCTCCAGGCAATTATATTCTGACAGGCACGCCCTATTCGGAATCCAAGAAGGGAGGAACAGCCGGACCAGAGCTGGTTATTAATTTTTCAATCGAAGATCTCGGAAACAATCAAAACCTGCCTCCAGTGGCTGATTTACAGGCTAGTCCAACTACTGGGACCATTCCATTAGTGGTAAACTTCCAGGGAAATGGTTCTACAGACGACAACGGGATTAGCAGCTTCTTTTGGGATTTCGGGGACGGCAATACCTCAACACAGACCAATCCCTCACATACCTATACCCTGGCCGGAACCTATACCACTACCCTTACAGTGACGGATGATGAAGGACTCACCGATACTGCTTCTGTATCTATAAATGCAACAGATCCTGCGCCACCACCTCCACCCGGAAGTGAAAGTTTGACTATGTTGAATGCCGCTTCTGATGCCGACCTGTTTGTATTGTCAAATGGTATGGAAATTGATTTTGAAAGCATTAAAAATACTCCACTTAATATCAGGGCAGATTTTCATGGTCTCAATGTGGGCAGTGTAGGTTTTGTACTTAGCGGCCAATTGAGTAGAAACCTTACTGAAAATGTTGCTCCCTATGCCCTTTTTGGGGACAATGCTGGTGACTACAGGGGAAGGAAATTTCCAAAAGGAATCTACAACCTTAGCGTAACTGCCTACAGTGGTTCAAACAGAAACGGGAGTCAGTTAGCAACCATAGGTGTGCAGTTTACGATTACGGATCTAGGGGCCAATAAACAACAAGCTATAAGCGTAAAAGCTTCGAGCGATGTGCTAAAGGAAACAAAATCACAATATGCCGGAAGTAAAATGCGGATATACCCTGTTCCGGCTTCGAATACCCTTAATGCAGCTGTGGCAGATCCTACAATAGCCATGGCCATGATGCATATTTATACCCTCAATGGAACTCTGGCAAAAAGTTATATGAAACCCGCGCATCTCCTTAGCGGTGCAGGACGTTATGAAATAGATATTGCGGACCTCCCTGGTGGCGTATACATATTAAAGGCTTATATGGATTCGTATTACGCCTTTCAATACAGGTTTATCGTATCTGATTAAAAGTCCAAGGTAAAGAATTAATTGTGTATAACTCCTTACTGGCCTAGATAAGACAGTACGTTTTGCGCTATCCGGCCTTGTATATCGCTAATATCGGCTTTTTCAAAAGTGGTTCCTGTGATGTTTTCATACAATTCGATATAACGCTCTGAAACGCTTTGAATATAACCGTCTGACATTTCGGGAACAACCTGACCTTCTAAACCTTGAAATCCATTACTGATGAGCCACTGCCTTACGAACTCTTTGGAAAGCTGCTTTTGAGGCTCTCCCCTTGCTTGTCGCTCTTCATATCCGGCCTGGTAAAAATACCTTGATGAATCTGGGGTATGAATTTCGTCTATTAACATAATTTCACCTGCTACGTTTTTGCCAAATTCGTATTTGGTATCGACAAGGATCAACCCTCTTTCTGCGGCCATGGCCGAACCCCTTTCAAAAAGTCTATAGGTGTACTTCTCAAGGAGCTCATAGTCTGTTTCGGAAACTATACCTCTGGCTAGAATTTCTGCACGGGAGATATCTTCATCATGATCGCCTTTTTCCGCTTTGGTTGCTGGGGTTATTATAGCTTCCGGAAAAGCATCATTCTCCTTCATTCCATCGGGCATAGGCACACCACACAGCATTCTTTTACCTGCCTTGTATTCGCGTGCGGCATGGCCAGACATATAACCTCTAATAACCATTTCTACCTTAAACGGCTCACAAGCATGGCCGACAGCTACATTAGGGTCTGGATTGGCGATCAGCCAATTAGGAACAATGTCTTTGGTTGCTTCCATCATTCTTGAGGCGATCTGATTCAAAATTTGACCTTTGTAGGGTATCCCCCTTGGCATAACCACATCAAAGGCCGAAAGCCTGTCTGTAGCGATCATCACCAGGATATCACCTTCCAAACGATATACTTCTCTGACCTTTCCTTTATAGACGCTTTTTTGACCTGGAAAATTAAAATTGGTTGCTATAATTGTATTGCCCATGAACAGTCTTAGTTTTGATGTTCAATGGTCCTGTAAGCATCAATGACCTTTTTAACCAGTTTGTGACGTATGACATCCTTATCATCAAGATAGATCATCTCAATACCATCGAGGCTTTTAAGAATCAGGAGTGCCTCCTTTAGTCCGGAAATGACTCTCCTTGGAAGGTCTATCTGGCCAGGGTCTCCAGTCACTAAAAACTTAGCGTGTTTTCCCATCCTGGTAAGGAACATTTTCATTTGTGCGTGCGTGGTATTCTGAGCTTCATCAAGAATAACAAAGGCATTGTCTAAGGTTCGCCCTCGCATAAAGGCCATAGGAGCGATTTGTATCGTTCCATTTTCAATATAGTTCGTAAGCTTTTCTGCCGGAATCATATCTCTCAGCGCGTCATAGAGCGGTTGCATATAAGGATCCAGCTTTTCTTTAAGATCTCCGGGAAGAAAGCCCAGATTTTCGCCTGCTTCCACCGCAGGTCTGGTCAAGATTATTCTTTTTACCTGTTTTGTCTTTAACGCACGTACCGCGAGCGCCACACCAGTATAAGTTTTCCCAGTACCCGCAGGGCCTATGGCAAAAACCATATCGTTTTTTTCCATGGCATCCACTAAGCGCCGCTGATTTACCGTTCGCGCCTTAACGAGTTTACCGTTCACTCCATGCACCAAAACATCAGCACTGTGCTGAGAGGATTCATAGTCTTCCTCGCTATCACTAGTTAACACTCTTTCAATCACATTTTCATCCAATGTATTGTACTTGGTAAAGTGCGAAGTAAGCATATGAAATCGTTTGTCGAATTCATCTAAAAGGTTCTGATCACCATAAACTTTGATCTTGCTTCCGCGCGCTACAATTTTTAATTTGGGAAAATGTTTTTTTAAAAGGTTAATGTGTTCGTTCTGTTGCCCAAAAAACTCTCTTGGGCTAATTTCGGTAAGTTCTAATTTTAGTTCGTTCAAAGAATACTACGATTTAATATGTGTTGATGGAATCTATTAATTTTTGTAGGCTATTTTTTTGTGTAATTTTGTTCGACAAACTTAAGTAAAAAATCACTTTGCCCAGTTAAAAAATATCAACAGTATTGCATGGCAATTATCACTTTAACTACTGATTTTGGACATAAAGACCATTTTGTAGGAGCCATTAAAGGAACAATATTCAGGGAGTTAGGAGACGCTAAAATTGTTGATATTTCGCATGCAATTAGGCCATTTAATATTCAGGAATGCGCCTATCTCCTGAAAAACTCCTACAAAGCCTTTCCTGAGGGAACTATTCACATTGTTGGTGTAGATTCGGAACCTACATCAGAAAATCAACATATCGCCGTACTCGTAGACGGCCATTTTTTTATTAGTGCTAACAACGGAGTTATAGGTCTGATCACATCTGAAGTAAAACCCGATAAAGTTGTTGAAATAAATATTCCAAACCCCATTCACGGCTCTTTCCCTGTTCTTGATGTATTTGTACAGGTGGCGTGCCATTTGGCTCGGGGTGGCACTTTAGACGTAGTAGGAAAACCTTTCGATCAGTTAAGGGACCTCAAAGAATTTGCCCCTAGAATTACCGAAAACGGTAAAACCATTGTGGGCAGTGTCATCTATATAGATAACTATGGGAATGTAGTCACAAATATTCAAAAGAGCCTTTTTGAAGCGTATCGGAATGGCCGCAACTTTACACTTACCGCTCGAAACAAAAAAATTGGAGAAATTCACCACAAGTACAGTGACATCTTAGATTTTAAGCTGGATAAAAGCCAGAGAAAAGGCCCGGGTGACCTTTTAGCGCTTTTTAATTCATCGGACTATATAGAATTGGCTATCTACAAAAGCGATTTAAACACAGTGGGGGGAGCCTCCACCCTATTGGGACTGGATTACAGGGATACCATAATCATAAATTTTATTTAAATGCTGGTGCGCATCGTAAAATTGACTTTCCAAATCGAAAATATTGCTAGTTTTGAGCAAATTTTTCAGGAAACCAAAAACGAAATTCGAAATTTTAACGGATGTAAGCTTTTACGGTTGCATCAGGATAAAGAAAACCCTGCTATTTTCTTTACCTATAGTTATTGGGATTCGGCAGAAGCGCTTGAAAATTATAGAAATTCTGCTTTCTTTAAGGGAGTTTGGGCCGAAACAAAGGTGCTTTTCTCTCATAAGCCCCAGGCATGGAGTGTGGATACCGTGGAGAGTTTGGAGTAAGCAATTAGCAATAGTAATGAAGAATTTAGAATTTAGAATTTAGAATTTAGAATTTAGAATTTAGAAACAATAATCAATAATTCTCTTAATGTTCGCCGTATTTAAACGTGAAATCAAATCTTTCTTCTCCGCCCCCATGGGGTATTTGGTGATTGGCTTCTTTCTGTTGTTAAGCGGCTTATTTCTTTGGGTTTTTAAAGGCCCTTTTAATATCCTTGAATACGGTTTCGCAGATCTGAGCAACTTCTTTTTACTGGCGCCCTGGGTGTTCTTATTTCTTGTTCCGGCCATTACAATGAAAAGTTTTTCGGAGGAGAAAAAGTTGGGTACTTTAGAACTGCTATTCATAAAACCCATTAGTCTTTGGCAAACTGTAGGAGGTAAATTTTTGGGAGCTTTTTTGCTTGTAGTGCTAGCCATAATACCTACTTTTCTATATGTCTATGCGATCTCAGAATTAGCAACCAGTACCGGAAATATTGATACTGGTATGGTTTGGGGTTCTTACTTTGGATTGTTGTTTTTGATTAGTTGTTATGTTGCCATCGGATTATTCGCATCAAGTCTGACAGACAATCAAATCGTCGCCTTTATGATCGCGCTGGTCTTAAGTTTCAGTCTTTACTACGGTTTTGAAGCTTTATCAACAGTGTTCTCGGAAGGAAATACATCGGTTACGGTACAAAATTTTGGTATGAAGGCACATTTTGAAAGTGTTGCGAGAGGAGTAATTGATACAAGGGATCTCATTTACTTTCTGGGTATTTCTGTTTTTTTCCTCTACCTCAGTGTCGTGCTACTTAAAAATCATAAAAGGTAATGGGCAGAGCTGTATTTATAGCTGTACTTAAAGGTGTGATATTATTAGTGGCCGTAAACGTTTTGGCGACTTATTTTTACACGAGATTCGACCTTACGGAAGATAAGCGATATACGCTATCAACTCCGGCACTCAATGCCGTTGCCGATTTTGGGAGCCCTGTGCTCGTGGATGTACTTTTGGATGGGGAGCTTCCTCCGGAATTCGTGAAACTCAAAATAGAAACCCGCCAAATACTTGAAGAGTTCGCTGCTGAAAACAGCAATATTAAGTTTGGATTTGTAAATCCGCTGGAAGATGCTTCCCAGGTTGATCAGACCATTGCCGATCTTCAGGGCATTGGACTTACACCGGCTAATATCACCGTATCGGAAACGGGAAAAACTTCGCAGGCAACTATTTTCCCCTGGGCCCTGGTCAATTTCAATAATACTACGGTTAAGGTTCCATTGTTAAAAAACAAACTTGGAGCTTCTTCAGAAGAACGCGTAAACAATTCGGTTCAAAGCTTGGAATACGCCTTTGCCGATGCATTTAGCAAACTGAGGATCACTGAGAAAAAACGGGTAGCGGTAATTAAAGGAAATGGGGAAATGGCTGATATTTATATGGCAGATTACCTTACTACCATCAGAGATTACTACAATATTGGAGCCATAACCCTGGATTCTGTCGCCAACAACGCCCAAGGGGTTCTAGAGCAGCTAAAAAGCTATGACCTGGCCTTAATAGCCAAACCTACTGA
Source organism: Flavobacteriaceae bacterium (assembly GCA_965212595.1). Classification (GTDB taxonomy): domain Bacteria; phylum Bacteroidota; class Bacteroidia; order Flavobacteriales; family Flavobacteriaceae; genus Poritiphilus. Next base: position 246,081 of record CBDBVE010000024.1, read on the forward strand.
AGCCTTTACCGATGGCGAGAAATACGTACTAGACCAGTATATAGTTAATGGTGGGAAATCTATTTGGTTGGTAGACCCTGTTGCAATGGAGCTAGATAGTCTTTTTAATGAGACAGGTTCGGCCCTGGCATTTCCGCGAGATCTGAATCTTAACGATTTTTTCTTCAGGTATGGGGTACGATTTAATACAGACCTGGTCAATGATCTCTATTTTACTCAGATCGTATTGGCCACTGGCCAGGGGAATAACTCCCAGTACAATCCGGTGCCCTGGTATTATCACCCTATGGTCTTCTCGAATAACGACCATCCCATAAATAACAACCTGGAGGCATTAAGGTTACAATTTACGAGCAGTATAGATACCTTAGCAAATGCAAATACCAAAACAATTTTATACCGAAGCTCCCCACTTTCTAAAACTGAAGGAACTCCAAAAACCATTGGCTTGAGGATGCTTGATTCCCCGCCAGACAGAGAAAGTTATACAGATGGAAACAGGCCTTTGGCGGTGCTTATCGAAGGTGATTTTTCATCAGCGTTTAACAATAGGATAAAACCCATTGCGCTTCAAGGTGTTAAAGAGAAAGGTGATTTCAATAAAATGTTGGTGGTTGCTGATGGAGATCTTATAAAGAACCAACTTAGCAATGGACGACCCCTAGAGTTAGGTTATGATAAATGGACCAATAATTTTTATGGAAATAAAGAATTTCTCGTAAATGCTATAAATTATCTCCTGGATGACACCGGACTTATAAACATTCGTACTAAAAAGGTAAGTATTCCATTGCTGGATACAGAAAAGGTAAGTGAACAAAAAACAAAATGGCAGCTTGTTACCATTGGGCTTCCACTATTACTTACCCTAATCTTCGGTTTTGGATTTAACTATCTTCAAAAGAAAAAATATGGGTCCTAGCTGTTGATAAGTTTGTTTTAATCAATAAGACATTTGAGATATATTTGTTTCACTGGATTACAATGTCCGAAGCCCTTGTTTTCCTAGGATTTATAAAGGGCGCAAAAACTAAGAATAACGTATGAAATTTATCGTATCAAGTACGTACTTGCTCAAACAATTACAAGTTTTAGGAGGGGTAATTAACAATAGTAACACACTGCCTATTCTAGACAATTTTCTTTTCGATCTTAATAAGAACAAACTAACAGTTTCAGCCTCAGACCTGGAAACCACCATGAGTGCTGTTATTGAGGTAGATTCTGACAATGAGGGAGTAATTGCCGTTCCTGCCAGGCTCTTGCTGGAAACCTTAAAAACCTTCCCCGAGCAACCCCTGACCTTTGTAATTGAGGATAATAATACCGTAGAGATTAGTTCTAATCATGGAAAGTACGCCCTGGCTTATGCAGATGGCGCAGAATTTCCTAAAGCAATAGAGTTGGCAAGTCCAAGTTCTACCACGCTCATGGGCGACATCCTTGCAACTGCGATAAATAAAACCATATTTGCCGCCGGAAACGATGATCTAAGACCAGTAATGAGCGGTGTATTTTTCCAGTTCTCACCGGAGGATCTCACTTTTGTGGCCACAGACGCGCATAAATTGGTAAAATATAGGCGTACAGATGCCAAGGCTTCTCAGGTGGCCGAATTTATCATGCCAAAAAAACCTTTGAACCTTCTCAAAGGAATTTTAGCAGGAAGTGAGGAAAATGTGGTCATTGAATACAATGATAGCAATGCTAAATTCAGTTTTGAGAATACAGAGCTCATTTGCCGATTAATTGATGGGAAATACCCCAATTACGAAGCTGTTATCCCTAAAGAAAATCCTAATAAACTAAGCATTTCAAGAAATCAGTTTTTAAGTTCGGTAAAACGGGTTTCCATCTTTTCTAATAAAACAACCCATCAGATCAGGTTGAAAATTGCAGGAGCAGAGCTTAACATTTCTGCGGAGGACATTGATTATAGCAATAAAGCCGAGGAGCGTTTAACTTGTTCCTATCAGGGAGATGACCTGCAGATTGGTTTTAATTCGCGCTTTCTTGTTGAAATGTTGAGCAATTTGTCTTCAGAGGAAGTATCTCTTGAAATGAGTTTGCCCAATAGAGCAGGAATTTTAACTCCTGCTGATGGCCTTGATGAAGGAGAAAACATCACAATGCTGGTCATGCCCGTGATGCTAAATAATTAAAAATTCACCCTTTACTCTTAGTCCTTTTGCGCCTTCCTAAAAATTGGGCACAAAAAAATCCGGCAGTTTGAAGGACCGGATTTCTTAAGATTCCAACTAAATTATGAGATAAAAGGAATGGTTAAAAAATAACTTGGTGGCTCTCCATTACTTGCTCTTACCGCATTGACTATAGGAAGGATAAAACCTATGATTCCTACCCCGATAAGAGTTAAAATACCTAGCCCCAGAAGCAAAATTGCAGGTATGCTGAGTATAATGTAGAGTAACATGCTTAATTGAAAGTTAACGATGGCCTTTCCGTGTTCGTCCATGCCTTCTACAGAATTCTTGGTGCTGAGCCATATGATTAGAGGCGTGATAAATCCGCCAAAACCTACAATATAATGTAATAGTTGTGATAAATGCGTAATGACAAGCAAGGTCCTGTCTGTCCGCAAAGCTGTTGATTGATTGATGACTTCCATTTTTTGATTGATTTAAGGGGTTTCTATTTATATGTAGCATTTTTGAGCAAAATGTTACAGCGCATCAATCTCAATACGTATCCTATAACCCTTAAAGCCTTTTTTCAAGTTTTTGCAGCTTTTCGCTCTCTTTGGCAATCCCCGAGCTAAGTTTTTGAATCTTAGCCTTGAGCTTCTCCATCTCAACCGGTGATAACTTTCCCCGAGCCTTATCTTTTTCCAGTTTCGCTTTGAGCTTTTGCAGTTTTTTTTGATCTTTTGAGATCGCCTTCCTTTTTGAATTTACTGAGTTCTCAAGTTTTTTCTGTTTTTTCTCCTTCTTTTCCGTTTTGCGTGCTGCCTTATTTGCTTTTTCCGCCTTGCGCTCCGTCTTTTCAACCTTCTTTATCACCGCCTTTCGTTCTTTAGCTTCCATGTTTTTTTGGGCGGTAGACGCAACGGTTTCTTCCTGGGCCCGCGAAGAAAATGTGACTAGAAATAGTAACGCAAAAACTAAATACAATCGTTTCATCTTCTTATAGTTTCGGTTAGATCTTTTAAGATAGGAAAATAATTCAAAATGCATACAGTAAGGTAGTTTCATGGCTAGCTGTGACAGCTTTTGACTATTTTTGCAGGCAAAAGCGGATTATGATCCCAAAAGATACTATTGTTGCTCTGGCCACCCCCTCCGGGGCAGGTGCAATCTCGGTACTACGTATTTCTGGAGACGATGCTATACCGTTGACTTCCGGCTGCTTTCGCTCTGTGAGTGGCAAGGAGCTGGCAGCCCAGAAAAGCCATACGATTCATTTGGGATTCATTATTGACGGGGAGAGAACCTTAGACAAGGTATTGGTATCGCTTTTTAAAAATCCACATTCATATACAGGTGAAGATGTTGTAGAAATTTCCTGCCATGGCTCGCCTTATATTCAGCAACAAATTATTCAACTATTCCTGAGAAAGGGCTGTCGCATGGCGAATGCCGGCGAATTTACACTTCGGGCCTTTCTCAATGGCAAATTAGATTTGAGTCAGGCTGAAGCTGTCGCAGATCTCATCGCAAGTGACAATGAAGCTTCACATCAGGTTGCTATGCAACAAATGCGTGGAGGGTTTAGCAATGAGATTAAGAAGCTCCGTGACGAGCTCCTTAATTTTGCTTCCTTAATTGAACTGGAGTTGGATTTCTCGGAAGAGGATGTAGAATTTGCTGACCGCTCCAAATTTGAAGAACTGCTGACGAGAATACAAGATGTTTTAAAACATTTGATCGATTCTTTTGCGGTAGGTAATGTCATAAAGCATGGAATTCCGATAGCGATTGTGGGTGAACCTAATGTTGGAAAATCTACTTTGTTGAATGCCTTGCTAAATGAGGAAAAAGCCATTGTATCTGAGATTGCAGGTACCACCAGAGACGCGATAGAAGACGAGATTACTATTGGAGGTATAGGTTTCCGCTTTATTGATACAGCCGGAATACGCGATACCACTGATGTAGTCGAAAATATTGGAATACAACGAACTTTTGAAAAGATTGCTCAGGCCCAGGTAGTGGTTTATTTAGTAGACAGTGAGCAGTTAGCAGCAGGCGGCTTTGTTTCTCTAAAGAAAGAAGTAGAAGATATTAAAAACAGATATCCGCAAAAAACGCTTATTGTTATTCCCAACAAAATAGATCTTTTAAACGAAACACAAAAAGATGAGTTGAGTGTCACCCTGAGCGCAGTCGAAGGAATTTCAGTGAAAAGCATCTCAGCAAAAACCGGAGAAGGTATAGACGGATTAAAAAACCAATTGTTAGAGTTCGTAAATACCGGAGCCTTGCGTAATAACGAAACCATAGTCACAAACACCCGGCATTACGATGCCTTATTAAAAGCTCTGGAATCTATTGAGAAAGTCCAGGAAGGCCTATCTGAAGGGCTTTCCGGCGATCTTCTGGCCATAGATATTCGTCAGGCATTGTACCACTTTGGAGAGATTACGGGCGAAATTACTTCAGATGATCTGTTGGGTAATATTTTTGCGAATTTTTGTATCGGCAAATAGCCCCGGCTTTTCCCGCTTTAACTTTTTCAAGGCGTTGAACGAACTTTAACCCTACAGCCTATAAATTAATCCAAAATTCCCTATCTTTAAGATTCCCCCTACAGCTTATTTAAGAATACAAACCGTATGGTCACAGCATTTACTGTAATTCACTACGGTATTTAGAACATAGAATAATACAAAACAATGTTGATTTAAAACTCAAGGTATGGCGGGATTTAACTGGAAATCTTTTGTAAAAATCATAAACAACAACGGTATCTTACCCGTTATTGGTAATGACCTGTCAATGGTGCAGTTTCCAAAGGATGAATTTACAGGGGCCGAAACAACGGCCCTTTTTGAAACCCTTGGTACGGCAGATGGAAACACCATTAGAATTAACCTGTACCAGTTTGTAGCTCTAAAACTCTGGGAGGATCACGGAAATGGGAAAATTCCGTCCCCTCCCACCCTTAACAATGTGGTTCTGGAATTGCACAAGCAAAACGTTGGTGAAAACGAGATCAACAGAGAAATCAAAAGTTATGTTTCGGGCCTTACCGATGAGCAAATAGTACTGGAACCTTTTCGAAAATTGTGCCGCATACCAGGCTTCGATACCTTTCTTACCGTAAATCCGGATAATTTTCTGGAAAGGGCGTTTGGAGCGGAAGACACAAAGTTCAACGAATCTATGAACTATTCCATTCCTCTGCCTTCTATGGACCAGGATAAGGAACAAGACAAAGCTCTGGTTAGCATCTATAATCTGATGGGAAACATCAATGGGTTCAATTTCGCGATTACGGAAGAGCAATCTCTGGAGTACCTTTACAAACTGCAAAAAGGCCATGACAAAATTGTCTCAGATCTTTTTGATTCTATTAAAGACAAAGCCATTTTACTGCTTGGGTGTAGTTTTCCCAACTGGTTTATGCGATTTTTTATTCGAATTATTTCGAAAGAACGCTTTAAAAATGGGATCAAGACCAAGTATGTAGCCTGCGATCGTACACTACAGGACATTGAGCTCTCGTACTTCCTGGAATACAATTCGGCAAAAGTAATTCGGATTGGTGCCGACGCCGACCAGGATCCGAATGAAGAAAAGGTCTATAAAGATTCTTTGGAGTTTATTGATGAAATGTATGAAGAATGGCAAAAGAACAGCGAGAGATCTAGAAATGAAACGCGCTTTAAAGAGGTTGTTTTTCTCAGCTATAGCTGGGATGACAAAACTGTTGTTGAACGCTTAAAGAACGAATTTGAGAAAAACGGGGTCCGGGTCTTTTTTGATGATGACAAACTAAAGACCGGAGACCGCTATAATCAGGTAATAAAGAAGTACATAAAGGATTGCGACTATTTTGTTCCCATCATTTCAAAGAATGCTATAGGAAATCAGGATAGGTATGTCTATGATAAGGAATGGAAAAGTGCCATCGTGCTAGACGGTTATAAGGACCAGTCCTACATTAGACCTTATATCATAGATGACACACCTCCAACGGACGACCGAATTCCTGAAGAGATCAGAAATATAAATATCGAAAATATTCAGGAAGTTGATGAGTTTGGGAATACGGTACGCAAGTTTATCAAAGAAAATAAGCTCACCGCAATAGATCTCTGATCATGGCCAAAAAAACTAAAAAGCAAACCAATACCAAAGCCATCGATCAACGCCCGTTCATGGGATTGCGCTCCTTTGAAGAAAAGAACAAATCTCAATTTGGTGGTAGAGACAAGGAAATTAGGAAACTCTTCAATCTTATTGACAACAGGGGCCTTACCGTCGTTTTTGGAAAATCAGGAATTGGAAAAACTTCCCTCCTCAAGGCCGGTCTGATGCCAGAGCTCAGACAAAATTTCTATTTCCCTATTTATATCAGAATCGATTATTCGTCTAGCAAAACACCATTAAATCAGCTTCGCGAGCGCGTCTATAAACAGATGCGTAAAAAAGACCCTTCCATTTCGGAAGTTGGGGAGCACACTTTATGGGATTATTTCCACAATGTCAATCTGGTTGATGGCCTCTTAACTCCGGTCCTTATTCTAGACCAGTTTGAAGAGACCTTCACTTTAGGAGATGCCAATATCCGTGACGTTTTAGAAATGGTCATTGAACTGGCCGACCTGGCAGAAAATCAAATTCCGTTAAAGGTTCAGCAAGAATATCAAAAAAAGGATGAAACTATTCCTTCTTACTACGGCAAGCAGCCTTATAGGGTTGTTTTAAGCCTGAGAGAAGACTATCTGGCCCGCTTAGAGGAACTTAAGCGTTATATGCCCTCTATTATGGATAGCAGATTTAGAGTAGTGCAAATGACGATAACTCAGGCGCTGGATGCTGCCATAAAACCAGGAAAAGAGCTATTAGATGAGGCAGTGGCAAGCGAAATTATCAAGAAATTGCCTGGTGTTTCGCAGAGCGATTTCGATGTTCTTAGCAACAAGAAGGGTAAAGAGAATGAAAAATTAAAAGTAGAGCCCTTTTTATTAAGCCTTATATGTGATCGTATCAACGAGAAAAGGATAGATAGGGGCTTAGAAACGATCACTTTCGACCTTGTTTCTGAATTTAATGTAAAGGATGTCATACGCTCCTTCTACTACGAAACAATAGAAGAATACGGCCCACAGATACAACATGCCATTGAGGATAGATTGCTCACCGAAGGAGGCTTTAGAAAACTACAGGCCCTGGAAGAACTGTTACGGGATTATGACATAGAGGAAAATGCCATTGACGAGTTGGTAGATGCCAGAATCCTAAGAAAGGAGATGCGGGATGGTATTGAATATGTTGAACTTATCCATGACGTATTGTCTCCGGTGATCAAGGAAAAAAGAGATCGAAGGATTGAGCGCGAACGTGAAGAGAAAAGAAAGGCAGCAATAGAACGTGCCCGTGCTAAAAACAGGGCGCGTATCTCAAAGATAATCAGCGGAATAGCAGCCGGGGTTGGTGTTATTTTGATCGCCACTATATGGACAGCAGTTTCCAGTTTTAGAGAAAAAGAAAACCTAAAGGAAAAAACGGAGAACATGGCGCTGGCCAGAAAATTATTGTTTACCTCCCAAAGTCTTGGTTCCTATGACGGAGAGCATGAAAAAGCCGCCCTGGTAGCCAGAGTAGCCTATTTGATAAACGAAAGAAATAAATCTGGTGAGACCGTAGGAGAGAACATGTACGATCAGTTCTTTTACAACGCAATGTACGAAGCCCTAAGAAACGTCCCTGATAACCGGGTAGAGTTAGACGGCGGAGGTGAAGACCTTAAATCAATGGAATACATTGAGCCAAACGAAATTTATGTTGGCCTGAAGGACGGCACTGTAAAAGACCTCGAAGACCGCAGTACTTTGTATGATTTTAATCCGAAGCAACAAAACCTAACCAGAGGTAATGCAGGAACCAGAATAAGCAGGCGAGCCACCTCTGGTTTGTATGTGGGAAATTCAAGGCAGCTAAAATCAAAGAAGAACAGAGTAACGTCATTGGCCTGGTATCAACAGGAAGGTCGAAATCTGTTGGCTATGGCGGGAATTTTCGATTCTATCGTCATTTACGACCTGGATGCCGATGAGGTATACAAGAAAATCAGTATCCCGAATAGCAAAACAGCTGGAAAGGTTATTGAATTTAACGCAAAGGGAAGTTTAGTTTTAAACCAACGAGAATCCTTGGTTATTTGGGAGCCTCCTTATGACATGCCCTTGTCATGGAATGTACGTGAGGCCCTGGTTTGGGATGATTCAACTAAAATAAAGACAAAGTATGATGCGGCTCTTCTACAATGGGGTGAAGAAACACTTAAAAAGCCAAAGTCTGGAGATATTCTTCCTTTTCTGGATGTGTATTCCTGCTTCTCCATTGCTCAAAATGGGACCATTGCCATTGGAACCTATGGCGGAATGGTTTTGCTCAATGAAGACGCTTATTTAAAATTATGGTTTAAAGACATCGGTACCGTTTCGGCAGTTAGGTTTCATACATCAGGTCAGAGTTTGATTTTGGGTAATGAAAAAGGCGAAGTTTTTGAAATGTTTCTGAATAACGAACAGGATTACAGCCTGCAAAAACACCAGTACCAAACCGAAAAAATTGTAGACATAACCTACCATCCTAACGATACATTGGTTGGGACTGCCAGTGATGATGGCACCGTAGTTATATGGAACAGGTTTGATGGTAGTTCCCAACCCGCCCTAAATTCTATACTGGTGGGCTATAAAAATCTGGGGGCAGTAAATAACGTAAACTTCACACCAGACGGTGATTATATTCTGGCAGGCTATAGCAACGGTACAATTTTAAAGTGGCCAATTTATATTGATAAACTGGCAAACCTTATTTGCGAGGAAGTGGATGTAAAAATAGATATGGAAGAATGGGAAGAAATTCTAGATGGTAGAAATATAAATGTTGCTGACTATCAATGTAAGAACACCAATTAAACATAATCAAGAAAATAACCAAAATATGAACACTAAAGTGGTCTCAATTTTTCGAAGCTTTCTTTTGATCTCTGCGTTACTTTCGGGAGTCTACCTCACTGCCCAAACCGAACAATGCGAAAGTGAATTAAAAAACATGAATCGGAAAGACAAGATCCCCATGGCCAAATTCAACGAGTATGAAAACTGTGTGAGAAAACTCGAGATATCGCTCAACGGTTTATCTAAAACGTATAATAACTATGCCAAACTACTTAAAAAGCTTAAAGTAAAGGAGGGGGAGCTCAAGGATACTAAAACCATTTTAGAGAAATTAGAAGCCGTAGAACCAGACAAAGAAGATCCCAAAGCGGAAAAAAAGAAAGAGAATAGCCTTGAAAAGCTCAACAAAGAAACCACAGAACTAGAAGGAGAGATTGAGGAACTTAAGGCAGAAAAAGAAACCATATTAACTGACTTAAAAGCCCAGCAAGAGATCTTAAAAATATTAGAAAAATCGTTCGATAAACTTTATACGTTCTACGATGAACAAGATGAAGTAGACAGAGCGGAAATCTATGAGAAAAAGAAAGAAAAACTTCAAAAATATAAGGGTTCCTAGATGAGAACACTTTGGAACACAAGTGGATTACATAATTAAAATAAATTGAAAATGAAATTATTTAAGGGCATGTTTACCCTAGTATTAAGCCTCTTCACCTTCTTAAGTGTTAGCGCCCAGCAGAGTATTAGCTGCAATGATGCTTTTTACTATGCAAGGGATCTCTATTATAAAGGGCAATTTGAAAGTGTACATAGCTATCTTAATGTGTGCGTAAATGAGTTTTTCACTGCCAGAGACTACTATTTAACGAACAACCAAGAGCAAGTCTTTAAGGTTTATAAACTTATCATTACTTCCTACTACGACAACGATTATGACTATCTGGCTGACGAAAAGATCAATGAATTACTCAATTTTTTTACCGGTTATGATTCGAATGCCGTCCTCGAACGCTTGGGTAATACGGCTTTTTGAATGTTCTGGACCTTGAATCCCAAAGGGGTCTAATTAGGTTATACCCTACGCCTTAAGGTTTTTCATTTATCAGGTTTTCCTTAAATTCAGGGTTCATTTTAAGGTTTAAATGGACATTTGGTCTTTACTCATCGTATTTTTAATAGCTCAGGGTTTTTTTATAATCTCTATCTTCCTATTCTCGTCAAGGAGAAGAAAAAAGGAAAACCTGTACCTGGCGATGCTGGTGATGGTGTTCATATGGTTCCTGGCTGAATTCTTTACTGTACGAAATGTAATCAAGGTCAATCTAGATATTTTCTACGGTACCCGATACGGCTCCTGGTTTATTCTTGGCCCACTTACGTTTTTCTTTTACAAGTCTGTCACAAATAAGGAATGGAACTTTTCGGCAAAAGATGGTTTGCACTTGCTACCCTTCTTAATAATCTCAGTTCTAATTCCTTTGTTTAGCGGACAAGAACTGAGTTCCAGGCAAATACATTATGGTATGCTGGCCGTTTTTGATCATAGGCCAAAGACTGTTACCGCATTTGAATACCTCTATTCAACTGTTTTCTACCTTCAGTTTATACATCTGGGCCTCTATTTGCTTCTCAACCAGAAAATGCTACGTTCATATTCTAAGAAGTTAAAGAATGAATATGCCAATATCAACGATACTATTTGGCTATACACCTTTAATATTCTTTTAATCGTCTGTTTGCTTCTGGCTTCTGTCTTTTTGTATTTACTCTTCGCCTCAGACATTTACAGGCGTACTTTAGATTATATTTATGTGCTACCTATGGGGCTGTTTATTTATGCCGTTGGATATCGGTTATCGGGAATTGAATGGCTTAGGCCTCAGGAAAAAGGAACACGCTATCAGTTTTCAACGCTAAAATCACAGGAGAAGTTAGCCTATGCAAAGAAGTTGGGCCTCCTTATGGAAGCTCAAAAACCCTTTCTTCAAAATAATCTTCGCTTAAACGATCTGGCACTAAAACTGGATATGCAAAGTCATCATCTATCTCAGCTAATCAACGAACATTTTAATTGTTCCTTCTTCGATTATGTCAATGAGTATAGAGTAAAGGAGGCCAAAGACATTATCAGGGCCAATCCAAAACTAACGCTCTTACAGGTGGCTTTTGAAGCTGGCTTTAACAATAAAACTTCCTTTGTAAACGCGTTCAAGAAATTTGAAGGGCAGACACCTTCGGTATTTCGACGAACCCATATCCGGTCTTTGGCTGGCTAAAATTCCTCGTTTTTCCCTTAAAAACGGCAATCTCTATAAAGATTGTCGATTTCTAAAAGTTTCGTGCCTAGGTTTGGTTGAAAACAATTCAATCATGAAACAAAGAACAGTTTTAGCATCCTTAGTACTCCTTTTCACTTTTAGCAGCTTCAATACTGTAACGGATAATTATGCCTTAGACCCCGGACACACTCATATTGGTTTTGATGTTGAAAGGTTTCTTGTAGGAGAGGTCTCCGGAAGGTTTAATTCCTTCACAGCTACTCTTAGTATGGAAGGAGAGGATCATACCACACTCAAGGCCAATGTGGTCATTCAGGTAAATAGTCTTGACAGCAATAACGAGACAAGAGATGGCCATTTAAAAGGCGCTGCATGGCTGGACGCTACTACCTATCCGGAAATTCATTTTACCTCTACGGAAGTGTATAAAAATGAAACAGGAGATGGGTACGAAATGAAAGGTAATTTAAAAATCAAAGATCATACGAAGGAGGTCTCCTTTCCTGTGGAGATTTTAGGGCCATTTAAAGACCCTACAGGACAAACTACGATTGGGGTCCGGGCCGACTTTACGATTAACAGGTTTGACTACGGTATTTCCTTCAATAAAAAAATGGACAATGGCGGTTTTTTCATCGGAAAGGATGTAAAAATTAAAATCAGAGCTTTGGCCAACAAAAAATAGATCTTGCACTAAGAACCAGAACTCCAGACATTCTTTTTTAGCAAACCGTCTTCAATACGACAAGAAGACGGTTTCTTGTTTTCTCAATCAACTGTTAAGGAAAACCTAAACACCTTACTTCGCTGTTTGAATTTCCTTGTCAAGTCTTAAATATCATTTAACTTACGGCATTCTATAAACAACTTTTATCTGTACGCTATGAATTTTGCCTTTAAAAACTATCGAAAACTACGCTACTTCCTTTTCATTTTTTCCTTTATCGGAATAATTTCCTGTAAAGATAAGGTCAAAGAAGAACCAGCTGGTCCGGAGATGAACTTTGCAGCCAACAATGCTGGCCTAGAACTGCCTGAGGGTTTTAAAGTGATTGTTGCCGCAGATTCATTAAGCTCACCAAGGCATATAGCAGTTACCAAGAGCGGAGCTATCTATGCAAAACTTCGTAAGCTAGACGAAAATGGCGGGGTGGTTTATCTCGAAGATACAGACCAGGATGGTGTAATGGATAACAAGGAAATCTTTGGTGACTATATAGGTACGGGCATAGCAGTAACAGACAAGTACCTCTTTGCAAGTTCCTTTGATGCCGTAATGCGCTATACAGTTGATGAGAATCAAAAGGTTATAAATAAATCTACTCCAGATACTGTTGTTTCAGGACTGATCAACAAACGCCAACACGCAGATAAAACTTTTGTCCTTGATGAAGAAGGGAATATCTATGTAAATATAGGAGCTCCCTCTAATGCTTGCCAGGAGGAAGATAGAACACTTGGCTCTCCAGGGATGAGGCCCTGCCCTATTCTAGACTCCGCAGCCGGAATCTGGCAATTTCGGGCAGACAAAACCTTACAGTCTTATGCCGATGGCAAACGTTATGCGACAGGGCTTAGAAACGTGATAGGCCTAGATTGGAACAAAGCAGATAACAAGCTTTATGTTACTCAACATGGGAGAGACCAGCTGAATACCTTATTTCCAGATCTCTATGACGCCAAGTCTAATGCAGATCTACCTGCCGAGACATTCTATCGCATTAAGGAGGGAGACGATGCCGGATGGCCTTATATTTACTATGATCAACTACAGAATAAAAAAATAGTTTCTCCGGAGTATGGCGGAGATGGCCAAAAAACAGGAGGAGAAGATGCCTTAGATCCATTGGTTGCCTTTCCTGGGCACTTAGCTCCCAATGCGCTGCTATTCTATACGGGAGACCAATTCCCGGAACGTTATAAAAACGGTGCGTTTATCGCTTTTCACGGTTCTTGGAACAGAGCTCCTGAAGTTCAGGAGGGTTACAATGTGGTTTTTGTCCCGTTTGCAAACGGAGAACCCTCTGGAGAATGGGAGGTTTTTGCAACAGGTTTTGCAGGCGTAGGCGATGTACGCTCTCCACGAGAGGCTAAGCATAGGCCAACAGGTTTAGCACAGGGCCCAGACGGATCTCTCTATGTTTCTGATGATTCAGGGGGAACAATTTACCGGATAATGTATGGTGGGAACTAAAGGCGTTAAACCCCGAGCCAGGTGGGCAACACTTGTTGTTTGTATTTTGTTCATCGCTTCATGTGGGGACACTAAAAAAGAAGCGGTGGCGCCAAAAGTCACCATCCAGGAGACAAAACAGCAACCTGACCCGGTGGTAGAAGCGTATATGGCTGCCGGTAGGAAGGTATACGATAGCCATTGCCTTGTATGTCATCAGGCAAATGGTGATGGTGTTCCAGGCTTAAACCCGTCGCTTTTTGATTCAGAACGTGTGCAGGGAGAAAAAAAAGAGCTCCTTCAAATCTTGCTCTATGGGTCTACCGAAGGCCTAAGTACTGATGGTAACACTTATACCAACAACATGCCTGGTTTTGAGCATCTCAGCGACGAAGAAATTGCGAATCTGGCTTCTTATATCAGAAATAGTTTTGAAAACAAGGCTCCGGCTATTACCATAGCTGAAGTGAAGAATTTAAGACAAGGGCAATAGATAATCGCTAAGGACCAATTGATTATTGATTATTGGTAATTATTAATGGCTAAGGTTTGGGGTTCTTAACCCCGCCCCAGTTCAATAAATACCCCAAAAGTGTAATTTGCAAGCAGTCAAATAGTGGTGAGCTGTGCGTGCCTGAAGCCCGATGTTGATTTCTTTCAAGCGTTTGAAATGGTAAATATTTTAAATTTGGGGGCTCAAAGCCCCTCCCCGGGTTAAATTATCCTCTAAGAGTGTAATTTGCAAGCAGGGAAGAGAGCGTGATGCAGGATGCGCGATGTTGGAAGCTCCAAGATCGATGTTAAGACTACTTATTGACTAAAAGTCGTGCATACAGAAATTCTGGGGCTAGAAACCCCGCCCAGTTATAATTTAAAGGCCGAAAGTGCAATTTACAAGCAGGGAATAAAGAATTAGTCATTGTTTATTGTCTATTGCTAATTGCTAATTATTTACTACCTGCCAATTGCCTTTCACTACCTCTATTCATAGTTTACTGCCAAAGTATTGCCAGAAACACTATTTTTGCCAGTAATTTTTGCTCATCATGTTTCAATTTTTTGCGAAGAAAGAATTTTTAGTAGATCATCTGGCAAATTTTGTGGATATGCATAACCATATCTTGCCGGGCATTGATGATGGAGCAAAAACAGCGGAAGAAGCACTTAGTCTTGTTCAGGGTTTTGGGGAGTTTGGAGTTACCCGCTTCATAGCAACCCCTCATATTATGCATAATTATTATCCAAATACTCGCGAGAGTATTACCCAATCTCTGGCACTGCTAAAAAATGAACTGTTGAAAAACGATTTAAAGCAGGTATCAATAGCAACCGCGGCAGAGCATATGATAGACGATAATTACGAAGCCTTGTTAAGCAAGGGGGAAGTCATGCCAATGATGACAGACTATATCCTCGTTGAAATGTCTTACCTACAACGCCCTATCAATTTCAGGGAAGCAATTATTAAAACGGTTAGCAAAAGATTGTATCCAATCCTCGCCCATCCTGAGCGTTATGTCTTTCTACATAAGAATCCGAAGAAATATGAAGTTTATAGAGAGCGAGGTATTCTTTTTCAACTCAATTTATTATCATTAGGCGATTTTTATGGGAAAGAAGTACAAAAGGTTGCTCTTAAGCTTTTAGATTCCGAACTCATAGACTATGTGGCTTCCGATGTACATAACTTAAACCAGCTTAAAACCTTAAAGGAACTTTCGGTTTCTAAAAAGACCATTAGACAGTTGACACCAATTATCCATAGAACAATAGAAACTTTCTATTAGTATCCCCTACCTTGTAGAATCTAGGATTAACTACAGGCTTAGCGTGCAAAGTACTATTAAAAAAAAGCCTGCTCAATTGAGCAGGCTTTTAAATATGACTATAATCTTATGTTTATTTAATTGTTAACCAGGAGTTTCAAAGGAATTGGATCTCCTTCATTCGCTTCCAGAACGATGAAGTACAACCCATTTCTAAGTGTCGCTACCGGTACTTCAAAGTTACTCCTATCCAGCGCTACATCTTGTTGATCATAAGCCCCAACCAATCTGCCCGAATAGTCATGAACGAATATTTCCATTATGATCATGTCCGCTGGCATATTTTGTACCTGGATCCTTGCAACACCACCTTGAGATGGGTTTTCGAGAAGAATCCCCATTACTTCGCCGTCCTCTGTTACTCTGATGGTCACGGTATCGGTGTTAGAGAGACCTCCTTCATCAGTAACCGTAAGGCTCACCTGATAGTCACCTGCAGTATCAAAGGTATGGACAGGATTCACTTCTGAAGAGGTGCCTCCATCTCCAAAATCCCATTCGTAGGTAATAATACCAAAGTCG
This sequence comes from Flavobacteriaceae bacterium, assembly GCA_965212595.1. Lineage (GTDB taxonomy): Bacteria > Bacteroidota > Bacteroidia > Flavobacteriales > Flavobacteriaceae > Poritiphilus. Next base: position 261,978 of record CBDBVE010000024.1, read on the forward strand.
TCCATAGAATTGTTTCCTGTAAAGCTGACGTCTAATGGAGCAACACCGCTAAGCGGATCAGCCTCTATAACAGCAACAGGAGGTTGATTGGCAGACATACCCACGACAATAGTTACCGTGGCGGTATCTGTAAGTCCTCCCGCATCTGTTACGGTTAATGTAACATTATAAGTACCGTCATTTGCAAAGGTATAGATAGGATCTGCATCGGTTGAGGTATTTCCACCATCCATGAAATCCCATAAATAACTTACCACGCCTTCATCATCAGTAGAATTACTTCCCGTAAAGGTCACTTCAAGAGGTGAATCTCCGGAAATTGGAGTTGCCTCAGCTATAGCAACAGGGGGTTGATTACCGCCATCGGAGACGGTAATTGTTATGGTATCGGTATCCGTAAGACCGCCATCATCTGTAACCGTAAGCGTTACATCATAGGTGCCCACCGTATTGAATGTATAAACGGGGTCGGCATCTGTTGAAGTTCCGCCATCCATAAAATCCCAGGCATAACTTACAATAGTACCATCATCGGTTGAGTTGCTTCCTGTAAAAGTAACCTCCAAAGGCGCATCACCGGTAAGCGGCGTTGCTTCGGCCAATGCCGTTGGCGGCAGGTTACTTCCTCCACTTACGGTAATGGTTATGATATCGGTGTCCATGAGGTTTCCACCATCAGTAACTGTAAGTTCTACATCATAGGTTCCTGCGGCCGTAAAGGTATGCTCAGTATCTGGATCGTTAGAAGTTGTACCATCCATAAAGTCCCAGAAATACGTTACTACGCCTACATCATCCGTTGAATTGCTGCCAGTAAAGGTAACCTCTAGCGGGGCTTCACCATTTAGAGGTGTGGCCTCAGCGACTGCCACAGGGGGCTCATTTACTGGGTTGTTTACAGTAATTGTGACGATATCAGTATCATTAAAACCTTCATCATCTGTAACGGTTAACTCTACTTCATAGGTGCCAGCCGCAGTAAAGGTATGTACTGGGTCTGCTATATTTGAGGTGTTCCCGTCTTTGAAATCCCAGAAATAAGTAGCTATCGCGACATCATCTGTTGAATTGCTTCCGGTGAAGGTAACTTCAAGAGAAACTTCTCCAGATTGTGGATTAGCTTCAGCAACAGCCACAGGCGGTTCGTTGGTACCATCCCCAATGATCCACATAAAGTCTATTTGACTGTCTAATGGTGGGGATCCGTCATCCGTAACAGTTATCTGCACACTATACGGGCTGTTCTCAGCCGCTCCGGAACCGCCTGAAGTATTAGATTCAGGGGCCGCGGTTAGCTGGGCATCAGAATAATTTGTTCCATCAACCTTATAGAGGGCTATTTTGTCTATGGCATGTCCTAGAGAACGTTCGGAGATTTCCATTGTATAAGTCCCCGCCGACTCAAATCGCACATATATATTGTGTGGGTCGTTATCACTTGTCTTGGCTTGCCAGTCGTACACTTCAGAGACACCCAAGGTTCTATAAATTTTAAAATAACCATTACTTCCACTTCCTGCAGGTGTGGTTCCTGCGCTTATTCTCGGACTTCCTTTAGGGAATACAATATTGTTCTGAGCTCCCTCAAGTTCGCTGATAAGGGCAGCTTCACTGGCAGGATTTCCCTGGTATCCGAAGAACCACACGCCATTGGTGTTTGGAAAACGTAGCCAGGAATCATTTTCATCAGCCGGTATAGATCCGCTAAAGAAGTTTCTCCAATTAAAACGATATACACCAGGAGTGTTTATATTTATCTGATAAGGTATTGTACCTCCATTCTGGTTGGTGAAGTTATCATCACCAGCTATTATTCCAGTGGCTCCACCTGCTGTGGTTTGAGTCCAAGAAGGTACTATCGTACCTGATTCTGCTTCAATAACTACCAGGCCATTATCTTCTTCAAAAGCGCTTCCGGCCCCATCTGCTATGGTCCCAGAAATAAGTCCTGTACTAGGATTAATTGTTAGAGCCGGTGGAAGTCCTGTAGCTTCATACAATAGATTTGTACTGGCATCCTGAGCTTCTATCTGAAGTGATACCGGATCTCCTTCATTGTTAAACTGGTCTCCAGGATTGGTTACATCCGGAGGCAGGTTATTATTTGACAGTATGATATCTACCGATGAGCTATTGCCATAGTTTATGGTTAAAACTGCATTTCGGTTAGCTCCGGTACCGGTAAGTTCTACAGAAATTGTGTGCGTACTATTGGCATTCAATAATTGATTGGTAAGTTCTCCCGCCACAATATTGAAATCTGCAGCGTCAGCTCCGGTAATCTCCATGGAAGTCACATATACGCCTACATTTCCATCTTTGATTTCTACAGCGATATCTTCCGTTGTGCCATCGGCAATTTGCACACCGGCAGGAGCATCTACAATACTCGATGCACTTGGGGTACCAACAGGGGCGTCTTCACCCAGATATTCCATATTTTTTTGATTGCCTCCACCCATAGTAGGGGATCCTGAAAGGATAAAGATTCCGTTTCCTGAGACAATGGCCTGAGTGCCATGTCGGGCAAAGTTGAGATCACCAAGTTGCCTCCAACTTGTAGTTCCGGGGTCGTATTCTTCTGTAGTGGCCAGCGCGTTGCTCTGAGTACTTATTTCACCTCCTATAACTACAAGACGATCGTTGTAATTTACTGCTGATGCTCCAGCTCTTTCTGTTGGAATGTTTTGCCCTACAGGTAATGTACTCCAGGATCCTGCAGTAAAATCATAAACATCTACTTCGGCAATGGTAGGTGCAAACACGCCTCCCGGGCCTCCAGAGAGTCTTCCGCCAGCCGCGTAAAGCTTATCGTCAATTACCACGGCTGCAAAGTGATCACGTGCTCTTGGAGCGTCGGCTAATGGAGTCCATTGTCCTGTGGCAGGATCATATTCATCGAACATCGCCGTGTATCCACCGTCATGTCCATCTGTATTTCCGGCTACGACATAAAATTTATTGTTGAAAACTACCAAACCGGCTCCCCCTCTTCTTCGTGCCGCTGGAATCTGAGGCCCTTGTATCCATTCCTGTGTTGCAGGATCGAAAGCCCAGATATGCTCGGCTGCAATTTCGTTAGGGAAGGCATTCGTCTGGAATGCTCCAATAACCCATATTAAGCCTTGATACTCTGTTGCCTGAAAGTGATTGAACTCAAAAGGTGCTGAGTTATTCAGATTTACCCAGGAATCTAAAGTATAATCATATACATCTATGGTTTGGGCATTTTCACGCCCTCCCATAAGGTAGAATTTATCCCCAGCCTGTACAAAGGAATTCTCATGACGAGCCGTATAACTTTCGTTCTCGTTTTTATCAATCCAGGTCTGAGAAATGGTCCAGCTAAAGACCTGACTTGCAGGAGCAGAACCTGGTTTTCTTACCGTAACTACTACCTCGTGAACTCCATTGTTATTAGGACCTCCAATAGCAGCGGCCTGATCTATGGTGCCTGTGATAACACCGGTAGATGAATTAATTGACAGGCCTGCCGGCTGCCCGGCAATATAATAGGCGATATTCTCCCCTGGGTCACCTCCTGATGCCGAAGTGGCAAGATTTACCGCTTCGTTCACATCTCCCGTCTGATCAGCTATCGCACTAAGATTTAGCGTTGGATTTGAAGTATCTACTTCAAAAATCTCAATAGCGTTGATCAAGGGGTTCTCTACCCCATGAATAAATTCAATATCCAATTCTCCATCGGCTAGCGTAACCGGATAGGACAGCATTCCGCCAGATTTATGGCCAAACTCTGTAATTAAATCCAGATCATCCTCTACAAGATTTCCTTCGATATTAATGTCAAAAACACGTTCTCCGGGATCGCTCGTACCGTTAAAACTATTCCCCATATACAAATTCACGACATAATCACCATTTTCTAAGGGTAAAGTGAACTCCATTTCTGGCGCCGCAGGAGCATCATAGCGTTCCTCTTGGAAAAGGGCTTCAAACGTGCTTTCCTCTATATATGCTGGAATTGAGCTATGCCTGTCTCCGTATTGCAGGTTGGCATTATTGGTAATTAAACCGGTATTTACATCATAAATACCTCCTACATAGGCTCCAGGAGCTCCATTATACCTCCAATCGGTACCATTGGCATCAGTGGCAATAACTTCGTCGCCACCAGCATTTATTCTGTAATTACTAGGATTAATAATGTTCCAGGTAAATGTAGTCATCACTGCATCTGCGCTACTACCATCAGTATCATCTACGGTAATGGTAACAGTATATGGACTGCCAGCATCCGCACCAAGATCTACCGTACCACCTATTTGGCCATTTGTGGGTTCTATATTCAATCCGAGAGGTAATCCGGAAGCGGCGTAAGAAAGGTTACCATCTCCTCCCACAGCCGAAACTCCTAGACTTCCGTTGAGCTGTTCGCCTATATTGTTCGTTTGTTCCGCAATGGGATATATGTAAATGGGTAAATCATCATCAGAAATATCCAGTATTTCAATACCGTTAACAACTGGGTTTTGTTCTGGGCCATGTTTGAAAACAATATCAATGCTACCGTCGGTGACATTTAAGCCGTGGGTTATCACTGTTCCTATCTTATGACCATAGGTCGCCGTAAGATCTACCTCAGTAAGCTCAGGATAAACAACACCTTCAATTTCAACATCAAAGATACGTTCACCCGGTTGGTTTGTGCCATTCCAACCATTACCCATGTAAAGCCTAACTTCATATATTCCATTTACTGATACCGGAAAAGAATAGGTCATATCCGGTGGGTTATCATTTTCGTCGAAACGCTCGGTATCAAAAATAGCTACCGGGGTAGTTGCCTGGTTAACGGCAGGAGTATATCCGTTCATACCAAAACTGTCAGAGGAATTTGTACCCGCCTGGGTTAAATAAGGAGAGTTATTTGCCTCTGTATCCTGATCCCAATCTATTCCGCCGTCAATGGCTGAAATTGTAGGCCCTCCCGAATTTATTCGATACAGTACCACGGGACCGTCTGTAACGGTTACTGTAAAGGTTTGTTCTACAAAGTTTGTGTCGGCATCTGTCGCCCTTATGGTTATCGTTGAAACTTCAGGGGTAGCCGGGTAGGATATGGTAAGAACATTTCCTGAGATATTGGCTCCAACCGCCGGATTCGTATTGGTTTGAACTGTATAGGTAAGATTACCATCACCATTATCATCACCGAAGAAGTCATTGAGGTCGAACTGCTCATCTGGAGAGTTAATAAGCCTCGTAATATCTTCCAGGATATTTTCTACTATTGGTGTTACTCCCAGGACATTTAAGAAATCCCAGGTGCCTTCTAACTCCTGGTTAGCGGTATTAGAAGTACCAATAAATCCAACTGCAAGATCAGTATTCGATTGCTGGATGGCAGTTAAAATACTTCCAAGAGCTGTTATTGTTCCCGCTAAAGTTCTTGTCCCACCATCTATAGCGTACTCCAGATCTACCTGACCATTTGAAGGATCTACCACAAAATAGAAGACAATATCACTTTGAGGCCTGTTTGGTGTTGCAATGGGCACTGTGATGGGAGTACCCTGGGGCACATCATTAATTTCCTGTTGTGCGGTAAGGCCATCTGTTGTAATCACAAAACGGACAAAGTTACTTTGAGTACCGTCACCAATAAAGAGACCTAATTCACCGCCTGTGACATTCGTATTCCCATAAAGTTGGTACTGTCCGTCAAAATTTATAAGGTTACCTGATACGGTAAAGATTCCTGTTGTCTGATCTACCTGCACGCCATATTGATAACCCTTTTCTTGTGTATTTGTATTCCCTATGGCGGTCCCTGAGGTCATATGGGATGTCATTAACCCAGGGGCGCCTCCCAGAACATCGTCGGGGTTTGGTCCCTGACCTCTGTCATCCAGCCATTCTAACCAGTTGGGGTTGGCATCACCATTATTCATAAGACCGGTCATTCCTAGTCCAAAAATACCACCCAAACCTTGCTGATCATTGAATAGGCCATTTTGTATGGGTAGTGTAAAAGCATCACTTCCTCCTGTATCAGGATCTCCTAACTGAAAAGGATCGTCTTCATCTAATATACCGTCATTGTCATCATCATCATCATTTAAATCGGAAACCAGGGGTGCTCCAGCCGACTTGTCAAAGTCGTCGGGTTGCGACCCTCCATTGCAGGGGTCAGTTCCGTTGTCCTCTTCATCCTGGTTGGTATAGCCATCATTGTCATAATCGTCGTTGGGATCATAACCAGGCTCTCCAGGATCTATACAATTTACCGCGTCGTCAGGGGCTAAGACAACAATAATGCCATTCAATGTTCCAGCCCAAATAGTCCCAGGAAAAGGATCAGTGTCACTATTACAAGTTATTCCTAACGGATTTCCTCCCAGGCCAGAGCTAAAACCTTCAGTAAGTTGATCCAAACTGCCATCAGGATTTAATTCTACCCTATGTAAAAGGCCGTTGTTTCGTCCAGCAATAAGGTCGCCCTGCATAACTCCTCCAAAGTTTGAAGCCGTATATTCGTCAATGCCGTTGGTATTTGTTTGCCAAATGGTAAGAATATCATCTACCGGACCCTCCGGATTTGCAAGACCCGGACCTCGCCAGTCACCTTCTACAGTGTTTGCCGAAGGAACCACCAAATCCCAGTTGGCAGGTAAGGCGATACTTGCATCTGTGGTATAGCCCGCCCCCCTAGAACCATCAGGATCGTAGATCAATGTTCTAAAAACTGGCGGGTTTATGTCATCGTCTGTATAAAGACCTGCCCCAGTAGGGTTCGCTCTGGTAGGGTTTGGATGACCACCATAAAAACTTCCTGATGTATACGTTTGAATATTTGTTGTAATAAGTTGAAGGTGATCTTCATTATTTATGAATTCACCGTCCGGTGCAGGGGAATCACTGCCAGGCTCGGCCGGATCATAATTGTTAGTTACCGTTGCTCCGCCCTCATTAAAAGGAAAACCTCCCCAGCCTCCGTTAGCTCCGTTGTCTGTTACGTAAAGGGCGCCACTTTCAGTCACTACTAGATCATAAGCATTACGAAAACCAGGAGAAAAGATCTGAACCGGACCTGTTGGATCCACAATGGACTGATTCAATCCATCATTCCCTCCAAAAGGGTCATTCATATCTATACCATCATATCCAGGAGTATCCGGATCTGTTATTCCATTGGCATTTGCTCGGGTTGGATCATCCAGTGTTGGGAGATCATAAATATAATCTCTTCCATTACCATCTGTTTGGATCGTCATGGAATTGAGCATGTCTAAATCTATGGATAAGATAGCCGCAGATAAAGCATATTCGCAGGTAAACACGAAATTGGTAGAAGGTGCACCCCCATTAGTATGCCCTCCTTGTGCTACTATGAGGTAATCTGTACCACCAATAGTAACAAACTCCAATCCGTTCGTGGCATGGTTCTCTTCCGAGCGTGGAAGGCCCCTCACCAGGTCAACAACATCCCAGGAACTCCCATTCCAGGTAAAACGTGTGATTATGCCGGAATTGGTATCCAAATCCACATCGCCATTTCCACCACCGCCACCGCCACTGCCAGCTCCGATTCGAAAATCACTAGAGCTTACATAAATAACCGGGTTAGCTGCAGTACCCGCAACGGTTAATCCTGTAGTCTCTCTATTGTTGCAGTCATTTGCCGTTCCGCTACAGGCCGTTCCATCATCGTCATGATTTACAATATCGGAAACACCTGTCAGGGTTTCTATAGCCGTAACTTGATAATTATTAACACCACTTTCCTGAATGGTTAAGATTTTGATGGTGCCAGGATACTCGGCAACATACAGCCTACCGTCCGGGCCATACATCAAAGAAGTAACACCGGAGTTTACATCCCCTAGCCCGTCAAAATCAAGCGTGCTTTGCGTAAAGTTAATTTGAGCGCTAAGAGGTTGCCAAGACGCTGATACAAGCAGAAAGATGCCCACAAAAAGAAACCTCAAGTAGGCGGGGTATAATTTTTTCATAGTTCAAAACGTATTTATAGCAATTTTTTGACTACCCATGTTGCGGTTCGGTCAGGACAACAAAGATAATTTAATAACAACTCAGAAGGGAAATACCCTACTGCTTTTCGTTTAAATTCGGGGCTTTATCGGTAAAGTGCTAAAGATGCCCTAAAAGCCGCATTTTATCGATAATTCCTCACTATTTGTTACCTTTTCTTACAAGGCCCTAAACAATACCCCTATGGTCTCGGAAAACGGATGATAAAACTACAAATTTTATCTTATTGCATTAGGTGACTTTTGTCACTTTATCCTAAAAATTTCTTTTTATCAGAACCTGCTTCTCTCTAATTTTTTATCCTTTTCTTTATTTACGAAATATTTGCCCCTCGGGTTTTATAAATACTGTAATTTTTAAAGAAAAAACCCCGAGGGTTTCTCGAGGTTTCTATTTGGTTAGTTTGGTTAGCCTTACATTAGAATTTCCACCATTTTTTCTGACTTTTTCCGTAGCCGTATCCATATTTTCCGCCATATCCCAAATTGGAGGCTTTTACGTCGTTAACCACAAAGGATAAGCCCTTTATTTTCCCCTCTTTTTGCAATTTTATTGGGAATTCTACTGCTCTCTTTTCAGTAATTCCGGCTCTGGTTACATAAACCATATGGTCCGAGTAATCACTGATTAACAAGGTATCTGTAACCACCATTAGCGGGGCGGTATCAACGATAACATAGTCATAGATTTCTGATACCTCTCTGATCAAATATTTTAGTCGCTCACTCATCAGCAACTCGGCCGGATTAGGAGGTATTCTTCCAGAATATATTACGTCAATGGTATTGTGATGTACCAGCATAGGGTTCACAATGTCTTTAAGCGCCAAATTGTCGTCATAGAGATATTCGGTAAGCCCAGCGTCCTTATTTCGGCTTAGCTTGCTCAATTTGTCTATCTGACTCCCCATAAAGAATGTATAGAGTTTCGGATTTCGAATATCTGCACCTATCAACAAGACCTTTTTGTTGGTACTTGCCAAAATCATGGAAAGGTTAGTAGACAAGAAGGTCTTTCCTTCTCCCGGCACACTGGAGGTCACATAGACCACATTGCTTTTGCCTGTCTTCGTCTTGGTTTTGGTCTTTATCAAATAATCAAGATTGGTACGTAGTATCCGCAACGATTCTGCAAGGACAGAACGATCTTCTTTAACAACAATCTTTTCCTCATTCTTGGAAAGCTTTGGAATTTCACCCAGTACCGGGACTTGCTTTGTAATCTTTTCCAGACTATGCATATTGTGTATTCTGTTGTCTAGAAGGTCATTTGCATATATGACCGAAAAAGGTACGAGCAGGCCAAGAATAAGGGATGCCAGAAAAATGAGCTTCCTCCTTGGGCTTATAGGTAAATCACTAGGATTGTAGGCGTAATCGATAATTTTTGATTTAGAAGCGGTAGAAGCAACTGCAATCTGCGCCTCCTCTCTTTTTTGAAGCAAGTATAAATAAAGTGATTCTGTGGTTTGCTGTTGTCTGGTAATATCTCTAAGCGCCCTCTCATTTCTTGGAGCTGAATAAATTTTTGAGTTTATTATCGCCTGTTGCCCGCTAAGCGTATTAACCTGCAATCCAAGGTTATTAACCGTACTGCTAAGGCTGGATCTCATACTTTGTTTTAAACCGTCTAATTGTTGGTTAAGATTTTGAATTATAGGAGATCTTTCGGTAGAGCTTTTTAACAAACGTTGTCTTTCAAGGACTAATTGGTTATAACGCTCGGTGGTTCCTGCAATAGTGGGGTCGTTAAGTCCAATATTCCCTGGAAGCACGTCATATCCCTCCTGCTGGTCTACCAGGTCCTGCATGGATGCTGCTATATTGAGCTGCGTTCGGAAATTAGCCAACTCCTGTTGATTTGCCGCCCCAATATTTAGGTTGATATTAGCCTCAGACGCTATGTCTGTTAATCCTCTGCTGGTCTTAAGGTCTTCGGCAGACTGGTCTACGCTAGACAGGTTGGCGGAAATATCTGCTATCCTTTCATTAATAAAATTTGAAGTCCTGTCAGCAATTATCTTTTTATCTTCTATCGCGTTCTTATTATATACGCGGATCAGGGCATTGAGAATGTCTGTCGCCTTACGCTTAATCGGATCCTCGAGTGACAAACTCACAATGTTGGAATACTCCTGAGGAATATTAACCTTTATCTTAGACTGATAATTCTGTGCAACCAGGCTTACCGGTTTAATGTTAACTCTTATTTTTTGATTCCTATACCTATCAAAAACCTCAACATTTGGGGTAATAACAATATCCCCGATAGGCGAAGAAATATTTTTCCCAAATGCATATACCTTAACGGGCATATCTTCTTCCTCACTATATCCAAATGTAGTGGAAGAAGATAGGGTGAGGTAAAAAGAAAGTTCCGCCCGATTCACAATAGAATCTGCTGCAATAAAATTTAGTTTGATTGGTGTATTATTGTAAATCTCAGAATCTTTGATACTACCCAGGGCCATAATTTTTGTATTGAGCCCCAGCTCCTTGACAATTTCTATAAAGTTAGACCTCGAGTTGATGATTTGAACCTCATCCTCTACCCTATTTTTACCACCGGCAAAAACTTCTAATTCAGAGAATAAATCCAAACCTGAAGCAGAGTTTGAATCTTCAATAATATGGATTTTGGCCCTGGCTTCATACTTGGGAGTGGCGTACCTTAAATATACCATCGCCGCTATAACAGCTAACACCGCTGATATAAGAAACCATTTCCAATGCTTGGTATAGGTCCCTAAAATTTCCTTTAAATCAACAACTTCGGTAAGCGAGCCCTTAGTACTTGTATTCATTCGTTTATAACTAGATTAAGTCCGCCTTGCTAATTCCTGGTAATGAGAATTACGGTCGCGGTAATTAATGTAGATGCTATAGAGATAGCAATCGTCGCCCTGTTATCAAGGCTAGATGAGGTAACCGCAGATTGGTTGGGCTCTACATAAACCACATCATTTTGTGTAAGATAATATACTGGTGAACTCAGTGCCTCTTTCTTAGTCAGGTCTATACGCGTATAAACCTTGGTACCGTCAAAATCACGTATCACCATAACATTTTCGCGTTGCCCTTTGATAGTAAGGTCACTTGCAAGCCCCAGGGCTTCCAGGATGGTGATTTTTTCACCGTTAACAGGGTATGTGCCTGGTCTGTTAACTTCACCCAGGATAGTAACTGAAAAATTCTTAAGCCTGATGTTGATAATCGGGTCTTTTAAAAATTCTGAAAGCCTATCTCTTAGCAGCACCCGGGTTTCTTCCGGAGAAAGACCGGCAATTTTTACTTTTCCAACTACTGGAAAATCGATTTCTCCTTCCTGATCTATAAGGTAGTCCACTTGTTCGGGACGAATTCCTCCTTCGACAGCGCCTCTAAACAGGTTAAAAGGTACACTTGCTTCCTGGTCCAGGGTAGAAACGTGAATACTTACAAGATCGTCTACCTTAAATTTAGGAGTAAAACTATTTTTATCTACGATAGTTTTCAAAACTACTGGCGTTTTGAAAGTAAACGACATCTTTCTTAGATGCGCACGATGTGAATAGAAGAGTTGCAAGAACAATTACTGCAGAGAAATTAAGAAACCTATTTTTTTTGTACATAATTATAATGCGTGTTTGTAATACGTAAATTGAATATTAAGACTGATATACTTTGTTTTCTTCCTTATCCACATCTGTCTTGCTTTCTGCCTCATTCTCTGACCCGTCATCAAGTTTACAGAATTCAGAGTTGTTGGAAACGTATTCGGGTACAATTTCCTTCATGAGTTTCACCGTATTACCATTGAAGAACATATTAGAAACGCAAAGCTCATCGATCTTAGATCTCACCTCAGCATAATCTAACTCCCTTACCTTACTGATCATAATCTTCTTGTGATAGGTAGGAAGCGTGTTTTCGCCTGTGGCCAAAAGTTCTTCATAAAGTTTCTCACCTGGCCTTAGGCCTGTAATCTTAATATCGATGTCTTCTGGGTAGCGCAAGCCAGATAGCTTAATCATGTTCTTAGCAAGGTCAAAGATCCGAACAGATTCACCCATATCAAAAATGAATATCTCTCCTCCCTGTCCCATAGCGGCTGCTTCTAAAACTAGCTGTGAGGCCTCAGGAATGGTCATGAAGTAACGGGTGATATCTTTATGAGTAACCGTTAAAGGTCCTCCCTGCTCTATTTGCTTTCTGAACAATGGGATTACCGAGCCATTAGAGCCCAAAACATTTCCAAACCTGGTGGTAATAAATTTGGTCTTGTTTTCCTGATGCATGCAACCGATGTACATTTCGGCAATACGTTTGGTAGCTCCCATAACGTTGGTTGGGTTAACCGCCTTATCCGTGGAAACAAAAACAAATTTTTCTACGCTATGGTTAAGCGCCAGGTCTACCAGCATCTTGGTACCTGCAATATTTATCTTAATCGCCTCATAAGCATTGTATTCCATAAGAGGAACATGCTTATAGGCTGCCGCGTGAAACACAATGGTTGGCTTGTATTCCTGGAAGAAGGTATTCATCCGATTTTTATCTCTGATATCACCAACAATAGGAATAAAGTTGTGAAAACCGTTTTGTTTTAATTCTTGTTGCAGGTCATACAAAGGAGATTCTGCCTGATCTATAATGATAAGCGATTTATAGTCGTAATTTGCAATCTGCCTCACGATTTCGCTTCCAATAGAACCCGCGCCCCCTGTAACCATAATTACCTGGCCTTTGAGTTCATCAGACACTTTAGACTGCTTAATATTTATTGGAGTACGATTTAACAGGTCTTCAATCTGAACTTGTTTTATCTGTGACAATTTCAACTCACCGTTGATCCAGTCTTCCACAGGTGGAACAATCTTTACCTGAACCGGAAAGTCTACCAGGCTTTCAACAACTTCTCTTAACCTGTGATTGTCAATGTTATTTATGGAAACTATGATCTCAGAAACATCAGTTTTCTTTACAAAAAAGTCTGAAAGCTCATTCTTGCCATATACCTTGACCCCGTTAATGCTTTTACCAACTTTATTGTTGTCATCGTCAATATACCCAATTACCCTGGTGTTGCTTGCCGTATGCGTTGTTAAGGCATTGTAAGTAAGGATCCCGGCTTCACCAGCACCGTAAATCAATACATTTCTGGTGATCTTAAATTTCTTTACAAGGTTGTAAAACAAGGTTTTGAATACATACCTGGAAGCTGTAAGCGCTATAAAACCAATTAAACTGTGAATGATAATAATGGACAAGGGAATCGTAAAATTGTCCATAACATTCATCTGTCTGTTTAGAATGACCAGGAAAATTATGATAATACTGGACAAACAAATGGCGTTAAAAATATTATACACATCTCTTACCCCAGTATGCCTTACAACACCTTTATAAGAACCTGTAAGCAAAAAAGATGCTAAGGCAATTAGCGCTACAAAAGGCAGTTGTAAAAAAAGTTGATCTGTCTCAAAATTCAAGGTGAGATTGAATCGTATGAGATAAGACAGTATAAAAGATATACTTATGAGAAAAACGTCAATTCCCAACACCAGCCATTTAGAGGCATATCGATGGGCATTGCTAACTAAGTAGTTTTTAATCATGGGGCAATGATTTAAGGGTTAGGGCTACAATTCTTTCTAAATCATCTGTACTGAGATTAGAACCGCTAGGCAAACATAAGCCCCTGTTAAACAAATCTTCTGAAGTACCATCTGTAAAGTGTTGGTATTTAGAAAATACAGGTTGCAAATGCATGGGCTTCCAAAGTGGTCTCGACTCAATATCTTCCTCCTGCAATTTTAATCTTATCTTTTCGCGAATTTCAAAAGATGGTGTAAGGATACAACTCAACCATCTATTGCTGAAATAAGCTTCAGGCTCTGCTAAAAAACTAATATCTTTTCGGTCTCCCAAGTGTTCTTTGTAATACTCAAAATTCTTTCTCCTAGCCATTACCCGGTCATCTAAAACCTCCATCTGACCTCGTCCGATACCGGCTAACACATTACTCATCCTATAGTTATAACCAACTGTTGAATGCTGATAGTGCGGGGCCTTATCTCTAGCCTGAGTAGCCAGGAATACCGCCCGATTCTTTACTTCTTTGTTTTTAGACACCAGAGCGCCGCCACCAGAGGTGGTAATGATCTTATTCCCGTTAAAGGACAAAATACCAATATCTCCAAAGCTGCTACAAGCAACACCTTTATAGGTGCTTCCCAGGGCTTCTGCACTATCTTCTACAACAGGAATTTGATATTTTTGTGAAATTTCTGTTATCTCATCAACCATATAAGGCATTCCATAAAGATGAACTGCCACAATGGCCTTTGGCTTCTTACCATTAGATATCCTCTCCAAGATGGCTTTTTCTAACAATTCTGGAGAAATATTCCAGGTGCTGCTTTCGCTGTCTATGAAAATTGGCGTGGCACCTAAATATAAAATCGGGTTAGCGGAAGCCGAAAAGGTGAAGCTCTGACAAAGTACTTCGTCTCCCTGAGAAATTCCTAAAAGTTCTAAAGCCAAATGAATTGCTCCGGTTCCGGAACTTAGTGCGGCTACATGAACACCCTCGCCTACATAATCGGCAATGGCCTCTTCAAACTTGTCTACGTTAGGGCCCAGGGGAGCTACCCAATTGGTATCAAAGGCCTCTTGGACGTAGGTTTGTTCCTTTCCACCCATATGTGGAGAAGATAGCCATATTTTAGTTGCAGTTACCAATAATTGAGTAATTTGTTACTATCTAATTGTTTTTCAACGCCCGAAATTCCTTTCTACCGTTTCACAACGTGCAATACTAGCTGTTACAAAACCCTCCTTAAAGCATTCCAAGATACAATATATCTTAATATGTTAATGCTTTTTTGCATTCAAATCACGAGCAAATCTAAGCTGTAAAATTAAATATATAAAGATTAGAGAGAAAAAATAGTATTAACAATTCGTCGAAAAGCCATTAAATAACGTCTAGGAGTAGAATGCGTGCAGTGAATGTCTTGTTACTATCTATTTAAGATCGGCAAATACCCCATTTAACGGATGTTTGGCGCTTTTAGGCGTTTTAAGAGAACAAAAAAGCCCGGAGATGGTCTTCCTTGTAATTTTATGGTTAATTTTGGCGCCGTAAAAAGGTAAGGCACACTTCTATTTTTGTAAAATAAACATATGAGAATCTTAGTAACAGGCGCAGCCGGATTTATTGGTTTTCACTTGGTAAAAAGGTTGTTAAAAAACGGCCATGAGGTGGTAGGTATAGATAACATCAATGACTACTATGATCAGGAATTAAAGTTTGCAAGACTCGAGGAACTTGGTATTCTAAAAGAAAAAGCAAAAACCTTTAACGAAAAAAACACAGCTGGCAAATACCAGGGTAAATTTAGCTTTGTGCGAATGCATCTTGAAGATCGGGAAGCGCTCCCTGCGCTCTTTGAGGAGACCCCGATAGAAGCTGTGTGCAATTTGGCGGCCCAGGCAGGTGTTCGCTACAGTCTTGAAAACCCGGAGGCCTACGTTGATAGCAATATAGTTGGGTTCTTAAACTTGCTTGAATGCTGCAGACAGCATAAGATTAAACATCTGGTCTACGCCAGCAGTTCAAGCGTTTACGGTTCAAACAAGGAAATACCGTTTAAGGTAAGTCAGAATGTAGACCGCCCTGTTAGCCTTTATGCCGCAACCAAAAAGAGCAATGAGCTCATGGCTCATACTTATAGCCATCTGTATGGTATCCCAACCACCGGATTGCGTTTCTTTACGGTATATGGTCCCTGGGGAAGACCAGATATGGCCTATTTCCTTTTTACAGACGCCGTTTTGAAAGACCAGCCTATCAAAGTATTCAACTTTGGCAAAATGGAACGCGATTTTACATATATTGATGATATTGTAGAAGGTGTAGTACGAATTTTAGAGAGCGACACTCAAAACCGGCTTGCTTCGGGAGAGCTTTATAAATTATACAATATCGGGAATAACAATTCGGTAAAACTAATGGATTTTATCACTGCCATAGAAGACAAACTGGGTAAAGAAGCCCAGAAAGAAATGCTCCCCATACAACCGGGAGATGTTGAAAGGACATGGGCCGATGTCGATGACCTAATAGCAGATTATAACTACAGGCCAAATACCGATGTTAAAGATGGAATGGAGCAATTTATAAAATGGTACAGAACATTCTATAAGATCTAGGGTGTCTATTCCTTTTTAGTATTTTCAGCGTAGTTACTTCACCCCTTTAAAAATCCTTTTCTTAAGGTAATACCAAATCGTTGGATGATACCATAAATGACTTTCTTGGGTCTTACTTTTTTGAGGTTTGATGGCATCATTTAGGGCATCTTTTACGGCCTTCTTCATCAGCTTAACACCCTCACCCAGTTGCATATAGGTATATGTACTAAAGTTATCTTTTGATTCGGGTTTTATGATCCCCTGATACAGAATATTACCGGTGTCTATCCCGGCATCTACCAAATGAACAGTTACTCCGCAATTTTCGGGATCCTCATTTGCCAAGGCCCAATAACCTCCATGTACGCCGCGATATTTGGGTGTAATTCCAACATGAGTGTTTATAAAGGGCGCCGAAACACCATTCAAGATCTTTTTAGAGATAATGCGTGTTCCGTTTACGATAATTACATCCGGATTTATTTCTTTCAGAGTTTTCAGGCTGGTATCCGAGTTAACCGATGTTACATGCAACCTCTTCTGTTCAGAAATGCCTTCGGAAGACAGCTTATAAGCCGCTTTTATTTCGGCTATTCTTTGCCTGGATCCTTTGCGAATTAAAGGAGCGCAGATGCCCTGAAAAAGTACCTGGCCAAAAACTTTCCAAAGCCCAAGCCTTTTTATTCTTCTTTTTAAAAACTTCTTAAGACCTGTACCCTCTTCAATAATTACCCGCTCTATTGAAAACTCATGCTTAAGGCCATTATACATAAAGACGGTACTCTCACCCCCACCAGCCAGCATTACTATCTTTTTATCGGTCATGCTTCTCTTTAATTTTTTCTGCAATAGCCTTCATAGTCAGGCTCTCAAAATCATATCTTGCATTGAGTTTTTGATAATGCTGAAGTATCCGCTCTAAAAACAAGAGATTTTCCTCTTGATACATGCCAAAATTATGTGGATGCCACCAAAGGTGAAACAGTTTCCCTTTTTTTGCTGCATAAGTCATGCTCTTTAGTATCCTCTGTAGACGCAGATTTTCAAGGAATCTAAGTCTTGGTGAATAGGGTCTTAAAAACCTGCTAGATGGTATATTGTAGGGATGGGTAGCCGAGATATCATCCATTTCATGGCAGCGATGGCCTGAAATATTAAAATAGGCATCTATCAATCTAAACCCCCTTCTAAAATAATTTTCATTCTCGCCAGATACTGCTTTGTGGAACCAGACATCTTCATTGCCACGATACGAATCAATCCCTAGTTCGGCGCAAACCTGGAGGTATTCGTTATTAAATTGGTTCCTTGGAAATACAAGGCTTTTCAATGTGATATCTCGCTCTTTTGCAATGGCAATGGCAGCTTCCATATCCGCCCTGAAATCCTCCAGATCCTGCCCGTCTTCAAGACAATAGTAATGCGAAAAGGTATGGGTAGAAAGTTCTTGTTCCGGATATTTAGCGATCAGGCCTATCAGCGAGGAGGCGTAGTGATACTTATCTTCCTCCTCTGAATCTAACATGGTATTAAAGTGACCATTATACGGAGATAGATTGGCATCTGCGTACTGCGGTTTTTTTGCAGGGCTAAATTTCTTTAACTCTTCTTTGGAGGAGGCGAACAGCATCCCAACCGTGGCAAAAGTAGCCTTTACATCATATTTAGAAAAGAGCTCGAGCATTTTTGGAAGCGACTCCCATACGCCAAGGATATTAGCACCGTAGCTCTCTGGAGTAAGGGTATCTCTTACTCCCCAGAGTAACTCAAAGTCTAATGAAATTACAAACCGGCCAGTTTTGCTCATAAACGTTTTTTAATGCCTATTAAGAAAATACAACGAACAAATATGAAATATAGTTTAAGGAAAACTCCTTATCACTAAGATATTGTTCTCCTTCGATTTCTTGTAAAATTATCCAATAGTTTGATGATACCAAAAACACCTTTGTTTCCTGACAGATAAATCTCGTCTCGAAACCGTCAGAACAATCCTGCCGAAATATACAGACAGCTTACCGAAAATAGGTCTCACTGGCTTAAAGATTTCCTATCTTAGCCGCCGTAAACGGCGTTTTAAATAAAAGGGAATAAACCGCTGTTCCAAGCAGGTAATTTTAGAATTCTATGAAAGAATCGAGCAACTCTTTTTATATATCCATTAAGAGAATAACCAAAAATGCAATTACCTATTTTTTGGAAATAGGCGATACAGGAAGTTCATTATTATTGGTCAACAGCGTACAGGTTCCAGTTTACTTGCAAACTTGTTGAGAGCACATCCAAAAATGGAGGTTGGTGGCGAACCTTTTCGTTTGCTCGAAGGGCAGAGCTGCCAGGAGGTCTGGGACAATAATTTTGGAAAGAAGCTGCCATGGATACAGTATGTTGGCTTTAAGCTTTTCTACTACCACCCGGAGGATAGCGAAGATAAAAAGGTTTGGGATTTACTGGATGCCGATAAGGATGTCAAAATAATTCATATTCGAAGAGAAAATATGTTGAGAGCTTTTGTGTCTAAGAAAATTGCCAAAAAGACCGGAGCCTGGAATAGCAGGCAACAAGGTATGACTGTAAAGACCGAAGACAAAAGGGTTACCATAAACATTGAGGAATGCCTGGAAGAATTTCATAAGACTAAGTCGCTCGAAGCCAAATGCGCAAAAGATCGTTTTCACAATCACGATTACATGGAAATGACTTACGAAGAGTTTGTTGCTGATATCCCACAACAATTTAGTAATGTGCTCAATTTTTTAGGGATCGCCCAGATTGAAGTTAAAGCCGCATTGAAAAGACAGAACCCTGAAGCCGTACAAGATTTGGTGGCTAATTATCAAGAAGTGCAAGATGCCCTTATTAAAACGGAGTTTGGTTATCTTGTTGAGGATACGCCTATTTCAGGAAGGCCAATTGCTGCTGAAAAAATCGAAGAAAAGTAGTGTTTTATCCGTAATCGTGTAATCGCCTGGGTTTTCCGACTTTCACTTCTCAGAAAATATATTGTAATCCAATACAGAAATCGAAGATATAGGAATTATATCGACTAATTGTCGGCACTAAAAACAATTCTAAAAATAAATTTCTTTCTTTGCCGTATGAAAAAACTTCGCATCGTTTTCATTGTTGTAGCAGGACTATTTTTTTACTCCATCTTGCTTTCTTCCTTCGTCAGAAACATTTATTTAGCTCAGGACAAGGGTGAAAAGTGGGGTAGTCTTGCCAAACCGGTAAAGTTTATGGCAGAACTTCCATCAGCAATCAAACAGAGCGTGAATAAGCCCGAGTTTTATGTAAAAAATAAAAATTCGGAAGATGGAATTTCATTTAGTAACAAAACCGGGGTGCAGGGGTATCCAAAACTATTGGTTACTTACAAAACAGAAAAGTTCGGTCAGAAGTTTGAATTGCTAGATTTAAGTAATGGCAAAAGCATAAAAAAGTGGGAGCCAGATAATGAAAGTTTATATGCCAGGGCATATAACGAACTTAATCCCAGAAAGTCACCCAAAGGAAGTGATCTATATTTTATGCATCCTTTATTGCTTAAAGATAGTTCGCTTATTTTTAGCTCACAGCTTACCAGTCTCCTAACCCGTATTGATAAAGACGGAACTCCGCTATGGCTCAATAACGATCGTAGATATCATCATACCACCGAGTTTGATCATGAAGGAAATATCTACAGTTGTACCATGCCCTTTGTCTCTGGAAAATATGATATTCTACCAGAAGACTATGAGGGTTATAAAAATACGCTTATCGATGATGAGATAACTAAAATTAATCCAGAAACCGGGGAGGTTCTTTTCAGTAAATCAATCATTCAAATCCTCATTGATAATGGGTACGAAAACCTATTGCTTTCTAAGGGCCAATTCATCAGCGACATCATACATCTAAACGATATTCAACCGGCGCTAACAACTACAGAATATTGGCAAAAGGGAGATTTATTAGTTTCCTGCCGGAATATTAGTGCGGTTTTTCTTTACAGACCTTCAACAAATAAAATCATATGGCTTCGCAATGGCCCATGGTACAATCAGCACGATGCTGATTTCTACGAGAATTCAAAAATCGTAGTTTTTGGGAACGACATTATACGCGAAGAAAGTACCACAAATCCTAAGGTAACCACACAAAATCTCTATTTTAACTCCAAAACCAAAAACAATGAGATCTACGTATATGATTTTGAAAAAGATAGCGTTAGTACACCATATCATCGCCTGATGCAAAAGGAAAAAGTTCGCACTAGGACTTCTGGAAGATGTGATATCTTGGAAAATGGCGATATCTTTGTTGAAGACACCAATAACGGTAGGGTTGTTATTGGAGATAGTATCAATAAAAAATTGGAATTTGTAAAAAGAATTGATCAGGAACATATTTCAAGTCTTTTCTGGAGTAGAATTATTTATTAAATAAAATATTTCATCATGTTTTTATACTTAGGACCCGGATTGGGAGGAGGAATTATAGCGATTATTACAGGTATTTTCTTAACTTTTTTCGCCTTTCTAGTAGCTATATTTTGGATCCCGCTAAAGCGATTCTTTAATTTTCTTAAGAGCAAAGTAAGCAAAGGATAGTTTGATTTACATAACCATCTTTATTCTAACCATACTCTCCTGTCTTATTTTTGAAAAGTTAGGAGTAGTTGCACTTGTAAAGAATCTAACCAATTCTTATAAGTCGCAATTGACGGTAATGAAAGATCCGAATACCAGTGATGAGGAGAAACAAAAAGTGCTGCTAACACAAGTCTCAAAACAGATGGGCTACTTGTTAAAGCTCATAGGCAGCATTCTGTTATTTATTTCGCCTTTCCTCCTACTGATTGTTTTGGAAAAATTTATCCCTTCTATCGATGTCTCTGCGCTATACAACCTATACGGAATATTAACTTCCTTGATAGCGGTTGTCATATACATTGTACTTAAAAAGCAATATGTCAAGTTACACAGCAACAGAGAAAACGCTCCATAAGCTCTACCTCTCTAACTATTTTATTTCTAAATCTTCCCTGGAACTTGAAGAAATACTTTATGGTTCTAAGGCCAAAAAATTGGAAATAAAAGAATACGTATTTATTTCGGGCTTAGCGCGTTCGGGCACCACTGCTCTCATGAATAAGATCTTTAGTACCGGCGAATATGCCTCCTTACAGTATTCTAATATGCCCATTTTGTTTTCGCCTAATATGTGGAACAAAAAGTTAAAGATAGACTCTCATGAACGTGCACATAAAGATGGTATCATAATAGATGGCAATTCTCCGGAAGAATTTGATGAGTACTATTGGAAAGTATTCTTAAATGATTCTTATATCAAAGATGGACTTCTGGCGCACGAGGTACCTCAAAAAGTATTGGATAAATACTTAACCTATGTCAGCCTAATATGTCTTTCTAAAGGAAAACAAAAGTATATCTCTAAAAATAACAATAACATACTGAGACTATCGTCCTTAAAGAAAATTGAGGGCAGTAAAGTGGTTATTCTGTTTAGAGATCCAATAAGCCATGCATCTTCCCTTAAGAAATTGCACAAAAGCTTTTCTGCAAGCCAGACAGAAGATCCGTTTGCACTTGACTATTTTAACTACCTGGGACATCACGAATTTGGATTGGGTCATAAACCATTTGTTTTAAACCCGAACCCAGAGCAGCAGGAGATGCCTTATGAAATAGATAGTTTAAATTATTGGTTGCAAATCTGGGTAAACTACTACCAGTACCTGATAGAAAACATAGCTATGGTTGATCTTTTGATATCCTTCGAAGATTTGGTACAACAGCCAAATACTGTTTTTGAATATGTAGGGACTAATTTGGACGTCAACACTCCTATGTACAGTGATAAAAAACATACCCCCTCCCAATATGACGCTCCCGACTGTGATTCTGCCCTGGTAAAGAGGGCGAATGAAATTTATGAAAATCTAAATTTACTTAGAAAATATCCAGCCTAGTCGAGCCACAAATGCTTGACATAAAATAATTTAACTATGTCTAATATCAGCAAGCAGATTAAAAGAGTTGCACAAGAAGGGCTAAAATCTACCTACCAAAAAGTTATGGTCCCTAAAAGCGGTGAAAAAAACATTTTGTTTATCGTGGGTAGTCAGCGTAGTGGAACTACGATGCTTTCTGACATTTTCGACAAAGATCTCAATATCAAGGTGTATAGAGAAGTTAGCAAGCTCTCTACAAAACATCACACCAAGAGAAGATTAGATTCTTTCGATTCCGTGGCAAAAGAGATTAATAAAAACAGGGTTAAGTCTATAGTTGCCAAACCACTGGTTGAGTCCCAGAATATAGATAAGCTTTTGGCCTACTTTGAAAATGCCAAGGCCTTATGGGTTTTCAGGGATTATAAAGATATTGTTGCCTCCAATCTTAAGAAATTTGGTGATAGGAACGGAATAAACAATCTTAAACACATCTACGAAAAAACACCTAATAATTACAGATCAGACCGAGTTTCTGACCAAACCTATGAAATCATAAGTAGGTACTATTCCGAAGATATGTCACCATGGGATGCGGCAGCACTTTCGTGGTACGCCAGAAACATACTCTTTTTTGAAAGAGCGTTGGAAGGTTATCCAAGGGTGCGAATGTGCAAATACGAAGACCTGGTTGCAGCTCCTGAAAAGACAATGCATTCAATTTACAGTTTCATGGGTGCGGATTTTCCTAAAAAGAAGATTTTTTCTGAGGTACATCAGGGATCTGTTCGCAAAGGAAATCAGGTTCAACTCTCTCCAGAAGTCGAAGCACTTTGTCAAAAAATGCTCGAACAGCTCGATGCCGTATACGGAAAGCAACAAAATTAACTCAATCTGACCTCGTTCAGTGACGTACAAAAACTGTTGGAAATATGTTAGAAATTTCCTGTTAAATGCTTGTTTTAAAGCAAAGTATCCCGGCTAACTTCCTGCCGTAAATAGCCTTTAGATTTTTTCTTCACCTTCGTGTTTTCGCAGCTCTATTTAGGAATTTTAGGACACTTTATGCAGTTCATCGAATTTATTCTTAAAATTATGTTAAAGCGCTCGGTATCCATGATCCAAAATAAGAGCTTTCCCGTAAAGTAAACCAACGACCAGACTGCATTTTAGCTAGGTACTTGTTGATAATACGTTAACAATTTTCTTTTCGCAAAGAATCTCGAGACCACTTCGTGCTTAATTTTGCAAAATATGCAGTTCATCGAAAAAATAATAATTTTTGTCGATGATGGGAAGTTATAAATAAATGAAGCTAACAAGAACTGGAAAATTTATTACGTAACCTATGAAAATGCTGATTGCCCGAATCTACCGCCTAGCACTTTTTGTTTTACTATCGTTAACACTTATTATCTCCTGTTCAAAGGATAATGACATCCTTCAGGACGCCATTTTCGAACAAGAGAATGCTCCTGTAGACTCCCAGGATAGTGCAGATGAGAATTCTGAAGCGGAAGAAGAGGAAGAAGAAACTCCAGATGAGACCACTGATGAAGAGGAGACGGAGGAAGAGCAAACCGATGAGGATTCTTCCAATATGGAGGAAGAGTTTGAAAGCAGGACGACAACTTTCTCACCCATGCACGATGCTCATGTGCAGGATGGCAAAGGTTTCAACCAATCTGTAATGCGTTTAGATAATGAGGAAAGAACCAGTTACTTGTTGTTCAACCTTAGTCAGATAGACAGCATTGGCGGAACTATAACCGACGCGGTTTTTCAATTTACAGTTAACGCTGATGAGGGTGACGGCGAAATCGTCATATATAAAGGCCTTTCAAATGATTGGACTGAGGATAGTATTGGCGCGGGTAACACTCCTGAGATTGACATCCCACTCGGTTCCATTAATAAGGAATACAAGTTGGGTATTACAGAAAATGTTATTCTAAGCGCTTCCGATCTTATTCCGGAGCAGACCACGCTTATCCTCTCACATGAAACCGGTAATGACCTGGCTATCGCCTCAAAAGAACATCCATCAGAAGATGGCCCTAAACTAATTGTGACCTACAATGCTCCCACGAGCGCGGAAGAAATTGTACCTGATCAGGGCGATACGGGTGACGGCACTATAGAAGATGATGCCAATAACGGTGGAAACCAGGACGAGGGTACGTCTAACGGCAATGAAGCCCCGGTTGCAAATCTAAGTGCAAATCCTACCTCGGGAGAAGCTCCTTTAGAAGTTTCATTTACAGGGGATACTTCCACCGATGATAAAAGCATAACAAAATATTCCTGGAACTTTAAAGATGGTAGTTTCTCTTCAGAAGCGAACCCAACTCACACTTTTACAGAAGGTGGTACGTACAATGTAAAACTGACTGTAGAAGACGAAGATGGCCTGGAAGCCAGTAAGAACATCACCATTACCGTAGACGGGCCACAGAATGCAGCTCCGGTGGCGAAGATCTCAGCAACACCAAAGACAGGTACTGTACCGCTTGAGGTTGCCTTTAAAGGAGATGATTCTACAGATGACAAGGCCATCACCAAATATTCATGGAACTTTAGAGATGGAAATTTCTCTTCAGAAGCAAACCCAACTCACACCTATGAGCAGGTAGGTACTTACAAAGCAAAGCTTACCGTTGAGGATGAAAAAGGATTAACTTCAGTTGCAACAGTAACTATAACCGTTGAGTCCCCGAATAACGAAGCGCCAGTAGCCCGTGCAAGTGGTACTCCTACCAGCGGAACTGCACCTTTAGATGTTGCATTCAAAGGAAACACTTCAACAGATGATAAGGAAATCACAAAGTATACCTGGGATTTCAAAGATGGTGATACATCATCAGCCAAAAACCCTACACATACATTTACTGCGCCAGGTACTTATAAGGTGTCTTTGACCGTAGAAGACGAAGAAGGCGAAGAAGATACCGCCATTGTAAATATTACAGTTAACGGAACAAATAATGAAGCCCCAACGGCTGTAGCCAAGGCGACTCCTAATAGTGGCGAAGCGCCATTGACAGTACAATTTAACGCCAATAGCTCATCAGATGATGAAGGTATCGCAAGTTATCACTGGGATTTTGGAACAAGCAACCCGGCTTCAAATAAAAACCCCAGCAGGACATTCAACGAGCCGGGAGAATACGAAGTGACCCTTACCGTTACAGATGACGAGGGGCTTGAAGACACTGATACAGTTACTGTAACCGTTACCGGTAGCGGCGGCGGTGGCGGCGGTGGCGGCGGTGGAGGTAATTATCCTCCGGGTCATGTATTGGCATCGTCATTTGGGTATAATGCGAATAACGCAACTGAGGCCTTTCAGGATGCCATAAAATCTAACAGCAATTATATTGTAATTGATAAGCAAAGCGGACCATGGATTATTGAGCCGTCTAGATTCTTTAGCATTAGCAATAAGACGATTTTCTTTGAACCCGGGGTGGTCTTAAAAGCCAAATCAGGGGCTTACGGGCACATTTATGACGTGATGTTCAATTTCTACAACGGTAGCAACCTTGAGATTATTGGTTATGGCGCCACGCTGCAAATGAACAAGAACGAATACAACAACGGAGAATGGAGACACGCCATGAAGTTAGACGGGTGTACGAATGTTACCGTTAAAGGGTTTGACATCAAAGATAGTGGCGGCGATGGTATTAACATCAATAGTGGCGGTAACGGCTTTTCAAAAGATATCACCATTGAAGATGTAGTTTGTTCTAACAACCGCAGAATGGGACTAACGGTGACCAGTGGCCAAAATATATGGGTAAGAAATTCTGAATTCAGAAATTCGAAGGGTACGGCGCCAGAAGCAGGTGTTGACCTGGAGCCGAATAAAGCAAGTGATCGTTTGGTGAATATTAACTTTATCAATTGTAAGTTTATAGGAAATGATGCAGCAGGCTTTACCATTGGGACACTTAAAATGACCAGTGCCTCAACACCTATAAGCGTTGTGGTCAAAAACAGCTCTTTCAGCAATAATGCCGTATCTCCGCCATCGGGAAAACCAAGTACAGAAATAAATATAAATCAGGGATTGGATAGCAATCCTGTAAAAGGGTCTGTACTCTTTGATAATATTACGTTTAACGGAAGTTCGAAAAGACTCTTCTTTAGTAGAAAATCTGACAAAGCCTTCCATGTTACTTTTAGGAATTGTACAGCGAATAACGTAATTACCTCTGGGCAACATCCTCCGATAGAATTGGAGGCCAGAACCTCAACAAGTTCTCTAGGTGGATTTACCTTTGACAACTTTTATATACAATACACCAAAAATCAGCCTTTTATGAGGGTTAGCGCTCCTAATGGCTTCCCACTTAAGAATATTACCGGCACCTTTACGATAAAGGAGCCAAATGACAATCCTCTAGATTGGAACAATGGAGCTAGTCCGCAGGGTGGACAAAATGTGGATATTGATTATACACATATCAACTAGAAAGAATAATTTTTGAAGTATACTCGGAAGTCGCCATTTCATTTAAAATGGCGGCTTTTTTTGTGGTAAACTATGGCTTTATCCCAATAATTTGTAAGTCAACTCCGATATTTTTGGTCTTATCATAATTCAAATATTCGAAATCTTCAACTGAAGTTTCTCGGGTTGTAATATTTCCACTGATGTCTCGCAAATGGCGAAGCGTACCCCGTCTAGACCCCTGAACGGTGATCACGGGTTCTTTAAGGTCATAATCTAAAAAAAGGTCTTTAAAATGTAATCCCCCGACATCAACCACTTCCCTGTAATGCGGCACTTCTAAATATATAGCAGGTCCTTTACTTCCCAATCGAATATTTTTGGCTGCGCAATTGATAAAGTCTACACTAAAGCTTTCGGCGTTTTTTTGCGCATAAAGCATCCCCCATTTCGAATTGCTAATCAGGCAATTCTCAAAGACTACAGACCCCTTCACCGGATCCAGCTTATTTGCACGTATAAAAATTTCAGCCGGAGGTTTGGGGTTTTCCGGCGAGAAGTTACCACTCAAAAAACAATCTTTAAAAGTAACACTGACAGGTTCGGAGCCTGAGGTGAGTTTTCCTAAAGCGATTTTGATACCTGCATGAAAATTGTTTGTAAAGGTGCAATTTTCGAATACTACATTACAGATAACCTCCTCGGCCAAGTCTGGCTCTATGTCTACTCCTGCCCCGGGAAGGGTTCCGTTGGTTTCGGTAAACACAGAGTTAGAAACATGAACATTTTTTCCGCTTACTATAGAAATTCCTTGCCTTTTATTATTTATAGACTTAATATTTCCAAGCCTGATATCTTCTGAAAACATGACTTTTTCACTACGGCCAATGCTTATTCCGTCTCCCCCACTATCCCTCAAGGTTAAATTTTCAATGAGTACATTCTTACAACCTCTCAGGCGTATGACATGTCGCCATTCGCCATCTGTATACTCGGCTTTATTCATTGCCAATACATTGTTTTTCCCAAGAATTTGAATGTTCTCGCAATCTATAAATTTGAGTAAGGCCTGCGAAGTCCTCGGATAAGCACCTGCTAATGCTCTGAGTTCAACTCCCTCTTCAAGAAGTATAACCTTATTGTTTATTCCTATGAATTTCATCGGTTTCAGAATCCATGGTTCGTCCTGCAGGTCGATAATCAAAGTGTCATTATCAGATTTCATAGCAGAAACCAGCGCCTTGCTTGGATTCTCAAAACCATAGGACGAAACTTTTATAGTTTGAGCACTAAGGCAAGAGCCTGCCGTCATCATAAATACGAATAAAACAAGATTTAGTATTCTCATAATTGAACAAACACTTGTAAGAAAGGTAAAATTAGTGATTTCTGCTGTTCTCAGCTTAGAAGCCCGACATAAAGCGAGAATGGATGGACAAAGTCTTTGGAGTAGGCCATTTATCGTTTTTTTTTATACGGATTAATTGAAAATATCGGCATTAAGCGGAAGTTTTGGCATCTTTGCCCGGCTATTAGCACCTGCTAAGGCCATTTTAAGATCTTTGAATGCTGCTTGTATTATTTTAAAAATGGCGACCAAATTTGAACCAATTGTCTTTAATTTGCGTTTAATCTAAAGAGGAGCTAAGTTCTGGGACCATTTGTGAATTGTACTTCACCTTTACCTACTTCCAATTATGACCAAGAAAACGATTGCTTTTATTACCATTGGACTTAATTCTGGAGGCGCAGAGCGCGTGGTTAGCACACTTAGCAATGAGCTCACTAAGTCATACAATGTTGTTATCATAACCTTGAAGACCACGCCAATATTCTATCCTTTAGATCCTAACATCAAGGTGGTTCATTGCGCTGATGTACTCAAGCCAAGCAAAAATAGTTTTGATGCCATAAAAAGTAATTATAAGCTCTATAAGGAAATAAAAAAACAACTACGACACCACCATGCCGATCTGTGCATTGGCTTTGTAACAACTCCAAATATTTTGGCGACACTTGCATCGCGTTCCCTGGGAATTCCGGTTATTATCAGCGAGCGCAACAATCCGTTTATGGAAGATGTTAAGCTATCCAAGTTCTGGAAAATCTTGAGGCGTTTTGTTTATCCCCGGGCAGATTTCACCGTGGTACAAACCGAATTGATACAAAGTTTCTTTGCCAGGAACATTGACAGTAGGAGACTCAAGATCATTCCAAACCCAATTAACCCGGATTTTGATTCAGGTATTACGATACCTAAAGAGAATATTGTTTTAAACGTGGGTAGGCTTTCAGATCAAAAAGCGCAAGATACCCTTATACGCAGCTTTGCAAATCTTGACGCCCCAGACTGGCAACTACATATTGCCGGTGAAGGTGAAAACAGGGAAAAGCTTGAAAATCTCATTGAGGAACTCAATGTAAAAGATAGGGTCTTCCTTTTGGGCAGGACAGACGCTATTCAATCGCTTTATCAAAAAAGCAAGATCTTTGCTTTTACCTCTTTGTATGAAGGATTTCCTAATGCCTTGATGGAAGGACTTTATTTTGGATTAGCCTGTGTCTCTACAGACTGTCCATCTGGGCCATCAGAGCTCATAGAGAACAATAAAAATGGAATACTAATTCCGGTGGGAGGGCAAGCCGAGCTGGAAAAATCCTTACAAGGCTTGATAGACGATCCTATGGCTCGAGAACGTCTTGGGAAGGCTGCCAGGAAAACAATGGAATCCTATGATTCTGAAAGTATCACTAAAGAATGGTTGGGTCTAATACAAAATCTTATTAAATTAAGAAATGATTGAAAAATTATTAAAATATACCATTCTCGCCCTCTTTGTCTTGAATTTGCCAACCATAGGGCTTTTTTACTCTGGGTCCGGTAATTGGAACCGTACTGAGTTATTTTTCTTTCATACTTATCGCAGTCTATTATTTTCTTTACGGGCTTGGGAAACCTAACTTCTGGTTGATTTATGTTGGGCTAGCTTATTACATAATATCAGGTATCCAAATTTATAATGGTCTCGAAGAAGATCTCATACTGCAGATCGCCAAGTATCTTATTTTAGTGATTTTTGGCAATGAATTCTTTAGAAGAATAACCACTAAGGAAATAACCGTATTTCTATTAATTGGCGCATTTAGTATTATCATTAACGCCTTGGTTTTTCCTGATAGGCTGGGTAGATCCAGTGGGTTTTATGTTAACCCTAACAGTGCTGGTTATGTATGTCTATTAGGCTACGGCTTGTCTTATGCATTAGGCAAGAGATCCACCAAAATAACATTTCAGTTGATTTTTTCGATTGCCGGATTCCTGACCTTCTCGAGAACTTTTCTTATTCTCTGGGTGCTTACCAACCTTATCTCATTAAAGATCAGCACAAAGAATATTAGGGTGCTGGGTATAGGCGTTGCAGTATTGCTATCCATTTTTATATTTGGTGAGCTGCTAAACATAGGCGGCAAACGTTTTGATATGTTTAGTGCAGTACTCAGCAGTGAAAGATCTGCTTCCTCCCTGCAACAAGATTCGAGACCCGAAACATGGGCCAAATTCTACGATGAAATTATGGACAACCCTATTCTTGGTGGCGGGTATGGCAAGTTTCAAAAAAATGGAGTTCACGGACAGGGTTCACACAATACCTATCTCCTTATTATAGGGGAGTCTGGGATAATCCCTTTTGTTTTGTTCATTGTTTTTTGCCTGTACCTTCTCTTCAGCTCCTAT
Source organism: Flavobacteriaceae bacterium (assembly GCA_965212595.1). Classification (GTDB taxonomy): domain Bacteria; phylum Bacteroidota; class Bacteroidia; order Flavobacteriales; family Flavobacteriaceae; genus Poritiphilus. The sequence continues at coordinate 292,322 of CBDBVE010000024.1, forward strand.
AAAATATTTGGACTGGATCCCTCACTTTTTATGGGCTGTATAATTCTGGTGATGTATTTACTAACAACGCATAATTTCTTTGATAGCTACGTAAAAATTAGTACTACACTTTTTCTTTTTAATAAAATCAGGGCATTACAAACCGGCGATCGCAAAGTAGTACAATTAAGTTGATATGCATGGTCTTACTTAACGGTTTTCACCCGCTATCATCTCCCAAATTCTTCATTCATCGACTTAAATTACAATTTGATTGAAAATATAGGCAGGGAAGCGCAGTTTTATCATCTTTGCAATCAGGTTTACATTGCAAACCGCTTACCTGGCGATTCGTTTAGTCACAGATTTTGATAACGGCAAATTTTGATTAAGAAACTAACTGAAAAAATAATTCCACTATTTAAAAATACAGTCTTCCAGAATGTAATTTTGGTAAGTGGAATTACGCTGTTAATTAAATTCGTTAGCCTCTTTAAGGAGAGCTTAATTGCGGCTAATTTTGGATTATCACAGGTGCTAGACACCTTCCTGATTGCCATGATAATTCCCGGGTTTGTAAATGCGGTTTTCCTGGGATCTTTTAAGAACGTCTTTATTCCTAATTACATCGCAGAACAAAAAACAGGGAACAAAATAGGCTCCTTTCAGGCTACAGGTTTTGTGCTTACTTTTCTTGTATCGCTATTTTTTGTGCTCGTATCTTATTTGTCAACAGACGTATTTTTGGAATATATTTTTCCCGGCCATGAAGAGAACTTTTACGCGCTTATCAGAGAGCAGTTGAACTATGTTTTACCCTGCATTTTATTCTGGGGGCTCTCTTCGTTACTAGGAGGTTTATTAAATATTAATGACGAGTTTAGGCTGTCTACCTTTGCCAATATTATGGTGCCTGCCACCATTATTATTTGCTTGTTCTTTTTTAAAGATTACTTCGGAACAAACGTGCTGGCAATAGCCACACTTATAGGATCTTCCCTGTCTTTTCTGTACTTGCTTCTGATCTCGCAGTGGAAAAGAATCCTACAATTTGCAAAGCCAGATTTAGCCAATTCAAATGCGCGCTTAATGCTGGCCCAGGTTCCCGCTAAAGTATCTTCAAGTTTTCTGTCAGGGCTGCACAATGTCATTAATTCTTTTTTTGCTGCGCAACTCATCGTAGGATCAATATCTGCTTTAAACTACGGTATCAAAATTCCAATGTTCGCAGTCGGAATTATAGTTTTGGGATTATCTAATGTACTACTTCCTTACTTCTCAAAACAAGTGATTTCAAACAAAGCTAAGGCCTATCAGACGCTCTTTAGGTTGTTGAAAACCTTATTTGCCGGGGCAGCTGTGGTGGCATTAATTGGCATCTTAGCTTCCGATTTTTTGGTTTCTTTGTTCTTTGAACGAAATGAGTTTAGTGCAGCAGACGCCGAAATCGTATCAAAAATTCAAAAAATAATTCTGATCTATTTACCGTTTAGGATCTGCGGGAGGTTATTAATTAGTTTCCTGACGAGTATCAATAAGAACAATTATCAAGCAATAGTGGCTTTGGCCAGTGTGATTCTGAACGTGATCTTAAATGTCATTTTAATAGATTATTATGGTGTGTTTGGAATAGCAATCGCCACAACCATTGTTATCGCATTTAGGAACATTGCTTTATTCGCATTCACTTTAAGGCAATACAAGTTGAGTAAAGTTGGTTAAGGTAACACGAGTTGATTATCCATGTCTGCAACGCAGAGATTATTATTAAAATAGGTGGGTGTATATCCTGGACCTAAAAAAACAAGGTAATAATAGCTTATAATAAGTCAAACCCATACGGTAGCCATGAATCTAAAAGCAATTCTCAAAAGCTTATATCACCACACGATACTTGGTAATGTTGCAAGGTCTATGGTCACCTTTGTAAAGCTTAGGCTAATTCCTGAAAAGCGTTATGTACGTATGAGACATCACAAATTAGTGGGCACCTGGCCAAATTTAGATGCTCCGCAAACGTTTAACGAAAAACTGTGTTGGTTAAAGTTATATGACCGAACAGCTTTGCATACCACATGTGCGGATAAGTATGCAGTTAGAGCACACGTAGCAAATAAGATTGGTGAGAAATATCTAATACCTCTTTATTATCACACCGAAAACCCGGAAGACATCAAAGCTGATAATCTACCAGATACCCCTTGTATTATAAAGACAAATCACGATAGCGGAGGTGGAATATTTGTACATGACAAAAAGCTTTTGAATTGGGAAGACATCAGAGCTAAACTGGGAACACGACTTAAAAGCAGCCACTACTATCAGACAAAAGAATGGCAGTACAAAAATATCAAACCCCTTATTATTGTAGAACAGCTTTTGATGGATGAAGATGGAAACATTCCTCCCGATTTTAAATTTCATGTCTGCAACGGAAAACTGGCTTTTATACAGCTAGATCTAGACCGTTCAACAGATCACAAACGCAATATTTATGACTCGGATTGGAAACCACTGGACTGTCGTTACATCTATGAAAACGGAACGGAAGTTGAAAAGCCAGAGAAACTTGATGAAATGATTGGGCTTGCCGAAACCATCGCTGCAGATTTCCCATTTGCACGTGTGGATTTCTACTTTGTCGGTGGCGATATCTATTTCGGTGAAATTACCTTTCACCCGGAGTCTGGAATTGGGCGCTTTATCCCCATGGAATGGGATCATAAATTTGGAAAACTTTTACAACTTCCAGGGCTAAAATCATAAAATCAAGGCTGATAACCAAAAAGGGAGGTTTCCTTCAACTTTCTATTAATACGCATTCGATGAAAATAGATATCTTAATAAGTAAAATGAGCGACGGAGGAGCGCAACGTGTCGTGAGTATATTGGCCAACTACCTCGATGAAAAAGATTACCAAATAAGAATTATCACTTTTCGGGACGGAGACCACTACAAAGTTAATGAGGGTATTGAAAGAATTCGATTGCATAAAAAACCATTGATTAACTCTGTGGTTTTTAGTGGATTTTTCAGCCTGTTATCCTTCTATTGGAAAAAGAGCAATAGACCAGATGTTCTTAATTCACATATCGATTTGCTAGGCTACCTTAGCATTCCTATTGCAAAAATCTTTGGCTTAAAAATTATCGTTTCTGAACACAATAATTACTTATCGAGCTATACCTATGCGGAGCGCTTTCTATGGACGTTCTTTTATCCGCTGGTTAACGCGGTTACCATTCTAACAAGTTTCGATTTAGAATACTTTTCAAGAAAGAACAAGAATGTGCATATAATGCCCAATCCATGCTCATTTGAATTGGCTACCAATACTGACCACAATAAGCCAGAAATAAAGGAGGTTTTGGCAATCGGTCAACTAAACCGCTATCACCATAAAGGCTTTGATAACTTACTGGACATTGCAAAAGAAGTACTGAACATACATCCTGATTGGACTTTTAAAGTAGTTGGTGCAGGAGATAAGGGGGCCGAATTTCTAAAGGCTAAGGCAAAGGGTATGCGTATTGAAAATTCAGTCATATTTACCGGATATCAAAGCAATATAAAAGAATTGCTCAGCCAGACAGACATTTTTATTCTACCGTCTCGCTTTGAAGGCCTGCCGATGACTCTGTTAGAGGCCATGTCTCAGGGAACTCCGTGTATCGCATATAATTGTGTTTCGGGGCCCTCAGATATTATCTCCAATGGAGAAAATGGCCTTCTCATTGAAAACCAGAATAAAGAAGCTATGGTAAATGGGCTGCTAACGCTGATTGAAGATGCTGGTTTGAGGCGAAAATTTAGAAAAAATGCCCCTCCCTCTCTCGAAAAATTTTCAATCGATAAGGTAGGACAAAAATGGGAAAAGTTGCTTAACGCGGTAGCGAGTAAAAACAAATAAAACAAAAGTCTTCTTCTTTGGGATAAACCCCCAATAAGACTTCCAAAAAATCATATCAAAAAACTGCTTAAGAATTATATCATTTTTGTTAATCTTTCGTTTACTAGCATGAAGCATCCTTTTACGGCTGCGCCTGCGTATATTTTTTAATCAACAGGACTAAATAAAAAACCATGATCAAAAACCTGGAACTAACAATAGAAGCCGCTGTAGAAGCCGGAAAGGCAATACTTGAAATTTACGAATTGCCAGACGTAGGGGTTACCCAAAAAGGAGATAATTCTCCTCTGACCCTTGCCGATAGCGCTTCTAATGACGTTATCAATTCATATCTGGAACAAACAGAATTCCCTATCATAAGTGAGGAAAATAAACAATTGGAGTACGGCACACGTAAGAATTGGAAGACCTGTTGGATTGTAGACCCTTTAGACGGTACTAAGGAATTCATCAAAAAAAATGGAGAGTTTACCGTAAATATTGCGCTTTGTGAAGAGGGAAGCCCTATCTTTGGGGTCATTTATGTCCCAGTGAGCAGGGAGTTGTATTATGCCGATGTTTCGTCGGGAAAATCGTACAAAACAACCTTGAATGAGGGGCATGAAATTACAAATGGCTTGTTTAGCGATTCAGACAGAATAAAGCCTGCAGAGGTAAATGAAAGCGTATTGAGAGTGGTGGGAAGCAGATCGCACATGAACGATGATACTTTGGCTTTTATAGATTCTGTTAAGGACCGTTATGAAGACGTTGAAATTGTTTCAAAGGGGAGTTCGCTTAAATTCTGTCTTGTTGCAGAGGGAAAAGCGGATGTTTATCCGAGATTTGCTCCGACAATGGAGTGGGATACGGCAGCCGGACATGCGATATGCAAAGCTGTAGGCTTAAAGGTTACCTCCCAAGAAACAAAAGAAGAGTTGGAATACAATAAAGAGGATCTATTAAATCCTTATTTTCTTATTAGCAGCTAATGGGTGACATTTCATATAAAAGACATTTAGCCAAAACCTTTACCTGGCGGGCCGTTGGAACCATGGATACCATTCTAATCTCATGGATCATAACGGGCAACCCGTTTACAGGTCTAAAAATTGGTTTCTCGGAAGTAGTGACCAAAATGATCCTGTACTACTTGCATGAGAGGCTTTGGTTTAGAATCGCAATCCCAGAAAGCAGGAAAAGGCACGTTATTAAAACTTTTTCCTGGCGCTTTATAGGCACTCTAGATACGGTATTGCTCTCGTGGTTTATTTCTGGAGACCCTTTAATAGGGCTAAAGATTGGAGCTGTAGAGGTTGTTTCTAAGATGATTTTATACTACCTGCACGAAAGGGCATGGTATCGCATTGATTTCGGTCTAATACGAAGAAAGCTTCGTAGAGGAGGTACCAAGAAAGTGCAAGCGCAGAAATAATGAGATGTCGCACATATGATATAACAACCAAAACGGATAACTTTTATTGAAGTTTAAGAGATTGATATGAGCAAAAACATCATACCCCATGATTACAAGATTAGCCGAGAAGAAAGACGGAAGGCCCACGGCCATAATTCTTTCCTTGTTTTTTTTACCGGCCTTTCTGGCTCTGGTAAGTCTACGGTAGCCAATGCTCTTGAGCAAAAACTCTACGAGCAAAATATACATACTTACGTTCTCGATGGTGACAATGTAAGAAGGGGTATTAACAGAAACCTTTCATTTAGTCCGGAAGACCGATCAGAGAACATCAGAAGAATTGGCGAAATTTCAAAATTGTTTGTCGACGCTGGACTTGTAGTCCTGGCGGCCTTCGTTGCCCCATATGAAAAGGATAGAACTGATATTCGCGACCTTGTTGGCGTAGAAAATTATGTGGAGGTTTTTGTAAACACCAGTCTGGAGGTTTGCGAAGCCAGAGACGTTAAAGGCCTTTATGCAAAAGCGCGAAAAGGGGAGATTAAAAATATGACGGGAATTTCCGCACCCTATGAAGAACCGAGAAACCCTACAGTGGAGGTTACACACGAGCATTCTATTGAAGAAGCAGTTGAAATTATATATCGTACCATTGAAAATAAATTAAGAAATCAATAAATAAAAAATGAGCAGATACTATCTGAATTATCTGGATGAATTAGAGTCTGAAGCAATTTATGTTTTGAGAGAAGTTTGGGCTCAGTTTCAAAATCCGGTAATCTTGTTTTCCGGAGGAAAAGACTCCATTGTAGTCACCCATTTGGCCAAAAAGGCGTTTCAACCCAGCAAAATACCATTTGCCCTAATGCACGTGGATACGGGACACAATTTTCCTGAAACGATAAAATTTCGTGACGACCTGATCAACGATCTGGATGCCAGACTTATCGTGGGCTCCGTACAGGAGTCTATTGACCAAGGTAGGGTTGCCGAAGAAAAGGGAAAAAACGCAACACGTAATGCCCTTCAAATCACTACTTTATTAGATGCTATAGAGTCTAATAAAGTAGACTGCGCCATTGGTGGCGGACGAAGAGATGAAGAAAAGGCGAGAGCTAAAGAGCGTTTCTTTTCGCATCGTGATGACTTTGGGCAGTGGGATCCAAAAAATCAGCGGCCTGAGCTTTGGAATATTTTTAACGGAAAGTATTTTGAAGGAGAGCATTTTCGAGTATTTCCTATTAGTAACTGGACCGAAATGGATGTCTGGAACTATATCAACAGAGAACAAATTGAAATTCCCTCACTCTACCTCGCGCATGAAAGAGAAGTGGTTTGGCGAAACGATTCCTGGATTCCAAATTCAGAATTCCTGATCCTGGATGACAGGGAGAAAATAGAAACCAGGAAAATTCGATTCAGAACCCTGGGTGATATTACCATCACCGGAGGAATAGAATCTGATGCCGATACTCTTGAAAAAATTGTTCAGGAAGTGTCTGCCATGCGTAAGACAGAACGTGGAAACCGTACGGATGACAAGCGTTCAGAAACGGCAATGGAAGATCGAAAAAAACAAGGATATTTTTAGAAAAGAAACCACAGCATACCCATGGAAATAAGCAGTAATCAATTATTAAGATTCACCACGGCCGGTAGTGTAGACGATGGAAAAAGTACGCTAATAGGTCGACTATTATACGACTCAAAATCTATTTTTGAAGACCAACTAGAGGCCATAGAGAGTACAAGTCAGAAAAAAGGACATGCAGGTGTAGATCTCGCATTGTTCACCGACGGTTTAAGGGACGAAAGAGAACAGGGGATTACCATTGACGTGGCCTACCGCTACTTTACCACCCCAAAACGAAAGTTCATTATTGCAGATACTCCCGGACATATTCAATATACTAGGAATATGGTAACCGGCGCTTCAACTGCCAATGCAGCAATTATTCTCGTAGATGCAAGGCATGGCGTTATAGAGCAAACGAAGCGTCATGCTTTTATCGCCTCCCTGCTCCAAATACCACATGTCATTGTTTGTATTAACAAAATGGACCTGGTAGACTTTGAAGAAGAAGCATATAACACGGTATTAAAGCAATTTGAAGAGTTTTCTTCAAAACTATTGGTTCGCGACGTTCAGTTTATCCCGATAAGCGCTTTGCTCGGGGATAATGTGGTAAATCGTTCCGAAAATATGGGCTGGTATCAGGGGGCTCCCCTACTCCATACCTTAGAAACTATGCACATTAGCAGCGATATTAATAAAGTCGACGCCAGATTTCCGGTTCAGACGGTTTTACGCCCTCAAAGTGCAGAGTTTATAGATTATAGAGGCTACGCCGGTCGCGTTGCAAGTGGTGTTTTCCGAAAAGGTGACGAGATCACTGTGCTACCTTCAGGTTTTAGCTCTAAGATAAAGAGTATTGACGGTCCTAAAGGTGAATTGGATGAGGCTTTCGCCCCACAGTCGGTTTCTATAACGCTAGAAGATGATATCGATATCAGCAGGGGTGATATGCTGGTGCGTTCTAACAACCAGCCTGAATCTTCTCAAGACATTGAAGTAATGTTGTGCTGGCTAAATAACAGTCCGGCAAAGCCCAGGGCCAAATACACGATCAGACATACTTCTAACGATCAAAAGGCCATGATAAAAGAGGTTATCTATAAAATAGACATCAATACTCTTGGCAGGTCTGAAAAGGATATCGAGCTAAATATGAACGACATAGGAAAAGTGAAGATCCGAACAACCAAACCACTAATGATCGACTCCTATAGAGAAAACCGCACTACAGGTAGTATTATTTTAATTGATGATGCAACCAATGAAACCGTGGCGGCTGGCATGATCGTTTAACAAACGGCCAAAAGATATTTAAAATTAATCTCTTATTGGAAATCACGGTAATAAGGAATACTGTGCTATCCTATAAACACATAGACATATGGCTTTGCAGGAAGACCAGCATACGAAACTTAGAAAACCAATAATTTTTATTGGCAACCCACGATCGGGGACCTCAGTAATATCTGAAATTGTAATGAGACATAAGGATATTGGATATCCCTCACATTACCAAAATGGCTTTCCGAGAAACACCAATATTAATTATTTCAGGCGACTTTTCGACAATCGCTTTTGGAGAATTCAGGGTCAAAAAAAGCAACTGAATAAGGTAAATCTTATAAATAGATTTACATTCAGAACCGGAGAAAACTACCCCATGTGGAGAGCCATAGTAGAGGAGCATATAGACTTTGGAAGGGATTTTCTCTTGGAGACAAAGGCCGGTGAAGAAAACGTTAAATTTCTGAGGAAATTTTTTAACAATATTGTTAGAAAACAAGGTAAAGAGCGACTTGCTTTTAAAATTACCGGACCTTCAAGAGTTGAATATTTGTTGAGCATTTTTCCTGATGCTCAGTTTGTTCGAATCCATAGGAAACCAATTCCTACCATAAGTTCGCTTTTAAGGGTGAACTTTTGGAAAGACCTCGGATACAATAAGTTATGGTGGGTTGGTGCCTATACGAAAGAAGAAGAAGAATGGGCATTGAAACATAAAAATGATCCTGTTGCCTTAACGGCCTTTCAAACTAAAAAAATTACCGAAGAAACAGATAAAGAGCTTCAGAAGCTGGGCCCTACGGTCTTAGACATACAATATTCAGATTTTGTAAAAGATCCTGAGGCTATTATTCGCACTATCCTGGAGTACTCAGGATTGTCACAGGATAAGGCTTGTTTTGACTATTTTAAGGAGAACAAGATTTACAACCAGAACAAGAAGAATGAGGATTATTTTGAACCGAAAGACCTGGACACCATTGACCGTATTTATAATACCGAAACGATATTGGAACACGACTGAGCCTTAAGCCCATAACCGTTTATTCCGCAGCCATAAGGCATTTGTGCGCAAGTCTTACATTCTCAGATGAAACCTCTTAAAATACTTCAGGTGATTAATTCGCTCCCCTCTGCGGGAGCAGAAAAACTTGTTGTTGAAACCTCTAAGCGCTTTGTACAACATGGGCATAAAGTATCTCTCGTTTTGCTCAACCCGGAAACTACTCAGCTTTATAAAGAAATGCTGGAGCACCCTGAGATTGAGCTATTTATAATGAGTGACAGTCTCAGCATATACAATCCGCTCCAAATTAGGAAAATTTCAAGGCATCTAAAAAAATACAATTATGACATTGTACATGTTCATCTCTTTCCGTCTTTTTATTGGACTGCCTTAGCCAAAAAATCTGCAGGTACAACCAAATTCGTCCATACAGAACACAATACCAACAATAGACGGATGAATAATGCTTTTTATGGTAAAGTAGATCGCCATATTTACAAACGTTATGACTGCCATATAGCTATTTCGAAGACTGTAAGGGAAAACCTGGAGAAGCATATTGACACAAATAGCAACACTATTGCCACCATCTATAATGGCATTGATCTGGAGGCCATTAACAAGGCAGAAGCCTATTCTAAAAAGGAATTAGGTTTGGAAGAAAACGATCTGTTAATTCTGCAGGTTTCGGCCTTCAGACCTCAAAAAAATCAATCCACACTTATCGAATCATTGAGCAAACTTGACAAAAATGTTCATGTTTTTTTTGCTGGCGATGGCGTGCTAAAGGAAAAATGTCAGGAACTCGCCAGAGATCTTGACCTAACAGACCGGGTACATTTTCTAGGAGTCAGAAACGACATCCCAAGACTTTTAAAAACTGCAGACATTGTGGTTCTCTCCTCGCATTATGAAGGGCTGTCATTATCTAGTGTCGAAGGCCTGGCTTCGGGGAAACCATTTGTGGCCTCAGATGTCCCCGGACTTACTGAAGTTGTAAAAAACGCAGGGATTCTTTTCCCTGACAATGATGCAACAGCACTGGCCAAAGCATTGGAAAAGTTGATTAAAGACCCTGAGCACTACCAAGAAACGGTACAAAAATGCAGAGAGCGATCCAAGATGTATGATATGAAGATAATGGTATCGAGCTATTTGGATCTCTATATGAAATTGTTAAACAGATCGTAGTTATGATCTAGAAATTTCCTTAATTCAGTTAATGAAGAAAAAGCTAATCCGTATTACGACAGTACCCTATTCTCTGGGAAGCCTATTAAAAGGGCAGCTTAAGTATATGTCTAACGATTATGAGGTAATTGGGATTGCTTCTTCTGAACCAAAAGGAGATCTCGAGAGAGCGGCAGCATCACAAAATGCCAGGGGGATCCCTATTAAAATGACGCGTAAGATTACGCCGTTTCAAGATCTTAGGTCGCTAATAAGCTTATACCGGGTATTGCGGCATGAAAAACCTTTTTTTGTACATACACATACGCCCAAGGCGGGTCTTATAGGAATGCTGGCGGCTTTTTTCGCCAGGGTTCCACACCGTTTACACGACATTGCCGGGCTTCCTCTTCTGGAAGCAACCGGCCTTAAAAAAAAGATTCTGGTTTGGGTTGAGAAGTTAACCTATGCCTGTGCCACACGGGTGTATCCCAATTCCAGGGGGATCCATAAAATAGTAGTTGAGAATAAGTTTGCAAGGCCTGAAAAGTTCAAGGTTTTAGACAAGATAAGTTCCAACGGTGTGGATACCACCAGATTCAACAGGGAATTGTTTAAAGCAGAGGAACTTTCCCAGCTTAGGGCCTCACTGGGCATAGCATCTGACGATTTCGTCTGTATTTTTATAGGAAGGCTCGTAAAAGATAAGGGGATTAATGAGCTGGTAAGTGCATTTCAAAAGCTTTCCCAAAAACGAGCCAAACTAAAATTGCTTTTGGTTGGTATGTTTGAGAAGGACCTAGACCCTTTGCATCCATCCACCATGCAAGGCATTGAAAATAACCCTTCTATTATTTCGGCAGGCACTCAGGATGACGTAAGGCCTTATTTGGCTATCGCAGATTTATTGGTATTTCCCAGTTATCGGGAAGGTTTTCCTAATGTGCCATTGGAAGCCGGCGCAATGGGGCTGCCTTCTGTTGTAACGAATATTAACGGATGTAATGAAATTGTCGAAGAAGGAGAAAATGGCCTCATTGTTCCTCCCAAAGATGAGGCTGCGCTTGCAAGCGCCGTAGAACGATGCTTAGACGATCCTGCCCTGTTAGAGAAGTTGTCTGGCAATGCGAGAGAATTGATCTCAAGCCGTTTCGAACAAAAAGGTATTTGGGTTGAAATTTTGAAAGAGTATAGGGAACTGGAGGCGTCTTCGAGCTGAATTAAGAGGAAACTTTGACTTAATCAAATTTTCAGGCCTTTTGTCCATAAAATCAATAGCTTTCAAAAAATATAGGCTTATTTTGTAGTGTAAAGTGTAGGTAAAAATGTACAAAACTGTAATAAAACGCTTGTTCGATATTTTGGTATCGCTTACGCTCTTGCTCTTCTTGAGTCCGGTTTTGATTTTGGTGACCATTTTACTGTATTTTTCTCAGGGAAGTGCTTTTTTTAGGCAATCCAGACCCGGAAAAGATGAAAAAGTTTTTAAAATCACCAAGTTTAAATCAATGACCGACGAAAAAGGGCCAGATGGGAAACTCTTACCAGATGAACAGCGGCTGACCAAAGTTGGTAGCTTTGTTCGCAAGACCTCACTTGACGAAATACCTCAGCTGATTAACGTGCTTCTTGGCGATATGAGTTTAATAGGTCCGAGACCTCTACTGGTTTCGTATCTTCCTTTATATAGCAAAGAACAAAAGAAACGGCATCTGGTTCGTCCGGGGATTACAGGTTGGGCCCAGGTAAATGGCCGTAATACCATTTCATGGCAAAAGAAACTGGAACTGGATGTTTGGTACGTAAACAATCTGAGTTTTAAAACAGATCTAAAGATCATTTTTTTAACCATAAAGAAAGTAATCGGTGCAGAGGGAATTTCCTCCGAAACTCATGCCACCATGGAACCCTTTAAAGGAAACTAAAAGTTAACGCATGACTTTAAGCTTTGTTCTTCCCTGTTACAATATGGAAAAATACCTGTCTAGATGCCTGGACAGTCTTCTGACGCAGGATGTAGATCGCGATATCTACGAGATCCTGGTAGTCAATGACGGCTCTAAAGACGGCACTTTAGACATCGCTAGATCTTACGAATCTAAGTATGACAATATTCGGGTTATCGACAAGCCAAACGGAGGTGTCGGAAGCGCAAGGAATAGAGGTTTGAGAGAAGCCAGGGGTAGGTATCTGTATTTTTTTGATCCAGACGATTATATAGCCAAAAACGTTCTTGGTACCCTCTTGAGTTTAGCAGACAAATACGAGCCAGAATTATTGGCTTTCGAACATACCGCTCTAGACCAGAAAGATGCTCTGAAACCAGAGGCCAATAAGATTGACATTAACGGGCAATTCTCAGTACAAACCGGTCTTGAATTCATTGGGAGCCAGAATTATACGGGGGAAGCTTGGTGGTACCTGGTTAAAAAGTCGTTTTTAGAGGAACATGAAACTACCTTTATGGAAGACCGTTTAATGGAAGACGTGATCTTCACCTTTGAGAACTTGCTATATACCAAGAAAATGCTTTACGTACCATTAGATGTGTATCGTTATATCACGGTTCCTAATTCAATCAGGACAAGCAAAGAACCTTCTCATTTCAGAAAGTTTGTATACGATTGTGAAAAAGCGGTTTATACAGAAGGGGCACTAATTGAAAAATATGTTGATGCCGAGAAACAATCCGAGACCTACAAACGCCTAAAATCAAAGCAGCAGGCCGTGGTTTTGTTTTTGTTGCTTCGTCTTATTCGATCTGATATTCCCTTTAGCTATGTTGGACCCATGCTAAAAGGGTTTAATAAAATTGGAGCCTATCCATTAAATTACCTGTTAGGGGAAGACTTTGGCGGGTTGGTGTACAATGCCTTGACAATAATCGTAAATCATAAAATATTCTTATACCCCTTTATGTATGGTCTAAGGGCTTTCTATCGCGTTCTAGACTTCTTTAAGTAATAAATATACATTAGTATTGTTTCCCGTAAGACCTTACTTGACAATTCAACTTTTAATAACGTACTTTGCCGACGCTATCTTTACATGAAAATCACCAAACCAGATACGCACTATGAAAACTGATCAACCAAGACTATTTGTGGTAGGCTGCGGTGGCTATGGAAGGGAGATCATAGGCTATTTAGAGGCAATACCATTAGAAGAAAGAGATTTTGATCTCCAGGGGTTTATAGATGATGACCCCAACGCCTTAGAAGGCAGAAATTCAAACTATAGCATACAGGGTTCCATTGAGGGCTTTGCTTTTAAGGCTGAAGACCTTGTAATCATTGCCATTGCTAATATTGAAACTAAAATCCTAATTTATGAGAAACTAAAAAATAAGGTAGGGTTTTATTCGTTTATATCCGAGGATGCATTGATAGGTCCTAATGTCGTTATTGGCAAGGGCGTTGTGATCTGTCCCGGAGTAAAATTAGGAGATGGTCTAAAGATGGGAGATTTGGTATCTGTAAATGTGAACAGTGTTTTAGGCCATGACGCACATATTGGAGATTTCTGTTCCATTATGCCAAGTGTAGATGTCGGCGGAGGAGCAGAAATAGGGAATAGGGTTTTTATTGCAACCAAAGCAGTGGTATCCCCTTTGATCGAGATATGTGAAGATTCTTATCTGGGCGTAGGCTCCATAAATATTAAGAATACTACAGAGCCTGGCACGTATTTTGGTAATCCGGCTCGTAGAATGCGTTAAGCATTAATAGAAATAATAATAGAATATAATGAATACAGAAAATACAGAAAAACTAGTGACAGCCTTCAGCACGGCTTTAGAAATAGATGCGGCAGTCGTAAAAGACGAACTAAAATATCAAGGCATCCCGGAATGGGATTCAATGTCACATATGTTCCTGATAAGTGAGCTCGAAGAGGCTTTCGATGTAGAAATTGACACTGATGACGTTATTGATATGAGCAGTGTTGCAAAAGCGAAGGAGATTCTTGGAAAACACGATATAAGCTTCTAGTTTAATGTTATTAGAAAATAAAACGGCAATAATCACAGGGGGTTCCAAGGGGATTGGGAAAGCAGTGGCCACTTTGTTTGCAGAACAGGGGGCCAATCTTTTTTTGATATCAAGAGATGAAAATGCCCTGGCTTCGTTGCAGAAAGAACTTCAGACGCCAAATAATCAGATCTCATATTTCGCTACGGATATTACAGATCAGGACAGTATGAAGCAAGTCTTCTCAGAGATACGAAGTACCAAACTGCCCATAGATATCTTGGTAAATAACGCCGGGGTTATGGAAGATGCTGTTTTGCAAATGGTTACCCCTGCTTTGGTAGAAAAAATATATCAAACCAATGTATTCGGGCTTATTGATGCCTCTAAGCGTGCTTCTAAGCTCATGCTAAGAAAAAGACAGGGCAGCATTATTAACCTGACATCGATCATTGGTACGCATGGAAACCTGGGCCAAACCATTTATGGATCAAGTAAATCTGCGGTCATCGGTTTTACAAAATCGCTTAGCAAAGAGCTTGCAGGCTTCAATATCAGGGTCAATGCAGTAGCTCCAGGTTTTATTGATACCGATATGACCAAAGGTATGGATGAGAAATTCTATACGAAGAATATGGAAGCTATTGGGATGGGCCGCATTGGAAAACCAGAAGATGTGGCCAGGGTTATCTTGTTTTTGGCTTCTGACCTCTCTGGCTACGTTACTGGTCAGGTTATCGGGGTAGACGGCGGTATGATAATCTAGTAACCTATGGGTTTGATAGCGTACTTTTCTAAAAACAAACATCTCTCCTTTCTCAACGCCAAAACAGCGGAAAGGTATTCTCTTGATGATATGCTTCACAATCTTCCGGGGGCAGATCAAACCGAGTCTAAAAAACTGGTGTTTCTCTATTTAGATGATTCTTTGTTATCAATTTCCATTTATCTTAGTTTTCTGAATTCGTCCCATACCCTTGCCTTATTGAATACGGTTTTAGGTGCAGATTTCAAGGAAAAACTGGAAAATATCTACAAACCTACACTGGTGGTGGACAAAGAGCGGACGGCAATAGAGGGTATGTCTATTAACAGCGTTCAAACCAAGCTCGGAACATATGCGATTTTTAAGCGTGGTGATTCCGATAATACCAGGCTTCACCAAAATTGTAAGGTACTTTTATCAACTTCGGGATCTACAGGTTCTCCAAAGTTTGTAAAACTGTCTGAAGAAAATTTGTTGCAAAATGCACTGAGTATTGCAGATTATTTGCCCATTAATAAAGATGATGTCAGCCCTATTAATTTGCCAATCTATTACTCCTACGGTCTTTCCGTACTACATTCTAACGCGATAGCGGGCGGTACAATTGTTTGTGACTTGGGTGATATTATACAGAGGGCTTTCTGGAGTGATTGTGAGAAATACGGATTTACGTCCATTGCTGGGGTTCCTTTCATCTATGAAATGCTGGATAGGATTGGATTTCGAAAAAAATCGCATCCCTCATTAAAATATATGAGTCAGGCTGGGGGCAATCTAAACCTAAAGACCAAAGAGAAATTTGCAGATTACTGCGAGGACAATGGCATTGACTTGTATATTATGTATGGCCAAACTGAAGCCACAGCCAGGATTTCTTATGTTCCTCCAAAAATGCTACGAGACAAAATGAGTTCCATCGGCATTCCAATTAAAAATGGGACACTTCAATTAGATCCCGAAAATGATGAACTGCTTTACGCCGGTCCGAACGTATTTGGCGGCTATGCAAATGAAGCGAATGACCTCTTAGAATGGGATCCTGAACAACATTTGAGGACAGGAGATTTGGCCAGAAAAGATGAGGATGGCTACTTTTTCATAACCGGCCGTATGAAACGTTTTGTAAAACTCTATGGAAACCGGATCAATCTTGATGAATTAGAGCGTTATTTAAAAAATACTTTAGAGAATACTTCGTTAGCTACAAATGGGATAGCAGACAAGATTTTGCTAATTTCCTATGCGGATACCGACCTGGATGAGGCTGGGGTTAAGAAAGAGATTTTCGAAAAAATTTAAAATACACCCCAGCAGTATTAAGTTTCAAGAAATAGACGAAATGCCGCTCACCAGCAACGGTAAGGTAAATTATAAAAAGCTTCTGGAAACTTATGGAGTTTAATGAATACATAGAACTAGAACAGTTTTCGCTAGATAAGCAGGCCAGAAATGATTTGTTTCTGCCGCTCTTAAACAATATACATCAGCATCATCTTAAGCAGTCTGCTGAATATCAATCTATTGCGGATAGTTATTTTAAAGAATCTGATGCCGTTCAGGCTATTGACGATGTTCCGTTTTTAC
This sequence comes from Flavobacteriaceae bacterium, assembly GCA_965212595.1. GTDB lineage: Bacteria > Bacteroidota > Bacteroidia > Flavobacteriales > Flavobacteriaceae > Poritiphilus. Next base: position 308,965 of record CBDBVE010000024.1, read on the forward strand.
CCGTAAGCATTTTTAAAGATCGTCTGCTGCAGAGTGTTTCGGAAGAAAATGTTTTAAAGGTTTTGACATCTAGTGGCACCACTTCATCTGTACCCAGTAGAATTGTATTGGACAAGGAGACTGCAGCCTTGCAAACTTTGACCCTGACTAAAATCATGAATCACGTGCTCGGCAAACAACGACTGCCGATGATCATTGTTGATTCTAAATCTGTATTAAAGAATAAAAAGAGTTTTTCTGCCCGTGGCGCGGGTATTTTAGGGCTTTCCGTATTTGGAAAAGCACACTTGTACTGTCTTGACGAGAATTTTGAGCTCATCAAAGAAGCCTTAAGGGAGTTTGCCTCTAAATACAATGGAGAGCGCATACTGATCTTCGGGTTTACTTTTATGGTATGGCAATTTCTGGCTGAGGCCGACTTAGATTTTGAACTGGATCTAAGCAATGCCACCTTAATCCATAGCGGAGGATGGAAAAAACTGATTTCCATCGCGGTAGACAATGATGCATTTAAAGCGAGGTTAGGAGAAAAATTCGGAATTAAAAAAGAAAACATTTATAATTTCTATGGGATGGTAGAACAGGTTGGATCTGTCTTTCTTGAAAATTCTGACGGCTACCTGCATTGCCCCAACTTTTCGGATGTCATCATAAGGAATCCCAAGGATTTTTCGGTACAACCACATGGAGAAGAGGGCCTTATTCAAGTAGTTAGCCTACTGCCAAAAAGTTATCCCGGGCATTCCATACTGACCGAGGATATTGGTGTTGTGATGGGCGAAGATGATGCCTCAAACGGCTGGAAAGGAAAGTATTTTAAAATATTAGGAAGAGCTAAAAAAGCCGAAATAAGAGGCTGTAGCGACACTTTTAAAGTTTAACAATGACACTAAACGGTCTGGTTCCGAATAAAGAATTTAGCCTTATAACCGATGTTCCGGTATTGGCCGAAAAGAGCTATGCTCTGGTTCCTGGAGATACCCGCATTTTGGCTTTCTTGAATACGCTTTCTAAAAAAATACTTACAGATCCTCAGCTAAAACAGGATCCTTCATATGTTGCTCTTGGTTTCTGGTTGAGGAAAGCGAGTATTGGGAAAATATTGAAGGAAAACAATCTGGACGAAATAAAAGAACGCTATAATCCCGCTCCCGTGGGCGTGGTCTTTCACCTCTGTCCTTCTAATGTGGATACCATGTTCTTTTACAGTTTAACGCTGGCGCTACTGGGAGGAAATAAGAATTTAATACGTGTCTCTTCCAGGTTGGAAGAGGCCTCTGTTTTTAGGTTGTTCGAGTTGATTAACCTGCTTATTGAAACCGAGGAGTTCTCACTATTTGGAAACTATATCAGCATTATTTCTTATGAAAGAAATGATGAAATCAATGAAAAATTCTCCGAGCTGGCCGATGGCCGGGTAATCTGGGGTGGAGATAAGACTATAGAACAGTTTAAGAGCTATAAAACAAAACACAGGGTAAAAGATCTTTATTTTACCGATAGAACGTCTTTTTCATTGATCAAGGTTACTGATACCTGGGATAATGAAGAAGAGTTCACAGCGCTGTCTAAAAACCTCTATACGGATATCTACACCTTCGATCAAATGGGTTGTTCTTCTCCGCATTGTATCTTCCTTATAGGCGATGCAAACAAAACAGGGGATTTTGCCGACAAGTTGTACAGCCGTATCTCTGAAATGGCCCAAGAGGCTTATGACAGAGATATCAGCTCTATGGCTTCTTTTAAATTGAATAAATCTGTGGATGACATCCTGGAAGGAACTTCCTCGGATATCAGGCATGATACTAATTTCTTTGTAATGTCTGATCTGCTTGAGCAGGAGGTGCCACATTCCTGCGGAATGGGATATACGTATTACAAAGAGCTTAAAACTACACAAGAGCTTAGCCCCTATGTAACAGAAAAAGTACAAACTTTAGGGGTGGCCGGGTTTTCTAAAGAGGAGCTTCAAGAATTGCTTTCGCACTGCCCACCAAATGCAGTGGATAGAATTGTTCCTATAGGTAAAGCTCTAGAATTTGACTACATCTGGGATGGCTATAATATCTTTCTTGAGCTTCTCAACTTTAAGACCATCAAGTAAAATAAAATACTACTAACAAAAAAAGGCCATCATAATGATGGCCTTTTTTGTATCAGGTTGGTTTTTAAAAGCTGACAATTTCAAATGCTGATCGTCGGTTGACACGGTGTTCATTTTCGGTACATGGTATCCCATCTTTACAATCATTGGTTAGTTGTTCTTCTCCTGAGCCTGCACCGTTTAGCCTATCGGCTGCAATGCCCTTGCTAATCAGGTATTCGACGGTCCTCTTGGCACGTTTCTCGGAGAGCCATAGATTGTAATTGTTTGTTCCTCTAGAATCTGTATGTGAGCCAATAGAAAGGCGAATTGTAGGATTCTGTTCCATGATCGCCGCTAACTGATCCAGTACTTCTTTAGAATCATTATTTAGATACGAAGAGTTTAGGTTAAAGTAAATTAGGCCTAAAGCTTCAACTTTATCCCTTAGATCATGTCTACGCTTGTTTTCAGCATCCTCTTTGGCTTTTTCAGCGGCGGCTATAGCAGCTTCTTTTTCGCGTTCCAAGCGCTCTGCCAGCGCTTTTGCCTCTTCTTCGGCTTGTTTCTGGGCCGCGGCCAATGAATCTGCTTTACGCTGTTGATTCTCTTGATTTATGGCTTGGATCTGGGCTAATTTTTCCTTCCCCTCCTGAGTCAACCCTTTTTTGATATCGAAACGGTACACCACCCCAGCGGCGTGTTGTATGTGGTTAGAAGCCATATCTGTATCAAAAGCCCATTTCCCTGAGGTATTAATATCGAGACCCCAACGATCTGAAAACCAAGTGCGGAAACCAACAGTTCCATTGAAGGTTCCTCTGCCCACATCATTGGCATCGGTATATCCTAAACCTGCGCCTATGTATGGATCGAACCAGCCGGTTTCACCGAAGATTTTATTTAAATCATAAGAAACACGGGTATCGAAAGCGAAGTAGCTCTTATCGCTATCATTAATTTGACCATCTATGATCTTACCTTCCTTGTATCTGTTATAGGAAGCTATGGCCTCTATGCCTAGACCATTCTCAAAATATCTTCCTATACTAAGTCTGGATGGAAAGGGTACGAAATTCCATTCATCATCTATGGCAAACAAATCATCCAATTCATCTCCAGAATCATCGACCACATTAAAGCCAACGCCAAACATCCATGAAGATTGAACAATGCTGTCCTTGGCAGTAAGTACCAGCTCTTCTTCCTGAGAAAAGCCAAACTGACAGCAGAAAATAAACAGTGCAACAAGGGCTAAAGTATTGGTTTTCATACGTATAGATTTAGGACTATTAAGTATAACAAAGGTAGTTTGCATTGCAGAATGTTCAAACAAAGACCCGTAAGCTGCAGCAATAATCGATATCTTACCCGAAATGGGTCAAAGGGATTATTTCCTGGGTTTTAAGGTAATTTCCTTCTCGGTGATCGGCATTGTATAAAGGGCAAACGGAACAATAAGCGCCGAAGAAGTACTGATTTCTTTGAGGTTACCTTCTTTTTGAGCGAGCACAATCATCTTATCGGTCTCTTCTAGGGTATAAATTGACGGACAATTGTCACCATTCATTTTGCCGCTGCAGTAGATTACAGCCACTTTAGTAGAAAAATCAATTTTTGGAACCGGAATACCAGGTTTCCTGGTCATATTTATTTTACCGAAAAATCGTTTTAATGCCCCGGCCTCTCGTATAACTAGCAGTTCGGGCGTATCTGTACCCCCATAATTATCAGTTAAAACCAGTTGCAACTTTTCAGACTCTTGCATGTTATCTTTAGTGGCGATCTGATCGTTTTTTTGACTTTTACAGCCCAAAAAAAGCAAGAATACTAAGATAATAGGTTTAATAAGAGTTTTTATAGTGTGCATTATACGCTTTTTCATAAACAGCTTCGTAGAGCGGCAATATATTCACGATATCGAAGCCAGAGGCCACTTCAAAGGCCCTTTCTTTAAAGGCTTCCAGGGTTTCATCGTCTCTTAAGATCTGTAGGGCATTGCTAACCATATCCTCAATATCACCAACATCGCTTAAAAATCCGGTAATACCATGCTTGTTAACTTCAGGTATTCCGCCTGCATTGCTCGAAATTACTGCAACTTTGTTGATCATAGCTTCCAGGGCTGCCAAACCAAAGCTTTCGGTCTGAGAAGGTAAGAGGAAAAGATCTGAAAAGCATAAAATTCTGTCAATTTCATGGCTATTTCCCAAAAAGATCACTCTATCTTTAATCCCCAATTCCTCGCAAAGTAATTCGGCCTTTTCCTTTTCAGGGCCCTCCCCTACCATGATCAATCTGGCGGGAATTTCTTGTTGAATTTTATAGAATATGCGTACTACATCAGGAATCCGCTTTACTTTCCTAAAATTACTTATATGTGTAATTATTCGCTCATCGTCATTGGCCATAAGCGATCGCTGACAGTCCGTAAAGCTTGCGCTGTATTTACGCTTATCAATAAAATTAGGAATAACCTCAATATCATTTTTAATCTTAAAAAGCTCTAAGGTACTCTTCCTAAGGTTTTCCGAAACGGAGGTGACCACATCAGATTTGTTGATACTGAAGGTAACCGCAGGCTTGTAAAAAGGGTGATTTCCTACCAGGGTAATGTCCGTACCGTGTAAGGTCGTAATCATGGGAACGTATATGCCCTCCTCTTCCAATATTTTTTTGGCCATATAGCCCGCATAAGCATGTGGAATGGCATAGTGCACATGAAGCAGTTCAATACCAAAAAGCTTAATGGTATCTACAAGCTTACTGGAAAGGGCCAATTCATAGGGTTGGTAATGAAATAATGGGTATTCAGGAACATGGACCTCATGAAAGTGAATTTTATTACTGAGTAATTCTAGTCGTACAGGTTGACGGTAGGTGATGAAATGTACTTCGTGACCTCTGTTAGCCAGGGCTATCCCTAGTTCCGTGGCTACTACCCCACTTCCACCAAAAGTCGGGTAACAAACGATAGCTATCTTCATAGATACAAAACTAAGGTTTAATTCGCTTTTTAATTTATAATAGAATCATAAATAGCACGCTGAATTCTGGTCCTCAAACCCGATTTCACCAGCAACCTATTGGTAGCCGACGGGTATGTTCTGTTAGACAAGAAAACATAGACAATTTCTTCATCAGGATCTGCCCAGGTATACGTACCAGTAAATCCGCTGTGTCCAAAACTTTTGCGGGAAACACACCCACAGGTCGGGCCCTTATCCTCTAACTGCGGTTTATCAAAGCCTACACCTCTTCGAACGTTCTTGTGGCAGAAATAACATTTATTGAATTTTTCTACCGTTCGTTGGTCCAAAAAACGCTCGCCGCCATAAAAACCACCCTGTAAATACATTTGCATGATCTTGGCTACATCATTGGCATTGCTAAAAAGTCCGGCATGCCCGCCAACACCTCCTTGCATCGCAGCTCCCATATCATGTACAAAACCACGAACTTCCTGATATCTGTAATAATTGTCAATTTCTGAAGGTACAATACTGTTTTTGGGAAATTTGCCTAAAGGATTATAACCTGTCCTTGTGGCGCCGATTCTCTTAAACAAAAAACTGTTTGCAAGCCCGTCTAGAGGTTTGTTGTACGTATCTTCTATATATTTTTTTAATACATAGTAGGCCACGTCACTGTAACGATATCGGTTAGATTTTAACTCTTGCCTCCCTATACGATTGTAAATAGAATCTTTATAAGCGTCCTGGAGGTACATTCTATCTGTAACTTTTATGGAAAAGCCATCTGATGGGTTTGTTCTGTAAAACTCGCTGGAGGGCCTGCGTTTCTTGTCTAAAGTATCTATATAAAAGGCAATCCAGGCCGGAAGCCGGCCGTAATGGCTAAGGGCTTTTAAAACGGTAACATCTTTCAATTCGGTCTCGGCATAGTCAGGAACTAGCTCTTTAAATGTGGTGTTGAGCGCTATCTTTCCTTCTTCTTCCATCTTCATGATAGCGGGAAGAGTAGCCAGAATTTTGGTTAAAGAGGCCAGATCGTAAATATTTTCTGGGCTAATAGTCTCCTCAGACTTGTAGGTGGGCTTGCCAAAACCTTTGTTATAAATAATTTTGCCTTTGCGGGCGATCACGATTTGAGCTCCGGGATACATAAGAGAATCCAGGCCATCCTGCACTAAGGTGTCCACGTAGGCCAGCCTAGCCGAACTAATCCCTACCCTTTCAGGGATGCTGTAACCCAAACGCATCAACGGTTTCAAATCCAGGCCAGAATTCACTGGAAAGTCAGGATGGGCAGAGACAGGCAATTTACCTTTAGCCGGAATCGCGCCAAAAAGTAGCTCCGCTGCTTTTAACTGTGCCAATTTACTGTTCTGATACGCAACTACTACAGCATCAATATTTTGAAAATTAGTGACATCTAATAAGGCATAGGGCTTTGCAAAAACTGTTAACACCACATTTGACGCCCGGGATTTTGCAATTTCCTGAAGCCAGAATTGTTCTTTTTGAGAAAACTTGTAGGCTTTCCACGGACTCTCATTGCTCTTGTGAAATCCTACTATTACCAGGTTGTAATCCGTGAGCTTTGCCTTTAGCCTTGCAATGTTCTCAGCATCTACCTCCGTGACCTCGGCATAGTTGTTTAGCGCTTTAAGGAAGGGATCGTGCTCGGCATCACCGAATTTCACATAGGCGATCTTTTTGTTTTCTAACTTTTTAATTCCAAGCAAGTTAACCTTGTTCTTTACAACTGTAATGGCATTTTCAATGGCCTCTTCATACACTAAATCGTCTTCCAGGGTATTGAGATCCTCATACAGGTCTTCAATTTCGACGGGTTTATATTGATGTAAGCCCGACTTATATTTGGCCATTAAAATTTTCTTTACGGAATACGCAATTCTTTGATCGGAGAGCTTTCCTTTATCGTAAGCTTCGAGTAAAGCCGCTTTAGATTTTTGAAGATCTGCGGGCATCAGCAGAATATCATTCCCGGCTTCTAAGGCTTCTAAAGCCACTACCCCATTCTTGGTAAAATCTGTAACGCCTTTCATATTCAGGGCATCGGTGAATACCAGACCCTGAAATTGCATCTTTTCCTTAAGCAAATCTGTAATTAACGTCCGGGACAGCGATGAGGGCCTTCCCTCTTCCCTTTCAAGTTCTGGTACGGCTAAATGGGCTACCATTACGCTACTCAGGCCTGCTTTAATTAGTTTTTTGTAAGGATAGAGCTCTACACTATCAAGGCGTTCTTCGGTAAAACCGACGACCGGAAGAGCATTATGTGAATCTACCGCTGTATCGCCATGCCCGGGAAAATGTTTCCCGCTAGATAATATTCCTGCCTTCTCCATGCCTTTGAGGAAGGCTTCTCCTTTTTGGGTCACATTGAACTTGTCTTCGCCAAAAGAGCGATTTCCAATGATCGGATTCTTAGGATTGGTATTAATATCTATATCAGGAGCAAAATTGATATGCACACCAAGTCTTTTTGCATGCATCCCAATCCTATGTCCCACTTTTTCTACCAGCGAACTATCTTGAATAGCGCCTAGGGTCATATTCCAGGGGAAGGCATAGGTAGAATCGAGTCGCATTGCTAACCCCCATTCCGCGTCCATTCCTATTAGAAGAGGGATCTTAGAACTGGCCTGGTATTCATTGGTAAGTCTGGCCTGTCTTACGGGCCCTCCTTTTGAGAAGATTACGCCTCCCAGGCCCTGGTCTCTGACCATTTTCCTTATTTTATCGGTCTGGCTCTTCTCCTGGTTAGAAGCCACCATAACCATAAAGAGCTGCCCTATGCGCTCTTCAACTGACATCTTCTCATAGGTTGCATCAACCCATTGCTTTTGCAACAGGCTATCCTTTGTAACCAAAGGGTTTTGTGCGAAACCCAACAGGCAACTTAGGAAACACCAAAAAAGAAGGAATTGCTTCCGCATAAATAGATTAATATAAGGTACTAACTTAAAACACAAAAAAATATTGCATTTCATCGATTTTGGCAATGATTGTGGGGTATATCGCCAAGTCTAATACATATGAAAAATGAACTAAAATTACAAAAATCGACTGTGCCAGCTATCAGCAGCCGCTACTTCCCAGTGATTCTGATATTCTTCTTTGTTTGCCACCAAATTGTTGAATACAATCGTTTTCTTGGAAACTGATTTAGCCTTAGCCATTTTCTTGAACTCCACTAAGGGTTTATAAGCTATATATTCGCCTTGTTTATAAGATACATTCATCTTATCCAGTAAATCGATCTTATAACGCTTTTCAAGGGCCTGTATAAAATGTACGGAGGCATCTATTGAACAGCCTGAGGCCGCCGTATGAGACTGGTCTAAGCCTATGACGATAAATCTTTTATATTTAAGTTCATAGCCTGCTTTAAGGTTGCTTCCATGGGCCGTCCACTGCGTTAAGAATTCATCTAAAAGTTGGCTGATTTCACCAAGTTCTTCCGCACTCAGGCCTCTATTCGACTGATATATCCAAACTCTTGAAGTCCCCGGAAGGGATTGAAAATCTACTAGCATAAGTCACTTTTTGCAATTTCTATTCCTGAAGCTTTCTTTTTTCTTTAATCGAAAATACCGTGCCAGACTTACAAATCTTCCGCCTGGGCAATAAGTTCTGTAATGTCCATTACGGCAATCGAATCTTCCTTTTCTTTGTTTTTTATTCCATCTGTCATCATAGTGTTGCAGAAGGGGCAAGCCGCAGCTATGATATCGGGTTGGGTTTCCAAAGCTTGTTCTGTACGTTCAATGTTGACGTCTTTATCGCCTTTTTCGGGTTCTTTAAACATCTGTGCTCCTCCCGCTCCACAACAAAGCCCTCTTTTTTTGCAATTTTTCATTTCTACCAACTCAGCATCCAGTTTTCGAAGTAACTCGCGTGGTGCCTCATAGACCTGATTTGCCCGCCCCAGATAGCAGGGATCGTGGTAGGTAATGCGTTTTCCTTTAAATTTGCCTCCTTCAAGACTCATTCTTCCCTCGGCAAAAAGCTGTTTTAGAAACTGGGTATGGTGTACCACTTCATATTCTCCCCCAAGACCAGGATATTCATTTTTGAGCGTATTAAAACAATGCGGGCATGCTGTAACTACCTTTTTTATGCCATAGGCATTCATGACTTCAATATTGGTGACCGCTTGCATTTGAAAAAGAAATTCGTTCCCTGCCCGTTTGGCTGGGTCTCCACTACAACTTTCTTCGGTTCCCAGAACTGCGAAACTAACGTTGGCCTTGTTCAGTAACTTTACAAAAGCTTTGGTAATCTTTTTTGCACGGTCATCAAAACTTCCGGCGCATCCCACCCAGAATAGTACTTCGGGTTGCTTGCCTTCGGCAAAAAGGGACGCCATGGTCGGTACATTTAGTTCGCTACTCATGCTACTCTCTAAAATTTATGATTCGGATGCCCAATTCAGGCGATCCATCTGGTTAAATGGCCACGGAGCTCCATTGTTTTCAATATTCCCCATCATCACATTCAGGTCTGAAGGCGCCGCTGATTGCTCCATCACCAAATATTGCCTCATATCCATAATGATAGAGAGCGGATCTATACTAACCGGGCAAGCCTCTACACAGGCATTACATGAGGTACAAGCCCAAAGTTCTTCTCTACTGATATAATCATCCAACAATTGCTTTCCATCTTCCTTAAAACTGCCTTTATTTTCGCTGATGTTCTTCCCAACCTCCTCTAAACGATCTCGGGTATCCATCATAATTTTCCTGGGAGACAATATTTTACCAGTTTGGTTGGCCGGACATTCACTTGTACAGCGGCCACATTCTGTGCAGGTATAGGCGTTAAGAAGTTGTATCCACTTTAAATCCATAACATCAGAGGCTCCGAATTTTTCTGGGGGAGAAGCATCTTCCGCAGGTGCGGCAAAAGGGTCTGCACTAGGGTCCATCATTAGTTTTACCTCCTTGGTAACGGCCTCGAGATTCGCAAATTCACCCTTGGGCTTTAAATTGCCATAATAGGTGTTAGGAAAAGCCAGTAGAATATGTAAATGCTTGGAATAATAGAGATAGTTCAGGAAAAAGAGTATTCCCAGAATATGAAGCCACCAGGCGGCTCTTTCTACTATAATCATGCTGCTTTCAGACATCCCCTGGAACAGGGAGGAGAGGTATTGGCTTACTGGAAAGGCGCCCGCTACTGTATAGTGATCGGCCCCCATTTGTTGAAGCGCGTAATCTGCACCGTTCATGGTCAGGAAAAGCATCATCAAAACCAGTTCGATATATAGGATAAGGTTCCCGTCTTTTTCGGGCCATCCTTTCATTTCTGGTTTTATGAAGCGTTGCAAGCGTATAATATTTCTTCGTAGCCAAAAGACGATCACAGCAAATATGACCAGAAGGGCAAGAATCTCAAAAGAACCAATAAGGATGTCATATGCCAGGCCGAGCGATGCAAAGACCCTATGAGTTCCCAGGAGGCCATCAATAATGATTTCGAGAACTTCTATATTAATTATGATGAAGCCCAGGTATACAATAATATGCATGATCCCTGCTACCGGTCTCACCACCATTTTCGTTTGTCCGAGGGCTATCCTAGCCATATTTTTCCAGCGTACGGCCGCGTTATCACTTAGGTCTGCAGCTCTACCTAACTTAATATTGCGTTTTAGCTTGTTGACATTCCTAACAAAAAAGCCAATTCCGAAGACAAGGACTATCGCAAAAAGGATATTGGGGAGGTACTGCATTATTGATCTTGGTTATCTAATTTCTCAGCCGGATCATTCTCTGGCAGGGCATATTCTTTTTGTTTTTTTCCAAATACCGAAACATTCACATAACGTTTTGGATTCAGTCTAAAGTCTTGAAGAAGCAGATCGAGCTCTCGGGAAGCATTGGAGAGATTGGTATACAATTCGTCATTATTCATAAGTTTCCCCATAGAGCCTTCACCTTTCTCAATTTTGGTCATGAGTGTATTAAACTTCTCCATAGTAGTCTCCAGATTGCGCATGGTTCTAGCCAAACCGGCTGCCGAAATTGAATCGGAAATCTGCGAAAAATTTCTTGTGATTACATTTATATTGTTAATTGAACTATCTAATTGCGACTTATTACTTGCCAAAAGGGTATTTAAATTATTAGCGCTTTGCTGAAAACTTTTTACCAATGCATTAAGCCCTTCTATGCTTTCTCGAAGATTTCGTTTCGTATTATCATCTAGCACATCATTGACATTCATCAGCAGAGAATCTGCATGAGATACCGCTCCTTCTACTTTCAACTGTAAGGGGGTTAGTCGTTGCTGCACGAGCTCCGTAAGGCCTGGCTTGGTGTCTGTTGCTAAGGTATCTCCCGATTTTGCAAGTGGTGCGCCATCAAAAACCGGTTTTATTTGTATTCCTTTACCTCCAATAATTCCGGTGTCATAAAGTTCGGCTTTACTAGTTTTTGAAAACTCAAAATCACTGCTCACTGAAAAGGTCACTATAAGGCTACCGCTCTGATCTTTAAACTTAATGCTGTTCACCTTGCCCACACTAAACCCATTAATGGATACGGGTGTTCCAGGTTGCAGTCCTCCAATGTGATTGTATACGGCATAGAAGGTCTTGCTGTTTTCAAAAATGGGTGAAGACTTTAGAAAAGTAAAGAGTAAGATGAAAAGAAGGACACCACCTATTACAATGATCCCCGTTTTAATTTCCCTGGATAGTTTCAAAAGGACATTCTTTTTGGGTTCTAAACAAAATTAGAAATAATTTTTGATGACCTGAATTATTCAGAGACGTATTTTAAAGCCTCTTCAATAGGAATCCTACTGCCATCTTTGTAAGCGACGATGAATGCGGTGGTATAACCTTTTGCCTCAGCGTTAGATTTTAGAAGCTTTGCTTTTAAATAAGACTTCGTATTGCCATAAAAATATCTGTAAAGGTTTTTATAGGGCTCTTTAGAGAGTTCAGACAATCCTTTAAAGCCCTCTGGCCTTAAAGCAAGGTTCTTAGAACTGGCCAAAAGCTGCACTTTAAATGATAAATTGGCGGTAGGCTTCACCTCCTTTTTCTCCGGCTTTTTTAGCTCGTCTACCGGAGATTTAGTAGGGGTAGTAACCGGAGGAGTAGTTTTTTTGGTTACTTCTGCTTCCCTTTTACTTTCGGCCACTTCATCAACTTTTTCCTCTAATGGCGGAGCTTTTATTTCAGGGGTGGTCTTTTCCTGCACAACCTCCTGAGGTTTATTCATCTCCTTTTCTATAGCAGCAACCTGCTTTTCGCTGTTATCGTGACTAGCTTCCACCATCTTCTCAGGAGTATCTTCAGTCTCCTTTTTCTCCTGAACAGGAGAAGTTTTCTCTTCGATTACCTTTTTAGGCTCTGTCGTACTTATCTGTTCTGTTTTTACATTTTCGACGGCCTCTTTTTCAACTACGGTCTCGTCTGGGGTATTGGTTACAACCTCAGGGGTGGGTGTTGCCTCGAAAGAAGTATCCGCGGGAGTCCCATTTTTGTAGACCATAATAGCATCTGCAATGGCCTGGCCCATCTCTAACTGGCCTTTTCTGGAGTTTAAGTAAGTACCTTCAGATTTATTAGTGAGGAAACCCGTTTCTACCAGAATGCTGGGCATAAAGGTTTGATGCAATACAATAAAGCCGGCCTGCTTTACTTTTCGGTCATTTCTTTTTAGGCTTTTTGAGAATTCTCCTTGCATAATAGTAGCTAGTTGAATGCTTTGATCTAAAAACTCTTCTTGCATTATGGTCAGCCCGATTATGGATTCTGGTGAATTAATATCGTATTTGGCATACCTGCTCTCGTAATTGTCTTCGAGATAGATCACGGAATTCTCCTTTTTGGCAATTTCAAAATTCTGTTTGTTTGCATGTAGTCCCAGGACAAAGGTTCCCGCGCCATGCGCATCTGAAGTATGCGAATCACAGTGTACCGAAACAAAAAGATCTGCATTGGCCTTGTTCGCTATCTCTCCTCTTACATAAAGATCTACAAAAGTATCATCCTTTCTGGTATAGATCACTTTTACGCCGGGCTGTTTTTCGAGTAATTCCCCCGCTCTGAGAACAATATTCAGGGCAATATTTTTCTCTAAATAACCATTTCCGAGATTCCCTGGATCGTGCCCGCCATGACCCGCATCTAAAACTACGATAAAATCATTGGTGGGTGCTCCGGGAAAATTTGGCGTACCAAAGGAGAATAAAAGCCCTATGATGAATAAAATGGGAATGAAAAAAAACCGTTTTCTTTGCATTGTGTCACTGCGGTTCCATTGCATTTGCTATGGTTAAATTTATGGTAATGTGCTATAAGCAGAACAAAAAATATATGTAAGTTTGAGCCCAAATACCGGGCCAAACCATTACAAAAATAGGATTTATCGCCTTGCAATCAAATAAACATGCTGTACTTTTCCTTTGGCTGCTTCTCTTTAGCACGGTTTCTTTACTGGCTCAGGAAGATTTAATTCGACCGCTCCCTATAAAGGCAAACAAAGATACTATAGTTGCTCCTCCCCTTCCAATGAACATACTTCCCGATTCGGTTAGGGTAGATTCTGTCGATACAGATTCTCTAAATGGTAAGCAACCACTGCTCCTCGATAAAATTAAATACAAGGCCAAAGATTACGTAAAATTAAGTCAAAAAGACCAAAAGATCTACCTATATAATGAGGCCGAGATCTATTACCAGGATACGGAATTAAAGGCAGGTATCATTATCATGGACTACATTAAGAATGAAGTTTATGCGGGCAGGATCAAAGATTCTTTAGGAAACTATTCCCAACTCCCTTACTTCAAACAGGGAGACAATGTTGTCATTCCAGACTCTATCCGCTTTAATTTCGATACACAGAAGGCCCTTATCTGGAACTCCCGGACAGAGCAACAGGCAGGATTGGGGCAGTTAGGGTCTGACGCTATGAAAGTTTATGCAGACCTAACTAAAAAAGAAAATGATTCGGTCTATTTTTTAAGCGAGGCCAAACTTACGACCTCAAAAGATACCATTGACCCTGATTATTACATCCGCATAAGAAAGGCCAAGTTTGTTCCCAAAAAAAAGGTTATCGCCGGGTTTAGCAACTTATACATTGTGGATGTCCCTACCCCTATCGCTTTGCCTTTTGCATATTTTCCTTTAACTGTTGGAAGAACCGCAGGGATTATGATGCCTACCTTTGGAAACGACCCCAACCGTGGGTATTTCCTCCAAAATGGGGGGTATTACCTGCCCATTAACGACTATGTAGATCTCACACTAACCGGAGATCTCTATTCTAATGGAAGTTATGGATTTAGAGCACAATCTGTTTATGCCAAACGCTATAAATTCAGAGGGAATTTTAATTTTAGGTTCGAAAATCAGATTACAAGCCAGAAGGGATTTGATGATTTCAGCCGTAGTACCATTTACAACATTCAATTCTCTCATTCCCAGGATCCGAAAGCAAACCCAAATTCTCGACTTTCGGCATCGGTTAACCTGGGGAGTAGTCAGTACTTTAGAAACTCTTTATTACAGCAAAATTTACCGAATACTCAGGTAAATAATTTGTCTTCATCCATATCGTATTCAAAGACCTTTCCCTCCTATCCTTCTGTAAATCTGAGTCTTACAGCAACTCATAACCAGAACACCAACACCAATGTGGTAGACGTTACCTTACCAACCTTGCAGGCAAGTATGGAGCGTATTTTTCCATTTGCCAAAAGGGACGGAATCAAAAAAGGGGCTTTGCAAAACATTAATTTTCAATATGACCTCAACGGCAGAAATCAAATAAGAACGAACGACGAAGACTTTCTTACGGCACGCATGTTCGAAGATGCCAAAGTAGGCGCCAGGCACCGTATACCTATTGGTACGAACTTTAAGGTAGCAAAACATTTTAGTGTTAGCGTTGGAGGTACCTATGAGGATGTTTGGACACTTCAAACCTTTAATCAACGCTTTGATCCCGATACCCAGACTGTAGTCATCGATACGATAGGCGGCTTTGACAGATTTAACCAATACAATCTTAGCGCTAGTATAGGGACTACCGTTTACGGTACTTTCAACAGAGGTGAAGACAGAAAACTACAGGCCATAAGGCATGTGATGCGCCCTCAGATCAGCTATGGCTACGCCCCCTCTTTTGAACAGTTTTATGATGAATACCTAAACACGGTTACTGGCGAAAATGTACAATTTAGCAGGTTTCAAAATACCATTTATGGTGCTCCGAGACTGGGAAGGTCTAATGCACTTAGTTTTAGCTTAGCAAATACGCTCGAGGCCAAGGTTAGAGACAAGGACTCTACGGCAACCGAACCTAAAAGAATTACACTTCTAAACAGTTTTAACTTGTCTACCGGTTATAATTTTGAAGCCGACTCCTTAAAAATTAGTCCAGTAAGTCTTACAGGAGGAACGGCTATTCTGAACAACAAAATGAACATCAACTTTGGGGCTAATCTCGACCCTTATGCCATAGACAATAATGGTACCCGCATTAATACATTCAATATAAATAATGGCGGAAGCCTATTCAGGCTTACCTCTGCCAGGATGAACGTAAGTTATTCATTGGGAAGTAAGGACTTTGAGAAAGACCCAGGAGAGGAGGAAGAGGAAGATCCTTACGACGGGCAAAGTTATGTGGCGTCTAGCGGAGGCCGAACAGACGATCTTTTCGGGGAGGCAAATAACTTTAGCGAGAGTAGATTTGAAAATAGGGATCCAGACGATGTTGAAAACCCACTTTTTGGCAACAAAATAGGTTGGGATGTACGCTTTTCTTATGCCGCTACTTATAGCAACAGTAACCGGCAGAATGAATTTTCGAACCATTCCCTGATGTTTTCCGGAAATTTGGATCTTACCCCTAGATGGAGTGTAGGCGTGTCTTCGGGATATGATATCAAGAGAAAGGGGTTTACGGTTACACAATTCCGTTTTGAAAGGGATTTAAAAAGTTTTAATCTGCGATTTAACTGGACCCCATTCGGACAATTTGAACGCTGGTACTTCTTCATTGGAATAAAGAGTTCTATTCTACAGGATCTTAAATGGGAAAACAGAAGCCAGCCTAATATTAGATAAAGATTATTGATTACTGATTATTAAACTAACTCACTTTTCACTATCTCACTAATTCACTATTTCACTAACTCACTAACTCACTATCCTATGAAAAAAATCATCAACACACCCAAGGCCCCTGCGCCTATAGGTCCTTACAACCAGGCAGTTCTAAACGGCGATACTTTGTTTATATCAGGTCAGATTCCTATGGATCCACAGACAAGTACTCTCATAGAAGGCGATATAAAGAAGGAAACCGTGCAGTGTATGGAGAATCTAAAGGCGGTATTGGAAGCGGCGGAAATGACTTTTGAGAATGTTGTTAAGACATCCATTTTTGTAAAAGACATGCACCAATTTGCCGAAATCAATGAAGCTTACGGGTCTTATTTCAATGCAGATACTGCACCAGCCAGAGAAACAGTAGAAGTGGCCAACCTTCCAAAGTTTGTCAATGTAGAAATATCGATGATCGCGATCAGATCTTAAGTGTCTCCTTGTGGAATTCCACCAAGCCCTCTATCGGTCGCTGGCGGATCTCACCAAGAATGATATCATTTCGCTCAACTACGGCAGTAAGCTCCTCTCTAAGGTAATGGGCAATACTTCCCACAAAATGAACAGGTACTTTAGTGGCGAGTTCAAACTGCATCACATGATTGTTAATAAACTGCTGAAAGCCTTTGTCTATTACACCTTTGCTGTAAGGATTGTCTTTGTGTTCTACCAAAAAGCGGGCAAAGGTGGCGAGATAGGTATTGGGGTTAGGCTTTTTATATAAATTCTCCTTGATCACGTCGGGATCCAGGTCATATTCCTGAGAAAATTGATGAGCGAGATCTTGAGGCATTTTGTGGTAATAATAATCGCGTATCAGCTTTCTTCCGAAAAAATTACCGCTACCGTCGTCCATTGGAATATAGCCCAGGGAGGTTACTTTTTGGAACATCTGGTGCCCGTCGTAATAACTGCAGTTAGATCCGGTTCCCAGAATACACACTATTCCCTGATGCCCAATTTTAGTGGTAGAATAGATCGCCGCATAGGTATCCTCTTTTACCTCTGGAGCGGCATTCGGAAAAAATTCCTTAAAGATCTTCTTTAGGAACTTTCGCATTCTTTCCGTACCGCAACCAGCTCCGTAGAAATATAGTTTATTGACCTTTCTGCTGTTCTTGGAGATCTCAAAATTATTGGCCAGGCGCTCTACGATAACATCGCGGGTAAGAACTTCGGGACTAAGACCCAGGGTTTGTGTCATAAAAAGTTGCTCCCCTTTCTCATCAAGTGCAATCCAATCCGCTTTGGTCGCTCCGCTGTCTACGATAAATATCATTCAGCTTGTTTTAAAAAATGGCCTCCTTAAAATAAGCAAAATTTTGATCATTTTAAGGAAGCTAATATCCAAATAGTTGCCCCTATAAATTTGTAATGTGCTGAGCTAAATCTACAAGTTTGTGAGAATAACCCGCCTCGTTATCATACCAGGAAACCACCTTAAAAAATTTCGAATTTAACTCCATTCCAGCCCCTGCATCAAAAATACTTGTGCGAGCATCGCTTACAAAGTCCTGTGATACAACAGCCTCTTCGGTATACCCCAGTATGCCTTTAAGGCTTCCTTCTGAAGCGGCTTTAAAAGCTGATTTGATTTCTTCATAGGAGGTTTCTTTCTCTAACCGCACAGTAAGGTCAACCACAGAAACGTCTGCGGTGGGCACCCTAAAAGCCATTCCGGTTAACTTTCCCTGGAGTTCAGGAATCACCTTGGTTACGGCTTTTGCCGCTCCTGTAGAAGCAGGAATGATGTTAAGCATGGCGCTTCTTCCGCCTCTATAGTCTTTTTTCGAGGGTCCATCAACGGTAAGTTGGGTGGCGGTCGTAGCATGAACCGTAGTCATTAAACCTTCTTCTATACCAAAGGTGTCATTTAAAACCTTGGCCAGGGGAGCCAGACAGTTCGTAGTACAGGAAGCATTAGATACAATCGTGTCAGAAGCTTTTACCTCGTCATGGTTCACACCCATTACAAACATAGGGGCGTCCTTAGAAGGAGCAGAAATAACTACTTTTTTTGCCCCTCCGTCTATATGATATTGAGCGGTCTCCAGCGTAGTGAAAATACCAGTGCATTCCGCGACAATATCGGCATCGACCGCATCCCATTTTAGATTTTTAGGGTCTCTCTCAGCGGTTATTCTGATTGTTTTTCCATTTACAATAAGGTTACCGCCACTAACTTCTATAGTTCCGTCAAACCTTCCGTGAACCGAATCGTATTCCAATAAATAAGCCAGGTGTTCAACATCCAGTAAATCGTTGATGGCAACTACCTCAACATTATCTCTTTGAACGGTTGCGCGGAATACTAATCTTCCAATCCTACCAAATCCGTTAATTCCTATTCTTAATTTTGACATTTTCTTGTTTTTATATTTAAACTAGGTAGTCATTATATCTGATACCCTAATGAGTTCTTTGTCTATTTTGGTGTGTCCTTCTATTGCTTCACTGATTGGGGTAAGAACAATTTTGTTATCCATGATACCCACCATCAGATTTGTTTTCCCTTCCAGCAGGGCCTCTACTGCTTTTACCCCCATACGACTGGCCAATACCCGATCGTAGGCCGTGGGTGCGCCGCCCCTTTGCATATGCCCCAGTACCGAAACCCGTACATCATAAATTGGAAGATGCTCTTCAACATATTCCTTGAGCTCAAAAACGTTTTTACCAATTTTGTCTCCCTCAGCAACAACAACTATGCTTGAAGACTTTCCTGATTTCTTACTGCGTTTTAAGGAATCGAGTAGGCGTTCCAGCCCTAGGTTTTCTTCCGGAATTAAGATTTCCTCGGCTCCAGCTCCAACACCAGCGTTTAATGCTATGTGTCCTACATCCCGGCCCATAACTTCAATAAAAAACAGTCGGTTATGAGAACTGGCGGTATCTCTTATCTTGTCTATCGCCTCTACTACCGTATTTAGGGCAGTATCAAAGCCCAGGGTATATCTTGTTCCGAAGATATCATTGTCTATAGTCCCTGGAATTCCTATCACCGGAAAGTTATGCTCTTCATTGAACTTAATTGCGCCTCTAAAGCTTCCATCTCCGCCTATTACGACGAAAGCATCGATACCAGCCGCTTTTAACTGCTTATGAGCTTCCTTGCGACCCTCAGCAGTTCTAAACTCCTCGCAGCGAGCCGATTTTAAGATGGTTCCGCCTTTATTAATAATGTTGTTTACACTACGCGCGTTCATTGGGACAAAATCGCCTTCGATCATCCCGTCATATCCTCTGTATATAGCGACACATTCTACCTTGAGGTAAGCACAGGTACGAACTACCGCCCTAATTGCCGCGTTCATACCCGGGGAGTCTCCACCTGAGGTAAAAACCGCTATTTTTTTTATTCTTGAAGCCATTGAAAAAAATCGAACTGCGAAATTAGCAAACTTATTGCAAAAAATGAATGAGGGTGGCTTATTATTTGCTCATATCGCAGAGCGAAAACGATATTGTTAATAATTTTCTACTTTTTTGTAGAAAATTCAAAAAGAATAGCAGAAAATTGAGAAATCAATTATTTGGATCCTTCGTTTTTGGATAGAATTGAATAAGGCTGTCTCTACCCATAACTGAACTGGGTGTATTCCCAGCCGGTGGCTCTTTTTCTTCTTCCGGTATATTTTTCTTAAAAATTTTCCTCATGAGCTCCTTAAAACTGTTGAAGTCCACTTCATAAGAAAGCCCAATTCCTTGTGTGTAGCCCTGTCTTTCGGTAAGAAATTGCTGGATCTGATTTTCTCTATTGAAGATCTTTGCCCGCAGTGTTCCTTCTTCATTTAGTAAAACCTGTATTTCGGCATCTCCGGCTACCACGGTTTCGCTTACCCCACCGACCGGAACTCCGAAACGGCCGTTGAACAAAATTCTATCACTGATTTTAGTAGATACGGTAACTCCAATTCTATCTTCGGTCTGAATATCGTTTGGATCCTGATAGCCTTGTTCATAGGAAACTCCAAAATCTACCTTGTCATTGCTCCCACCGAGTACCTGATTCAGAATCCCTGATGCGCTTTGAATAGCATTTCCAACTACAGCTTGTCCGCTAAGTCCCGTATTTTCATTGACAAAGGTACCTTGAGCCAGGAGGAAGATCGCATTTTTCTCCTCTACAGCGGGATCCTGCAGGCGATACTCCAACTCTGATTTAACAATAGAGCTGGTTCCTGGGAACTCAATATTGAAATCTATTCTGGGACGTTCTAATTCTTCGGTTAGGGCTACAACCACATCTGTTGGAATTCTTCTGGAATAACTCGAATTATCCAGCAATGGCGCCGGATTGGCGTTTAGCGAATAAACGGCTTCCATATTCAACCTCGCTGCCAGTGGATCGCCTTCCCAGACAATGGTACCCCCAGGCCTCACCTGAAAGGTTTTGTCAATGACATTTCCAAACTTATAGTGGTACTCTCCGGTAACCACGACAAAATCTCCAAACATCTTGAACTTGCCATTGGTGTTAATTTCTATATAGACCAGTCCTGCTCCTGTCCCTTTTAGAGAACTCCCGGTTTTTTGATCTACCACGATCTCAACTTCAGCATCAGGCGTAACATCAAGGTCGAATTGCAGCTCTAAACCTTCATAGTTTTGAAGGGTTCGCTGTAACTCAATGGCCTCAACCTGGTCTTTCTCTATAAAGTTTATAAAAGAATAGTCGCCAACAGATGCCACATCGCTAATCGGTATTTTTAAAGATGTGCCTTCGGCCGTGGCGCCCTCGAATGTAATCGTAAGGCCATTGGTAGGTCCGTAAATCCTCCCGGTACCATTTACAAATCCTGTCCCGTAGTACAGAATTTCTTCTTCAAAGGGGGTATTTAGGATAAGGAATCTGTCGTTATTTGTATCCAAATCCAGGTCCAGGCTCCAATCATCAAAAAATTTGTGTTTTATGGTGCCGTCTAAGGTGGCACGAGTGTTTTGGGCGACATCAGTTAGTCTTACATTCTGAAAATCGAAGGTCTGGTTAAACAATCGCACTACAGAGTTAGCGCCAAAAGCGTAATCAACATTTAAATACGGAATTGCCAGTCCGGCATTGTTCAAAGTTAATAACCCGCTTATATCCGGGTTTTTGACATCTCCTTTAATTTGGGCGCTTCCATTTAGGTCTCCCCTGATATTCGTAATTACTCCTTCTCCTAACGGACTAAAGGGTTTTAGGTCAAAATCTGTAAAGTTGGCTAAAAGGTCTGATTGCAGTACATTGTTCTGATTGGTGACATTTCCAATAATGCTGAACTTCTCCCTGCCGTTTTCGGTGATCTGAGAATTCACTACAAACTCGGTCAGGTTTCTGTTGCCAACAATGCCAATATCTAATTTACCCAGGTCTATCCCGTTTACTCCAAAGTCTTCTATATCCAGATTACAAATGGGAAGATATTTGCCTTCTCTTTGCTGCAAGTTTAAGACTCCGTTGATCTCACCAGTAAGTTTTAAGCTATCAATTGCAGGGGATATTTTGTTTAAGGAGACAATCTTAAACTGCAGCTCCAGATCTTTATAGGTAGAATCAGCCAATTGTCCTTTTAAACGTATTTGCTCTCTGTTGTCATTGTTCATGACAATTTCTTGTATGCTAATACTATCCAGTGTTCTGTTAAGAATTACTTTGTTCTGCCTGTCTCCATCTTTATTGAGGATCCATTTGTTGCCCTTAAAGCTGACATCGGATTTTTTAAGGCCGATAACCGATTTGTTTTCCGCATTAAAGGTGTGGTAGAAATTGAGGTTATAACTGTCATCATATTCACTCCCACCTTTAAATTCTGTCCTAAAAAAAAGCGTATCTGTAAGTGTAGTATTAATGAGATTGAAATCTTTAACGTCGTAATAAATAGTGGAGACATCATCTACAGACACAAAGGTGTTGAACAGTGGGTTTTTATTGTCTATTTTGATATCGATATTGGTAAGTTCGTTGCCGAAAGCCGCAATATTGGGCGATTTGAAAGTAAGTTTAAAATCGCCTTCATCCGCTACAATACTACCGCGAATAAAAGTATTGGGACCGAAATTAACTTCCGGAAAGAAAACATCGACGATTTTGTTGTAGAGTTTAAAATTAAATGCGAGTTCTTGCCCGGGTGAGATCTCAAAGGGCCGGTAATTGGTATAGATACTACCGATAGAGTTACGCACTAGTTTTCCTAACTCCCTAACCTTAAACTTCCCTCTCATATACCCTGTAATGATATCGGGAGAATTTATCTCTACGGTCCTCAAGGAATCTCCTTCAAAGGAAGATGAGATTTTAAAGTCTTCAAAATAGTAGGTTTGATTGATATTTTGGTAGTTGGTTTTAGAGAATTTAATGTCTCCGGCAATATCATCCAAAGAATTTCCAGTAATGTCCATGCGCACATCACCTTTAAAGACAGAAACGCTGTCGTCTATGAAATTCAATTTTTTTAGATCCGCGTAATCTACAGAGGCAATAAAGTTAAAGGCATTTCTATCGCTCCCAAAGTCTGCCAGACCTTGAAATTCAAATTTCAGATTGTCATCACTACTTACGAGAGATCCATCGAATAACTGATCTTTTAGTATCCCGGAGACCTTAATATTATTATATTCATACCTATTGAAATTCAAGGCATAAATATCCCCTATTACCTCGGTATTGAGTGTTTCCTGTACAAAACCCTTTCCCTCTACATTTACATCCAGGGAGGTCTTCCCCAACTGCTTGTTTCCAACAAAGTTCCCTAAATCGAAGTCGATCAGAGAGACAAACCCTTTGTAATTGGCATTATCTATATTATTGATATCTGTAAGCTCCAGATCTGCATAGCTACCGCCAATTGCGCTGTTTAAATTCACCCTCGCGTTTATAGAATTATCTGTGATTAAAGCATCGCCTCGAAGCGTAAACTGCCCTAGTTTTTGAAAAGAAGAGGGTAGAGATTTCCCTAAAATATTTGGCAATAGCGTCTCTTAGTTGGTAGTAACTCTTGGTAATATTTTTAATATCGGCATCCAATATGAAGAGCGAATCCTTGCTAAAAAGATTTTTAAAATTAAAGTCGCCCCGTATTCCGGTATTGTCAGATTGCAGAAAGAGCTGCTCTACATTGAGGTCGTTTAGTACACCTTTTACATCGGAAGAAAAGACAATTTCCTTCTCCCGTCCAAACTGGTCGTAAAGCATATTTACCTCATCAAAGGCTACGCTCGATTCATTAAACTGGGCAGTGACATTTACCTTATTGAGAAAATCGGCAAAATCTTTTCGGTCGTAGTCAAAAACTAAATTACCCTTTATGTGTGATGCCGGGGTCTTGATACTAAGCGAATCGAAGCGCATTTGCTGTTTGGTATACCTAAAAGCAGCTCCAAGGCGGTCTATGTCAATCCCCCTTTTGCTTTTTAAGGACAAGGCTTCTATTAGGGTGGTAACTTCAGGGCCCAGAATTTGAAAATTCTCGGCCGTTATGCTTAAGTCTCTGAAATTAAGGGTTTCTGTTTGTTCCAGGTTTTCGTCTATAAGCCTGAACCGGCTATTTTCGATTTCAATATCGGATGTGGAAAGAAAGAAAGGCGGAGTTCCAGGAGCTCTGGGCTTACCGTCATCAAGCTTATCTATAAAAATACCGAGATTGGTATCATTGCCGTCTTTGTAAGTCTTTAGCTTAAAATTAAGTCCGTCAATCTCAATATTCGCCAAATTCTAGTTTGCCATCGGCGAGATTGCGCATGCTCAGGATAGAGGTGGTCAATTCGTCAATATAAAAGAGGGTATCTTTTTGGTAATCCTCAATGTATATGCCCTTCAAAGATGTATCCCATGAAATAAGGGAAACTCGCAGCCGGTCTATATTGATATTCGTTCCAAACTCGTCATTTATAGACTTGGTGGCATATTTGGCAAAGCTGGTTTGCACGGACGGAAGTGATAGTATCACCGTGCCAAGGACACAAATAAGTAGGAGGGCCAGCAGGGTCCTTACCAGTATTTTCCTAAGTTTTTTGATAGGACGTTATGTTTTACCTTTGTACAACCAATTTTTGTTCCAAACCCAGGTGAAAAAAGAAAATATTTACATTCTTGCAATAGAATCATCATGTGATGATACCTCTGCCGCGGTGATGCTCAATGATCAAAAACTCAGCAACGTGGTGGCCACTCAGAAAATTCATGAGGAATACGGGGGTGTTGTGCCCGAATTGGCCTCGCGCGCTCATCAACAAAATATCGTCCCGGTGGTTCACCAAGCTCTAGATAAGGCAAATATCGACAAAAATCAGTTATCAGCCATAGCCTTTACTCGTGGACCCGGACTTATGGGGTCTTTGCTCGTAGGTACCTCATTTGCCAAATCTCTTGCACTAGGCTTAAGCGTTCCATTGATTGAGGTTAACCATATGCAGGCCCACATTCTTGCTCATTTTATAAAGGAAGCGGAAAATGATATGCCGAAGTTTCCCTTTCTCGCTATGACTATAAGTGGAGGGCATACTCAAATTGTCTTGGTAAAGGATTACTTTGACATGGAGGTTTTGGGTGAAACCTTGGACGATGCTGTGGGCGAAGCTTTTGACAAGAGCGCTAAATTAATGGGATTACCCTATCCGGGAGGGCCTTTAATTGATAAATATGCTCAATTGGGAAATGCAACTGCTTTCCCTTTTCCAAAGCCGAGGGTTGACGGACTCAATTTTAGTTTTAGCGGGTTAAAAACCAGTATTTTGTATTTTTTGCAGCGGGAGACCAAAAAAAACCCTGATTTTGTAAATCAGAATTTACATGATATCTGCGCCTCGGTTCAGTCTACCATTATTGCTATCCTGATGGATAAGTTAGAAATGGCAGTGAAGGAGACTGGAATTCAAGAAGTCGCAATTGGAGGGGGAGTTTCGGCCAACTCAGGAATCCGTGGAGCCCTGAAAGATGCTGAAAGGAGTAAGGGGTGGACGACCCATATTCCGAAGTTCGAATACTGTACAGATAACGCAGCAATGATAGGGATCGTGGGGTATTTGAAATATATCAAGGGGGAATTTACAGATCAAAGCGTCACGGCCCTGGCCAGATTTGTTATTGCCTAAGACTCAACGATATTAATCTCAGATCTGAGAAAGATTTAGAGGATAGAAGATTTGCCTTGTGAACTAAATCTAATTTTGCCGGGTTCATAATCCCGCCCCAAATCAATTTAGTCATTTTTATTGCAATTTAGATGCAGGGTGCGCATTACCTGCTATATATTGCGGACTAAAGCTTAGTATCTTTTAATCTTTTTTGTCCATTAAGCTATTTGCCATTTCGTCTTAAGTCTGGAACCAAAGGTTTAATGGGCTTGATTACAGGATATACGATACACAAAACTGGGCTTGTTTGTAGATTTGGTATTGATCTCTAGTTAGAGTTTGGGGTTCTAAACCCCACCCCGATATAAGATAAGGGCATACTTTGTAATTTGCTTGCAGCATTGGAGAATATTATGGTTTAATTTTAGCCTTTTACCGCACCAGAGTTACTACATTGTCAGTATCAAAACTTAAAATTTAGAAACGAATACGTCATGGCATACAATGAAGAATTAGAATATCGCCTAAGTGAAGCGCTTCACCTATTCCCAAAAGAAATACAGGAACAGATGAGTAAAAAGAAAATGTTTGGAGGTTTGGCTTTTTTGCTCAAAAATAAGATGACCGTCGGAGTTGTTAAAGACGATTTAATGGTTAGGGTAGTTTCCGAAAAGATGGACAAAACATTGGCAGAAGATCATGTAAGGCCTATGGACTTTACAAATAGACCTATGAAAGAATTCATTTTTGTATCCCCTGAAGCTTATAAAACTGAGGCGCAGTTACAGCACTGGATTGAATTGGGCATAGAGCATGCCCAAAGAGCGCTGAGCAAATAACACCCTTAAAATGCTCCATACTTTGTTCCTCTAATGTATCTTTGAAATTTCAATATTCTTATGCAACTCTTTTATAACCCTGGTTTAGATCATAGCGTTTCCCAATTTTCCTTCGGCACTGAAGAAAGCAAACATATCGTAAAGGTTCTGAGAAAAAAAGAGGGTGATGAATTGCACATCACCAATGGAAAGGGTGTGTTATTTAAAGCTGAGATCCTGGAAGCCAATCCGAAGCGATGTAAAATGGCGCTGACTTCCTCGCAGAAAAAAATTCAAAAAATGCATTGGTTACATCTGGCCGTTGCACCCACCAAAATGAACGATAGGTTTGAGTGGTTTTTAGAAAAGGCCACTGAAATAGGTGTTAATGAAATTACACCAATCATATGCGACCGCTCTGAAAGAAAAGTAATTAAAGCGGAGCGGCTGGAAAAGGTGATCCAATCTGCAATGAAGCAATCGTTCAGAACCTACCTTCCCAAACTAAATCCCGCAGTGACTTACAAAGATTTTCTTGCGCAAGAACACAAAGGCCTGCTATTTATCGCCCATTGTGTGGATGAAGATAAATTAGAATTAAAAAGAAGAGTGGCTGCAGATAAAGATGTTACCATATTGATTGGTCCTGAAGGAGATTTTAGCCCTGCAGAAATTGATCAGTCTTACGAAAAAGGTTTTCTACCTGTCTCCCTTGGCGAAGCCAGACTACGTACCGAAACCGCTGCCATAGTTGCATGTACCGTAGTAGCGATGATCAACAGCGGTTCTTAGTGCCTTTTCCGCTTAACGGCTAAGTGGGTTCTTGGCGGCAGCGGTGATATCGTATTCTTCGTTTTCAACCAAAACAATAAGTTCTAATTTTTCGTTCGGTAAAATCGTATTTGGGAAATCAAGGCTCATAGTCCCTTTACTGCCCTGTAGCTCTGCCAATTGTTCTTTAACTACAATATTGCTGTTGGTTAAAGTCCTGTTTCTATTCTCGCCGCGCTTTACTTGCGTGGTACGCTCATTGAGCACTAAAAGGCTTCTAAGTGTCTTTCCCTGAGTTTCACCTTCGATTTCATAAGTAAACTGAACGCCATTCTTATCAGAATTCAATTCAGTAATACCAATATGATTAGGGGTTTTCTGCTTTTTATAATTCTCAAGAGCGGTATTCATTTTTGACGCGCTCGAACCAACAAAATGATCCATCCCGTTAACTACAAGTTGCGGAGTATAGTTACTTCGGTTTCTGAACTTAATGTTATATAAACGTTGTTTTTTGGCAAATTGTGGTTTGCTAAAAGGATCTTCCCAACCAATATAATTCCAGTAATCCACATGATAAGAAAGCGTAAACACCTGCTCCCCTTCTTTCTTTTTTACCTGATTTAGCAAGGCATCTGCAGATGGGCAGCTTGAACAGCCTTGAGAAGTAAAAAGTTCCAATACTACTATGGGTTCATAGACATTTTCCTCTGTTAATTCAGGTGCTAAACGCTTCTCTTTTCTATCCCCAATCTTGTTGAAAGCCATTATCCCCAGGCCCAATACAACTAAAGCTCCAATGATCGTTTTTTTCATAATGATATTTACTACATTTGATAACAACTTATGGGTCGAACTTTTATGAAGCAACTTACCTTCCTCTGTATTTTTTTTTGCACCTGGGGGCTACAAGCCCAGGATATTGCCGTTTTAAAGTACAAGGGTGGAGGTGATTGGTATGCCAATCCAACAGCCCTACCAAACCTCATAGCGTTTTGTAATGAATCTATAGGCACTACTATCTCGCCCAAGCCCGAAACAGTTGAGGTCGGAAGCTCTTCGCTTTTTCTTTATCCTTACGTTCACATGACAGGCCATGGCAATGTGTTTTTCTCTCAGGAAGAAGCAGACAATTTAAGAATGTACCTCTTGGCAGGTGGGTTCTTGCATGTCGACGACAATTATGGACTTGAACCCTATCTGAAAAAAGAGTTGACCAAGGTTTTTCCCAATAAAAAGCTCGTAGAACTCGGAGCAGACCATCCAATTTTTTCACAGCGATACGATTTTCCTGATGGTTTACCCAAAATTCATGAACACGATGGAAAACGGCCTCAGGCGCTGGGTATTTTTCACGATAACCGCTTGTTGCTTCTCTTTACCTACGAAAGCGACCTCAGTGACGGCTGGGAAGATCAGGAAGTTCATAACGATCCTGAGGCTGTCAGGCAAAAGGCCTTAAGGATGGGAGCAAACATTATAGATTACGCTTTTAAGAATTAAGAAATGACACCAAAAATTATATCTCAGGGCATCTTGAGAGCTATAGGGATTCTGGTCGGAATAGCCCTGCTTTTTTACTTTCTTTATGCTATCAGGTCTGTATTGGCCTATTTGGCTATGGCTGCAGTGGTAGCCCTAATCGGGAGGCCTGTGGTACTGTTCTTGAGAAGAAAACTCAAGTTTCCAAATACGTTGGCCGTGGTGGCCGCTATGCTGGTTATGGTAGGCATTATAGCAGGTATTATTTCGTTATTTGTGCCCCTGATAACAGAACAGGGAAAGAATCTTTCGCTCCTCAACATCGATGAACTTCAGAAAAACTTCAATTCGCTCTACCAGGAGATCACAAGGTATTTTGGCGCCTCACCGGAGGCCGTAAATGAAATCATCAAAGAGTCGGATCTTGATAAAAGTTTTTTACAGGATCTGGATATTGGTTTTATCCCCAACGTATTGAATTCCTTCGTGGGGATTTTAAGTTCGGTAAGTATAGGTTTGTTTTCTGTACTTTTTATCTCCTTCTTTTTTCTTAAAGACAGCAAGCTTTTTCAAAGAGGCTTACTAACCTTTGTTCCAAATGATAAAGAAGGCGGAATGGCAAAATCTATCGATAAGATTAACGGATTGCTTTCAAGGTACTTTGTTGGACTTCTATTACAGTTGTTCGTACTCTTTGTTATTTATACCATAACATTGTTACTCGTTGGAATTGATAACGCTATTGTAATTGCCTTCCTTTGCGCACTTTTTAATATTATTCCTTATGTGGGTCCGCTCATCGGAGGGGTGCTTATGATCTTTCTCACTATGACCAGTAATCTAGGTCAGGATTTTAGTACCGTAATCTTGCCAGATGCTGGATGGGTGTTTTTGGGATTAATCATCGGACAACTCGTAGATAACTTCTTTTCACAACCCTTTATTTTCTCCAATAGCGTGAAGTCACACCCACTGGAAATCTTCCTTGTAATCATTATTGCAGGATTGCTTTTTGGGGTGGTCGGAATGATCGTTGCCGTACCAGGTTACACGGCTATAAAGGTGATTTTAAAGGAATTTTTAGCCGAAAATAAGATCGTAAGGCGTTTGACCAAAGATTTATAGTTTTACTTTGAATAAAAAACTTTTAAATACTGGTGTACAAGATTTTATAAATGAAAAATTAAGTGCTGACATCATGTCAGTTTTGCTGAAAAACCCGGTTTTCGAAGGGATATCGCAGAAAGAACTTGCCCAACAAATTGAATCAAAAAAAAAGTGCCTTAAAAAGCTTCCGATCTGGTACAATTCACTCAATATTTACTACCCAAAGAAAGTCCAGATTGAACAAACATCCTCAGAAGTCACCGCCTCATATAAGGCTTCTTTGGTAAGCGGAAAATTGTTGATTGATCTTAGCGGAGGCTTTGGTGTAGACAGTCTTTTTTTTAGTGAAAAAATGAAGCAGGTGATCCATTGCGAAATTGATGAAGAACTTTCTCAAATTGCCTGTCACAATCTAGATCAATTAAAGGCGACGAACATTACATTCGTAAATGAAGATGCAATGATTTACCTAAGTAAATCTTTGGAAGAGTACGATTGGATCTATGCAGACCCGGCTAGAAGACATGATACAAAAGGTAAAGTTTTTATGTTAGGGGATTGCCTTCCCAATATCACGGAAAATTTGTCGCTTCTTTTCTCAAAAACGGATAATATTCTTATCAAGACAGCCCCGCTTTTAGATATTAGCGCTGGCATGGTTGAATTAAATTATACGAAGGAGGTACATGTCATTGCCGTAGAAAACGAAGTAAAAGAACTGCTTTGGATTTTAGAAAAGGGGTTTGAAGGCGAAATTCTGATCAAAACGATCAATTACCGCAAAGGTTCACAGGAGATCTTTCAATTTAATTTGTCTGAAGAAAAAATACAGCAAGTGCAGTTTTCAGAACCCAAGACCTATCTCTATGAACCGAACGTCGCAATCCTTAAATCTGGTGGGTTTAAAACCATAGCGGTGAAGTTTCAACTTAAAAAACTAGCGGAGCACACCCATTTATACACTTCTGATACGCTATTTGAATTTCCCGGAAGACGCTTCAAAATAGATGAACTCCTACCCTACTCAAAAAAGAGTATAAGGTCTTTAGGACTTAAAAAGGCAAACATAACAAGCCGGAATTTTCCTGAAAGAGTGGCGGCAATCCGAAAAAAATTTAAGCTCAAAGATGGAGGGGATACCTACCTCTTTTTTACAAAAGACCTGAACAATAAATTGATGGTATTGAAGTGCCAAAAAGCCTAGAGATACAAAATCACTGGCATTCCCATTTAAAATTGGCAACCGCGTCATTAGAAGCTGCCGATAAATTGTAATGCCACCATTCTGTTCGAATAGACCAGAAACCATGCTTTTCCATAACCGATTTTAATAATTTTCGGTTATCAAGTATCTGCTGTGGCAAATCAATATTGTCATGGTAAGCCCGTTTACCGAAAAAGTCGAAATCTGTTCCCATATCCAACTCTTCACCTTCAAGGGTGACCAGGGTAATATCAACAGCGCCCCCTTTATTGTGGATTGATCCCTTTACCGGATCGGCTACATACTGAGGGTTGGGGACAATTTTCCACATTTTATGCTGAACAGAATTAGGCCTGTAGCAATCAAAGAACTTAATTTTATACCCTTGTTCCATAAAATCGCGATTAGCTGTGATCAAGGCCTTCGCGGTTTTAACCCTGGTATAGCATTCCGGGCATTCATAAACCTGAGCCTTCAAAAAATTATTGGTGGTCGCGTATCTAAGGTCGTAGACAAAGTCGTCACTGAAATCTGCCAAACGCACAAATGTAGTATCAACGAGTCCCTCCAATTTTAAGTCTCTGGCTATAGCGCTATCTTTTTTAACCAGGGTATCCACTAATGTAGTCTGCTCTGTTTCCGCTTCATTAGCTTCAGCTTTCTTAGTCTGCTGCTTGCAACCAAGTGTGAACACCATGAGGGCTATAAAGCCATTCAAAATCAATACCTTATTCAAGGTATTTAAATAAAATAATATTGTTCGCTCCAATTCTTTCATAAAAAACTTTTGAACCTCATGTGGAAGATACTTATATTTTTTAGTTCGATTAAGATTTGATTACCAAACTATCTTTCAAAGATTCTTGGTGTTATCAAGCTCTTATTCCTATTTTTAGGCACTTATGTATCTTCCTAAAATTCTTATATGATCGAATTTCCCAAAGATTTTATATGGGGTTCAGCAACCTCCAGCTATCAAATAGAAGGCGCAGCTCTGCAGGCGGGGCGGGCCTGGAGCATCTGGGACGCCTTTTCACACACGCCTGGACGAACTAAAAACGGGGATACGGGAGATATCGCCTGCGACCATTACAACAGGTACAAGGAGGATGTGAAGTTGATGGCCGACCTGGACCTAAAAGCCTACAGGTTTTCGATATCATGGAGTAGGATTCAACCCGATGGCCAAGGCGAAGTAAATGAGGAGGGCGTTAAATTCTATTCAGACCTTATAGACGAACTGCTGAAATACAACATTACCCCCTGGATAACACTCTATCATTGGGACCTGCCACTCGCACTGCATACAGAGAAAGACGGATGGTTAAATCCGGAAATTGCCGATTATTTTGCCAGATATGCTGGCATTTGCTTTGAACGCTTTGGAGATCGTGTAAAACACTGGATTACGCTAAATGAGCCTTGGGTGGTCTCCATCCTGGGGTATGCAGAAGGAATGTTCGCCCCTGGAAGAAGATCAAAAGATGAACCTTATTTGGTAGCCCATCAATTGTTAAGAGCCCATGGCAAAGCAGTGAATTTATACAGGACCGAGTTTCAAAAATCTCAAAATGGCTCCATTGGAATTACAAATAATTGTGATTGGCGCGAACCCCTAACAGATAAGCCCGAAGATCAAGAGGCTGCGCAAAGGGCCCTTGAGTTTTTCCTGGGCTGGTTTGCCGATCCAATTTATTTTGGAGATTACCCCAGCTCCATGAAAAAGAGACTAGGCACCAGACTCCCCGAATTTTCTGAAGAAGATAAAAAGATGATCAAGGGGTCTTCAGATTTCTTTGGATTAAATCATTATTCTACCCTAAACGCGGCAGATGCGCCTGAAGGAGATGCCATGGTAAATCAGGTATATGGCAATGGTGGCATTTTTGAAGATCAGCGCGTTCAGTTGACCTCAGACCCCAATTGGAATACGACGGCAATGGGCTGGTCTGTAGCGCCTTGGGGTTGTTATAAACTCTTGGAGTGGATAAAGGACAGGTATGCGAACCCATCAATTTACATTACAGAAAATGGAGGTGCTTTTGACGATAAAATAGAAGAAGGGAAAGTGCATGACGGCGAGCGAATTAATTTCGTATCGGGCTATCTTAAAGCATGCCACGAAGCCATTGAAAAAGGGGTCGATCTAAAGGGGTATTTTGTTTGGTCATTTATGGATAATTTTGAATGGGCCGAAGGCTACTCTAAACGTTTTGGTATCCACCATGTAGATTATACCACACTTACAAGAACACCTAAAGACTCGGCATTGTGGTATAAGGCCGTCATTGAGAATAATGGTTTTAATTTTCCATAAAAGCAGAAGGCAATGAAGAATGTAGCGCTGATTACCTTAGTACTTATAACAGCTTGCTGTAACTTCTTACAAGCTCAGGAGTCCTGGTTGTTGGATTTTGAAAAGCCAGCGAATAATCCGGTTATGACAGCAGACAGCACAGCTGTTTTTTATTGCCCCGTTACAAAAAAAGATGTACTCTGGCAAAAAGCTGATGTATTCAACCCTGGCGCCATCGTACGGAACGACACGGTATTCATGCTTTTTAGGGCCGAAGACAATCCAAAAGCCATTCTCGGTGGCAGAACTTCACGTATTGGTCTTGCTTATAGCACTGATGGTCTTCGTTTTGAGAAATTCCCTGAGCCTGTATTGTTTCCAGACAATGACGGCTTTGGCAAGTGGGATCAGCCCGGAGGCGTGGAAGACCCCAGAGTAGTAGAATTGGAAGATGGGACTTATATGATGCTCTATACGAGTTGGGACCGGAAGGTTGCCAGGCTGTCAAGCGCAACCTCTAAGGATCTCAGGCATTGGATCAAACATGGCCCGGTTTTTCAAAATACGCTGAATAAGCGCTTTTTAAACCATTGGAGCAAATCTGGCTCAGTGGTTACAGCGTTGGTAGAGAATAGATTAATTGCTAAAAGAATTAAAGGCAAATATTTAATGTATTGGGGAGAGCTTTTTGTGAATCTGGCGCAATCGGAAGACGGAATTCATTGGGAACCACTGTTGGATGAGACTGGTGGTTTACTTCAGGTTTTTTCACCGAGCATAGGGGAATTTGATAGCCATTTGACCGAACCCGGACCCCCGGCCCTTTATACAGAAAATGGTATTTTGTTATTGTACAACGGAAAGAACCTCAACGGTGAAGGAGCCAGTGTTGAGTACCCTGAAGGAACATACTGCGGAGGACAGGTACTTTTTGATAAAAACGAACCGACAAAGCTGATAGGGCGACTCGAAGAGCCATTTATTTGCCCCAGCCTCCCACATGAGATTTCGGGCCAATACAAGTCAGGGACCACATTTATAGAAGGTCTTGTGTTTTATAAACAAAAGTGGTTTCTCTATTACGGGACTGCAGACTCTATGGTGGGAGTCGCCGTTAAGCAGTAACAAATCTTAATTCAGATTAAAGCTACTTAGTGGGCAGTATTAATACGTAATTCCTCCAGGAGTTGATCTGCTTTATCCTTGAGAATTCCATTGGCAGCACTGACTTCCTGCAATAGGGCAGCACACCTATCTCGGTTTTGCGCCTTTAAGTGGGCAAGTGCAAGATACCACAAGGCATCTTCGCCATACTTGGTGTTACCAAGCAAACTCTCAAAAACTGCTATCGCCTCTTCGGTTTGGTTTGTATTTAAATAGCAGTTTCCCAGATACATTTTTAAGGACAAGTCACCAGGCGTTTTGCTACTCAACGCCTCCAATTTCGAAATTACTTCTTTAAAATTTCCATTGGTATACGTCTGCAATATCTTTGTCTTTTCATTTTCTGTACCCTCCCCTCTCAATACATCCTCAGCAGGATATTGCATATAGTATTTGTCATAGAGCTCATTGCTGCCTTCAGTATCTCTCGTTACCCAAATACCAACAGCAGCGAAAATTAAAACAGCGGCTACTTTTAACCAATTTGGTAGTCTGAATCCGGTTTTCTTTTTAGATTTCGAGCTTAATTCGTTTAGCTTTTTTCGAAATTTTACAGTATCCTGGTCTTGTAACCCTGTATGCAAATTTCGATGTAACTCTATTTCCTTTTTAAGGCCTTCATCAGTACTAATTTCTCTTTCAAAGGCGTTTAGCTCATCCTTAGACAGCCTACCTTCTAAATAGCGCTCAATTTTTTCGAACAATTCTTCTGATCTCTTCATTACTTTGGTTTTAAAGAGTCTGTTGTTAATTCGGCATAAGCTGGGTCTTTTTCGAGCAATTCTATCAACTTCTTTTTACATTCAAATTTCTTCTTTCGGGTATACCCTTCAGAAAAAGCTAAGATCTCCGAGATTTCTCTCATACTTTTCCCTTCAAAAAAATAGGCCAAAAGCTGTTGGCAAGATACTCCAAGTCTTAAAAAGGCCCTTTGAAAGAGCGAATAGCGCTCAAAGATTTGTAACTCTTCCAGGGCATTCTTACCCAATACATCCTCTGTTTCAGGAAACTGCTCTTTTAAGCGGATCTTTTTTCGTTTTCTCAGTGTATTCATCCATAAGTTCTTACTTACTGCATACACATATGTTGTCAAAGAACAGTTTAACGAAAGTGATTGGTTTTTTAGTTTCTGATAGGTAAATACCAGAGCATCCTGAAAAATGTCCTCGGCATCTGCATCATTACCCGAATTATTTCCAATGTAACTTCTAATTTTTGGTAAAGTTTCTTCATAAAAGGACTGGATAATTTTCTCATCACCACTAACCAACCCCTTTATAATCTTTGCGTTTTCCGATACGTTCATCCGTTAATGTGAGTAGGTTCGGGAATGTTACCTTTATTTGAAGTGAATCTTTATGTAGGTAAAAGTAACATTTTATGTCAAAAAGGTATTAATATTTAAGCAACAAGATATAATCCAATGGTAATTAATATGTTTGTTTTACGGTTGTTCAAAAATACATCATTCTCTTCCTCAAGTTTGAATATTTATTAACAGCAGCCAGATTCCCGTGGTATTCAATTAAAGGCTTAATTCATATGAGAAGTACCTTTTATAAAAATCCGCTCATCTTTGCTCTTATTTTTTATTTCTTTATGCCCCTTTGCTACGGACAGCCTGTTTCTTTTGATCAAAAGACTGCCTTAATAGATTCACTACTGCTCCGGGGAAACTGTGGTGAGATAATTCGTGTTTTAAATCAGAATAATTTAGCAGCAGAATCTGTCTCTCAAAGTAAACTGCCACATTTATACAACATACTTTCCCGTTGCCAACTAGAACACAAAAAATTGCAAGCGGCGAAGAAAAGTGCCGAAAGAGTAATTGAATTACTAAATGAAAAAGACCATGAAACAATCATCCAATTGGCAATGGGTTATGATAATCTAGGCTCTTACTTTTTAGAAAAAGTAGATTATCCAATGGCTTTGAAATCCTACAGAAAAGCCCTTGAACTCAGGAAATCGCAGACACCTATAAATTCTATAGAAACTATGCGAAGCCACCTTAATCTTTCCTATACCTATTCCTACAAACATGACTTTATAAAAGCACAATCTCATTTAGACACCACCCGCAATATTCTAGGTAGATTAAATGAATACCCAAAAGATTTAATTGGCAAATACTTTGAAATAGAAGGCCATATTTTGAACAAGAAAGAGGAATATGAAACCGCTATAGTCAGTTATAATAAGGCGATAAAGGAATACAGTGCTGTCCCCGGCTTCCGAAAAACGAAAATCGCAAGTATTCAAGGTAACATTGGTTTTGCCTACTATCATTTATGGGATTATGATAAGGCATTGCGGTATATTAAAAAATCCCTTGACATTTATTTAGAAGAAATCGGCGAAGACATATTTGAGGTTTCCAATGGGTATTCCTATCTAGCCCGGATATATGGCAGGCGTGGTGAATACGAAAAGGCTTTAGAATACAACAAAAAAACAATAGCCATTAATAGTCGTGTATACGGAGAGAAAGACTATAGAGTTGGTCTTGCAAATGCCATTACAGGGGTCGTTTACAGCTATATGGACGACTATGAAAATCAGCTGTACTACTTTGAAAAGGCACTTGGCAATTTTATAGAAAATTTCGGAGAGGAACATAAGTGGGTCATTACCACATATGAGAATATTGGCCGCGTACATTATCGCCTGGGGGCATATGAAACTTCTTTGGAATACTATAAAAAAGCTATTAGCATTGCTAGAAAAACGCTAAAAGAGAATAAGACAACGGAAGCACATCTATACCTAAACGCTGCGGACGCATATGCCGCGATGAATTTGAATGAAGAGGCGGAACAGTTGTTTGATAAAGCACTAAAAATTCAGTTAGAAACTTTTGGTGAAAAGCATAGGGAAGTTGCCCAGAACTATATC
This sequence comes from Flavobacteriaceae bacterium, assembly GCA_965212595.1. GTDB lineage: Bacteria > Bacteroidota > Bacteroidia > Flavobacteriales > Flavobacteriaceae > Poritiphilus. The sequence goes on from CBDBVE010000024.1 coordinate 345,969, forward strand.
GCTCAAGGGAATTTTCAAACCAAACTCGGAAACTATCAAAGCGCGCTTGACAAATATGAATTGGTTCTAAGCCTATACGAGCCGGAAATTACAGCAACATTAGAGGAAGAATTTGTTCAGGAAGAATTTAATCTCCTCTATAAATTAATAGAGGCTATCGAAGGCAAAGCACAATGCCTGCTTCAAAGATATTTTGAATTGGGGAAATTGGAAGATTTGAAGGCATCAAATAAGGCATTTGAGAATTCAAATAGAATTAGCGAAAAAATGCGCCGGGTAACAACTTCCACAAGCGATAGAATAGAGCTTATTGCATATAACCAAACCTCCCCAAAAGGAGCCACCAGGACCCGGGTCTTACTCTATAGGGAAACAGGAGATAGAGCTCATCTAGAAAAAGCCTTTAATTATTCCGAAAAAAACAGGGCTGGTGTGCTTCAGGAACTCTCGCTAAGAAGCAATTCTAAAAACACAGAGGGAGCGATATCTCCACTTCTGGCGCTAGAGTCTAATTTGAAGAGAAACAAAACGAAGTATCTTTCAAAGATAAAAAATGAGAAAAACAAAAATGAAAAAATAGACAGCGTTCAACTATTGTTCTATGAGGATGAACTTTTTTCAATAAACAGAAGATATGATTCCGTGCTAAACCGAATGGAAATAGACTATCCCAAGTATTTTGCTATGGAATACAGTAATGAAATGATTTCCATCGCTGACATTCAGGCCGAATTAGATACAAATACTACAATTCTGGAATATTTTATTGCGGATAAAGTTTTGTTCGCGTTTATAATCTCTAAAAGCAATTTTGAAGTGTCTGAACTAAAACTCTTCCCAATTGTTGAGAATATTGACGAATTTAAAAATAGTATTGAGAATAAAAATGTTTCAACCTTTAAAAAAAGCGGTCATGAATTGTATACTAACCTAATTAAGCCCCTCCAAGAACGATTGACGGGAACTAAGCTTATAGTTATTCCCGACGGTTCGCTATGGCATCTAAACTTTGATTTGTTGCTGACCCGTAATGACATTTCCAACAATCCAAAAAACTTGTCGTATTTCTTCCGAGACTATGCTATTAGTTATGGAAATTCGGTAAACTTTTTGCTCAAAGTTTCCAGGAAAGCCCCTAGCCCTAATACAGACTGTCTGGCATTTTCATTTTCCGACTCGCTTAACACGGAAATAAACAGTAGTATGAATTTTGCCACTTTAAGAAATACCAAAGAAGACTTACCGGGATCAAGACGTGAAATTATGGAAATTTCAAACCTCGTCAACGGTGAGTACTTTTACGGATCTGATGCGAATGAGGCAACTTTTAAGGCCAGAGCGGGAAACTTTGGAATTTTGCATCTCGCACTTCATGGTGATGTGGATCATAAAAATCCTGAAAACTCAAGACTCTATTTCACAAATAACAAGGATACCCTTGAAGACAATTTTCTTTATGGCCATGAACTCTTCAATATGCAACTTCCAAGCGAATTAACCGTCCTGAGTTCATGCAACTCCGGTATGGGCAAAATTAAGCCCGGAGAAGGAATTATGAGCCTGGGTAACGCTTTTCAATATGCAGGAACCAAGAGTCTGCTTATGACTCATTGGGAAGTATCTGATGAAGTGACTCCGGAGATCATCAAACTATTCTATACCAATTTGAAGGCCGGAATGGACAAGGCCACAGCTCTTCAACAAGCTAAACTGAACTACTTAAAAAATGCAGACTCCTTTAGAACACACCCTTTCTACTGGGGAAGTTTTTACCTGGTTGGAGACAGCTCTTCAATAACTTTTGCCAGAGGATCTGATTATTTATGGTATGCCGCTGGGGTTGTCATCTTCTTAATAGTAATTGTTCTTTTTGTAAGGCTGCATTCTTCTAAACATTAGGAATTACCTTTTACCTCTTCCCCTGCTCCAAATCCAGGCCTTATATTTTGAACTTTTAATTTGTATAAGAATTTTTTGCAGTTTTTGTAGTAACAATTGCCTCGTGTAGTACATAAAGTATGTACACCAAAAGATTGCTACATGAAATTTATCCCAAAATCGGTCAAAAAGCTTCTGACTGCTTTTAGACCCCAACGCGATAACTTTGAGTATACCTTCTATTGCTTTTTGAAACTTCTCAAGGCTCGAGTGACCAGGACAGGGGCAACCCGTTTTTTGGAAACTCATCCAGATTCAAGTTCAATGATGGCCTATACGGCAGCCCTTGACCATTTTAATATAGCAAATGCGGCCCTCCAGCTAAATAAAGAAGACCTTCAGCATATTCCCACTCCGCTTATTACGTTCTCTCGCATCAACGGAGGAACCTTTCAACTTGTAAAAGACATTAAAGAAGATGGCATTTGCTGGCTAGACACCCAACAAGGATGGATCGAGGATTCTTATGAGATGTTTTTAAGAAATTGGTCTGGTGTGGTATTACTGGCAGAAGTGGATGAAACTTCGGGTGAAAAAAAGTTCGAAAAAAAACGTCGCGCTGAGTTTATCTCTAATGTGAGACTCCCACTGGCTATTACACTTTTTGCCCTCGTAGTTTTAGGACTTGTCCTCAATATGAACCCCTTTTCCGAATTCATATCGGTTTTCTTAGTTTTAAAGCTTTTCGGAATGCTCCTTGCGAGCCTATTGTTTGTAAAAAGCATTGACAGCACCAACAATTTTGTAAATAAGCTCTGCAATGCCGGAGCAACCTTTAATTGTCAAAGCATTCTAGATAGCCCTGCCTCAAAAATCACAAGCTGGTTCTCCTGGTCCGATGCCGGATTCATTTATTTCTACGGTTCTTTCTTTGGAATACTACTTTCTCATTATAAAGCAATCTCCTTAAATACGTTTTTAGGTCTTCAGCTGATCTTTAGCACTTCATCTCTTCTATTTTCTACCTATTCTTTATTCTATCAGCGTTTTAAAGCCAAAATGTGGTGTCCCTTCTGTTTAGGTGTTGTTGCGGTTCTCCTGGCTGAATTTGTTCTGATTACCGTCACCTTCCCCTTAGAAGACTTTGTGCTTGATGCTACTTCAATACTCCAAGTCTTCATGGGTTTCATGGTGCCAGTGATCTTTTTGCTTCTTTTTAAAAATACAGCGATTAATGCCAAAGAAAATACAAAAGCAACTAAAGAGCTTAATGCACTAAAAGCCAATCCAAAAATAATCAGATCTCTTTTTGAAGGCCAAAGAGAAATGCCGTTCATACCTCAAGACCTGGAGGTGGTAACCATTGGAAAAAGAAATGCCCCTAATTCTATAACCATCGTAAGCAATCCGCTTTGCACACCCTGTGCGAATATGCATGCAAGGATAGCACATCTACTAGCGCATAATGAGCATATCAATTGCAAGGTTATTTTTCTGTCTAACCCGGATAAAAATGACCCGGGTGGACAGTTCGTTAGAAAAGTGCAAAGCCTTCCAAAAACACTTCAGTCCAAGGCATTAGATGAATGGTATGCCCGAAATGATCGCAATTTTACTACATGGAATGAAGCATATCATAGATATGCCGAACGAGAACATATGCCAAACCTGCAACAAAAACAGAATGAATGGGCTAATCAGGCAGAAGCCACCCGAACGCCCACATTATTCTTCAATGGAAAGCTTGTGCCCGAAACGGTGAAAGTAGAAGACCTTGCCCTTCAATTGGTTCACCTAAAACAGGTTGAACCCAACTATGGATTTGCAAATCACGAGTTATAAATGAATTATTAATCTAAAATTTTTGAAAAAATGAAAAAAATGATTTCAAAGTTTACGGACAAATTGTTGAGTAATCAACAGTTGAAAACAGTTAAGGGTGGTACACCCTACTGTTTCTGTAATGGATCTCCGGTTAATTGTGGATCGCAAGTGCCTCCAGGTAGCCAATGGTGTCCTGGTGATCCACCTCCAAGTGGAGGAGGGCCATATTGTTATGGTACATACCCACATTGTCCATAGCATATATTCTTGCGACAGCATTAATATTTTGGATTTGGCTCTGTTTTTAAACGGAGCCAAATTTTAAACCAAATTATATGACTCTATTTATCATTCAACCTTTTGCAAGCCACTACTATCCCACTTTTTCCTTGGCTACGCACTTAGAAAAAAATGGAGAGGAAGTGTTGTACACGACAACATCTTTTCTCACCGAAACCTTGACGACAGAAGGCTTTGCATATCATGAGCTAGAATATCTGTCCGAGTATATGATTAATAGTACCCGGGGTTTCATAGGATTTTTGTTAAAAAGTATGCTTTCCAATGAATTTTACAAGACCAGGCTTGAGGAATTTAAAAATGCTTACCAGGCTATTTTGACCTTAGTTGCAAAATACCAACCAACACAAATATATCTAGACCAAAGCTTAGCAGATTATTACTTTTTTTTAAAACCTCATGTCCCCAAAATAATCATACTACATACAAAAGTGTATTCGGGGGAAGTAAAGGGTCTTCCACCAATGAATTCAACCTATATTCCTAAAAATGTCTGGTATTCCAAGCTCATTTGCAAATGGAAATGGTTTCAACTTTTAGCAAGACAAAGATGGAATGAGTTACTTCTAAAAGCTGCCTTTTTAGGGAAAGACGAAATTTATTTTTGGAAAATGCATTGCAAGGAACACAGCCTGGATTGGCAAAAAGAAACAGATTTCAAACACGCATTGAACAGAGGGATCAAAGGTGTTGATAGTCTTGTTTTATGCCCGAAAGAACTTGAATTCTCTAATGCCAAACTACCTGAAAATATCAACTTTTATGAACGGTCAAGTCAAAAGAATGAGGGTAAATATTTTTCTAAAGACTATGTTCGTTTCAAGAAAAATCTAGTGAGTAAAAAAGATAAAATGGTCATATATCTTTCTTTTGGCACTTTATCTATGGGACAGAAAAGGGTTGAACGTTTTTTTAATGAAGTAATATCGATTTTTACTAGAATAGAAAATACCGAGCTCATAGTCTCTAAAGGTCGCGCCCCACTAAGGCTAAAGCATTCAAAGAATTCTACGGTATTAGACTTTGTTCCACAACAGGATGTTTTGTCTTATGCAAAATTATTTATAACCCATGGTGGTCTGGGTTCGGTCAAAGAAGCATACTATGCCCGGGTGCCTATGCTGGTTGTACCCCTGAACACAAGAATTGACCAACCGGGCAATGCTGCTAGAGTAAAGGCCCATGGTTTGGGAGATATATTGGATTTGGATAACTACAATAAAAAGGAACTGGAGGAAAAAATAGTTTACCAACTATCAAAGAGTCTGGTTAGCACCCGCCAAGCTGTACAAAATAGAGAAAAATTGCAACAGGTTTATTAATACTAAATGGCCAAAATATTTCCACATTACCTACAACCAGACGGTAAAGACTGCGGTCCTACCTGCCTTAAGATAGTGGCGAAACACTACAATAGAACTCTTTCGTTACCCTATATAAGAAGGCTCAGCGAAACAACGAGAGCTGGTAGCAGTCTATTGGATCTGAGCGATGCCGCGGAAAAAATTGGGTTTCGAAGTGTTGGGGTGAAAGTATCATTCAAAGACCTGCAAGAAGCCCCTCTTCCCAGCATACTGCACTGGAACAAATCGCATTTTGTGGTTCTGTATAAAATTAGCAATAAGAAATCGGCAAGTAGCTTAAAAATTTCAGACCCTGGCCACGGCCTTTTAGAATTCACAAAAGACGAATTTTTGAAATCTTGGATTGGCAACAATGCGGACGAAAACACCGAGGAAGGAGTAGCCTTACTACTCGACCCTACGCCTAAATTCTTCGATTCAGACACCTTGGGAGAAGATATAAAGATGGATTTTAATTTTTTATCAAAATACCTCTTTAAATATAAGAAGTTCTTATGGCAGTTGGTCATCGGACTTTTAGCTGCCAGTTTGTTACAACTGATATTCCCCTTTTTGACCCAAAGTATTGTCGATGTAGGTATCAAAAACCAGGACATTAACTTTATTTATTTAATCTTATTTGCGCAGTTGGCATTATTTATAGGCCGAACAGCCATAGAAGTCATACGCAGTTGGATTCTGCTCCACCTCAGCACAAGAATAAACATATCGTTGGTTTCCGACTTTTTTATCAAATTGATGCAGTTGCCCATTGCCTTTTTTGATACCCGAATGACAGGCGATATTTTGCAACGTATCAATGACCATAGCCGTATAGAACGCATCCTTACTACTTCATCATTAAGTGTATTGTTTTCTACCATAAACCTTTTTGTGTTTGGCCTGGTGCTCGCCTATTATAACCTTTATATTTTCCTGATTTTTTTATTAGGTAGTATCCTTTATTTTGGCTGGATCACCGTTTTTCTAAAAAAAAGACGTGATCTCGATTATAAGCGATTTTCCCAAATTAGCGGCGAACAAAGTAAGGTCATTGAATTGGTAAATGGTATGCAGACCATTAAACTGCACAATGCTGAGAAAAAAAAACGATGGGGTTGGGAGTTTGTTCAAGTGAGACTATTTAAGATTTCGATGGAGAATCTGGCCCTGGAACAGTACCAAAGTGTGGGCTCCGGTTTTATCAATGAACTAAAAAATATTTTGATTACGGTTTTCTCGGCAAAATTGGTTATCGATGGAGAAATCACTCTAGGCATGATGTTGGCGATTTCATATATCGTCGGTCAATTAAATTCGCCAGTTTCTCAACTTATCAGCTTTATCAAAGAGGTACAAGATGCAAAAATATCCTTAGAGCGGCTTGGTGAGATCCACAATAAAAGAGACGAAGAGGAGGCGGGAGTAAATAAAATCACCACTATTCCAGACCAGCTTGACTTTGATTTGAGGAAACTCTCGTTTCGTTATCCGGGAACAGACAGACATGTAATCAAAGACCTGGATTTGCATATTCCCGCGAATAAAACAACAGCTATAGTCGGAGCCAGCGGAAGCGGCAAAACCACCCTTATGAAGCTGTTATTAAGATTTTACACACCTTCAAAGGGTCAAATATATCTAGGCCCTCATCTTATCAATAATATCTCACATTGCACATGGCGAAGCAAATGTGGTGTTGTAATGCAGGAGGACTATATTTTTAGCGATTCTATTGCTAACAACATCGCGGTTGGAGCCGACAATATCGATAAAAAAAAGCTGCACTATGCCGTAGAAGTGGCCAATATAAAAGAGTTCATAGAGGGTTTGCCCTTATCTTATAATACAAAAATTGGTATGGAAGGGGAAGGTTTGAGTACAGGACAAAAGCAACGCTTACTTATAGCAAGAGCGGTATATAAGGACCCTGATTATCTTTTCTTTGACGAGGCTACCTCCGCTCTTGATGCCAACAACGAAAGAACAATCATGGAAAAACTTAAACAATTTTTTCAGAACAAAACAGTGGTTGTCATAGCACATCGCTTGAGCACTGTAAAAAATGCGCACCAGATTGTTGTTCTTGATGAGGGCAAGATCACAGAAGTAGGAAACCATCAGGAACTGGTAAGGCTTCAAGGTGCTTATTACCATCTTGTAAAGAATCAGTTAGAACTAGGAAACTAAATGTCTGGAAAGTTAGAAAGTATTGAATTGAGAAGTGAGGAAGTACAGGATATCCTATCTGATGTACCCAACTGGATGATCCGAAAAGGAAATTCGCTTTTTTTAGTACTAATCGTGGCCATCCTGATTATTTCATGGTTAATAAAATATCCGGATACACTAGAGTCTCAAACGGTTATAACTACAGAAGTACCCCCGCAAAAAGAATATGCGCTGATTTCAGGAAAGTTCGATTCAATTTATGTAAAGAACTCCCAAAGTGTTACAAAAAATACCGTTTTGGCTGTTTTAGAAAATACAGCAGACCATTTAGACGTTTTTTATCTTCAATCTATACTGGATACAATACGACTTGAACAAGATAGTTTTGAATTTCCTATGGACAGTTTACCCTTGCTTTTCCTGGGTGAAATTGATCAAAGTTTTGCTGAGTTCGAGGATAACTATTTCAATTACACCTTGAATAAGCAATTACGCCCCTTTTCAAATGAGGCGATGGCAAATAGTAATTCACTTTCAGAGCTCTACCGAAGACTAGAGGGTTTAAGATCACAATACGCACTTCGAAGTACGGAGCTCGCTTATAACGAAAATGATCTTAACCGCCATAAGGTACTCTTTGAAAAAGGAGTCATCTCGCAACAGGAGTATGAGGGAAGGCAACTAAAATATCTAGCTGCGGAGCGGGATTATAAAAATCTTGGGATCAGTATTTCTCAGGTACGCGAAGCCATTGGAGAAGCCAGAAAAAATCAAAGAGGCACGGAGATTTCGAAGACTCGGGAAGAACTGCTGCTTTTAAAAAAGGTCATTCAATCCTTCAATCAACTCAAGAAGGTCATCAAAGATTGGGAACATCGCTATGTACTAAAATCTGATATTGACGGCAAAGTTTCCTTTATGAACTATTGGAATGAAAATCAAACGGTTGCCCAGGGAGATCTTGTTTTTACAATAATTCCCTCATCCAATTCTCAATATATAGCCAAAATTAAGGCCCCCGCACATAATTCGGGGAAAATACGAATTGGGCAAAATGTAAATATCAAACTTGAAAAATATCCTGAAACAGAATTTGGTATGCTAAAAGGAAGGGTACATAAAATCTCGCTAACGGCAGATGAAGATGGCTTTTACCTCGTGGATGTCTCCTTACCCAAAGAATTGATTACGAGTTATAACAAGGAAGTAAAATTCAGTCAGGAGATGATGGGGATGGCCGAAATTATTACTGAAGATCTCAGGTTGTTAGAAAGGTTTTTTTATCAGTTCAAGACTTTGCTGGATCGATAATTTATTTTCCAGTTACTCAGCAATGTAAGTCAAAAGAGGACCATCTTCATACCCTATCCTTTCTGCCTTTGCAATAAAAGATTGATGTTTTGGAAGGGGTTGGGTATATAAATTCCAAAGCGTATCTGTAGGTGCCTTCCATAGAATTGTGGCGTCCTTTTTATTGCATGAAAGCCGTATTTTGCCATTCTTTTCTACAAGTACAACTTCGGGTAAACGAGGAGGCTTACCATTTACCAGCCAGGTATTCAAAAGTTCGCTTTCCGGATATTGGCCCAGGTCGTGTGTTTCTTTGATCCAGCGGTCTAGCACTTCGCGCAAATGCAAAAGAGTATCTCTATGCTTTTTGTTTTCGGCCAAATTATGAAGTTCATAAGGATCAGTTTCAAGGTGGTATAACTCCTCTTCGGGTTTTGGTGTTCGAAACCAGAGTGCTGCCACTGAATCTAAAGTGCCCTCGTTATACATGGCTCTCAGCTCTCGCATCATTGGCATTTGCTCTCTATAAGAAACCGGCAAGGCGTTGCTTATTTCTGTATTGAAATTTTTAATGTATTTATAACGGTTTGAACGGACAGCACGAAGCCGGTCATAAACCTCGTCAAAACGGTCTGAAGAATGAAATGTATACTTTGCTTTCTTGCTGACAGCAAATTGGCCAAACTGAGCCTTCCCCTGCATTACCTTTGGAGGTTCAATACCTGCCATTGAAAGCACAGTAGGAGCCAGGTCGATAAAGCTGATGAAACGATGATCGCTGTCTTTCTCTTTAGTGTTTTCAATAAACTTTATAAGCATAGGCACTTTGGTTCCTGTCTCGTAAAGCGCTCTTTTGTGACGCGGAAATGGTCCGCCGTGATCTGAGTAGAAAAAAATGATGCTATTTTCATAAAGCCCATCTTCTTTGAGTTGTTTAATCACTTCTCCGATCTGATCATCCAAGCGCTTTAGGTTGCTGTAATTTACGGCCAGATCGTGCCTTACAACTTCATTATCCGGAAAATATGGGGGTACCTGTAATTCGTCTGCATCAACAAAAAGTGTTTCTTTACCCTGCCTCCAGATCCCGGATTCGTGGCAAACCCGAAAATTAAAAACCGAAAAAAAGGGGCTTCCCTTTTTTCCATTTCGCCAATGAGCTTGCTCACCACTTTCATCCCAGGCCGAAGCCATAGGTCTAAAATTGTAATCTTCTTTGGCATTGTTCGTAGTGTAGTATCCCTGTTGCCTTAGATATATCGGAAACATCTTTACCCCTTCCTGAACTATGGGCGAGTAGCTAGGCACACCAATTTCTACCTCGTTTTCTGGCCGGTATGCATTGTAGGTCCTCATATTATGGGTTCCCAAAGAGGTAGGGTACATTCCTGTTATGATAGCACTACGGGCTGGGGCGCAAACGGGTACCGGGCTAGAGGCATTAGTAAATACTACAGCGTCCCTGGCGAGAGACTCTAAATTGGGAAGCGCAATAGTGCTATCCCCATACATAGGAAAAAACTCCGGGGATTGATCTTCAGCAACCAACCAGATGATGTTAGGTTGAGGCGCATGACCCTCAGCAGAACACGATACGCCCAAGCATAAAATAAGCAGTCCTAAGACTATGGAAGCTATTGCCAAGGCTGGCCTAAACATTACTCACCAATATTTTTTAGAAATTCAAGACTTTTAGGAACCTGAGACAAGACCCGGGAAGACTCGTCTTCAATAAACATGTATTTAATTCCCAGGGCTTTCCCCCGCTTTACCAAGGCGGCAATATCTACAGATCCGGTTCCCAGGGTAACATTGGTTTCCACGTCTTCATGCCCTGTATAATTTCCCTCAACACCTTTTTTCATGTCTTTTAAATGCATAAGCACAAATTTATCGGGATAAGTGTTTAAAACCGTCATAGGATCCGCTCCACCATGCTTCACCCAATACACGTCCATCTCAAAGGAAAAGTGCTCGGCTTTCCTTGCCATAATATCAAACAAAGTGCCGTCCTCATTGGGCTTAAACTCATACCCATGAGGGTGATACGTTAAAATAAGTCCGTTTTCTTTTAAAAGCTTTCCAGCCTCATTGAAAACCTCCGTTGCTTTTTTCGCGTCTTCCGCAGAAAACGCTCCCTGATGTGGTATCCAAGGGCACATAACGTACTCCGCTCCATAACTTTTGGCCATTTTTATGACATTCTCAGGGTTTCGTTTCAGGTCTTTAAAGGAGGCCCCAATGCTTACCACACTTAAATTGTACTGCTCTAGAAGCCCTTTAAAGTCTTCCAGAGGAAGGCCATAACTCTCTCCCCCTTCAATCTTAGTAATGCCCCAATCGCTAATCGTCTTCAAAGTTCCAGGGACATCTTTTTTAAATTGATTTCGAAGGCTATAGAATTGCAAGCCAAATTCCTGAGCCTGGGCTCCTATAAAAAAAGTGATAAAAACAATCGATACTATTTTGATTTTCATCATAAGTGATTTTAAGTTTCTTTAAATCAATGGGTATTCCTTTGCCAAGCTTTCCTCATAAATTCTTACTATCTATTTACAAGGCCAGATCTTTAATGAAGGTGAAGTTAAGATTAAATCATTAACACTTAAAACTGTGGAAACATTTATTGGACGGTCCTATTTATTGAAAAATCTTTGCGGTAAACACTTGGCGTGCGACCCTTGTTCTTTTTAAAAATTCGATTGAAATTGGCAATATTATTAAATCCGCAGCGGTAGGCAATCTCAGAAACACTGTAGTCCTGCTCTGCCAGCAAGCGGGAAGCATGCTCTATTCTAACGTCATTCAGGTAGTCTATAAACGTCTTGTTCGTCCATTTTTTTATAAACCGGTTAAAAGAAACATTGCTCATATTTAATAAGCCCGAAATTTCACTAAGGGTAATTTTTCGCGCGTAATTTTCCTGAACGTAATCGTAGATCAATTTAATCCTGTCACTGTTTTCAAAATTGTCCTGGGGTAATCTTGAGGCAGAAAGCAAACGCTGACCCGAGGTTTTAGAAAGATCGTACAAAATGGAGAACAACTCCATAAAAAAATCTATTCCCTCAAGTGTATTGGCTTTAAGAAGCCTTGGCGCCATCTTTTGACTTTCCTCCTTGTCAAAAAGAATGCCGTGAACAGAGCGCTCAAACATATGGCTTATAGGCCGCATTATGGTCTTGCGCATAAAGGCGTCGCTAAAAAGGTCGCTATTGAATTGTATTGTCACCTCCTGTACGCTATGATTGCACTTATTCATTTCCCAACCGTGGTAGACGTTAGGGCCCACTAAAACCAACTCAAAATCATCAATTTCTTCCGTGCTCTCACCAACAGTCCTTTTCATTCCTTTTCCGTTCTGAATAAAATTGAGCTCCATTTCAGGATGGAAGTGAACCGGATAGTCAAAACTATCCCGTATCCTATTCATGACAAGAAAGCAGTCTTGCGGTGATAGTGAAGTAATTTCTCGCTGGTATTTTTTTAAGGTGTCCATCTTACATTTGCCTACAATATACTTATACTATATTGTATATACAATTTTAACATTTTAATACTAATCCATCCTCTATTTACAGTTTACGTCATAGATGTTTTTTAATAGATTTGTTAATTCTATGTAGAGTATATAACGATTTGCCAATAACGATATAGATTTTTAGGCAAATTAGTAGCAGTAAATTGGCAGGTTTGTGTCATACCCCACCAAAAAGCCTATAAACAGTGGTTTTTTTAACAATTGCCATCTTGGCCAGCAATTATAATATAAGAAATTGACAAAATAGTATAAATGCGATGTATGTGGTTTATATAATTTTACCACTTAACTATTAAAAAAACTTTGCTATTCGTCAATTTTTCGAAAACGTTTTCGCTAAATTGCAGCCAAAGCTTTGAAACTCAATTATTTAAATTTAAAACTAACTAAACAACAAATGATTATGAATCTAACAAAGGATTATCATTCGTTAAAGCCCAGGGAAAGGAGCAAAATTGCCCGGTTCTTTACGGCTTTCTCTTTACTCTTTCTTTTTGTTTGTTCCCCTGCATTTGCAGCCCCGGATACAACTGTGGAAGAGCGTAATGGTGTGGAGGCATTGCAGTCCACAATTAGCGGAACCGTAACCGACAGTGACGGTACGCCGTTACCGGGTGCCAACGTACTAGTTAAGGGTACTACTAACGGTACGCAAACAGATTTTGACGGAAATTATACCATTGAGGCAGATAGTAATGCCACTTTAGTATTTAGCTACCTCGGTTTTGCTACTCAGGAAGTTGCCGTTAACGGACAAACTACAGTTAATGTTACCATGTCTGAAGACGCAAACCAGCTAAGTGAAGTAGTGGTATTGGGTTACTCTACGCAAACCAGAGGTGATGTAACCGGTTCTGTTGCATCTGTTGATGTTTCGGAAGCTACAAAAGCACCGATCGTAAATGCCGCTGAAGCCCTTGAAGGTAGGGTTACCGGTTTAACAGTAATTAATAACGGAACACCTGGCCAGGCACCACAGATCGTAATTCGTGGTTTTGGTACTAGTAACAACACAAATCCACTATACATTATTGATGGTCTTCAGACAGACAATCCTAATGTATTAAATAGTATCAGCCCTGCAGACATTGACCAGATCAACGTTCTTAAGGATGGTGCTGCGGCAATCTACGGAGCACGGGCTTCTAACGGGGTTGTTATCGTAACCACCAAAAATGGAGGTTATAACATGGAAAAACCGGTATTGTCTGTGAACATCTATGGCGGTTTTTCTAGAGCAGCTAATGTGCCCGATCTTCTTAATGTACAGCAACATTCAGATATGATCTTTCAAAGTTTGAGCAATGACGGCGCCGCCATAACACACCCACAGTACGACCCAACAGGAAGTGGTACTTTTAGCATTCCCAGCACATTACAAGGATATACAAGAGTGGTTTCTTATGATCCAATCGTACGTGCACCAAGAGGTGCCACTGTATCGCCTGGCGGTACCAACTGGATTGATGAGGTTACTCAAAATGCTGAGGTACAAAGTGTTGCGGTAAACCTTCAAAATGGTGAAGAAAACGGAAAGTATTCTTTATCTGCGAACTACCTAAACCGGGAAGGTATCTTTTTAGAAACAGGTTTTAAGCAAGGAATAGTCCGTGCCAATACTGAATTTAAGTTGGGAGATAAGGTCTTAATCGGAAATCACGCTAATGTTTCCTTCTCTAGAGGAGGCAATAATCTAAGCCAGATTAATAGCGCCTTTAGAATGAGCCCGCTTATTCCGGTATTTGACGATGAGGGTGATTTTGCAGGTACAGGTGCACCGGGCTTAAGTAATACAAGGAGCCCCGTTGCTCAATTGGTAAGAGCTCAGGATGATTTCAATAAGATCTTTAGGCTTTTTGGAGACATCTATCTTTCTGCCCAACTCTATGAAGGTCTGACCTTTAAGACTACCTTTGGTGGAAATATAGAAAACTTCAACCAAAGAAGATTCCAGGCTTTAGATCCGGAATTTATTGAGCCTTTAGCTACCAATACCTTGTTTGAGCAAGATATCCAATCCTTTACCTGGAACTGGAATAATACCTTAAATTATAAGAAAGACTTTGGTGTACATAGCTTAAATGCCCTTGTTGGTATAGAGGCCGTGGAAGACGGAAGTAAGGGAAAACAAATTAGCCGAAATGGTTTCCTTTTTGAAACCCCGGATTTCTACCTTTTAAATAATGGTAGTGGAACACCTAATGTTGATAACGCTTTTGACGGTGAGACCTCTTTATTCTCAATCTTCGGAACGGCAAATTACTCTTATGATGGCAAGTACTTTGCAACGGTTACAGTTCGTAACGATGAATCTTCTCGCTTCTTAGGTGATAATAAGAGTCAGACCTTCCCGTCTTTTAGCGCAGGTTGGTTGATCAGTAATGAAGACTTCTTCCCTCAAGGGGGTATTGTAAGCCGTTTGAAACTGAAAGGTTCCTGGGGACAGGTAGGTAACCAAACTTTGCCTGCTAATAACCCGACGATCAATATTTCACAGTTAGATGAGACATTGGCCAACTATGCCTTAAATGGAGCCAGTATTTCTACAGGAGCCATCTTAAACACTGTTGGAAATCCTGACCTAAAATGGGAAACCAGTGAAACCTTAAACATAGGTTTAGAGGCTGGATTGTTCGATGATGATCTGTTTATCACCTTCGAATATTTTGATATAGACACTAAAGATTTGATCACTAGAGATAACAGTTTGATTAGTACTACAGCTATTGATGCTGTTGCTCCTCTAGTAAACCTTGGAGATATTCAGAATACAGGATTTGATTTGTCTATAGATTATAAGCACACAACTTCTTACGGACTTAAGTACGGAGCGGTTCTTAATATCTCGCATTACAAGAATGAGGTAAAAAGCCTGATCAGTGACTTCCAGGTAGGTAGAACAGACCTTAGGGGTGGTGCGGTTACCAGAACACAGGTAGGCGAGCCAATTTCTATCTACTACGGTAGAGAGGTAACCGGTTTTGACGGCAATGGTAGATTTACCTACAGAGATGTAGACGGTGACGGGGATACAGATGATGACGATAGAACAATCATAGGGTCTCCACATCCAGACTTTACTTTTGGTCTAAACCTTACTGCCGCTTATAAAGGTTTTGATATTTCTGCCTTTTTCTCAGGTTCTCAAGGAAACGATGCCTATAACTATGAGAAGATCTTTACAGACTTCCCTACCTTCTTTAACGGGAACAGAAGTACAAGAGTTCTAGACTCCTGGACGCCTAGCAACACTAATGCGACGCTTCCTGCCTTGAGTCAAACCATTCAAAATGCAGAGACACAACCAAATTCTTATTTCGTAGAAGACGCATCCTTTGTACGATTAAAGAATCTACAGATTGGATATACATTTCCAGAGGATATTGCAAGTGCTGTAGGTATGGACCTTCTTAGACTCTATATTCAGGGGACCAACCTCTTTACCATTACGGATTACGAAGGGTTTTGACCCTGAAATTATTCCCCAAGATAATTTATCTCTTGGTGTTGATTTCGGTATCTTCCCAGTTTCGCAAATATTCACTGTTGGTATTAACACAAAATTCTAAAAAAGATGAAAAAGAGAGTATTTTATTATGCAATGATGCTTGTGGCTATACTTGCGTGTAGCGACGACTTTACAGAGAAGCCTGCTGTGGGTGCATTGAGTGATGCTGCCTTGCAGAACGAACAGGGCGTGAATCTGTTGCTCATTGGAGCCTACTCGGCTTTAGATGGGATTAGAAATAACCAGGGTGCCGCAGACTGGACAGTTAGTGGCGATAACTGGTGGTTTGATGTGATTTCAGATGATGCACATAAGGGAAGTACAGATGGTGACCAGGCCGATTTATTCTTGCTGGAGACCTATGACTGGACGAGTGCTAATCCATATATTTTTGGAAAGTGGAACGGACTTTTTTGCTGGTGTCAACCGTGCAAATGCAGTAATTTCTTTGATTAATTCGTTAACAGAAGGAGATTTCAGTGCACAATTGGCAGAAGCACGCTTCTTAAGAGGTCATTACAATTTTGAGTTGCAAAAGATCTATGTAAATGTACCTTTTCATTTCTGAAGAGAATTTTGCGGCAACTGAGTTTAATCAGCCAAATTCCGGATCTATCTGGGACCAAATTGAAGCCGATTTGCAGTTTGCGGTAGATAATTTACCGAATTCGCAGGCCGATGTAGGGAGACCAACTTCCTGGACCGCTAAAGCATTCCTAGGAAAAACACATTTATTCCAATCTGATTGGGGTGCTGCCTTGACCTTATTACAAGATGTAATTAACAATGGTCCTTACGCGCTGAACGCCGAGTTCCTTGATAACTTTAGCCTTGCCGGTGATAACAGTGCAGAATCTGTTTTTGCGATTCAGTTTACGGCAGATTCAGGACAGTCTTTTAACGGTAACAGAGGTGGAACGTTGAACTTCCCTAATCCAGGACCTTTTGGTTCTTGCTGTGGGTTTCTATCAGCCTTCTCAGGATTTGGCGAATGCCTATCAGACAGATGGTACTGGACTACCGTTGTTAGATACCTTTAATCAAACAGATATCGCTAATGACTATGGCGTAAATAGTGCAGATGCTTTTACCCCACATGCGGGACCGTTAGATCCTAGAATTGATTACACTATTGGTAGAAGAGGTGTTGATTATAACGGGTATGGAACAAATATTGGAAAAGACTGGATTCGTGCAAGCTTTGCAGATATCTCCGGGCCCTACCTTCCTAAGAAAAACGTATATCAGTCTGGTGAGGACGGAAACGTAGGAACTGGTGCTTGGGGGCAGCAACACTCCGGTGTTAACTACCACATTATGCGCTATGCTGACGTTTTATTAATGGCTGCCGAAGCCGCCGTTGAGGCTAATGGTGATGTGGCAACAGCATTAGATTATGTGAACCAGGTACGTAACAGGGCCAAAAACATGACTCCTTTAATGAATGAAGCTGGAGATGCTCCTGCGGCAAACTATCAGGTAGAGCCTTATGCTTCTTTCCCTGATGCAGCCTTTGCAAGACAGGCAGTACGTTTTGAGAGAAGACTAGAATTGGCCATGGAAGGACACCGTCTTTTCGACCTAAGAAGATGGGGCGTAACTGTAGATGTATTAAACACCTACGTTACCAACGAAGCGCGTACCATTGCAAACTTTGGTCAGAAAGCAAATCAGTATCAGGCAATAATGGATTTATTACCAATTCCAATTAATGCGATTGATTTGAGTGGCGGTACATTAACACAAAACCCTGGTTTCTAAACCAAGTTTAGTTAACATATGTTTTATTAGGCGGAACTTCCATTAGGAAGTTCCGCTTTTTAACACCACTAAATTTTCCAGATTAGTATCTTTATCCCAACTAATTTAAAATTGTATGAATAAGGTTTTTCTGCTTGCGGGCATAATTCTATTGGCATCCTGTACTGAGAAAAAAAATAAAGAGGCGCTTTTTCAGCAACTGGACGCAACTGCAACGGGCATTACTTTTTCCAATACACTTACAGAGAACGACACCCTTAATTACTTCACCTATGCCTATATCTACATGGGTGGCGGAGTCGCCGCTGGCGATTTCAACAATGATGGCCTAACAGATCTTTTCTTTACCGGCAATATGGTTTCCAACAAACTGTATCTGAACAAAGGAGGTCTAAAATTTGAAGACATAACAGATAAGGCCGGAGTGGCAGGGGATTCACGCTGGTATACAGGCGTGACCCTCGTAGATATTAATGGCGATGGTTTCCTTGATATCTATTGTTCTGTGGGAGGTAAATATACCCCAAAAGAAAATCAACTCTTCGTAAATAATGGAGATGCTACATTTATAGAAAAAGCTGATACTTATGGCTTAGCTGATGCCGGAAATAGCGTGCAAGCTACTTTCCTGGATTACGACCTCGATGGAGATCTGGATATGTATTTGGCCAACTACCCTCCTACTCCCTTCAATGCGCCAAATAGCTTTTACAGATTTAAACAACAATTTCCTAAAGAACACGAAACCGATAAGCTATTTCGGAATGATGGTAACACCTTTGTGGATGTAACGGAAGAAGCGGGTTTAAAAACCTTCGGCCTCTCCTTAAGTGCAACCGTAGGCGACTTAAACAAAGATGGCTGGCCAGACCTCTACGTCTCTAATGATTTTAGTTCGCCAGACTATATGTTTATCAACAACCAGGACGGTACATTTAGTGAAGAGGTGCGACAGTCAACAAAAAATACCTCTTTCTACGGGATGGGAGTGGATATTGCCGACTTTAATAACGACGAACTGCTTGATATCCTACAAGTAGATATGACCGCACAAAACAACCGTAGGTCTAAAGCCAATATGGCCAGCATGAATCCCAATCTTTTTTGGAGTACGGTAAACCACGGTTTTCATTATCAGTACATGCAGAACAGCCTCCAGATGAATAATGGGATGCTCCGCGATTCGCTCCCCGATTTCAGTAATATTTCCAGGCTTGCAGGTATCTCCTCAACGGATTGGAGTTGGGGACCTCTGATCGCTGATCTAGACAATGATGGCTGGAAAGATATTTTTATTTCAAACGGTACGCGCCGTGAAATCAACAACAAAGACTATTTTGATGCCTGGGAAAAGCCGGAAGGCCTATGGACAGCCTTTTAAAGCGCATCCATGCCATTCCTTCGGAGAAAATAGATAACTTCGTTTTTCAAAATCAGACAGACCTTAGCTTCAAGCAAGTAAACGAAGACTGGGGGCTTAGCTATAAAGGTTTTTCCAATGGAGGGCTCTACGCCGATCTCGATAATGATGGAGACCTTGAAATTGTTCTAAATAATATTGACGATGCCGCCGTCATTTTCGAAAATAAAAGCGCTCAAAAAAACAATTTTTTTAGCCTTGACTTCAAGGGTAAAACTACCAATCCTTTTGGTATAGGGCCAAAGTAAGCCTTACGACTAATGATGGAACCCAATTTCAGGAATTAACACTTACCAGGGGGTTTCAATCTGCTGTTGCACCCAAAATGCATTTCGGGCTCGGTAAAGACAGTCTTATCAATGAATTAAAAATTAAATGGCCTGATGGAAAAACACAGCTGCTAAAGGGGATTAAGGCCAATCAATTTCTGACTGTAAATTACAATGATGCCTCTACCTTGGCAGAGCAGTCCGCTAAAAAAGAGGAACGACTTTTTGAGACCGAAAAAGACAGTTCCCTGATTGTACAGCATCTGCATCTTGAGAATTACTATAACGATTTTATCAATGAAATTTTACTTCCACATCGTACTTCTGCTTTCGGCCCCAATGTAGCTTCTGGAGACCTAAATGGTGACGGTCTAGAAGATTTGGTAGTAAGCGGACCGTCTTTGCAGGAAACCGGCGTTTATTTTCAATCAGGTTCCGGACTTGTAAAACAACATATTC